>JBMOIP010000052.1:0-30937 GCA_049317265.1 Bacteroidales bacterium
TTCCCGTACGACAGTTTAGCAAACTGTTGGTTTCAGCCACTCACCCACCTCTCCAATTCCCTTATTGCTAATTTAAGGGCTGCAAAGATAGGAAATACCTTTCATACAAACAAAAAAAAGACCGGGGCCATGTTCATTTCAAAAAACACACATATTCAGAAGTTTAGCTTAAAATTTAATTCAATTTGGAATAAAAAAGACGACTTTACCGGTAAGAAAAAACGCAGAACCCTCCGAAGAGGACCCTGCGTTTTTCAGGTTAATTGGTCGGAGTTAATTGAAATACTACCGGGCAACAACCAATTTAAATGACTCTACTTTGTCTCCGGAAATTACTTTTACAAAATAAAGTCCAGTGGCAAAATCAGCAAGCGTGAAAGTGTGGGTCTTCTCACCTGAACACGTTTTTGAAAGGATACGATCCCCACGCATATCGTAAATCTCCACCTGTATATTTCCTGCTGCCTGCTCACTCCTGTCCTGCAGTGTGAAAACACCCGTCGTCGGATTAGGATAGATGGCAAACCTTGAAGAGAGATTCGGATCAGACAACCCCTCTTCACTCCCGCTGGTCAATGTTACCATGGATGCAGGCAATGCGCCGCAGTAAGAATTGGTCGAAGTTATATAACCGTGCATGTAACCGCCAGGAAGTACGGTGGTTCCATACAGGTAGGAAATTTTCACCCCAGCAATCATGGTAGCGCTTGCACCGCTCTGGACGACAAATGTTGATCCGCCACCGGCAACTGTAATGGTATTGGAGGCATCAAAACAGAGACTCATCGGGCCGGGAATTGACCCGGTGACAGAAGCGTTGGTTACCACTACGATCATGGCAATGCTGTTTGAAGTTGCAGGATTGCCTGTAGGACAAACTGCATTGGATGTCAGCACACAGGTCACATGATCGTTGTTTGATGGAACATAGGAGAATGTCGGACTGCCTGACACAATGTTCACCCCGTTAACTTTCCACTGGTAACCTGGCAAAGCGCCCCCATTTACAGGGGTAGCCGTAAAGGTAACAAGCGTTCCGGGAGGGACAGGGTTGGCTGAAGGTGAAATTGAAACACTCACCGGCAGCAACGGGTTGACAGTTACCAAAATGCTGCTGGTGGCAGTTGATCCAAGCGCATCCGTCACCGTTACATTGTAGGTGGTTGTAGCAAGAGGTGTTGCAACCGGGTTTACAATTGAAGGATTGGACAAGCCTGTCGCCGGACTCCATACATAGGTGAACGGAGCAAGACCACCCGTCCGGGTTATGTTCAATTGGGTCGATGAACCGGCACAGACAGAAGGAACAGTTGAAGTAGCTGTTGCCGTTAAAGTTGGAACCCAGTCAAGCAGGTTGAAACTATCACCGTCAAATGCCTCCCCGGAGAATGCACCAGAAAAATCTACAAAGTAAACGTGCCCGGCATTGACTGTTTTGGACACATTGCTGGCACCTGTCCAGGTATTCGCCGGAAAGACTGCATTCCGTATGGTCATCACCTGGCTGTTGTTAAATTTCAGCAACGTTCCGCCGGAAGCGCCATTCTGGAATGTACACCTGGTAAATGCATTGGCCGGATCAACAAGACTGCCAGCAAGAAAATTGATACCATTTGCATCCATGTACTGGAAGGTGGCATCATGAGCCGATACAGTCCCGCCACTTTGAACATTAAAGGCATAATTACCTGTAGATATCCGTGAAATAGTTGCAGGAAAAGCAAGATCTCCCGTTACTGAAAGTGTCCCTCCGCTGTTTACATTCAAAGTGGTTCCACCTGCCAGTTGTAGGGTTCCGGAAGGGTTGAGAAGTGTCGCTCCAATATTGATTGAAACACCGCCGCTCACATTTACAACATTACCATTAAAGTTCAAGTAACCTCCGTTAACCGTTAGCGTATTGTTTACCGTGATAGGTGTAAACAGAAAAGAAGAGGAACCGGCATTACGGTTGATCAGCAAATTATGGAAAAAGTTGCCGCCATCGCAATAAATGGTGTTTGACCCGGTACCGGTAATCTCCACAGTTCCGCCAGTTGGTAGAAAATTCCCGGTATTGATTGCAGCAAAAGCTTCACCCGATCTCATGATTCCACCTGTTATAGTACTGGTTGCCCCATCCGCGAACTGAATGCTGTTATGGGTGATCTCAAAGAGCCCGGAAGCAAGGGAAATATGTCCTTCAAGATACTCCCAGCCTTTGGCATGGTTTGATGCATCAGCAATAAATGAACCACTGCTGATGGTTAAATTACCCGTGTTAGCCAGGTGAAAAATACCATGAACCAATGCATTGCAATCTGCCACATCGAGTAGTCCATTCAGCGTAAAAGCCGGATCAATGATAAAATTGCCTATAGTGGCCGGTGAGTGCATTACCGGGGGAACGAGCATAGCGCCATGATTAACCTGTGAACCTGGATTGTCATATCCCTGGTGCAGGTATATACTGCTGGTTGGATCATCTGTGACGGTTCCATGAACTGTCATAGAGGTTCCTTGCATGCTCAGTATATTGTCCGGATGCATTGTGAGATTGCCAGCCAGTTCAACCACATTACCTGAATAGGAATTCAGCCACGATAAAACCGAGGGTTTATTAAAGTCAATATTGCCAAAAACCGAACCTGGCCCTTCAATATCCAACCCTGTCACATTGGTGCCGGTAAAATAGATGGTATTCCCGGCCGTTCCGTTCACGGTTGCCGCACCTGAAGAATAAACCCAGGATGCCGGGTAGATCTCCCCTGCTGAGAGTGTGCTGTTTGAACCGGCATGGAATTCCAGGTTGTCATAAGAATCTGTGCCAACATATAACTTATCAGCAGCATTGGTCATCTCAAGAGAGCCATATACATGACAATAGTTTTTCACGATCCCGGAATGGCCATTTGGAACAAAGTACCCCGACGAAATTGTAAGGTCATTGGCGATGGTAAAGTCGGTGGACAGGAGTGCGCTGTTTGAAGCGCTTCCCGGCGCCAGTATCTGTGAAAAACGCGCATCTGATACTGGTGTTCCCGAAATTGGATTTCCCGGGGATTTTGCTCCTTTATTAATGTTCACATTAAAGAGCTTGCAACCGTTCAATTCATAAAGAGTTACGTTTGATGAGCCATAAAACTCGAACGTTCCGGCTGTTGGTGTAAAATCTGCCCTCTCGCCATAAAAACCACTGGCAGTCCTGATAACACCACCTGTGATGATATCATCAAGCGCATAACTTGGCGAGTTGTAAATATAAATGCCCCCGGTCTTGAAATCGAGCACACCACCGTACATCCATATGGCAGCATCTGTCGCATAGGGCCATACACTATAGCCAGTACCGCCATAAACATTCATTGTACCGGCACTGATTACAATGCGTCCGTCAAGGTCAATATATTGTGCTGCATCCTGGTGCAATTCCAGCAAACCTCCGGAGGCAGTTATATAATATTTACCATATATACCATTATCAGCCAGGTCGTTTGCTATGAAGGTACCACCTTCAACCTCCAGTTCACCACTGGTCCAGTCATACGATTGACAGGTTGTGGTAGTGCCTGTGGGAATATGCAAATCCATGACGGGTTTATTCAATTCGAGGGTATTGAAGGTTTCCCCGTAACAGTATTGGTGACCAGTGCCATTGAAGGAGACCATCCCGGCACCTTCGGTAAATCCGGTAGTTCCGACATTGTTGGTCCAGTTTCCTGCAATTTGTATGGATGCCGGGGCCACAAGTGTTCCGGTCTGTATGGTTAAATTCCCCAGGATTACGAGGTCGGATGTGGCATTAACACCACTGGTCAAAGGACTGTTGACTATGTTGCCTGACCTGTCGTAAAAAATCTCCGGTGAGCTCTGAGGAGCATTGCTGAGCACTGCTGCTTTATTGATCAGCAGGTTTGCGAAATTGCTTCCCAATCCGTAACTTAGTGTTACATCTGTAGTTCCATACAATTCTACCGTGCCGCCGGATGGTGTAAAGTCCGTCCTGGCACCATAAAATGAGCCGTTTGTCCTGATCGTACCACCGGTAATATTTTCTGTCAGAGTTGGTGAACCATTCAGGTAGATCCCATTGTTTTTAAAATCAAGAACACCTGCAGACATTTCAATCGTGGCATTGTTGATATAAGGCCAGAAACTCGCGCCCAACCCCCCGGTTACCGTCATTGTTCCACCGTAAATATGGATTTCACCCCGTAAGTCGGTATATTGTGCGGCATCCTGGGTGATATTTAAAGCGCCACTGCCGTTAACCCAATAGGTTCCGAATAAACCGCTGTCGTAAAGGTCAAGAACGTTAAAGGTTCCGGCAAGCACATCGATCCCTCCGGTAGTCCAGTCGTACTGGTTACAGGTAACCGTAGTCGTAGCATTGTTGATTCGAAGGGCTGCACCCATCTTGGCCTCTAGGATGTTAAAGTTTTCACTCGACAAGATATATTGGTGCCCGGGTCCGTTGAAAACTACCCTGCCAGGGCCTTCCGTGAATCCCGCCGCACCGGCGTAATCAGTCCAGTTGCCGGTTACATTAATGATACCCGCCGCATTGGTCATGGTAAGGGATCCGTAAATGTTCAGGTCTGAATTCACATTCAGGGTCATTCCCCAAACCTGGAGCGCACCGCCTGCCTGCACTGTCAGCACTTTGCTCTCTTCTGCCGGTGTACCTGCATACACATCAACATAAACCGGCTGGTAACCGGCGTTGGTAATATATACATCTTCAACCGCTGTTGGGATATGCCCCAATGACCAGTTGGCGGCATTATGCCAGTAGTGGTTAAACGCGCCGGTCCAGTAATTTGGCGCTGGTGTAGTGACATTTACAGTATAATCCTCCACCTCTCCATACTGGGTATCGCCGCAGGCAGAGAGAGCTCCTGTGTAAGTTATTCTGATCCTCATGGTTTTGGGGCCGTAAGCAGTACCAACCGGCGGGGCAATGGAAGATGTATATGTTCCGGGTCCGGGGGTTCCAGTAACCGAAATGGTCTCATTTGCATCTGCAAAATCCCCGTCATTGTTCCAGTCTATCCAGATTCCGCACTGATCACTGGAAAAAGGAGATCCATTTGTGACAGTAATGGGTACTGAGGTGTTAATCGGTAAATTGGTAGACAACCCGGTGAAATTCTGGTAACCTTCACAGGTTGAACCGTTATTGATGCTACCCATGGTTACATGTGAAATATACTCATCACAACCACCTGCAGCAACGCAATAATCGCTGAAATGGACAGGTGAACAATAGGTAAGTGCACGGCCCGAGCGATTGTCGGTCCATACCGGGTAAACCCAGTTATTGCGTGCTGTAATCCCAAGGTAATCACCAAAATATCCGGCAGCAAGTCCGGCAATAGGAGCCGGTGTGAAGGAGACGTCACCCACCCTTGTATCCGTCCAGGTCAAACCGCCATCTTCTGAAGAGGCCATCCATGTTTCCAGAGCTGTACTCGCTGTTCCCAGGTAACGGTCATCATAAAAGATGCAGAATAACTTTCCGGTAACCGGATCACAGGTAATCCAGGGAAAAAAAGATGCGTAGTCGTTTGCGGATGGCCCCTGGTTGACTCTTACAGGGGTACCCCATGTTGTTCCTCCGTTGGTGGAACGCATACAGTAGACACTTACGTTTGTACCGGTGTTGGTTCCCGGCACTCCAAGATTAGACCAAACGATGTAAACATTTCCATTGTAAGCTCCACCGCTCACATCAACCGCCATGGAGGGAAAAGAATTGACCCTCATATTTTTCCCGGTAACGTTGGTGGTAGGTGTATTCGGGCTTGGCCTGATCCCGTGAATGTTATTGTGAATCCGTGTGGCAGCAGCAAAGGAGGCGCCACCATTGGTCGATTTGGCAAACCCAATGGCGTTTTCAAAAAACGTAGGGCTCCATGTATCGTAGACTGCCCAGCAGGCATAAACCTGGCCGGCAGGACCAACCTGAAGATTAACCCCTTGATTGTGTGATCCGGCTGCAATTGCATTGCTGATGTTTAACTGGGAAGACCAGCCTACCCCATGGTTCGTACTTCTTGAAAAAACGATATCCGTATTGTTGGCATCGCCATTTAAAAAACAAGTCCAGGCAGAATAGACATTTCCGGTATAGGCTGAACTTGTATTATCTACAGTTAAATGATTCTTATCCAAAAGATTAGGATAAGCCACACCCGCTGCAAGGGTAACCGGTGTCCAGGTAGTGCCGTTGTCAGAATAGGCAATTCCCTGGCCTTCAGCAGCGGTAATGAAACCACTGTACTGGCGGCCGTTAAGGTCGATACATGCGGCAGGATCACCATCGTTGGCTCCACCGGTGCCGAATTTACTGCCACTCCAGGTCTGTGCCGAATTGGTGGAGTTAAAATAATCGGCACCATAAACACCTCCTCCTGATTCGGAGTTATTGGAATTAAACACCTTCTGAACATTATCCGGATCAACATAGACAGAATTTTCACTCTGTGTTACGCCGGCTTCATCATAAATCAGAATATCTGCCGACATCTGGTCTAAAAATTTCGAGGAGTTTTTAGATGGCAGTTTTGTTGCCGGTTCCACAGGCACAACCGGATTATATGGGATAAGCCCCATCTCTGCCAGTTTGGTCCAGTAACTAAGGTTGTCGATCCGGGTGTTAATTTGTGGATTTTGCAGCGGTCCGGTAACCGGGCTCAAAACAGCTTGCCCAAAACCATGGGTAACCAGCAAAACCAGCATCAATAAAATTGTAACGATTTTTCTCATGGGTTATGGTTTTAAGTAATAAATGATTATGTTGACTCTTTGTTCCCAGCTAATAAGATGGACTGGCATTCAGGGGCAGACACCCGCCCTTCTTCCTTTTTCCACACTATCAGGTTCCAGATACTGCACTGCGTTGAATAATGTCACCATACAATTACCTGTCAATTAAAAATCATTTTTACAAAAATAGATAATCTTTTTAAATTAGACACAGTCTACTTAAGATTAAATATCAACAAAAAGGTGATTCTTTTTCTTATTCCCGGAGGACAAATAACCAGTTTTATATTGACAAATCTCGATATGTATATGATTGGCTACACCAATACCGGTGCATACTAGAAACATAAAACAGCGGCAGAAATCTGTTTCAGATTTCTGCCGCTGCAAAAAAGGATCCTTAAATATCAGCAGGACGTTACCTGGCAATGATCAGTTTGAACGAATCAACCTGTTCTCCTGTAAGGATTTTGATGAAGTAAATTCCCGGGGGCACAGAATTCATATTAAATTCATGACTTCTTTCACCGGAATAACTGGTCTCTGAAATTTTGCGACCCCTTACATCAAAGATATCGACATGGATTTTCCCGGGAAGCACCTCCCCTAATCGCCTGATCGTAAAAGCTCCGGTGGACGGATTTGGAAAAACAGAGAACTTCCCTGTTTCAAGTGTGGGAAGTGGTTCTTGTTCTATGCCTCCTTCCACAACGGCAACCATTGCTGGCGGCAAACTGCCGCAGTATGAATTGGTAGAGGTGATATAGCCGTGCATGTAACCACCCGATAATACGGATGCACCAGGCAGATACGAAATCTTCACCCCGGCGATCATGGTAGCGCTGGCACCGCTCTGGACAACAAATGTGTTTCCACCTCCGGCAACAGTAACAGTGTTTGATGCATCAAAACAGATTGAAAGAGGGCTGGGAATGATGCCTGTAACGCTGGTATTGGTAGCCACAATGATCATTGTTACGACGTTGGATGTTGCCGGATTCCCTGAAGGACACACATAGTTTGACGTCACCACACAGGTAACCTGGTCATTGTTGGAAGGCACATAGGAGTATGTCGGCAAACCAGTGCCTGCATTGATCCCGTTGACTTTCCACTGGTACGTCGGGGAAGCTCCCCCATTTACGGGTATTGCCGAAAAAGTGACAAAATTGCCCGGAGGGGATGGATTGGCCGAGGGAGTAATGCTCACACTGACCGGCAATACAGGGTTTACAGTGAGCAAAACGCTGCCGGTTGCCGTTGATCCAAGGGCATCTGTAACCGTCACAGAATAATTGGTCGTAGCTGGTGGAGTAGCAAGGGGATTGATGATGGTTGAGTTGGATAACCCGGTAACAGGACTCCAGATATAATTAAATGGAGCAAGTCCCCCTACCCGGGTTACATTCAGCTGTGATGAAGAACCAGCACAAATTGCAGTTGGGGTGGCAGTGGGGGATGCAGTTAAAGTTGCGATCCAGTCGACAAGGTTGTTGGCGTCGGCATCAAATGTCTCGCCTGAAAATCCGCCGGTAAAGTCAACAAAGTAGACATGCCCGGTATTTGGTATCTTGGTCACATTGCTGGTGCCGGTCCATGTATTGGTCGGGAAAGCTGCATTGCGAATGGTCATTACCTGGCTATTGTTCAGGGTAAGCAGCGTGCCACCTGCTATTCCGTCCTGGAAGGAGCAGTTATAGAAGGTGTGAGCAGGATCGACAATTCCACCCGCTTCCACAGAAATGCCGTTTAAACCCATATTTTTAAACAGTCCATAGTCAGCGGCAATTGTCCCATCGGTTTTAACATTGAAAGCGTAGTGTGCAGTTGAGACATTTGATCTTACAGTTGCGGGTGTGGCAAGGGTTCCAAGAATATCCATTCGGCCTCCGGCGTTAATATTAAGCGATTTCGCGTCTGCAAGAACTAGCAAAGAACCCGGTGACAAATTCAGATACCCGGCAAAATTCACATCCACATTGCCGCTTACGAAAAGATAGTTTCCATTCAGGAGGTAATACCCCTGGTTAACTGTCATGTTGCCTCCGTTTTGGCAACTGGCACTTCCAACCTGTGTAACAGTGTACCCTGGATTCTTATTAACCTTTAAATTCCTGAAATAACCGGTAACTCCGGAATAGGTTAAAACGGAGTGTTGGGCTCCCTTGAATTCAACAGTATTCGGGATAGAAGCTGTATGAAATCCACCGGTTGGGTTTACGGTAAAATTGCCAAACACAAAATGAGTCTTCCCACTCAAAAAATCCTCCCATACTCCATTGGCGATCAATATATTTCCTAAACACTGAATATTGTCGGTCGGACTGAATCTCCCTGCGCTTTTATTTATTACCAGGTGGAAAAAATCTTCCTGCGGACAGGAGGTTGACAATATCTGATCCGTAGTTCCATTGAATGTAACCGTCGAATAGAGTCCCGGGAAAAACCCATAATTGGAGGCATAGGAAACATTGGTGTTCGTCCAGTTTTTTCCAACCGTGACTGAAGGACCATAACCGTCTGAGACGTTTAATCCGGCATTCAGGTCGATGGCCACATTACCCGTAATGGTAAGATCTGCGGGTGACCTTAATTTCATAGAGCCATCTACCAGGTGAAGGTCGTTTGTAACCCCGATGTCCTGCCATATTTCCAGTGCATCGAAAGATGCATAGGATTTATTAAGGTCAAGGTTGTAGAATGTCTCTGATGTAAGCACATCCGCCGCAGTTGCGCCGTTGAATTCAACGGTACCGGCACCTTCCGTAAAGCCCGTTGTACCAACATTATTGGTCCAGTTACCCCCCACTTTGATGGATGCGGGAGCAACGAGTGTTCCTGTTTGTATCGTCAGGTTCCCGGTAAGAACAAGGTCTGAAACGGCTGTAACGCCATTGGCCAGCGGACTGTGAACCTGATGTCCTTCCCTGTCATAAAACACCTCATTTTCAGGCATAGAGTTGTCAAGCACCACAGCCTTATTAACCAGTAGGTTTGCAAAATTGCTTCCCAGACCATGGCTTAATTGAGTATCATTAGTTCCATACAATTCAATGGTTCCCCCGGCCGGATTGAAATCGACACGATTTCCAGTGAAGTAACCATTGGTTCTGATCGTTCCGCCAGTAATAGTTTCAGTAAGGGTAGCACCAGTGCTGAACACAAAGATTCCATTGTTTTTAAAGTCAAGAACTCCTCCTGTCATTTCAACAACTCCATTGTCCACGTAAGGCCAGTAACTCTGTCCTATTCCACCTGTTACATTCATTGTCCCGCCATAAATGTGCAACTCCCCATGAAGGTCGGTATATTGTGTGAGATCTTGCGTAATGTTCAAAGTTCCCCCCGGGTTAACCCAGAAAGTACCATACAGCCCGTTGTCAACAAGATCCAGGGCTGTAAAGGTACCGGCAACAACATCGATCCCGCCAGTGGTCCAGTCATACTGGTTACACGTTACAGTATTTGCGGCATTGCTTACACGCAAAGCTGCTCCCATGTTTGCTTCAACGATATTGAAAGTTTCATTGGTAAGAACATACTGATGTCCAGCGCCATTAAATACCACCCGGCTGGTACCTTCCGTAAATCCTGCGGTACCCACTGAATTGCTCCAGTTACCGCCCACAGTTACCGTGGTGCTTCCCGGGTTGAAAAACCCCTGGTCAATGTATACATCTCCCGTAACAGTGATATTACTTGAAGTAGTTGTACCGATCACAGAACCGAAATGGACATTCCTGAATACACCGGTCGCACCAACTCCATGGTTGATCGTTTGAGAGTAACCTTCAAAATTTACCGATCCTGTGTTCGCCAGTTGGGTAAAATCGTAATTCCCACTGTTAAACAGGTTGCCTTTGAGGATCACCCCCATACTGGACATGCTTGCGAGGTTACATGATGGTTGAATGTATATTGAGTTATTAATCGTAAGCACCTGTGAACTCAAATTACTAACCTTTATCCAGTCGGCGCCGGATTTATAGACACCTATGCTCGGAAGGGAGGAGTTAACACTATAGGCTCTGATCCAGTTTGAACCAGGGCCGGTGAAATCAACATAGCCTAAAGTCATGTTTGCCGTGGCTCCCGGGTTGAAATCCCAGTCTCCGTAAACCCAGAAAACGCCATTGGCTGTAAAATTGGCCGTGGAACCTGAATTCCAAATCACATTGCCAAGGCTTCTGATCACCCCGGCAGGGTCGGTTAACCCCAGCTGCCCGTTGATGGTCAAATCGTTACTGATGGCAAGTTCCTGATTTTGAATTTCAAGCTGGGCTCCTGTACCAATCGATAAGCTTTTGCACTCCTCCTTGGCGATAAGGGGATAATCATCGACATATACAGGCTGATAACCATTATTATTTACATAGACCGGTTCATCAATGGTCGGAATATGTCCCAGTGACCAGTTAGCAGCCTGGTGCCAGTAGTGATTAAAACCACCTACCCAATAGTTGGGAAGGGCTGCGGTAACATTGATGGTATAATCCTCCACCTCACCAAAAGTGGTTGTTCCGCAGGGATCGACAACTCCGGTATAGGTCAACCTGACCCTCATGACCTTCGAACCCAATGAGGTTGAAAGTGGTGGATCGATCGTTGCTGAGTAAGGACCATTACCCGGCGTTCCTGTAACTGTTACAGCTTCATTGGCATCCGTGAAATCACCATCATCATTCCAATCCACCCAAACGCCGCATTGATCGCTGGAATATGATGTTCCTGCTGTCACTAATACTGTGTTGGTTGAATTGACCGGTAAATTTGTTGACAAACTGGTATAATCAGAGTAACGGCCACATACTGAACTGTTGTTGATCGAACCAACCGTTACATTGGAGATGTATTCATCGCACCCGCCCCCTGCTTCGCAATGTGATAAGACATTAATGGTATAATCTTCTGTCTCACCATAAGACAGCGTTCCACAACTGGTTGGCGCACCTAATCCCAGGCGTACGCGCATGGTGGTATAGCCAATCAAGGCAGTTGCAGGGGCAGCAATGCTGACCGAATAAACCGGACCAGCTCCCGTGCCAAGCGCAAACTCTTCACCGGCATCGGCAAAATCACCATCCTGGTTCCAATCCACCCATGCTTTACCCACATCGCCGGAATATCCATTGATGGTTACTGACAATGTTTCGCTGGTTCCCTGGATGATTTTATTCACCATTCCCGAATAATCACCAAACCCGCCGGGAGATCTTCCTGAAGTATTGTTAATGGTTCCCATCACTACTTTGCTGATATATTCAAATGAACTGAAATTTGTAGACCTTGCACTGCAATAAGTATCTACCGGAGTAGTAGTCATTCCATTGATAATTAGGGCATAAGGCTGTGAACCTCCGGAGAGGGAGCCTGAGTGGTAAATACGAATGGTATAGTATCCCGGTGCAGGACTTAACATATTGACACATTCAACGTTATCTCTTGTATTATTGCCTTTTGTGGCATTAGACGAGGGCGAAGCCGGGTTTAGAATCCACGGCAAATTGGTGGTGGCTCCGATCACCCTCAGATTCAAATCATTTACCAGCATCAGGGTGGCTGGATTTAACGATGCAGCTGGAGGTGTCCCCGCAGGGTCGGTCCAGCAGAGTGTCACATTTACATTTGAGCCGTTGCTGTAATAGGTATAATCGGTTGTCTGACCGTTTACGAGGGTTGCCTGAACAATCTGCCCCCCCTGGGTGTTATCTGTTGTAATCAGGTTGGCGGCGCCTGAAGCATTCATCAGACCCCAGCCGAACATATAATCCGGGCCATTGGCGGGTCCTGCCTCATTTGCCGTATTGATGGCAAGTCCTTTCAGCGCGGCAGCAGTCATTGTACCACCACGTAATGACTTATAGTAATCCTGCAGTAGAACGAGAGTTCCGGTCACATTGGGCGATGACATTGAAGTTCCGTCGAGGGTTGTATAATCAGCGATACCTGTATTTGTTGTAGAGTAAACACCAACACCGTTACCAACGATATCAGGTTTTATCCTGCCGTCGTCAGTTGGACCGTAACTGCTGAAAGCACTGATCACCACACTTGCCGGGCTAACATAACCACCGGGGATATCATTTACTGCGCCAACGGTCAGCAAATTTTTCGCCACCCCTTTCTGATCAATACAATCATAACCGTCTGCTCCTCCATCCGGGTCGCGGGCAGTATTGCTGAGTACCCAATTGGTCCCATTATAATAGTAGTGGTTACCGGTATGGTCGTCATTCCGGTCATTCCCGGCTGATTTAACGATCAGGTAATTTGGCGCATTATATGCAATATCATCCCATTCCTGGCTGGAAGAATCATAAAATCCAAACAGGTAATCCTCGGTAGCGCTGATTGTCGGATTGCCATACCAATACCAGTTAGGAGCGTCGTAAGCCCATCCCCTGGTCCACCCGTAGGAGTGGTTTGAGATGGTCAGTCCTCCTGCAGCAGCGGTAGCCATTTCAGTATTGTCATCGGTCCATTCATAGGCATGGAGCAATGCACCTGTGGCCATGCCATGTGCTGCGGCAACCTGTCCCTCACCGACGATGGTTCCGGCGACATGGGTCGAGTGGTAATGGGTTGCTGCCGGTACATCCATTTGTGTTACACGTGTTCCGCCACCATTGTTAAATTCCTGGTGCGTGGTAAGCACACCACCACCATCCCATTCACCTACAATGTAGCCGGCTCCTGTCAAATCCAATCCGGTTGAACCCCCAGCCCAAATATCATCAGTATTGGTTGTTCGACCCGCATTCAGGTTGTTTGTGGAGTAAGATTGAGGAAATCCAAACCGATCAATAAACTGAATTTCGCTGAGACTGTTGCTGGTTTCGTGCCGGATAACCCACCCTTTTTCTTTGGCAACACGTTCGATTTCTGCGCGTTGTATCAGGTGTTTTCGGTTGAACTCTTCTGCAAGCTTAATAAGTTTTTCCTTTTGGGTATCTGGCTGACTAACTCCGCTCCTGCTTTGAGCTTTAACTTGGGCCATCCCGAAAAAGCATAGCATAATAATTAAAATGGTAGATCTTACGTTCATAACAGACTGGATTTGTGATTAAAATAATGAAACAGGTTATGAGGATTATGGGTTGTTATCACCATACTTTCCCCTGTCAAATGATATAATGGTCCGCAAAAATAATAAATCAAAATTAATTAGAGATAGTCTTGATAAAATATTGTACCATGATGACTGCAGAAATTTTTCCATGAATAAATGGCAAAATAATTGCATCATCATTGAGAAATATCAATGAGAAATTTCACAATATGATCTTATTTGATTCAATAGAATCTCACCAGAGAGCAATAATAATTAGGTGGTTCATGATAATTAAAAAAAAAAGCTGATTTTTGCAATATAAACCACTCCAACATTAATCTTTATGGCCGGAAAAACTTTTGCCGAAAAAATTTTTGGCGCAACTACAGGAAGTATCGTGTTTGCTCGTCCCGATATCATACTTTCCCACGACAACACATCGAGCATCTACAGTACATTTAAAAAAATGGGAGGCACCGTACTCGCCAACCCTGATGCGCTGCTGATCACCCTCGATCACAATGCCCCTCCCACCAACTCCAAACTGGCCAACGACTACCAGGTCATCCGTGAGTTCGTGGAGAAATTCGGGATAAAAAAATTCCATGATGTGGGTGATGGCATCTGCCACCAGCTCATGTCGTATTATGCCAAACCCGGGTTGATCATTGTCGGGAGCGACAGCCATACCAGCACGGCCGGGGCGTACAATGCGTTTGCTGCCGGAATCGACCGGACTGAAACAGCCGGATTGTGGAAACAGGGTGAAACCTGGTTCCGGGTACCTGAATCAATTAAAATTACGCTTACAGGAAAGCTGCAGAAAGGCGTGTATGCCAAGGACCTTGCCTTATGGATTATCGGAATGATCGGGTCAAGCGGAGCCGACTACATGTCGATTGAATACCACGGAGAAGGTGTCAAATCGCTCACTGTTTCAGATCGGATGGTTCTTTCAAACCTTGCCTCTGAAATGGGTGCAAAAAATGCTGTTTTCCCGGCAGATGAGGTTTTGGAAAACCATTTTGGGCACACCCTTTCCGGTGTTTGGGCAGATGCTGACGCGACCTACCTGAAAGAGATCAACATCAATTTAAATGAAGTTTTCCCGGTCGTTGCGGCCCCTCATCACGTGGATAATGTCAAAGCTGTTTCAGAAGTACAGGGGACCACCATTCAGCAGGCGCTCATCGGCACCTGTACCAACGGCCGTTTACAGGATTTGCGCGAAGCCGCGGAAGTGCTTAAAGGGCAAAAAGTTCCAAAATACATGCAATTGCAGATTATTCCCGCATCAAAAGATATCTTCATGCAGGCCATGAAGGAGGGATTGATCGAGATCTTTATGGAGGCTGGCGCCAATGTCCTTTCTGCTTCCTGCGGCCCCTGTCTCGGAACAGGCCAGGGCATTCCTGCCGACAACTACAATGTGATCTCAACCGCCAACCGTAATTTCAAGGGAAGGATGGGTAACAGTGCCTCAAGTGTTTATCTTGCATCGCCGTCAACTGTAGCCTTATCGGCACTCAAAGGTGAAATCTCCGACCCCAGGGGAATAGCTGCCAATGATAAATTCCCTTACCATGCGCCTCAAAGCGCCACGGTTGATATCATGGAGGGCGACGACCGCCTAACGTCTACCACCTGGAATTACGCGGATGTCGACAACCTCAACACCGACCAGATGTTTGCCGGGAACCTGACTTACAATGTACAGAGTACCGAACCTGAAAAGATCATGCCTCACCTTTTCAAAGGGTTCGACAATAGTTTCTCAGAGCGTGTAAAAGCCGGGGATATCATCATGGCAGGCGCCAACTTTGGCTGTGGTAGTTCCCGTGAACACCCTTCTGTGGGTCTGGCTTATGCCGGTATCAAAGCGGTTATCTGCAAATCTGTCAACCGGATTTTTTACCGCTCGGCAGTAAACCAGGGCCTTCCCATCATCCTGGTTCCTGAAGCGGTAGATGCTTACAAACAGGGCGACCATGTGGATATTGACTTTGAAAAAGGACTGGTAACCGTTGCAGACAAACAGTATTCATTTGCCCCGCTGCCTGCGAAGTTAATGGAGATATTTGAAGCCAAAGGACTGGTGAATTATGTAAAGAATAAATGAAAAAAATCCTTTTTTCATCACTTTTTGCTTTATGTTCCTTCGTCCTGATCATGATCATGAGGGCATTCCTGCCTAAGTACAGCGGAATGCTCCTCTTTTTTTTCTTTTTCCTGATGGCCGACGGTTATCTTTGGCTTTCGGTAAGGGGAAAAATTCAAAAACTGACCAAAAGTTTATCTTTCCTTGCGACTATCCTTTACTGGTTTCCAATTATTCTTATTTTCATACTTGGCGGGTTAAGCTTTAAAGTTTCATTCCTTGATTGGAACATCCCGCTGAGAACGTACCTTCAAAGCTTTCTTCTGAGCATTTTTGCAGCAAAATTTTTCCCCATCGCCGGGCTTTTGACATCTGATCTCCTTCGACTGGGAAAGATGATCCTACTCCGCTTTACAGGAAAAAAAAACGCTCACCTTCAAAAAGTTCCAAGGCCAACCATCCTTTTGAAAACAGGATGGGTTATCGGACTGGTCATCTTTATCATCATGAGTGCAGGAACGCTGTTCTGGCAATTTGATTTCAGGGTCCACACCAGGGAGATCGTATTAAAGGAGCTGCCAAAGTCGTTCAATGGGTTGAAGATCGTGCAGATTTCTGATGTTCACCTCGGAAGCTGGGGGTCAAAACAGAAGTTGCAGGAGGCCATGGAAAAAATAAACGGGCTTCACCCGGACGTAGTTTTTTTCACCGGCGATATGTTCAATTACTGCACGGCCGACGGGTATGGGTTTGAGGAGATATTAAAAACACTTCAAGCTCCATATGGTGTCTATGCCATCATGGGGAATCACGATTACGGCGATTATATATCATGGCCTTCGGCAACAGCCAAAGACGAAAACTTCAACGAACTGGTCTCTTTTTATCACCGCCTCGGATGGAAGCTGCTGCTCAACTCACATGATATTTTGAGAAAGGGGAACGACAGTATTGCAGTGATCGGGGTTGAAAACTGGGGAGCCACCAGGCGGTTTCAACGCCGCGGGGATATCTCCCTGGCACAACAGGGAACCGAAAGCATGACCACACAACTTCTGTTATCTCACGATCCGTCGCATTGGGACAACCGGGTGGTGAAAGATTTTCCGAACATCGATGTGACCTTTGCAGGACACACCCACGGTGGCCAGGTCGGGGTTGATTGCGAAAATTTACACTGGAGTCCGATCCAATTGGTCTACCAGCATTGGTGCGGTTTGTATAAAAAGCCCGGTCCAGGCGCTCCACAATACCTTTATGTGAACCAGGGATTAGGGAATATCGGCTATTCAGGCCGTATCGGGATACTTCCGGAAATCACCATGATCATCCTGAAAAAGGAGTAAAATCGCCTTATCTGCGGTTACTCGGTTTATCTCACGGGAGAGATTATTTTGCCCGTGATACCTGGATAAATGAAACCTCAACATCTCCGCCCTGCGGGTATAAACTGATCCAGTTGTTATCATCACGCGACCAGAGGTCCTGGTCCTTCACACTGACCAACCTTTCATTCACTTTGCCATCGGGGTTGAGGTTCCTCATGACCACTCCACCGTTAGCCTGCTTGTCCTTGCCATAACGCATCAGCACATTGAAGGGTTTACCGGAGAGGTTTTTGATTTTGATGTATACGAAATTATTCTTTCGTGAGGCTATGTTCACGGGCGTAAACGAAAACTGCTTTTCGTTATTTGATGTAATTGTTACGGTTGAATTGAGCACATCTGCAATGGCATTTTCAGCAATCGTCCTGCGAATTTTCACAATCATTTCGCGCGGGTACTTCTCCATTGTCAACAGGTTAGCCGCCTCTGTATAAGCGTCCACCGATTTGTCAAATTCAAAGGAGTTGTAGTACCGGTCGCCATCCGCTATGGCTTTATCGTACCGCGATTTATTGGCACGGTATAAACTGTCGACCCTGGCAGTGATCAGGCTAATCTGATCTTTGGGATAGGGCTGGGCAGGAAAAAGACCCAGCGCCTGCTGATAGGTCTCTTTGGCTCTGCCATAATCCTTGTCCTTAAATAAATTATCAGCATTGCCAACCAGGTTCTCATAATATTTCTGTTTGCCCATCAACTCTTCCAACGATTTATTGATCTCCGCAATTTTCTCTTTAGGATAAGTTGCCTGGGGTTTCATCGCCAATGCACCCTGATACCCTGTGCGTGCTTCCTCAAATTTCTTCTGGGTGAGCAACTGATCAGCTGATGCCAGTGCAGCTTTGTACGCATCTTCCTTGGCTTTGAGTTCGACAAGAACAGCATCAATTTCCGCAATTTTATCTTTGGGATATTGTTCAGAAGGTTTAAGGTTCAACGCATTGCCAAACTCTACTCTTGCCTGGTCATAGGTTTGGGCGACCAGCAATTGATCAGCCTTTGCCAGCACCGTCTTATATTGATCATCCAGCGTTTTTTGCCTGGCAATTTCTGCAAGTATATTATTGATTTCGAGAAGCTTATCCTTTGGATACTGCTCTCCGGGTTTGATCTTTCCAGCCTCGTTATACGCTGTTTTTGCCTGGTCGTAGGTTTTACTTGCCAGTAATTTGTCGGCTCCGGCAATTGCAGCAGCATACTGGTCATCGATGGCCTTCAGGCGGGCAACATCTGCCAGGGCTTTATCAATCTCAGCCAGCTTCGTCTTAGGATATTGTTCAGCAGGTTTCAGCACTCCTGCTTTTTGGAATTCCGTTTTTGCTAAGTCGAAGGATTTGTCTGCCAACAGCTTATCAGCATTAACAATGGTTGTTGAATACTCTTCATCAAGAGCCTTTTGCTTTGCAATAAGGGCAAGGGCTGCATCAATTTCTGCAATTTTTGTTTTAGGATATTGTTCAGCAGGTTTCAACTCCCCTGCTTTCAAATATTCGGTTTTTGCAGGGTCATAGCTCTTGGCGACAAGAAGCTGGTCAGCCCTGGTGATGGTTGCCTTATAATTTTCCTCCAACGATTTGGTGGCTGCAATGTCGGCCAGTATTTTTTCAATTTCAGCGATCTTCACTTTTGGATAGCTCTCGTCTGGCTTCACTGCTCCGGCATTCTGGTACTCAGTCTTTGCCTGTTCCCAGGTTTTCGCCGCCAACAGTTTATCAGCAGAAGCAATGATTCCTGCATACTTATCATCCAGCGCTTTTGCCGCGGCAATGCCAGCCAGTGCTGCATCAATCTCCGTGATCTTTTCCTTCGGATAGTTCTCAGCAGGCTTAATAGCAGATGCATTCATATACTCGGCTCTCGCAGGAGCAAATGATTTCAAAGCCAATAATTTATCAGCATTTGAGATTGCGGCAGTATATTTGTCATCGCGCTCTTTGATGCTTGCCAGTTCTGCCAGCGCTTTATCGATCTCGGCAATTTTAGTCTTTGGATATTGCTCAGCAGCCTTGATGGCAAGCGCCGACTGATATTGAACCTTTGATAATTCATATGATTTTTCCCCCAGGAGTCTGTCAGCATTTGCAATGATAGCCGTGTACTGATCATCAAGGGCTTTTTGTTTTGCTATACCCGCCAGGATTGTTTCAATTTCTGCAATTTTAGCGGGAGGATATTTTTCTGCAGGCTTCAATCCGGCAGCTTTTGCATAATCTGCCTTTGCAACATCGTAGTCTTTCTCCGTAAGATGACGATCGGCGCTGGCAATGGTTGCATTGTAGTTTTCATCAAGCGACTTGGCAGCTGCTATACCAGCAAGAATCCCATCTATCTCTGCAATTTTCGCTTTGGGCAGAGCTTCCTCTGGTTTTAAAGACCCGGCATTCTGATACTCAAGCCTTGCCTGTTCATAGGTTTTGGCTGCGAGCAGTTTATTTGCATTGGCAACGATTCCTGCATATTTATCATCCAGCGCTTTTGCAGCAGCTAAATCAGCAAGGATCTTTTCAATTTCTGCAATTTTATCCTTTGGATACGCCTCCTGTGATTTTAAGGTCAGGGCATTTGTGTACTCGGTTTTTGCAGGCAAATACGACTTTTCGCCCAGCAACTTGTCGGCTTTGGCAATAGAATTAGCATACTGGGCGTCAAGTGATTTCTGCTTTTCAAGGTTAGCCAGGATCTGTGTCAACTCGGTAATTTTCCCTTTAGGATACTCCTCTGCAGGTTTTAACTTAAGCGCCACCTGATATTCCGCCAACGCACCTTCATAGACTTTTTCTGCCAGCAGTTTATCTGCCCTGACGATGGCTGCGCTGTATGCCTCATCTGCAGCTTTTTGTCCGGCTAATGCCGCCAGGATTGCATCAATTTCAGCAATTTTCCCTTTGGGGTATTGCTCAGTTGGCTTCAACCCCGAAGCAGTTGCATATTCGCTCTTTGCGGGTTCCCAGGATTTCTCGGCCAGGGACTTGTCAGCCCTTGCAATGGCTGCCTGGTAATTTTCATCCAGCGATTTTGAAGCGGCAATGTCCGCAAGTTTCTTGTCAATCTCAGCAATCCTGGTTTTAGGATAAACCTCGGCTGGTTTTATCGTGCCGGCATTCAGATACCCGTTGCGTGCCTGTTCATATGCTTTGGCAGCAAGTAATTTATCTGCAGCCGCAACAGAGGCTGCATATTGATCATCCAGCATTTTCAGGGCTGCCAGGTCTGCAAGAATTTTATCTATCTCCGAAATTTTATCCTTTGGATATATTTCCTGGGGTTTAAGTCCGGAAGCGCTCAGATATTCAGATTTTGCCGGCGCATACGATTTATCAGCAAACAATTTATCAGCCCTGGCGATCGAAGCGAGGTACTGGGCATCCTGCGATTTCAGCTTATCAAGATTGGAGAGGATGGCATTGATCTCCAGAATTTTGTTTTTGGGATAGACCTCTTCGGGTTTCATCTTCGAAGCATTCTGGAATTCAGATCTCGATGCCAGGTATGACCTGACCATGAACATGCTGTCGGCCTTTCCTATGGAATTCGCATATCTTGAATCGGCAGCCTTTTGAAGCGCATCTGCCGCAATCAGTTTTTCAACTTCAGCAAGTTTCGATTTTGGATATGCCTCATTGGGTTTGATGGCCGATGCTTTGATAAATTCGGCACGCGCAGTTTCATAAATTTTCCCGGAGAAGGCCCTATCCCCTGCTGCAAGAGCTTGCTTGTACATCTCTTCCTTGTCTTTCAGCGCATTGGCAAGTACATTGTCAATTTCAGCGATCTTGTCTTTCGGATATTTTTCGGCCGGTTTCAGGTTCGAAGCCTTGGCATATTCAGCCCGGGCGGGTTCAAAAGCTTTGTCGGCCAGCAATTTATCGGCCCCGGCGATGAGTTTGGCAAATTGCTCATCCAGCGCCTTTGCCATTGCAGCCTCCTGCCCGGTTAACATCTTGTCGGCCTTCGAGATCATCTCTTTGGGATAGGCTTCGGCAGGCTTGACAGACGATGCCATCACATAGTTTTCTCTTGCATTAAAGTATTTTTTATCGATGTACAGGCTGTCGGCCAGTGAGATATACTTATCATAGTCGGCCTGTGCACTTGCTTTTCTGGCAAGTATGCCTTCTATCTCTTTGATTTTTTCCTTGGGATAAGCCTGCTCAGGTTTTATAACCAAAGCATCTTTGTAGGATTTAACTGATTCGGGATATTGAACGGACTTGAACAATTGATCCGCGATCAATATGGCTTTATTGTAAGCATCATCCCTGGCTTTCTGGGCAGCAAGCAGTGTGGTGAGTTCAACAACTTTATCCTGCGGATACTTCTCATCCGGTTTGATGGAAATGGCTTTTTTAAACCCGAGCAGGGCGTCCTGGTAATTTTTCAACAAGAAATATTTATCGGCACTTGCGATTGCTTTGCCGTACTCCTCATTTTTAACCTGGGTATCAACCTGAATTTTAATGATCTCATTGATCTTGTTTTTCGGATAGGGATCACCGGGGAGCAGTTTCCCTGCATTTTCATATTCCAGTTTTGCTTTGTCATATTCACCTGCCTGGAACAACTTATCGGCGCTGGCAACAGCCACATCAAAAAGGATGTTTTGAGCTTTCTGAGAGCGGAGCAGATCGAGGGTTTGCCGAAGCTTATCCTTGGCAACCAAATCATTAGGATTGTTGGAAACTGCCTGCTGATAGGCAGCCTTGGCATTAAGGTAATCCTTTGCTTTGAAATAGGCATCACCTGAAGCTATTAACTTCTGACCCTCATCCTGGGGATTGGTCTTTTTTGCGGTAATCGTATCAGGCACAGAAGCTGGCATTTCCGTGGAAGCTTCATTAGGCCATGCATTCATCCTAATCTCAGAGGAGACAAACCAGGCAAATGCCATGGATGAAACAAGGAGTGCTGCAATGATTGGTAAGGACTTTCTAAAACCGTTTATTTTCATGCGATATGAATGCGTTCAGGTGATTGTTTTCTATTGATATCGGATAACGTTTTTTTTGGCAATTAATTACATGGTGCTGCTATAACAATTCAATCAGCCCGTCTTTCATTGTCAGTTTGCGGTCAGCCATGTCTGCCAGGTCAAGGTTATGGGTAACGATAATAAATGTTTGCCGGAACATATCCCGCAGCCGGAAAAACAATTTGTGCAGTTCAACAGCGGATGCAGAATCAAGATTTCCGGATGGTTCATCTGCCAGGATGACTGAAGGATTGTTCACCAGGGCCCTGGCAACTGCAACTCTTTGCTGCTCACCTCCGGAAAGTTCCGATGGCTTATGTCCTGCCCGGTTACTGAGATTCATTATTTCAAGAAGTTCCTTCGCCCTGGCGGCTGCCTCTCGTTTGCCCTGGCCGGCAATGAAAGCCGGTATGCAAATATTTTCAAGTGCCGTAAATTCAGGAAGGAGGTGATGAAACTGAAAGACAAAACCTATCTGCCTGTTCCGGAATTCTGACAGCTTCCGCTCCGACAACTCCATCACTTTGAACCCGTTTAACTCCACACTACCGGAATCAGCTTTATCAAGGGTTCCCAGGATATGCAGCAATGTTGACTTCCCCGCTCCGGATGCCCCAACGATGGAGATAATCTCTCCTTTTTCGACCTGCAGGTTAATCCCTTTGAGCACTTGAAGCGGACCAAAGTTTTTTTGAATATTCCGGGCAATGATCATATGGGTTACTTAAACGGCAAAGTTAAGAAAATTGAAATCTTTGCACCCTCTTTTTTGTAAATCCAATTCAAACAACTAATTTTGAAAATCGATCTTAAGCAACTTACATATGAATCTACACGAATATCAGAGTAAATCAATTTTAAAGCAATACGGGGTTCCGGTTCCGGAAGGCGGCCTGGCCCATACCGAAGAAGAAGCAGTAAGAGCAGCCGAATACCTCCAGGGGGCTACCGGCACAGATAAGTTTGTCATCAAAGCCCAGGTTCATGCAGGCGGCCGCGGGAAAGGCGGTGGCGTTAAAGTTGCCAAAACCATCGAAGAGGTAAGGCAGTATGCTTCACAAATTCTTGGGATGCATCTTGTGACTCCTCAAACCAGCAAGGAGGGAAAACTTGTCAGAAAGGTTTATGTCGAGCAGAATATTTTCTATCCAGGCCTCACGGAACCATCTGAGATCTACATGAGCATCCTGCTGAACAGGCAGAAAGGACATACCATCCTCATGTACTCTCCACGAGGCGGAATGGATATTGAAGCAGTTGCTGAAGAGACTCCTGAACTGATCTTTACCGAAGAGGTTGATCCGAAAATTGGCCTTCAGGCTTTCCAGGCCAGGAAGGTTGCCTTTAATCTTGGTTTGAAGGATGATGCCTATAAGAACATGGTGAAGTTCGTTTTTGGCATTTACCGTGCCTACGACGGCAGCGATGCCTCGCTGATCGAGATCAACCCGGTTTTCAAGACCTCCGACAATAAAATCCTGGCAGCCGACGCCAAGATTGTCATCGACAACAACGCCCTTTTCCGTCATCCTGAAATCGCCCTCATGCGCGACCTGGATGAGGAGGATCCCATAGAGGTGGAAGCAACCCGTCATGACCTCAACTATGTGAAACTGAATGGGAATGTGGGGTGTATGGTGAACGGAGCCGGACTTGCCATGGCTACCATGGATATCATCAAACTCTCGGGAGGCGACCCGGCCAACTTCCTCGATGTGGGCGGTTCTGCCAATGCCAAGCGCGTGGAGGAGGGATTCAGGATTATCCTGAAGGATCCGGCTGTTAAAGCAATCCTCGTCAACATTTTCGGGGGGATTGTCCGTTGCGACAGGGTTGCACAGGGGGTTGTGGATGCTTACAAGAATATCGGTGAAATCAATATTCCCATCATTGTCAGGCTCCAGGGAACCAATGCAATCGAGGGTAAAAAACTGATAGATGAGTCAGGACTGAAGGTTCATTCAGCCATTACACTGAAAGAGACCGCCGACCTTGTTACGCAGGTTTTGCAGTAAGACGAACTTCCATCTCCTTTTGGTACAGGAATATCCGCATCCTGTTTAGTTCATCAATGGAAGATCCTGAAAAAGAGAACGTTTCCGGGTCTATCTCAAGTTTTTCCAATTCTGCCGTGGAATAAGCCCATTGCAGAAATTTCCAAAGATTATTTTCATCTCCTGATGGGTTTTCTTCCCATGCAGCCTTCAGGTACTGCAAAATCCGTAAACCGTCAAACTTTTCATGAAAGGCGCGAATGAACCCCGGGAGCGTTTTATGGTTCAGCCGCAGGGGCATGAATGGGTCAGCCTCCCGGAACTCCCTGGCGATGAACCTGCCAACCTTTGTATCTGCTGGAGCGGCAAAGAGCACAGGCAAGGAATCATAGGCATCCCGAATGTCATTGAACAGTGCCATGGGATAGAGCGGATAGCTTGACCAGTCTCCGCCGGCACCCCTGATCATGGCAGGTCCTGTACCGAAGAAGACCCGGTCGGAAAACCTCGCTGCCGGATGCACGACCTCCTCATTCCACAACATGACAGGTGCATACTTCCTGAGCTTTTGTAAAAAGTAGAAATCCTCGCCACTCAGTTTAGGTGTCATGCCACCGGTTGCCCGGTAGGCTGAAACAGGAACAGCCATGGCTGAACCGAGGGCTGTAAACGCATAGGGCGATCCAATCCTTGCAAGGTTCAGAAAATAGTACCGCATGTAAATCTCGTAATGCAGGATTGCCCGGGCTGCTTCAGGATCAGATGGTACATGATGAAAGTACGGAACCGACAAGGCGGATACATCGGAATGAACGGAAAAGTTCCTGGCTATTGACAAGAGGTAGTTTTCTGAGAAGAGGGTATCGGCATCCAGGCTCACCATGATATCGCCAGGCCGGGCATCCTCATTGATCCGGTCCATAACGGTTTTCCTGGCATAGCCTACGCCATGCCGTTTTCCTGTCCACCCGTTACCTTTCGATGAACGATCAATGACGGTGATCTCAAATTCTGAAAATTCATTTAAAAGTGTCAAGCTTTCCGAATTGTTCTCACAGGAGGCAATTTTTTCGGGCGACTCCCACCAGGATTCAGGTTGGTTGACGCACACATACAGGTGGAATCTGCGATAGGATTGGACTGCAAGGCAGTTGAGCAGCTGTTGCAGGTAATCCGGCTCATCCATTACAGGCAGAGCAAGGAAAAGAAAAGGTAACCCGAAATTTCCGCCCGTATTACCGGGTAATATTGAGCTTCTGGTATAACGCATCATCCTCCACAACCTCAATTGCTTTCAAAACCTCTTCATCGTACTGGTTGACAATTGTATACAACTCAGTCATATCCCATAGTTTCTGTGCGATCACCCCTTTGAGCTGCGATTTAATAAGTTTCTCTGCTGCAGCATATCCCTTTTCATCCATTTTCACCCCCTCCTTCTCCGCATAGGCAAAAAAGTCGGTTATGAAGGCTTCATCGATTTGAAAGTTCTTATCGAAGCTGCTGAATTCCGGGTAGTTGACTTTCAGTGATTTCCGATTTTTATCGACATAGTCACCAATATAGGAATTGATCACATTTTTCCTCCGCAGGTCAAGATAGTAGTCGGATATAGGTGTTGAATCCCATGGGATGAAAACATCCGGCATGATCCCGCCTCCACCGTAGACTACCCGTTTTCCTGCAGTATAGAACTTCAGGGAATCGGGAAATTTAATACTGTCGGGATGGATCAGTTCGCCATGCTTGATGCGGTTGCTGAAATCCTGGTAATATTTATCGACTCCTTCGGCATAGGACTTCTGGATACACTTCCCCGACGGGTTATAATACCTTGCTGTCGTCAGCCGCACCTGTGAACTGTCGGGCAATGAGAAGGGTCTTTGTACAAGTCCCTTTCCAAATGATCTCCTTCCCACAATAATCCCCCTGTCCCAGTCCTGGATCGCACCCGAGACGATCTCACTTGCAGAGGCCGAATTTTCATTGATCATGATCACCAGTTTTCCGGTTTCAAAAAGTCCGCGGGCGCTGGAGTAGGAATTCTCACGAGGAGCAACACGGCCCTCCGTATAGACGATGATTTTCCCGGGTCCTAAAAACTCATCAGACAGATCGATGGCAGTTCCCAGGTAACCTCCGGAATTATTCCGCAGATCCAGGATCATGCTTTTCATGCCCTGAGAATTCAGAAGGTTGACCGATTCGGTAAACTCCTGAATCGAAGATTGTGCAAATTTGTTCAGGTTGATATACCCTATTCCAGGTTTGATCATATAGGCAGCATCAATGCTGTTGATGGGGATTTTATCACGGGTGATGGTATAGTCAATAAGATCTTTTTTGCCTTTTCTGTAGATTGAAACCCCGACCTTAGTCCCGCGTTTTCCACGCAGGTGATCCAGCACAAACTGGCTGGTGATCTTCTTCCCTGCCACAATCTCCCCATCGATCTTCACAATTCTGTCCCCCGACATGATGCCAAGCCGTTCAGAGGGTCCGCCGGGAATTGAATGAACAACTGAAATCGTATCCCTGAGAATTTCAAACTGTACACCAATGCCGTCAAAATTACCTTCAAGGGGCTCATTGGCTTTCTGAACATCCTTTTTGGATATATAAACCGAATGAGGGTCGAGTTCCTTCAGCGTTTCAACGATCGCTTTTTC
The DNA here is from genome assembly GCA_049317265.1 of Bacteroidales bacterium. Classification (GTDB taxonomy): domain Bacteria; phylum Bacteroidota; class Bacteroidia; order Bacteroidales; family FEN-979; genus CAIVAT01. Next base: position 26,917 of record JBMOIP010000052.1, read on the forward strand.
TACAAGCCTGCCTTCATTAATGGTGTCAACATATGCATAATTGATCAGTTGCATCAGTGCATTGTATTTCCTTACCCCGGCATTCGGGTCCTGTCGCGGATTTTGAGCAACTGCGCCAATTCCAAAAATGAGAGCTGAAAACAAAAGGAGATTATTCCTTAAAGCACGGTATACGAACAGTTTATTCATTGGCTAAACGCTTTAACATGTGGATTTTGAAGTGTCAAAGGTACTTTTATTTTACCTTTCGGAATCTTTGCACCTTTAATTTAACTAATTTTATCGGTAAATATTATATTGTGGCCGACGAAGAGAAGTTAAGGTTATACCGTAGTTTAAGATTCCCCGTTCTGATCGTACTCCTTTTATGGCTGATCAGGGGTGCTGATATGCTTTTTGATCTTGATTTGAACAATTTCGGGTTATATCCTCTCCAGGTCAAAGGAATTCCGGGAATTTTCACCTCACCGTTCCTGCACGCCGATCTTGCACACCTCTTCGCTAATTCTATTCCTTTCCTCCTCCTTGGTTCGTTTCTATTCTACTTCTACAAGGATATAGCCTGGCTGATCCTCTTTTTGATCTACCTCATCACCGGGATATGGGTATGGGTATACGCCCGTGGTGGCGCTGCGCACATCGGAGCCAGCGGTGTGATTTACGGACTTGCCTCTTTTCTTTTCTTCAGTGGATTTATCCGTCGTGAAACCGGTCTGCTGGTGATCACCATGCTGGTGGCCTTTCTTTATGGCGGTCTGATCTGGGGCGTGTTTCCTCAACTTTTCCCGAACCAGCCGATCTCCTGGGAGTCGCATCTGATGGGATTGCTTTCGGGGTTGATCCTTGCCATATATTACCGCAAACTGGGCCCTCAGCGAAAATCATGGGATTGGGGGGCCGAAGATGAGGACGACGACGGATCATGGGCCGAGCCGGAGGTAGACGACCATCCGCCCGAAAATTGAGTCATTGATTCCTTCAATCTTCCTCAACTCCTGCAGTGATTTAAAAGTTTTATTCTTCTGCCTGTAAAGCATGATGTTTTTTGTGATTGCAAACGGGAAATAGGGATGATGAAGCATCTCCTTGAAGGTCGCAGTATTGATATCATATGGATGGATGGAATCGGAATTTACCCGAAGGTTTTCTTCAATCATCCGGTATCGTGCGGTGTCCATGCCGAAGATTTCCAGCACCTGGCGTTTGTCACAGTAACCTCTCAGCCGTTCACGGTAATTAACGATCCGGCGGGCAAAGCCCGGTCCAATACCACGTAACTGCTGCAGTTCAAACGTGTCAGCCGAATTTAGTTCAACCAAAACGATTGGTTTGGGCAGTACCGTTTTAAGGTGGATGGAATCTCCGAAGGACATTCCTCCTTTAAACTTGTAATTATGGTACTTTTGAAGGCGGGCAAGGCTGTCTGAATCAGCAGCTTTCTGCCATGCTACTTTAAAACTGGCAATCTCCTGCGAGAATTTTGAAAAATCAGGAGAGGAAATCGATGTTCCTGACGGAATGATTGCATTGGCCATGATCCCACACAGAAGGATGATGCATAATACCAGTATTCCCCGCTGCTCTGTTCTGTTATAAGTTAAGTAATCACCTGTCAGGCGCGTAATTTTTTGGTTCAACTTCCGAAAATCCATGATTAACTCCTCTCCATTTATAATTTGAGTCCGTTTCCTGTTTTTTTACCACAAAGGCAAAAAAGGACAAAGCATAATAAAACTTTTCACCCCACCTATCGCGTAGTCAAATAGAGGGTTTGATAGCACAAGTTGGTCACGCGGGGTGTTGTGGCATTGTATAAAATATCAACCCTGATCAGCCAATAAACGATTTCCAATCCGGCAATCAAGACATTGCCTTTTATCACAATAAGATTGTTTCAGGTGGAGGAGCGCCTGTGTCTGCATGGCATTATCCACCGGAAATCCAAGCTTCTTCCAGTATTCAATTTGTAGGTTGTTTTCCCCGGGTGTGTTCTCCAGGAGGTTTAGAGCACCTTCACAAACACCAGGTTGGTCCTTTTGCCGGCCATAAAAAAAGAGGAAAGGCGCAAATCCGTTAATAATCAATAAGTTACTGCAAGCACCCCCTAATATCTTCGGTAAGCGGGGCGCTGGTTTGTCAAACATGTAGTGTGTATCCCAGTAATCTGATGCCCTGATTTTCAGGTTCCCGGAGATTCCCGTCAGCGTTCTCTCGTCCATCAGTTCAAACAACCTCCCCCTGGTTGAATAAAGGAAACAGGCGAACTGGCTTATCCGGATGGGCGGAAAATTGGATGGGCGGAGCCGGAGAAACCTCCAAAGGCTGCCGGAAATCGGGGTGAGGTGATGCTTTGCCCGGAGAAACTGGTATTCATTGTAAAGCTTCCCGGGAAATTCATCTTCGAAAGAGTTGTGGAGCAACCCTGCCTGTCCGAATAAAAGCGCTTCAAGCTGAAACCGACTTTCAACATAATGCCTGATCACTTTGACTGGCAACGATTTAGCAAGAAGTTCAAACGGCAACCCATTGATCTTAAAACCGAAACTGCCTGCCAAATGTTGGTATATTGCCTCATCCCAATTACTTCCACAACCTGTAAACAGCATACGAATGTTGCCAGATTTACCCTCCAGCCGCTCAACAGCCAGTGCCGGGGCCCACAGCGTAAAACCATAGTCAACATCGGCTGAAAGTTGGTTCATACATGGAATCCATTGCTTGTTCTGCATCATGATTAGATAGCGTTCGTAAATCCATCCGGGGAACTGGTGTCTGACCACCAGTGTTTGCATCGGTTCGCCGTTTTCGTGAAAAACCTGCCGGTCAGCTTCATAAACAACATGGAGGATCGCATGGTCATAAACCGGATCGCCCTGATGTCCGTGCCGGTACCAGTCTGATGCCTGCACATGAATCTCTACATTGCCTGCCCAGGTGGTATTCCCGATTCGGATCCGTGCATTGAAGAAATCCGGGCCACTGTCGGAGTTACAATCTCCCGGGCATAACACCGCAAGGGGTTCACCCGACTCCGTAATTAGTTCCTGACTAAAACAACGGTGTTTCCACAAATATGAAATAAACGCCTCGTTCATGACATGGTTATTTAGTGGTGAATTTTATTGCTTAATCGGGTTATATGGGAAAAGGTAATACGGTTGTTGAGAAAAATAAAATAAATAATTATCTTTGCATGAATTAAAAAGGAGACTACCCCATGAAGGATGTTGCCACCCTGGTTTCCGGTATTGAGTATAAGTTGGGGAAACTTATTGAACAGCAATACCTTGAGCGTGTCGACAACAAGGGAAACAAAGCAGAGATAGAGGAGTTGAAAAGGGTGGTCAGCCAGCAAAAAATCATTATCAGAAAACTTGAAGAGAAGATTAAAATACTTAGAATAGCTAAAACAATAGAAACAAAAGAAGGAAACGTTGAGGCAAAATTAAAGATCAACGAACTTGTGCGGGAAATCGATAAATGTATTGGGCTTTTAAACACTTAGGATAGGATTCACAGTCAGGCCAATGAACGAACTTTCCATATCGCTGCCAATTGCCGACCGCTCATACAGGCTGGCAATTGAAAAAGAACACGAGGAACTTTTCCGCAAAGCTGCTAAACTGATTGATAAGCGAATGAAAGATTATTCAGGCAGCTATGCGTATAAAGACAAACAAGACCTCCTTGCGATGGTGGCATTGGAATATGCAACAGGATACCTGCAGAATGACCAGTTGTTGTCTGATAATGAAAAACAGTGGAAAGAGAAGTTGTTGGCAATAGATCAGGCGCTGGATGAACAGCTTAAGTACGAAGCATTTTCTGTTCTTTGAAATTCATCTGAAGATTTACCCGCATTATTTCAGACAGTTTGTAATCCTAACATTACAAATATTAGGGCAACGCTCAGTATCTCGTAGGACAGGCCTCACTCATGCTTCGGCAGGAGACCAGGAGTAATTTCCTGACAGTGGACGTTCGAAAAGTTTGGCAGCCCTATTCGTGTCGTTAGAGGATT
>JBMOIP010000053.1:0-30435 GCA_049317265.1 Bacteroidales bacterium
GCAAGCGCATCCTGTTCCAGGATGTCAACATGGTGTTCACCCCCGGCAACTGCTACGGGATCATAGGCGCAAACGGTGCCGGAAAATCCACCTTTCTGAAAATGCTCTATGGCGAGATGGACAATACCACAGGGTCAGTGAACTTTGGACCTGGAGAGCGCCTCTCCGTGCTCAAGCAAAACCACGCTGAATTCAATGAGTACCCTGTCCTTACTACCGTGCTGATGGGACATGCCCAGCTATGGCAGATCATGAATGAAAAGGAGAGCCTCTATGCCAAGACCGACTTTACCGAAGCCGATGGCAACAGGGCGTCTGAACTGGAAGAGAGTTTTGCCGCCATCGATGGATGGAATGCCGAAAGCAATGCAGCAAGCCTGCTCAGCGGGTTGGGCATCAAAGAAGAACTTCATGGTAAGCTGATGCGCGACCTCAATGGCCGGGATAAGGTGAAAGTCCTTCTCGCCCAGGCGCTCTTCGGAAAACCCGACAACCTCCTGCTCGACGAGCCCACCAACGACCTCGACCTCGAAACCGTGAACTGGCTCGAAGGCTACCTCGCCAACTTCGACAATACCGTCCTGGTGGTCTCCCACGACCGCCATTTCCTCGACTCTATATGCACCCACATCGTCGACATCGACTTCGGTCGTGTTCAGCAGTTCCCCGGGAATTACAGCTTCTGGTATGAGTCAAGCCAGCTTGCCCTTCGCCAGCAACTCGCCCAGAATAAAAAAGCCGAAGAACGCAAAAAGGAGTTGCAGGAGTTCATTGCCCGTTTCAGCGCCAATGCTTCCAAGTCGAAACAGACCACCAGCCGCAAGAAGATGATCGAGAAGCTCAACATCGAAGAGATCAGGGCTTCCACCCGCAAGTACCCGGGCATCATCTTCACCCCCGACCGCGAACCGGGAAATACCATCCTGGAGGTGAAAGATCTCAGCAAAACACTGGATGGCACGCTGCTGTTTAAAAACCTCAGCTTTACCATGCAGAAGGAGGATAAGATCATCTTCCTCTCCAGGGATACACGGGCCATGACCGCATTGTTCGAAATCATCAAGGGCCATGAACAGCCGGATTCCGGATCGTATGTATGGGGCCAGACCATCACCAAGGTCTACCTGCCTCTGGAGTATGAAAAGCTCTTCCAGACCGACATCAACCTGATGGAGTGGCTTGCGCAGTTTTCAAGCGATACCACCGAAAATTACCTTCGCGGTTACCTTGGGAAAATGCTCTTCTCCGGGGAGGAGATCTTCAAAAAAGCCAGCGTGCTTTCTGGAGGCGAAAAGGTTCGCTGCATGATCTCCCGGATGATGACCCGCAATGCCAACGTGATGATCCTCGATACACCTACAAACCATCTCGACCTGGAGTCGATCCAGGCATTCAACAACACCCTGATGAAGTTCAAAGGCAACATCCTTATGTCGTCGCATGACCACGCATTCATCCAGACCGTCTGCAACCGCATCATCGAGATCTCCCCCAAGGGCATGATTGACAAGAGGATGGAGTACGACGATTATGTCACCGACGAAAAGATAAGAGAGCAGCGAAATAAACTTTATTGATTTACGATTGGACGATTTACGATTTACGATTTCAGGTAACTGCCTGGTCTGTGACCTATAAATCAAAGGAACACCTGTAGTTCCCTTTAGTTCAAAATTCAATATTCGTTAATCAATATTCAATATTCAAACCTAATATAAATGATTGCAGCCGAAGGCCTTACCGTAGAGTTCGGGGGAACTACCCTTTTTAAAAATATCTCATTTGCCATCAACGAAAAGGACCGTATCGCCCTTATGGGAAAGAACGGCGCAGGAAAATCGACCCTGCTGAAAATCCTTGCCGGCGAACGGCCGCCAACTGCCGGAAGGGTCTCAACACCCAAGGGCGCTGTGATCGCCTACCTTCCGCAGCACCTGCTCACCAACGACAGTCGTACGGTTTTTGAAGAGGCCGCTATGGCGTTTGCCTCCATATCCGGCATGAAAAACCGGATCGAAGAGCTGAACAACCAGCTTTCAACCCGCACCGATTATGAGTCGGAGGAGTACTACAGAATCATTGAGGAGGTCTCCCTGCTGAGCGAAAAATTTTACTCCATCGCAGATATCAACTACGACGCTGAGATCGAGAAAATATTGATCGGCCTGGGCTTTTTGCGGTCTGATTTCACACGCCCCACCGGTGAATTCAGCGGCGGATGGCGCATGCGCATTGAGCTTGCCAAGATCCTGCTTCAGAAACCTGACCTTATCCTGCTGGATGAGCCAACCAACCACATGGACATTGAATCGGTGCAATGGCTCGAAGAGTTTCTCATCAACAGTGCTAAAGCAGTGATCGTGATCTCCCACGACCGGGCGTTTGTCGACAACATCACCACCCGTACCATCGAGGTGACCATGGGAAGGATTTACGACTACAAGGTTAATTACACCGCCTACCAGCAACTCCGTCTCGAACGGCGCCAGCAGCAGCAGAAAAAGTTTGACGAACAGCAGAAGATGATTGCGGAAAACCAGGAGTTCATCGAGCGGTTCAAAGGAACTTACTCCAAAACCCTGCAGGTCCAGTCGCGGGTGAAGATGCTTGAAAAACTCGAACTTGTTGAAATTGACGAAGAGGATAATTCAGCGCTCCGGCTGAAGTTTCCACCATCACCCCGTTCGGGAAGCTATCCGCTGATCCTGAGCGGACTGTCAAAAAGCTATGGAGACCACAACGTATTCGCTGATGTTTCACTCAGCATTGAACGCGGTGAGCGGGTTGCTTTTGTGGGAAAAAACGGCGAAGGAAAGTCAACCCTTGTGAGGGCCATCATGGGTGAGATGGGGTATAATGGTACACTGACCCTCGGCCACAACATCATGATCGGCTATTTTGCCCAAAACCAGGCTTCGATGCTCGACGAGGAGATCACGGTATTCCAGACCATCGATGATGCCGCCAAGGGCGATATCCGTTCAAAGATCAGGGACATCCTGGGAGCGTTCATGTTTGGCGGAGACCTCTCCTCCAACAAGGTGAAGGTGCTTTCGGGAGGGGAACGGACCCGGCTGGCCATGATCAAGCTGCTCCTCGAACCGGTGAACCTGCTCATTCTCGACGAGCCGACCAACCACCTCGATTTGAAAACCAAGGATATCCTCAAGAGTGCCTTACAGGATTACGACGGCACGATGATCCTGGTATCGCATGACCGCGATTTCCTGGACGGACTGGTGAACAAAGTCTTCGAATTTGGGAATAAACGGGTGAAAGAACATCTCGGAGACATACACAGTTTCCTTCAGAAGAAGAAACTGGAAAACCTTCGCGAACTGGAACGTACTGTCAAATTATAGAGGACGCCATTGTCAGGAAAACTTCACCGATGTCATGGATAACGAACCCATCATGAGTTGATCGTTGAAGAAAGTGGCTGTCTCTTTTTCGGTTTTCAGGCCAAGAATGTAAAGTAACGGGAGATAATGTTCCGGCGTGGGAATCGCCATCCCAATTGCGGACCCTAATTTCTGATAATTGATTAACTGCTGATGCTCGTTTCCCGATATCAGCTTTTTAAAGAGTTCATTTGCTTCTATAGCCCAGTCAAATCCGGAGGTTTTTCCAGACCAGTCGATGGCGCGCAGGTTGTGAACCATGTTCCCGCTGCCGATGATCAGGATGCCTCTTTCACGAAGAGGGGCCAACTCCTTTGCCAGGTCGTACTGAGTTTGCGGTGTGGCATTATAGTCAAGGCTCATCTGGATTACCGGGATCGACGCATCCGGGTACATCCGGCTGATCACACCCCATGCGCCATGGTCGAGGCCCCATTTGGCATCCAGCCCGACAGGCGCCAGGCTGACCAATCCCTTTACCTCCCCGGCCAGTTCCGGGCTTCCGGGCGCCGGGTACTGAACATCATATAATTTTTGCGGAAAACCACCGAAATCGTGGATGGTTATTGGTTTCGCCATACCGGTTACAAATGTGCCGCTGGTTTCCCAGTGTGCGGAAATGCAAAGGATCGCTTTCGGTTTTGGCATCGTGGCAGCCATCGAATGCCAACCTTCGGTAAACTCATTGTCCTCAATGGCATTCATCGGGCTGCCATGACCGACGAAGAGCACCGGCATGGTACCGGTGCGCTCCATCGATTGTGATAACTTGTTCAGATCATTCAATTTCATGGCTATCCCGCCTAAAGGAAAAAGTGCAAGTGTGGTGAGGAATTGTTTCCGGTCCATCCGTGATTACTGAACAGCAACCAGTTTCAGTTTAAGGGTGAATTCGTCGTAGATCACCTTGTCGCCAAGATCGCTGAAGAAGGTGCCTGATCCATATTTTATACTGTAGGCTGTACGGTCAACCACGATGCTGTTGGCGTTGAAGACGTAAGAGTTTCCATCCTTCTTGATGACGGTTTTAAAGGTCAGTGGCTTGGAAATCCCTTTGATGGTAAGGTTTCCGTGAATTTCAGTCACAGCTTTTGTCAGATCAACCGGTTTGGTGATGGTGAAGGTTGCTTCGGGGAATTTTGCCACATCGAAGAAGTCGGGTGAGCTGAGATGTCCGACCAGTTTCTTGTTGTATTCAGCATCGGTAAGATCGGTATTTACGATGGTGCCCATGTTGATCACAAAGGTACCGGCAGTGATTTTATCGCTTCCAACCTTGAATGAACCCGATTTAATGCCAATGGTTCCTTCATGGAATCCGGTGATCTTTTCGGCTTTCCAGTTTAAGGTTGATTTTGTAGCATCCACCGTGTAGGTTTGTGCCCAGGTTGTGGCAATGGCCAATTGTGACAGGAAGAATAATGTGATGATTTTTGTTTTCATGATCGTGTTAAATTTAGATGATTGTTGATTGTATTTTCACGCTGCAAAGGTATGGCAGCTGAAAACCCCGGGGTTGCACAATCAGGAAAACAAGTGGTACAATCAGGAAATGACCGGGTTGATCTGATTCCGGAACCCGGAGGGGGTGGTGCCGGTTTTCTTATGAAATACCCGTGAGAAGTAGGATTTCTCACTATAACCCAGCTCATAACCGATCTCGGCGATCGTTTTTTCGGAGTTGAGCAGCAACTGCCGGGCTTCAATCAGCTTGCGGGTCTCGATGATCTCGGTGATGCTCTTCCCGAAAACAGCCTGGCTGATCAGGTTCAGGTTGCGGGCCGACATATTCAGTTTTTCGGCGTAAAAATCTACACCAACAGGGCGCTTGAAGTTGTATTCCAGGATCTGGAGGAAGTTGTTGAAGGTGATGACCTGGGAGTTATTGGTGGCTTTGGCGTCGAGGAACTGCTTTTTTGTTGCCGATTCGAGTTTTGACAGAACGGCATTCAGCAAATGCCGGATCATGCTGTAATCCACCGGTTCCTGCTCATTTTCGCGGAACATGATTTCGCAGAGATCATGCATGGTGGTGCTGCAAAAGTCGACATCCAGCCTGAAGTTGACCTCATCGGTAAAGGTGGAGTAAAAGTTGAAATTGCTTTGTGGAATGAAATCCCCGGTATACCTGATCACCCAGCCCCTTGTGGCTTCATCCGGAATGAAACTGTGTACTTTACCCTGGGCCACATATACGATAACCGGTGGTTCAAGTATGGCGGCGGTAAAATCAACATAGTGGGTCGGGTGGCCATGGGTAATGATGAGCAGCTCTTCGTGGTCATGCCGGTGCGGTTCGGCAGGATTCATGATGATCGAATCGACCACTTCGCGGGTGATTTTTTCTATGGAGAATGGTCTGTTCATGCAATTAAAATTAAAGCCTGCGCCGCTCCTTCTTCTCCGATTGCTGCCGTTTCGCCTCCAGCCGCTCCTCCTTCGATGCCCTCGATGGCCTGGTGAGCTTGCGCTTTTTACGGGGAGTGAGGACTTTGGTGAGTAAATGATAAAACTTTTCGGTCACCTTCTCCTTGTTTTGCAACTGTGACCGTTCCGACTGCGAAACCAGCACCAGCTCCCCGGCAGCGTTGATACGTGTGGCAAGTTTCTCCTCAACCAGCGCTTTTTCATCCTCTGAAAGCAAAACGGAAGATGCCACATGAAACCTCAGTTCCATTTTGGTACTCACTTTGTTTACATGCTGTCCGCCAGGACCGCTGCTTCGTGAGGCGCTGAAATGCAATTCAGAAGAAAAGTCCCGGTCGTCTATGATCCCTGCCATTAAACAAAATTAGTTCTTTCTGTGCAATAAACTGGTATACATGTGTTCGATCACTCCGTGGTTCTCCGTGTTTTCTCCGTGTTTCTCTGTGTAATTATTTGTTACACAGAGGGTCACAGAGAAGGGACAGAGAACCGCGGAGAATGGATGGAAAACCCGACATTAATTATTTTGAAAAAAATCACCCCCCGGGCAACCGGCAGTTGTTTTCCGTGTCTTCTTTCCAAACTACGATACTGTTCTCATCGCAATAACTATAAACGAACAAGTCTCCATTTCCCTTAACACTTAACACTTAAACACTTAACACTTATATATTTAATATTTTTTTTGGTTAATTTTAATTTACGGGGCTCAGCCGCTATTGATTTTAATAGCGGCTGTTGCTTTTTGTGAAAACTCGCTCTTGTTTTGTACTTTTGTACAAATGTATCCCATGAAAAACCGGCTTAATTTCCTCCTCGCGGGTTTGTTTTCCCTTCTGTTTGTAATTGGTTATTCCCAGGGAAAGCAAACCGAGATCATCATCCTTCACACGAACGACATGCATTCGAAAATCGACAACATGGCCAGGCTGGCCTACCTTGCCGATAGCCTCCGGAAGGGGCACCCCAACGTTTTTCTTGTATCGGCGGGAGATAACTTCACAGGCAACCCGGTTGTTGACATGGTGCCCGAAAAGGGCTCCCCGATAATCGACCTCATGAACCGCTGCGGCTTCAATGTCAGCGCCATGGGAAACCACGAGTTTGACATGGGGCAGACCCTGCTGAAGAAACGGATGCAGCAGGCGAAGTTCCCCTTCATCTGTGCCAACATGGATGGGTCGGATGCCGTTATCGGGCAATTACGGCCTTATACCGTGCTGAATGCCGGAAACGATATCTCCATCACCCTGCTGGGACTCATTCAACTCGACGACAACGGCCTTCCAAGCGCACACCCTTCGAACATGAAGGATGTGAAATTTGTCAACGGACTCACCAAGGCCCGCGAATTTGCCGGACTGAAGAAACCCAATGGCATCCTCATTGCTCTCTCCCATCTTGGCATCGACGACGACATCCGCCTGACTGACTCAATGCCCCAGTTCGACCTCATCATCGGTGGCCATTCCCATACCCTGCTCAATCAGCCAAGGTTTGCCAACGGCGTCATGATCGTACAGGCCGGCGCTCACATGAAGTATGTGGGAAAAACAACCCTCGTGATGGAAGATGGAAAGCTGATCAGCAAAAACGATGAGGTGATCCTCTTTACCTCCCTGAAAAGCGAAGACCGGGGGGTGAGAGCACTCATCGATATGTACAACAACAACCAGGAGTTCAGCAAGATCATCGGAACCGCAGAAAAACCGCTGGAAGGAGAAGACGAACTGGGCAGCCTGATGACCGATGCCATCACCAACCAGCTGAAGGTTGATATTGCCTTCCAGAACCGGGGCGGAATCAGGATATCCAGCTTATCCGAAGGTGCCATCACCCTGAAGGATATTTACAAGCTCGACCCTTTCAACAACCAGATCGTCCTGTTTTCAATGAAAGCAGATGAGATTAAATCGATCATCTGTTACGGATACAAGCATGAAAAAATGATCGACCTGCAGGTTTCCGGCATGACCTATAAAGTAACTTCCGACGGAAAAGGAGACTGCCTCAGCGTGGAGATGTTCGACAAATCCGGCAAGCCGCTTGACCCAAATGGCGAATATGCTGTAGGCATGAACAACTACATGGCCTATACCTATAAGTTTGACCACAAAGACCCCGGAACACTCTCAACACTTACAACGGCCGAAGCATTGATCCGATATCTTGGGGTTGCCGGGAAAATCAACTACAGCGGGGTAAAGAGGGCGACTACCATTCAATAAAGATCTAGAACCTTAAGATCATGGAAGATTTCTTGAAAAGGTCCATCAGTCTCTGTGATGCCGAAAAAATGGCTGAGTCGGCCATGTCAAAGGCAAAGGAGTTAGGCATGGCCATTGCCGTGACCATCGTCGATGAAAGCGGAATTACCAAACTCTTTGCGCGGATGGACCATGCACCCCTCATTGCAGTGGATGCCTCCCGGAAAAAAGCAATCACTGCTGTTGGATTTGGCTTGCCAACGGGTGATTCGTGGTTTAATTTCATCATGGAGGATCCCATTCTGAGGGAAGGAGCCCACGATTTCATGGATTTCATGCTGATGGGCGGGGGAGTGCCTGTCGTTGTTGATAAACAGGTCATTGGCGCCATTGGAATAAGTGGCGGACATTATTCAAAAGATCAGGAGTGTGCACTTTCAGCACTGGCATCATTAGAAATTTGAGTTATGACAAAGATCAATGACAAACTTGAGGTACTTAGCAGGCTCAACCGCTTTTCACAGTGTTTCAGCAAAATCAACACCATCGAATCTCTTGCCGCCAATATGAGCGAAGTGCTGGATGACCTGCTTGAAATCGAATCGTCCGGACTCTATCTCTATGATTTCCAGGAACAAAGGCTTAAACTGTTAATCGCCAAGGGCTTTACGGACGAAGAGCGTGATGAAGCCGAAAAAACGGCCATGGAGAGACACCCGGGAACGGTTTTTAAAACCGGAAAAATTTTGCACATCCCTGATACTGAAAATGATCCGGAGCATCTTACCAGTTCTTCAAAACGCAGCTTTGTGGTCCGGTCGCGACTCTATATCCCTGTTCTGAACGGAAATCAGCCTGTAGGGGCATTTGGCATTGTCAGTTCAGTACAAAACAGGTTCGATGAGGAGTACCAGGTGATCCTCTCCTTTATCTGCAACATTGCAGGCGGAGTTTATGCCTCCATCGTGAACAATGCCGAACAGAAAAAAGCGCATGACCATCTGGCTGCCATTACAATTCGACTTGAAACGCTGATTAAGAACCTGCAGTCGGGAATCCTTGTCGAAGACCAGGAGAGAAAAATCGCACTTATCAACAAAACTTTCTGCAGCATGTTCGGCATTCATGTCGAACCCGACCTTTTATTTGGAGCAGATTGCTCCGATTCGGCCGAACAGTCAAAAGGCATGTTTGTCGATCCCGGGCATTTTGTCACCCGCATTGAATCCATCCTTGAGGAGAAAATTTCCGTGACGGGTGAGGAGCTTGAACTGGCGGACGGACGGATATTTGAACGCGACTATATCCCCATATTCATGGGGGGCAGGTTTCTGGGGAATCTATGGCAATACAGGGACATCACTGCACGGGTCGTTACGGAAAAGGACCTGCGAAAGGCCATGGCCGATGCCCGTTCTGCCAACTCTGCAAAAAGCACTTTCCTGGCCAACATGAGCCATGAGATCAGGACGCCGCTCAATGCAGTGATTGGACTCTCCCGGCTGATGAAGGATACACAGCTCAGTTCAACACAAAAAGTTCTCAACGATAAGTTGCTGATCTCAGGTGAAAACCTCCTCGGCATCATCAACGAGATCCTCGATTTTTCGAAAATTGAAGCCGGAAGGATTGAGATAGAAACAATCCCCTTCAACCTCAGTGATTTGCTTAATAAGGTGTATAGTTTTATCTCGCATGTGGCTGAAGAAAAAGCAATCGCCTTCTCAACCTCCATGGAGGTGAATTTTTTAAAAGCGGTAACCGGAGACCCTGTACGACTTCAGCAAGTGCTTATCAACCTGATCAACAATGCCATAAAGTTCACCTCCGACGGCGGAGTCGTTCTATCCTGTGAGCTGGTGAAGGAAAGTGCCGGTCGGGCAACCTTCACGTTCTCTGTTACTGATACCGGAATTGGCATCAGTGAAGAGAACCTGCAAAACGTTTTTGAAAAATTCAAGCAGGAGGATGAAAGTGTAACCCGTGTTTATGGCGGTACAGGCCTTGGACTGGCCATCAGCCGGCAACTCGTAAGCCTGATGGGTGGTACGCTCCAGGTTGAAAGTGAAAAGGGAAAAGGGAGCAGGTTCTTCTTTACGCTTGAATTTGGCACCACCGATGTCGCCGTTCTCCGTGAAGTGAACCGGAAAATCTTCATCGACCCGACATTGCTTATGGGCAAGAAGATCCTCGTGGTGGAGGACAATGAATTCAACCAGTTCATCGCCCGATCGATCCTGGAAAAGTGGAATACGGTGGTTGACCTCGCCGACAATGGCAAAGTGGCGATCAGCAAAATAAAGGAGCAGAGTTACGACCTCATTCTCATGGATATGCAGATGCCGGTCATGGATGGATTATCGGCCACCAGGATCCTGCGTAAGGAGCTCAATTGTTCCACACCCGTAATAGCCTTAACGGCCTTTGCCACGAAAGAAGCCGTTGAGAAAGCATTTGATGCAGGGATGAATGATTACATGACCAAGCCTTTTGAGGATGAGATCCTCTTTGCCAAGCTTTTATCCGCTTTTGGCATGTCTCCGCGCTTTGTTACTGAGGAGGAATCAGCCATTCAGACAGAAAAAAGGCAACCAAACCAGAATGATTTACAGTATGACCTGGATAAACTTTCCAAACTGCTGGGTGACGACAAGGCTGAAATCATCGACCTGATCGAGAAGTTCATTGAGCTTACCCCGGAATATTCCGCAGGACTATACATCGCTTTTGAGCAAAACAATATTGAGGAGGTGGCAAAGGCAGCGCACAAGATCAAATCGAGTCTCGAACTCCTTGCTTCCAAGAACCTGAGATCCAACATCATTTTGATCCACGAATATTCAAGAAAAAGGGAAAGCCTGGAGAAATTGCCCAAACTGATGAACTACTACCGGCAGAATATCCCGGTCTTAATACAGCAACTCAGGGAGAAGGTCATCGAGATGAGGAAATAGGGAAACAAGGCACTTTCTGACAGCAAGTTACTTCACCCACAACAACCGGATCAGCTGGGAAATCTCTGTATTCTGAATGAAGGCCCCCCGGATGCTGTCGTGTTCATCTGCAAAACCCCTGTAAAGTTCACTTCCGGCTCCCCTGGCATAAAACGGGATGAGTGAATTCGAATGATTTCCGGAATAAAAAGTCATGACGGGAAGTTTGCCGTTTCCCTGGTCGACAAGCGGTGAAAAGGGTTTCTCTCCCCAGAGCAAACCGGTTTCATGATCTCCTGTTACGATGAGCATCGTTTCGTTCCAGTTGCTGTTCTTCTCCACCCAGGCTACCACCGTACCCACAGCATCAAAAAAACCACTCATCTCCTCGATCAGGCGGCCTTTCTGATTTGAATGTGAAGCCCAGTCGGCCGCCCCGCCCTCAATCATTACAAAAAAGCCTTTGGGGTTGTTGTCCAGCACATTCAATGCCCCGCCTACCATCTCTGGCAACGATGGAACAGTTGACACAAGGGGCGTCGTATATGGAGGCGAATCTTTGGTTTCACCGTTTTTTGCGCTTCTGGCATTCTGGATCGTTTCGAAAACCCGTGGACATCCCAGCACCCTTTTCGGGGTCTTCCCCTTTTGCAATGCCCTGAACTCGTCCAGATCCCTCACCACTGTCCAGGCATCCGGAATATTATTACCATCAACATCTTTCACCGTTTTCAATTTTCCCCCGACACTATAGGTAACCTGTTTTCCGCTGCCGGCAAGAAATTGCAACCAGAAAACGCTGTCAACCACATATTTGGATTTATTCCATTTGCCTTTCATTGGCAACCCGTCATTGTCGTACATCGGATCACCACATCCCATGATCACATCGCAGCGGCTGTCGAGCAGCATCTCTGCGGCAATTTGTGAATAGTTGGTTCTGACGAGGTTATGGGCCACAAACCCTGCGGGCGTAGCATGAGAAAATTCAACCGTTGTAACCACACCGGCCGATTTACCAAGTGATTTTGCCCGTTGCACGAGATTTTCGAGGGTATCATGATCCACCGACATCCCGATGGAGTTATTGTATGTTTTAAATCCGGTAGCCATAGCCGTGGCGGCGGCGGCCGATTCGGTGAAATCCCGTTTCAGGTAGGCTGTATCTTTCCATGCGATGGAGGGGTTGTAGCCGGTGGCAAAGTAGTTGGAACCGGGATTCGCTGCTTCGTATTCGCCAGCCTTTGCAGGATAGTGGGCCATGGCAAGTTTCACAGGGAATTTTTCCTGTAACCGGGATGCCATTCCCAGGTAGTACTCGGTGGCCAGGATGTGGTTATATCCAACCCCGTCGCCGATCATGATAATGATATTCTTTGGATTCGGAAGGGTCTTGGTTTTCTGGGCAAGACTCTCCTTGTTTATGCTGAGGGTTACTAAGGCAGCAAGCAAGAAACAGCGGATCAATCGGAACATAGGGTGATTTTAAACAAAATTTGCCTGCAAAGATACCCCTAATTCCCTATTCCCAAATGGCCGGAATTCTTTCCCGGGATGAACTGGCTACCACCTTCGCCCACTCATCCGCCTTTTTCGGTAATTCATCGAAAAATAGTTTCCACAAGGGGCCTGCATGGTTAATTTTATCCGAAATATTCAACCCCATGGAGACCCTTTCACACATCATTGCATCCTTCGACATTTTCCAGGTAATTCTCAACGCATTTCCCGGGATTTTCAGCCCCATCGTTCATGCTTTCCAGGGGATGTTCACCCTGTTTGCAGAAATTGCCGGTGAACAGTTTGCTTCCCACCCGGGACTAATTTCCGGGACCTTCATTTTTCTCGTTGGCTATATCACCTGGAGTGGCTTATCAAAGCTCAGGAGGGTGATGGTATCTTCCCGTCAGGTTTCTCCTTCCAAAAACCATTGATCCGAACTTTCGTACTTTTGCAGCGATTTTCCTGTTCAGCTCCAGCCCGGAGTGATGACGGACAGGCTCTGATTGTTGCCTAACTACGATGCCATGGCATGGATTTTTCTGATTGTCGCAGGATGTTTTGAAATTGGCTGGCCATTGGGGATGAAACTATCCCAAACCCAGCCCGAATATAAATTTCCCTGGATCCTTTTGTCGATCGCCAGCATGGCGCTGAGCGGATATTTTCTCTGGCTGGCCCAGAAAACGATTCCCATGGGAACTGCCTATGCCATCTGGACCGGTATCGGGGCAGCCGGCGCTTTTATCGTAGGCATTGCCTTTTTCAAAGATCCTGCCGGGTTTTTCCGAATAGCATCTGGTACGCTCATTATACTGGGAATCATTGGATTGAAATTGTCAAGTCACTAGATTATTATTCAAAATTAACCACTTCAAATTATTCGCATGAGCCTCGACTACTTTTCACGGTTTTTTAACCAGGAAACCTTTCTGTATGTCATCCTGCCGCTGTTAATTTTTTTCTTTCGGATTGTTGACCAGTCGATTGGCACGCTTCGGCTGATCTTTGCCGCCAAGGGACTCAAACGGATCGCACCGTTCTTTGCTTTTTTCGAGTCTTTTATCTGGCTGGTGGCGATCGGGCAGATCATGAAGCACCTCGACAACATTTACTGCTATGTCGCCTTTGCGAGCGGGTATGCTGCCGGAAACTATTTCGGCATTTTACTGGAGGAGATGTTGTCCATCGGAACCGTGGTGATCCGTGTAATTCCAAAAAAGGATACCACCGACCTCATCAAACATTTGCGGGCAGAGAACTACGGGGTAACCGTTGTTCCCGTTGATGGAATGATGGGGCCCACTAAAATGCTCTTTACGACCATCCGCAGAAAGGAGGCTCCTTGCGTGATCGATATCATCAAACAGCATAACCCAACGGCATTCTACACCATTGATGAGGTGAAAATCGTGAGTGGCGGATATTTTGACCGGCAGAGCAAATCGATTTTTTCAGTTTTGAACCCATTTCAGAAAACTGTGAAGTCATAGCACATTTTTTCCGAAAGTATCGTATCTTAGAGGAAAAATAGTAACGATGGAAACATACGAGAAAATCCTGGTTTTAAACAATGAATTTGAGGCTGGTTTGCTGGAGGAGATCCTCTCTGACCGCAATATCCCCCACGGAATTGTTACTTCCGACGACACCGCACTGGGCGGTATTATGGAAATGGAATTTGGATGGGGCTATGTTGAAGCGCCTGCAAGGTTTAAGGAGGAGATCATTACGATCTTTGAGGAGATTACCAAGCCATGAGACCGTTTTGATGGAAAATCTGAAGGAGTTTATTGAAATCCTGTTAAATTCTGAAAAGCTTATTCACTATGGCGGACTCGCCCTCCTCCTGATCGTGATTTTTGCTGAAACAGGTCTGATTATCGGGTTTATTTTTCCGGGAGATGCCCTGCTGTTTACCGCGGGGCTTCTATGCGGAAATGATCTGGCCGTGAATATCTGGCTTCTGATCATCTCGGTGGCATTCGCTGCCATTGCAGGGAATATCATCGGTTATATGACCGGCAGGGTATTCGGGACAAGGTTATTAAAGAAAAAGGACAACTTTTTCTTTAAGCAGCGGTATTTTGAAAAATCCCGGAATTACTATGAAAAATACGGAGGCATTGCTTTGGTGGGCGGCCGTTTTCTGCCTGTCATCCGCACATTTGTCCCCATCCTCGCAGGAACCATTGGGATTAACTTCTGGAAATTTAATGTTTATAATATCTCGGGAGCAATCCTGTGGTCAGGCACCCTGATTCCGCTTGGGTATCTTGTCGGGAAAAAAATCCCGGCCTCCATCGATAATATCGAGTACTTTATCCTTGGAATTACCCTGGTCACCATGACCATCCTCATCCGCGGGGTTGTGAAATTCAGGAAGCGTTCTGAGTAAGCATTGCAAAACCGTCATCAATCAGTTTGGTCATCACCGCACCTTCCGATTTTTTTGCGGTAAGAAATTCTTTGACTTCCCGGGTAAACTGATCGTCAATTTTCTTATCCATCAGCAATTCAAGCATCTCCATGGCACAAAGCCAATCTTCCGGATGATCGCTCTTCAACTCCTGCCACAAGGATGGCAGCAGGGCAAAGGAGCAATTCTGCTCTCGGATATCACGAACCTGCTGATAAAGGGCATGCAGTTTTTTTGCCTTTTCATTGTGGATGATCTTATGGGTTTTCTCTTCCGGGGCGGGATAGGACAACCCGAATGCATCGGCATCTGCAGGACCTGAAAATACCGATACAATTTGCTGGCCCACGGCCATGTCGAAGGTTCCCCATCCGGGTTCAAACAGGGTCTTGCCTTCAAATGAAACATAGCATTCAAGGAGGCTGAGCACTGCCAGGTGACCATTGCATATCGTCTTGCCGAGCACCTTCCCGACCACCATTACTCCCGATTCAAATTCAAGGTTGACCGGCTCACCGTCAGTCAAACCTATCTGATCCAACTCCTCTTCCGAGAAATCCTCCAGGGCGACGGAGAGGTTTTTTACCCTTCCAACCGGCGAACCGAATCCATGGGCATGGTAATTCCTGTCATGGCCGGGCAACTCTTTCCCGGCAAAATTCAAATTGGTCGGACCGGTGGTCTTCAGGTATACCGGAACTCCGTTTTTTTCAAGAACCTGGGTAAATGTGCCTGAAACTTCCAATCCTGAACTAAATACAGCGGTGCCGGTATTTCCCGATCGGATCGCTTGTTTGAGTCCATACAATCCTCCCCGTTTCAAAGCGAGGGTGTCGGCAAATTCATCAAGGACCCGGTTAAGGGATTCAAAGTCGGCGGTGACAAATAGCTGGGGTTGTGGCTCAGTAATGTCGTAGTTGCATTTGGCTGCTTCGATGGAAAGAGGTATTTTTTTAACGGCAGGAGTCAGGCAATGGAAACTTTCCCCGATTGAAGACAATAAGCCGGCACCGTAGATTTTTGGATCATCGATGTCTCCGATCAGGCCATATTCAACCGTCCACCAGTGCAAATTACGGATCTGTGCCAGTTCAGAGGGTTCTCCCATGTTGTTTGAAATTTCAGTGAGGCGGCGTTCTGCTTCAAGAATCGCGGTATCTGACGAATAGGGATCGGCCTTTATGATGGAAAGATGGCGGATGGCTTCATACAGGGCATAATCCTGCGGTGATAAAAATGCTTTGGAACCGATCTCTCCGAATCTTCGGAGAAAATCGGCATATCCCGGGTCGGCAATGATCGGAGCGTGTCCTGCCGCCTCATGAATGATATCGGGAGCCGGTGTATAGCTGATCTGGTCGATCGGCCTGATATCTGCAGCGATCACCAGCACATTGTAGGCCTGGAAGGCCATGAATGCTGATGGCGGAACAAAACCATCCACTGCCACTGCAGCCCATCCTATCTCTTGCAGGATGCGGTTCATGCCATCCATGCCGGGAATGCTTTCGATGCTTATTCCTGTTTTTTGCAAGCCTTCAAGGTAGGTTTTGTGGGCAACCTTGCCAAGGTAACGCACATTTTGCCGCATCACGTAACGCCACAATGCCTGGTCCTGCGGAGTGTAGTCATTGTATTGCTGGTCGATCACCAGGCTCATCAGGTGCCTGGGAAGGTTGTTGAGGATTGGGTTTGTTTCCATATTATTGCTGTCACTGTGGAGACGGGGCATGCCCCGTCTGTACTGCTAATCCGGCTTGGCAAGCTCGAAAAGGGCCGGGCCGGAGGCGCGCACATAGTAGTTGCCTCCCATTCTGCCCACCAGGTCGATTTTGTTCGGGTCGATCCTGCCGGTTTCATCCAGTACATCCGGATTCACATGGATTCGCAGGATCTCGCAGATGACCAGGTTCCCGGCAGCCGGGCCGGTTCCTGTTTCAATTACCTGGAGTACCTTGCATTCGAATTGTACAGGCGATTCTTTTACCCTGAAGGGTTTGACGAGGTCAGACGGCTGCATTGTAAAGCCGACCATCTCAAATTCATTGACACCTTTCGGGAAATCGGCACTTGCATCACTCATCTGTTGCACCATCTCATAAGTTACCGCATTGATCACCACTTCAGGAACCTCGCGGATGTTGTCAAAGGTGTGTTTGGTGGTGTTATCCGTGCCCCGACGCGAAGGTGAAAAAACGACTACCGGAGGGTTGGCGCCAAAGGCATTGAAAAAACTGAATGGCGAGAGATTAGGCCTTCCATCTTTATCAATGGTGCTGGCAAAAGCGATCGGACGGGGAGCTATAGCCCCCAGCATCAGGTGGTGAAACTTCGGCACCGAAGTCTCCTTTGGGTCAAAGTGAAGATACTCACTGTCAGTCCTATCCATCAAATACCATTCTTAAAACTTAACACTTAACACTTAATTCTATCCTTTCGCCGGAACAATTTTGGTAACAACTTCCCCAAACCCGATCCTTAAATCATCCTTAATGCAGTAACCCCGCATAATGATCGTATCGTTGTCGTTGATAAACTTTCTTTCGCTTCCGTCAGCCATCTTTACTGGCTTGGTGCCTTTCCATGCGATCTCCAGCATCGAACCGAAGGAGTCGGGGGTTGGCCCGCTGATGGTACCTGAGCCATACAGATCCCCCACATTGATGTTACAGCCATTGACTGTTTGATGGGCCAGTTGCTGTGCCAGGTTCCAGTACATGTACTTGTAGTTTGAATGGCAGACAAGTTGTTCCGGCTGGTTTTCCGGCTGAATGAGCACGTCGAGCTGAATATCGAAGTTATGGTTGCCAGTGAACTGAAGGTAAGGAAGTACGGCGGGTTCCTGTTTCGGACCAGGAACCCGGAATGGTTCCAGTGCATCCAGGGTAACAACCCAGGGAGAGGCCACCGATCCGAAATTCTTTGCCAGAAAGGGACCCAGGGGTACATACTCCCATTTCTGGATATCCCGTGCCGAAAGGTCATTGAACAGAACCATTCCAAAAATATGGTCCTCTGCATTTTCAGTCGATACAGAATCACCCAGTTCACTCTTCTTCCCGGTAATAAAGGCCATCTCGAGTTCAAAATCGACCTGCCGGGAAGGGCCGAATTCGGGCAACTCTGCCGTGTCGGCTTTCGTTTGTCCTTTGGGCCGGTGGATGTTGGTACCTGATACCACGATGGAGGAGCTTCTGCCGTGGTATCCTACCGGGATATGTTTCCAGTTGGGGAGCAATGCGTTGGCCGGGTCACGGAACATGATACCGACATTGGTGGCGTGTTCGATGCTTGAATAAAAATCGGTATAGTCGCCAACACGGACAGGCATCAGCATCTCCACCGATTCAACAGGAAACAGGACATCGCTTTGTAATTCAGGATGATCCCGTAATGCCGGGTTGTCAAGGTCAAATACCTTCGCAAGCCGGGCCCGAAGAGCACGACAGGCAGGTTTTCCTTCAGCCATCAAGGCATTCACGGAATCCCTGGAAAATATCCCGGCATCAATATTCAACCCATTCAAGAATCCCTTTTGTACCAAAGCATTCAGGTCAATAACTGTATCACCGATCCTTGTTGCAAGCCTGGCTGTCGAACCTGTCGTTCTGAAAACCCCGAACGGAATATTCTGAACCGGGAAATCACTCTCCTTCCCAACCTCAATCCACGACCCCATCGTCCCATCTCTTTTCATACTTCAATATTC
This sequence comes from Bacteroidales bacterium, assembly GCA_049317265.1. Taxonomy (GTDB): domain Bacteria; phylum Bacteroidota; class Bacteroidia; order Bacteroidales; family FEN-979; genus CAIVAT01. The sequence continues at coordinate 18,597 of JBMOIP010000053.1, forward strand.
AAAATTCCTTGTTCAATATTCAATATTCTATAGAGTCCCTCTCTTCTCCTGTTCCAGTTCAATCGATTCAAACAGCGCCTTAAAGTTTCCTTTTCCGAAAGAACGGGCGCCTTTGCGCTGGATGATTTCATAAAACACGGTAGGGCGGTCTTCTACAGGTTTTGTAAATATCTGCAGCAGGTATCCGTCCTCGTCACGGTCAACAAGGATGCCAAGCTCCCTTAGGGGTTCAATGGTTTCATCGATGATTCCAACACGCTGGATCAATGCATCATAGTAAGCGTCGGGAACTCTGAGGAATTCCACTCCCCTGTCTTTCAGTGTGGCAACGGTTTCAAGGATGTTGTCGGTGGCCATGGCCACATGCTGAACCCCGCCGCCCTGGTAGAAATCGATATACTCTTCGATCTGCGATTTTTTCTTGCCATGAGCCGGTTCGTTCAGTGGGAACTTGATGTAAAGGTTGCTGCTGGCCATCACCTTGCTCATCAGGGCTGTGTATTCGGTCGAGATGTCGGTATCATCGAAGGAGATCAACTGGTTGAATCCCATTACATCATGGTAAAACGCTGCCCAGGTGTTCATCTCTCCCCAGCCAACATTGCCAACCATATGGTCAACATAACGCAAACCAACAGTTGACGGGCGGTAGTGTGGTTCCCATTTGACGAATCCCGGCAGAAATATACCCTTGAAGTTTTTCCGTTCTACAAAAACATGAACCGTTTCTCCGTAGGTATGTATTCCCGATAGCACAACTTCACCATGTTCATCTTTCTCAACTTTTGGATGGAGAAAGGCTTTGGCGCCGCGTTTGGTCGTCTCTTCGAATGATTTGCGTGCATCGTCAACCCACAGGGCAACCACCTTTACGCCGTCGCCGTGAAGTTTGCAATGATCGGCGATCGGGGAGTCGGGGACCAGCGAAGTGGTCAGGACAAATGTGATCTTGTCCTGCCGGATTACATACGAAGTGCGGTCCTTCAGGCCGGTTTCAAGACCGGCATAGGCCAGTGGCTGAAATCCGAAGGCGGTTTGATAATAGTGAGCGGCCTGTTTGGCGTTCCCCACGTAAAACTCTACATAATCAGTCCCATTGATGGGTAAAAAATCTTCAGAAGTGTTCATACAAGGTAAATTGAAAAGTTGTTTATTTCGGTTAATCTTTGATCTGATCCACATTTCCACCTATTGCAGGCCTTTATTCCACCCACGATCTGTAGTATTCAGGTTCTTCGATGGCAAATGCCTGCCCGGTGATTTTAAGAGGCCTGAACGTGTCGACCATGAGGGCCAGTTCCTTGGTCTCTTTCGCCCCGATGCTGCGTTCCACGGCCCCCGGATGCGGTCCGTGCACGATTCCCGTGGGATGGAGCGTGATGTTTCCCTTTTTGATGTTGTTACGACTCATGAAATCACCATCTACGTAATAGAGCACTTCATCGGAATCAACATTGCTGTGGTTGTAGGGGGCCGGGATGGAATCGGGGTGATAGTCATACAGCCTCGGCACAAAGGCGCAAACCACGAACGCCGGGGTTTCAAATGTCTGGTGCACGGGGGGTGGCTGGTGCAACCGCCCTGTGATCGGCTCAAAATCGTGGATGGAGAAGGCATAAGGATAATGAAATCCGTCCCAGCCGATAAGGTCAAAAGGATGGGTGGCATAATGGTATGGCCAGATCATCTCTTCCCGTTTGATTTTTACCAGGAAATCTCCATGTTCATCATGGGTTTCGAGATCCTGAGGTTTACGGATATCGCGTTCGCAAAACGGGGCATGTTCGAGCAGTTGCCCGTATTTGTTGAGGTATCGCTTTGGAAAACGGAGTGGCGTAAAGGATTCAACTATAAAAAGCCGGTTATCCTGCGTGTTGAATTCCATCTGGTATATGACCCCACGAGGCACCACCAGGTGGTCGCCATAGCTGAAAGGGAGGTTCCCGTAAATCGTTCTAAGTGTTCCGGTTCCCTGGTGGATGAATATCAACTCATCGGCGCCGGAATTTTTGAACCAGTAATCCGACATCGACTTTCGCGGTGCAGCAAGGCTGATATGGCAATCGTTGTTCACAAGGACAGGAATGCGACTTTCAAGATAATCGTCGGCCGGCATGACATCAAAACCCCGGAAAAGGCGGTTTTGCATGTTCTTCGGATCTGCAATTTTAGGGGCAACGGAGTAGGCGGGGTCAATTTTGGTCACCAGGGTGGGAGGGTGACAATGGTACACCAGGGAATAGGTGTCGGAAAACCCTTCCGTCGACACAAGTTGTTCGGCATAAAGCCCTCCGTCGGGCTTGCGGAACACCACATGCCTTTTACGGGGAATCTGGCCAAGAGAAAAATAGTGCGCCATCGATCGAAGGTTTAAAACTATGATATTCTGTTTAGTAGCATCACTTCAACATTCAAAATTCCTTGCTCAATATTCAATATTCAATTAAACCTCAATTTCCGGTATCTCCCCCTCTACAATCAGTTTTCCTTCCGTAGCATTTATAATATCCTGAACCGAAACACCGGGGGCCCGCTCCACGAGCTTAAATCCCTGAGGGGTGACATCGATGACGGCGAGGTCGGAAACGATCCGTTTAACAACTCCGACACCGGTGAGCGGCAGGGTGCATTTTTTCAGCAACTTTGACTCCCCCTGCGGGTTTGTATGCATCATGGCCACGATGATATTTTTGGCAGATGCTACCAGGTCCATGGCGCCGCCCATGCCCTTCACCAGTTTCCCTGGTATTTTCCAGGAGGCTATATCACCTGTGTCGGACACTTCAAAAGCGCCGAGAACGGTAAGATCGATATGGCCGCCCCGGATCATGGCAAAACTGGCGGATGAGTCGAAAAAGGCTGCCCCCGGAACTGCGGTAATGGTCTGTTTCCCTGCATTGATCAGGTCGGGATCGATGCCGTCTTTTGCAGGAAATGGGCCGATGCCGAGCAATCCGTTTTCCGACTGGAGTACGATCTGTACCCCGGCAGGAATGTAGTTGGCAACGAGTGTCGGAATGCCGATCCCAAGATTAACATAGTAGCCATCGTGTAATTCGCGGGCGATCCGTTTTGCGATTCCGTTTTTATCTAAAGGCATGAGAAAGGATTTACGATTGGACGATTTACGATTTACGATGATGTTGAGGCTATTCAGTTCGGGTGGTGGAAAATTCGATGCGTTTTTCGTAGTTGGTGCCCTGGAAGATCCTTTGCACAAATACCCCGGGTGTATGGATGTGGTTCGGGTCGAGCGTTCCTGCCGGAACAAGCTCTTCCACCTCTGCGATGGTGATCCTGCCTGCTGTCGCCATCACCTGGTTGAAGTTGTTGGCGGTGTATTTATAGACGAGGTTGCCGTGCGTGTCGCCTTTCCAGGCTTTGACGATGGCAAAATCAGCCTTCAGCCATTGCTCCTCAAGATACATTTTACCGCCGAACTCCCTGACGGGCTTGCCCATTGCCACCTCGGTACCATACCCGGCTGGCACGAAAAATGCAGGAATGCCGGCTCCCCCGGCCCGGATGCGTTCGGCAAGTGTCCCTTGCGGAACCAGGTCCACCTCGAGTTCCCCACTGAGCAACTGACGCTCAAACTCCTTGTTTTCACCCACATAGGAGGAGATCATTTTCCTGATCTGGTGCCGGCGAAGCAGCATCCCGAGTCCGAAACCATCCACCCCGGCATTGTTCGAGATACAGGTCAGCCCGGTGATGTCACTTTCAGCCAATGCAGCAAGGCAGTTTTCGGGGATTCCACACAATCCGAAACCACCCAGCATGAGCGTCATATGGCTTTCAATTCCTTTGATTGCCTCAAGGGCATTGCTTACTACTTTGTTCATTGTTAATAGAATCTCCCGCAAATTTATACTAATTCTAAATAAAAAACGTAAATTTGCAAAAAAAATAACATCATTTAACTTAATTCTCTAAATAAACTTAATACCGAACATGCAAAAATTATTCAGTACCTATAAACTTGGAAATATCGAATTGAAAAACAGGGTTGTGATGGCCCCGATGACCCGTTGCAGGGCCATTGGAAATGTTCCTAACGATCTTATTGCCAGCTATTATGAGCAACGTGCCAGTGCCGGATTGCTTATTACCGAAGGTACTTCTCCTTCACCCAACGGGTTGGGATATGCAAGAATTCCTGGGATTTTCAGCGAGGCACAGGTTGCCGGCTGGAAGAAAACCACGGATGCCGTTCATGCCAAAGGAGGAAAGATCTTCGTGCAGTTCATGCACACCGGACGAATGAGCCATCAGCATAACCTTCCTGAGGGAGCCGAAGTTATTGCCCCGTCAGCTATTGCAGCTTCCGGGCAGATGTATACCGACAGCCAGGGAATGCAGGATCATCCAGTGCCAAGGGCAATGACAGCCGACGACATCATCAGCACTAAAAAGGAGTTCATGAAATCAGCCATCAACGCGATCACCGCAGGTTTTGACGGAATTGAACTTCATGGTGCAAACGGATACCTCCTCGAGCAGTTCCTCTCCCCTTCAAGTAACATCAGAACCGATGAATATGGAGGCAGCATTGAGAACCGCTGTCGTTTTGTTCTGGAAGTGGTTGAATCTGTAGGAAAAGCCATTGGCATGGATAAGGTTGCTATCCGCTTGTCTCCTTATGGCGTAAATGGTGGCATGGTTCCCTATCCTGAGATCAATGACACCTATACCTATCTTGCTTCTCAACTCGACAAACTGGGCATTCTTTACATACACCTGGTTGACCACAGTAGCATGGGAGCCCCTGAGGTTCCTATGACCATCAAACAGATCATCCGTGAAAAGCTGAGCAATACCCTCATCCTTGCTGGCGGTTATTCCAAAGAGACTGCAGAACGTGATCTTCAGAGTGGGCTGGCCGATCTGATCGCCTTCGGAAGGCCCTTCATCACCAATCCCGATCTCGTGGAACGGATGCAGAATGACTGGGACATCAACACCAGCTGGGACTTCAACACCTTCTATTCGGCTGATGAAAAGGGGTACACCGACTACCCGGTTTATGAAGCAAAATAGGACGTGTTAAAGAATGTTAAATACCTTGACTTCCGGTTTGTTTGAGTTATCTTTGCGTATACATTTTTAAAACTTAAAAAAACCGAAAAAAGAAGACCCTCATTTTGTTTCTATGGCGTGCTTCGCTCATACCGATACACGTATTAAAGCCAAAGGCTGATCCGGATTCGTTGAGAATCCTGGATGATTTAAATCGCAATAAGCGACACCGCCCCACACCCGGGGCGGTTTTTTTATGTTTGTGCCGGTCGGGACGAGACCAGTAATCATAAGGAATTTCCGGGATCACCCGCATAAAGTTCCTCTCTGTGGCTCTCTGTGCGGTTTCTCAGTGGTACTTGGTGAAACAAAATAACACAGAGTACCACGGAGAATTCACTGAGAACCACAGAGGGAAACAGAAAGTACCCTAGTTTGGTAATAGACCAGATGAATATAAAAAAATCTGAAATCTGAAATGCGAAATCCGCGATTCCCTTTCCCCCGGAAATTCCTTGTGATCCGTTTTTTTTATGTTTGTACAGGTCCCGACGAAACCAGGTACCCCCCGGCGTCGCCTCCGGCAGGCCCCAACTCAATGATATGGTCGGCCTGGGCAATAACCATTTGATCATGTTCAATGATCAGCAGGGTATTTCCCTGGTCAGCGAGCTGGTGAAAAAGGGTAAGCAGATGTTCAATATCGCGAAAGTGAAGTCCGGTGGATGGCTCCTCAAAAAGATAGAGCGTCGCACCCTTACCTGGTTTCATCAATTCTGCTGCCAGGGCCAGGCGCTGTGCTTCCCCTCCCGACAGGGTGTCGAGGGGTTGTCCGAGGGCAAGGTATCCCAGTCCAACCTTTTCAAGCATCCTCAACTGTGCAGGCAGGCTTTTATGATCAGAAAAAAAGATGCAGGCTTCAGTTACCGTCATCTCTAATGTCTCCGCAATATTTTTTCCATGAAATTGAAATTCAAGGACCTCAGAGCAGTAGCGCTTACCCTTGCATTCTTCACATTCAGCAGTGACATCAGAAAGAAAATCCATGGAAATGGTGATCTGGCCGGTGCCTTCACAAACCGGGCATCTCGCCTCCCTGTTGAGGTATGAAAATGAGTTTTTTCCAAGGCCAGCCTGCTTCGGTTCCGGTAAAGCCGCATATATATCACGAATATGATTAAAAATACCGGTGTATGTTGCCGGGGTTGACAGCGGTGAGTTAAACCCGCTTTGCTGATGAACCGCCACAACCTGCCGGAAATGGTTAAAACCATCAACAGTAGCACAACCAACCGGTTTCTTACTTTCCCACGAGGCAAGAATGACGTCGAACATCAGGGTCGATTTTCCACTGCCTGAAACACCGGTGATGGCAATGATGCCGGAAGCGGGAATTTCCAGGTCAAATCCTTTCAGGTTGTTGGCAGCGGCATTTTTAATGGCTAATCCCTGGGTCAGCTGACGCCTGGAGTGGATCGTTTTGAATTGACCCGACAAATAAGGCCCGGTAACTGAATCGGGATTGTTCATGATCTCCGGCGGGGTTCCGGCAGCGACCACATAGCCCCCGTTTTTCCCCGCACCGCGACCGATATCGATCACAAGGTCGGATGCCAGTATGACTTCCCGGTCATGTTCGACGATCACTACAGTATTGCCCGCCTCCTGCAGCGAGCGTATGATTTTCATGAGGTTAGCCGTATCGCCCGGATGCAAACCTAAAGTAGGTTCATCCAACACATAGGTGATCCCGGTCATGCCTGAACCAAGCTGGCCCGCCAGCCTGAGTCGCTGGGCTTCACCACCGGATAAGGTTGTTGAGAGGCGGTCGAGGGTCAGGTAGGAGAGGCCAAGTCCTGTGATAAACTCCAGCTTCCGCAGCGCTTCGCCGACCAGTGGAATGGCTATCTCCAGGTCGGTCGATCCTTCCAACACATGCAGATATGATGTAAGAAACAAAATCGAGCCGGTTACCGGCATCGAAGATAACTCTGCAATATTCTTCCCGTGGATGGTAAAAAGGAGCGCTTCCGGCTGCAGCCGGGATCCTTTGCACAATGCGCATTCTACCGTTTTCATGAGGGTCATCATACTGTCGCCCCGGTGGTCGGCATGTTTGCGGTTGTACTCTTCATTCACCAGGTTGACCAATCCTTTCCATGGACCTGTAAAATGGTGCTCACCACTACGGTTGTCGCGGATGAAGTTCCAGCGAACTTCATACAGTTCATCACCCGTGCCCTCCATGGCCACTCTTCTGGCCTCCGCTGGAACCTCATTCCAGGGTTGGGAAAAATCAAATCCGTATTTTCCAGTAACCGCCTGAAGGGTGGCGGTATATTGTCCGACCGGATCGCCATAGAATTTACCGGTTTTGGTGCCATCCATGGCCCCCGCCAGCAACGATTTTCCAGGGTGGGTGATGAGTTTATCCTGATCACACACGGTTTGATATCCAAGTCCGTTGCACATTTTGCAAGCCCCGTGTTCATGATTAAAGGAGAAGAGACTGGATGAAACGGTTAATCGGTGACCCTTTTCCCGGATACCGAGACGGGAAAACAGCAACCGGTAATGGTCATAAATTCCGGTCTGCGTACCCACGGTTGAGCGGGGATTCCTCCCCATGCCCCGCTGGTCAACAGCAAAGGTAGGGGTGAGCCCCGATATAGATTCAAAATCAGCATGTTCCTTTATGCCAAGACGCGCTCTGACATAAGGAGAAAAACTCTCCAGGAAGCGGCTTTGTCCCTCTGCAAATATTGTGTCAAACGCCATCGATGACTTCCCGCTTCCGGAAACGCCGGTGAGGACCGTGATTTTATTGTGGGGGATCGTGACGTTGATGTTTTTGAGGTTATGCGTGCATACACCATTAAGAATAATTGAATATTGAATATTGATTAACGAATTTTGAAGGTTGAATGATTTGGCTGGCGCCAATAGGTTTAAGCTATTCTGACTTTCGCCGGAAACAAACTTTGAATTTCGATATTCGTTGTTCAATATTCGATATTCCTTATATGCCATTGCCGAGTGTGATCCCTCACAATTTATCATCTCCTCCGGGGTCCCCGAAAAAAGCAAAAACCCTCCATCGCGGCCACTGCCGGGGCCCAGGTCGATCACATGATCGGCCGCAGCAATAAACCCGGGGTGATGTTCGATCACGATCACCGTATTGCCCTGGCTGATGAGCCGGGCGATTGCCTGCAATAAAACCCCGGTATCGGCCTGGTGAAGGCCCGTTGTAGGCTCATCCATGATGTAAAGCGTATGCCCCGATTGTGGTTTGGCCAGTTCGGTGGCCAGTTTAATGCGCTGTGCTTCGCCACCGCTCAGGGTCGATGATCGTTGTCCCAGGGTGAGATATCCGAGGCCAAGACTATCCAGTGTTTCAAGGTATCGCAGGATTTTCGGCTCCTCCCTGAAAAACACCAAACCTTCAGCAACACTCATCTCCAGGACTTCAAAGATGTTCCTGCTTCTTCCTTCATTATTAAGAGCCGGGTACCTGATTTCGAGTGTTTCCGGGTCAAACCTCCTGCCTTCACAGGCTTCGCAAAGCACTTCGACATTACCCATGAAGTGCATCCCGATCTGCCGGTATCCGGCCCCTTCGCATGATTCGCAGCAGCCTCCCGCGGTATTGAAGGAAAACCGGCTTTTCTCATAACCGCGGCTGACCGATTCCGGGAGTTTCGCAAACAGGTCGCGGATGTGGTCAAACATGCCCGTATAGGTGGCAGGATTGCTGCGGGGTGTCCGCCCGATGGGCGACTGGTCAACAGAAATCAACTTGCCTATCGTCTCCCAGCCCTTGATTTCCCGATATATACCCTCATTTTCACCCGCGTCCTGAAGCCTGTTCCTTAAAAAGGACCCCAGGGTATGGTTGATAAGCGACGATTTTCCCGCCCCGGAAACACCGGTTACCACATTCAGACACTTCAGTTTGAAGCTGACATCTATCGCCTTTAGATTGTTGGAGGCCGCACCCAGAATGGTCAGACGGCCACTCCCCGGTCGCCGTTCTGCCGGCAGCGGGATGTGCTCAAATCCATAAAGGAAGGAGAGGGTCCGGCTTCTGAGTATTCCTGATTGAGGCAACGATCCTGCCTGCTGCAGGGTTCCGTTGAACAATACCTCTCCGCCGCGCAATCCGGGTCCCGGGCCTATATCAATCAGCCAGTCTGCATGTTGAATGAATGTTTCGTCATGTTCCACCACGATGACTGTATTTCCCTTGTCACGGATATCCTTCAGAATTTCAATAAGTTGTCCGACATCATGCGGGTGGAGCCCAACCGATGGTTCGTCGAAGATGCAGATCATCCCGCTCAGCCCCATCCCAGCTTGTGAGGCAAGGCGTAAACGGCGGGTTTCACCACCCGACAGCGTTGTTGATTCCCGATTGGCTGTAAGATAGGCCAGTCCCAGCCGTTTGAGAAGGTCGACCTGTTTGGATACCTGATTGATTACAGGGGTGGCGACAAGCAGTTCGGAAGGGCTGAAACGGATCTGTTGAAGAACCTGTTGCATCTCATCCAGCTGCAAAGCTGCAAGCCCTGCAATGGTGTATCCGTCGATCTTAACCGAGAGTGCGTGCTGGTTCAACCGGCTTCCCTGGCAGACCCGGCATTCCACGGTGCGTACAAACCGAAGAATGTTTTTGTTGCGGTCGCGTTGAAGGATGGCCTCCATGATGGGCAGAATCCCTTTGTAGTAGCCTAATTCGCGTGGTTTTGCGGTGATACCGCTCCATTTCATCCTTGATTCGAGCGGGTGCTTGCCAAAAGGAATTTCAATTTTATTGCTGCCGTAAAGGACTATATGTTTTTGTTCAGGTGTGAGCTCCTTCCAGGGGATGTCGATGTGAAAACCTTCCGAGCGGCACACCTGGTCTAGTACATCCAGGGTAACCTGTGAATAGATGATATAACCGTTGGGTGCCGTGATAACCAATGCCCCTTCGCGCAAAGTTTTGGATGCGTCAGAAATCAGCAGTTCCGGGTCGAGGAAATCTTCGACGCCCAGGCCCTTGCATTCGGGACAGGCGCCTTCGGGGGAGTTGAAGGAGAACAGGCTTCGGTTGAGCGGGAAAGGGCTGACTTCACTGGGGAGGTGTCCGGTACGGGCAAATAAAAGCCGGAGGGAATCATATATTCCTGTGATGGTGCCGACAGTGGAACGCGCATTGGGTGCAAACGCTTTCTGATCGTTGGCGATGGCGGGCGACAGACTCTCAATAGATTCCACATCAGGTTTTCTCATCTTGCCCATGAACTGGCGGGCAAAGGATGAAAACGACCCAAGGTAGCGGCTTTCAGCTTCCCGGTATAGCACATCGAAGATCAGGGAGGATTTGCCCGAACCTGAAACACCGGTAACAACTACCAGTTTGTTTTTGGGAATGTCGAGACTTACTGATTTAAGGTTGTGTTCTCGGGCGCCAACGATGCGGATACAGTCGGAATGGTTCATATGGGAATTTGAAACAAAAATAGTCATTTGCCAGCAAGTGGCATTAAATTGCCGTTTTCTTGACATTGCAAAAAAAATCGATTAAATTTGGCTAATCAAATCACAAAAATGGTGCAACAATGAAAAAGAGAAAATGGCCCATGATACTTGGCGGCATATTTGCTGCGCTGATGCTGATCATTGTCGGCGGGATTTTTTACATCGTCTGGTTTCTGCCTGATTTACCGTTGAAGGAGGTGAAGGTGGAATCGACGCCGCAACGCATCGAAAGGGGAAAATACCTGGCCAACCATGTGATGGTTTGCATGGATTGCCATTCAACCCGTGACTGGACAAAGTTCTCCGGCCCGATGGTTCCGGCAACGGAGGGAAAGGGTGGAGAACTTTTCGATCAAAAGATGGGTTTTCCCGGGAAATTCTTATCGCCGAACATAACACCGTTCAACCTGAAGGGATGGACTGATGCTGAAATTTACCGGGCCATCACCTGCGGAGTCAGCAGGGACGGGCATCCTTTGTTTCCCATCATGCCCTACCCGGCTTACGGAACGCTGGATACAGAGGATATCTTCAGTGTGATAGCCTATATCCGCACACTTCCATCGCTTGACAATACGCCATCCCGGTCAGAGCCCACTTTCCCGATGAATGTCATCCTTCATCTTATTCCTGTGAAGGCCAAACCACAGTCACAGCCACCGGCAACAGATTCAGTGGCATACGGGGAGTACCTTGTGAGGGCATCGGGATGTGTTGAGTGTCATACCCCTGCCGAACACGGGCAGATCGTGAAAACGCTTGCCTTCACCGGAGGAAGGGAGTTTCAGATGCCGGATGGCACCATGCTGGTTTCATCCAACATCACCCCCGACCAGGAGACCGGCATCGGCAAGTGGACCAAAGAGGCCTTCATCTTCCGGTTCAAGAGCTATGATTTGTCGACCTTTAAACCGCCGGTCCTTCAAAAAGGGGAGATGCAGTCGATCATGCCCTGGACCATGTATGCCGGGATGGACACCACCGACCTGACAGCGATCTATCGATATCTGCACAGCCTTAAGCCGGTGAGCAACAAGGTGGCAAAGGTCAAATCCGGAAGTTGATTTTCGATTGGACGATTGACGATTTACGATTGTTAGTGCTCCCAATCGTAAATCGTAAATCAACAATCGTCAATTCAATCTGCAATCGTCAATCGTCCAATCGAAAATTCAATCTGCAATCGTCAATCGTCCAATCGTAAATTCTGATATCTTTGCATCCCCTCATCCTAAACCGCATGGGGTATTAGCTCAGTTGGCCAGAGCGCTGCGTTCGCAATGCAGAGGTCACCGGT
>JBMOIP010000054.1:0-30182 GCA_049317265.1 Bacteroidales bacterium
ATTATTTATTCTTTTCCAGTTTTTCGGCAATTGCAAACATGCGCTTGATGGCTTTGGAGCTCTTGAGTGGCTTGACGCCCAGGGGAATCTTGCCCTTGAGCAGCGCCTTCGGAGCCAGGTGCATGTCTTTGAACAGGTTACGGGTCCTGATGTTGAACTCTGCCATCATGCGGAGCTCGTAATTCCGGCCGTACCTCTTGATCATATCCAGGAAGATCTCATGGAATTTGCGGATCTCCTTCACCTTTTTTGAATCATTGATGTAGTTCTCGTCAATGGCGAGGTGACGAACGGCTTCCATTACCGCAGGGATATCAATTTCGCGGGGACAGCGGCCCGAACAGGCCGAGCAGGTGAGGCAAAACCAGTGGGAGTTGGCCATGTAACACTCATTCCTCAACCCCAGCTTGATCATCTGCATGATCTCCCGGGGAGGAAAATCCATGTATTGAGAAACCGGGCAGGTGCTCACGCATTTGCCGCATTGATAACATTCAAGCACATTTGCGCCACTTTTTACATTGACGTCCTCCAGAAATGTGTTTTTCCCCTGAGATCCAAGTGTTATCATAGTACAATTTGTGTTGTTAATACTTTAACAGTACAAAGTTAATAAAAGATTCTTTTGGAAGTATTCTAAATTATTAACAGTTGCGAATCAGTAAGATACATCAAAAAAGTGGTCCAAAAACAGATAAGTTATCCGGGCCGGATGTGACGTGTGACGTGTCAAATGACCTCTGTTCCGGGTTATCCGTTAAAACCAGTATCCAAGGTTGAGAAAGAACATCAGGCCCGGGTTTATATTGGAACTCATCACCGAAAATTCGATGGGGCCTATGAAACTGTCATAACCTGCGGTTAAACCATAGCCTACCAGGAAGTTGCGCCCGACGAAAAGGCTGGAAAACGACCCTTCATTGCCGCCTCCGTCAGCCCGGAGGGTCAGGTAAATCCTGTTGTAAACATTGTACTGCAGTTTGAACCGTCCAACCAGCGAATAATAACCAAACTCCTGGATGAAATGAAGCCCTGTAAACGGAACAAAGGATTCAATATAGTTATCTTTTGTCAACCCTCCCAGGCCGAACATATGCTGGATGGGCGGAGTGCCGGAATTGTTGAGGACCGCCCCTGCGAAGAGGCCCGGTTGCAGGACGAACCTGCGGATGAGGGGGATGTTGTCGTCGACCCTGAAACTGAGGATGGCCGAGTTCGAAAAGAGGGTTTGCGGCCACTGTTTTGACAAGGGCATTACATATTCGGCTTTGAAGGCCGCCTTAAGTCCGCTGGTGGGGTAACAGGTCCGGTTGCGTGTATCGGCATTCAGTGAAACGAAGATGGTGCCATAGCTCGAAAATTTTTCAAAGGGCAGATAGGCGCTGTCAATGACAATATCCTGCCTGAACCGGAAATATTCGTAATCGAACCCTGCCTTTAGGTTCACCATGTTGCGGAAATTGTAGTTGAAAAAGAGGGAGCCCTTGTAGTTGGTCAGGTTGAACTGATTGTCTTTGATGTCTTTCGTATAGGTGTTAATCTTGAACGTGTAGAATTCAGCGCTGGTTCCAATGGCTCCTTTTCCGCCCAAACCCAGCAGGTAGGTGAACCTTAACCTTGGGTTCAGGGCGATGTTTAAATCGGCAAACAATTTCGAATTCGGGCCGAGAATATTGCGGAAGGCGCCGCCCAGGGTAAAACTGATGCCATAATCAGAATCGTAATGCACCCCGGCTGAGAGTTCTCCTGCTCCCCCTTCCACGGCATTGATGACAAGGTAGGTTTTTCCGGAATGATTTTCCAACTCATACGATACCCTGTCAAAATACCCGGAACCATAGGTGAGGCGGATATCCTGGTGCAACTCATCGATCGGCAATTTTCTTTTCTGATAACTCCCGAAGATGCTGTGGAAATAGCTGTCTTTCATTTTATTGGTGCCCCTGATAATGATGCTGTCAACCTGGATGGAAGTAAGAGGCACCGTCGTATATTTTTTCAAAGGTTTGTAAGAGATGGCATTCAAAGAGTCGGCCAGCGCCTTGATCTCCTGAAAATGGCTGCGGGCAATCCGCTCTCCCAAAGCCATGATGGAGTCGTACTGGTCAAAATCCATCATCCCGTAGGTCATTGTTATCCTGACCTTCAGGTTGGTCAGGCTGTCGCCGATCTCATTGGCCCTCACCCTCGAAAAGGAGGTGATCTGGTCTATGATCGCGGTGATGGAACCCAGTTCCTCCCTGGTGGAATGAAGCCCCGATTGTACATCGCCGCCAATGATAATCTGCGCACCCATCTCCCTGACCTCTTTCGCGGGATAGTTGTTGACAACACCGCCATCGACCAGGTAGTGGCCGTCGTATTCGGTGGGGGTGAAATAACCGGGAATCGACATGCTGGCGCGAATCGCCATCGGAAGGTACCCCTTGTTGAGAATCACCGCCTCGCCGGTCAGGAGGTTGGTTCCAATGCACAGAAATGGGGTCTGGAATTTGGTGAAGTCGTTGGTTTTGTAGGCGGGTGAAAAAAATCTGTTTAGCAGAAGATTGATCTCCTGGCCTTTATACATTGATGATATGCCGATCTTCTTGTTTTTCAGTGGTAAATGAACGAGGGTCTTTTCTCCGATTCCCTTCTCTTCATAGGCAATATATTTCCGTTCGCTTTGGTCTTTAAGCAGGTTTCCCCAATTCTGTCCCCGGATCATTTTTGCAATCGTATCCGGATGATAACCAATTGCATATAACCCGCCGATGATGCTGCCAATGCTCGAACCTCCAATGTAATCTATCGGAAGACCCGCTTCCTGGATCACCCGCAACAACCCGATGTAGGCAAATCCCTTTGCTCCGCCACCGCTCAGTACCAGGCCGACAGTGGGGCGTTTCCGCAAGGTATCAGGTTGATTTTGAAGTGCCATCAGGGGAAAGGCAGACATGAAGAAAAACAGGAACAGGATCAACAGGGCCCGGCGAGGCATCGGGTTGCGCATCAAGTGGTGGTGTTTCATCGGGGAAATTTTGGGTGAAAATACAAATTTCTTTAAAATGTGAATAAGGGATAAGGCGTGTGCGAATGGTCTTTTTGCCACAAAGGCACCATGGCGCAAAGATTCGATCAGAAAATTGAGTAGCTTTGTGTCTTGCGGCGGGGGCACCAAATATCCCGGCTTTTATCAGAAATCCAATGGAAAACAGGCAGATAACAACATTTTTTGACAAACTTACCGGCTTCATCGGCAATAAAGAGCTGATAAAGCTGGTCCTCAGCAGCCAGCGCGACCCCTCCTCGGATCTGAAAAGCCTGGTCATCTCCATCATCATGATCAAAAAAGGGGTGAGGCTGAATTTCGTCTATCGCCATAAAACCAATGATGTTACCAAGAACTATGGTGTTGAAGAAGGCATCCTGCTGATAAAAACATCGATGGAAGAGGAGTTTTTCAATGCAGACCTGTTTTCGGTCACTGAAACATTACGGTTGCTTATCACCGTAAGTGGAAAGGTAAAGATCAGGTCAAACCAGGCAGCGCTGAAACCTGCCGCATCATTTAGCCACGACCGGCAGAAAGACCGGGTGATAACAACAGAGAATAACATCTACCTGAGGGAACTGGGGGTGTTGAATTCAGCGTTTGAGGTGCGAAAGGAGATGGGCGACAAATACCTGCAGATCAACAGGTACATAGAACTTCTGGAACCTTTTCTCAGGGAGATCGCCCTTCCTGAAAACTTTCATGTAGCCGACATGGGCTCCGGGAAAGGTTACCTGACCTTTGCGTTGTACGACTATTTAACGAACACCCTTGGAAAAACACCCGTAATGACTGGTGTCGAATCGAGAAAAGAGCTGGTGAAGTTATCGAACACCATTGCCGAAAAAGCCGCTTTCACCCATCTGAACTTTATTTGCGGAACAATCCACGAAGTGGAACTTGAAAAGATTGACATTTTAATCGCACTTCACGCCTGCGATACCGCAACCGATGATGCAATTTTCAGGGGAATTACTTCGGGAGCATCGCTGATTGTATGCGCGCCATGTTGTCACAAGCAGATCAGGAAAGAGTTTCATGTGACCAGCGAAATGAAATCCATTACAAAGCACGGGATCCTCGAAGAGCGGCAGGCGGAGATCGTCACCGACGGCATCCGCGCCCTCATGCTCGAGGCGCACGGCTATAAAACCAAAGTGTTCGAATTCATCTCCACCGAACACACCCCGAAAAATGTGATGATCGTGGGAAGGAAAATCCCGGGGAAAACAGCGGATAATCAAAAAATCCTGAAAAAGATCGAGACCATCAGGGAGTTTTTCGGGATTAAGCAGCATTATCTGGAGGGGCTTTTTGAAGGGAAATGAATATTGAATATTGAACAAGGAATTTTGAAGTTTGAATGAGGGCGCTGTTGAAACATCATAGTTCAGGGAAGAAGGTGCTGGTCTTTTTGGGGCTGGCCAATGTTATCTACCTGCTGATGATCTTTGTGACCATTCCGCAGGTCATGGCCTTTTCGAACGGGATGAAACTGTTTGACCTTATGCCGGCAGGTTACAGTCATGCCTATGCGGTTTCACTGCTTGATGCGCTGGGCGCGGAAGGCCGTTCAGCCTACTTATTCAGGCAGCTGCCGCTCGACATGTTCTATCCTATTCTGTCAGGAATCGCTTACTGCCTCCTGGCGGGGTGGCTTACAAATAAGCTGAACCTGTTTGATAAAGCGGTGGTTTACCTCTGCTTTCTCCCGCTGGTGGCCGGTCTTTTTGACTATCTCGAAAACTTCGGGATCATCGCCATGATCACCTCCTATCCCTCTCTCTCTACCATGCAGGTCGCCATCGTCAGCGCATTCAGCATCATAAAAAGTGTGCTCTCAGTCACTTTTTTCACACTGCTGATCGTTCTATTAATCGTTTATCTCGTCAAACAAAGTTTAACTGCCCTCAAGAGAACATAAGTCATGAAGTATGAAGTACTGAAGAAGCAGAACAACTCGAAAATGTGCTTTGTGTGTGGATTGCAAAATGATTTTGGCCTCCACGCCTCGTTTTTCGAAACATCTGCCAATGAACTTGTGGCATTGATAAAGCCAACCGAAAAACACCAGAGTTACCCTGGAAGGATGCACGGCGGGGTGGCTGCAGCCATCCTCGATGAAACGATCGGAAGGGCCATCGCCAATGGAAAGTCCGACCAGGTATGGGGTGTCACCCTTGAACTGACGACAAAATTCAGAAAGCCGATTCCCCTCGACCAGGAGTTGAAAATTGTCGGTCGGGTATTGTCCGACGGCCCCCGGTTTTTCGAGGGAACAGGCGAAATCGTACTCGAAAACGGCGACATTGCCGTGTCTGCAGCAGGCAAATATCTGAAAGTCCCATTCGATAAGATCACAGATGCCGTAATGGACGACAGTGACTGGTTCTACAACGAAAACATGGCAGATCCTAAAGAAGTTGAGATACCTGAAAAACGATAAACCATGAACCGGAGTAAAACACTGCTGCTTGTTTTGTGTCTGCTGGCAGCGATAGCCGCAAGAACCCAGGGGATCTATTTCCCGCCTTTGGAACCCACTGATCAATGGGATAGTGTTTCGCCCGCCTCCATGCATTGGTGTACCGACAAAATAGCGCCGCTCTATGATTTCCTGGAGCAGGAAAACACCAAAGGGTTTATCGTGCTGAAGGATGGTAAAATTGCCCTTGAAAAGTACTTCGGCACCTTTACCAGGGACAGTGTATGGTACTGGGCATCTGCGGGAAAAACCGTCACCGCTTTCCTGGTCGGGAGGGCACAGGAGGAGGGACTCCTGTCAATTTCTGATACCTCCTCAAAATACCTCGGGTCAGGATGGACCAGTTGCACCGCGGCGCAGGAGGAGAAGATCACCATCAGGCACCAGCTTACCATGACTTCCGGGCTGGATGACGGTGTTCCGGATAACCACTGCACCCTCGACACCTGCATGAAATACCTTGCTGATGCCGGCACCAGGTGGGCATACCATAATGCAGCCTATACGATGCTTGAAAAAATTCTGGCCAATTCAACGAATTTGTCCGTTAACGCTTATACAAGGCAGGTGTTCTATAACCGAACAAAGATCAACGGGTTATGGTTTGCCGTTGACTACGACAATGTTTTTTTCAGTACTCCGCGGTCGATGGCGCGGTTCGGTTTGCTGATGCAGAATAAAGGGGTCTGGAATACCGATGCGGTGATTGCGGATACTAATTATGTGCACGACATGACCAGCACTTCCCAGGGGTTGAACCTGTCGTATGGTTACCTGTGGTGGCTGAATGGAAAATCCTCCTACATGATGCCCGAATCGCAATTTGTCTTCCCGGGATCCTATGCACCGCATGCCCCTGCGGATATGTTTGCCGGACTGGGTAAAAACGGGCAGATCGTCTCCGTTTCCAGGGGAAAAGGCCTTGTAATCATCCGGATGGGAAACCAGCCCGGATCGCCTGCATCGGAATTTCCCGGACAATTTTGCGATCAGATCTGGCAGAAGCTGAATGAGGTGATGTGTAACTCCTCCGGCACGCCGGATATGGAAGCTGGCAACCGCGAAATGCAGGTTTATCCGAACCCTGCCCGGCAGCTTTTCACCGTCGAACTGCCGCAACATCGCTTTTCCATCGCCGTTTATGATTTGATGGGACGCATCATGTTTGAAAACGACGCGGTGATTGGTAAAATTGAAATTGACTGCAGGAGCTATCCGGAAGGAGTTTATAACGTAAAAATTACTGCGCCGGAGAACACTTTTTACAATAAAAAGCTGGTTATCCTTAAAAGCAAACCATGAAAAAGCTGATTTTGTTATCACTGTTTCTGTTCACTTCAGGAGTTGGTCATTCCCAGGTAAAGGTACACATTGGAAAATGTGATGAAACCGTCTACCCGGTTACTCCGAACGAAACGAACTCCCTGGATGAACTGCTTCCGGTTGAAAAGTTTGTGAAGGAAAAAGAAATTGTAGGTATGGGAGAGGCCACACACGGCACAAAGGAGTTTTTCAACATGAAGGCAAAGATGTTTAAATTCCTGGCAACACATTGCGGGTTCAGGGTTTTCGCCATCGAAGCCACCTATGGCGGAACTTTGAAAATAAACGATTACGTGTTGTATGGAAAAGGAGATGTGCTGAGCGCCATGAAAGGCATGGAATTCTGGACCTGGGATACTGAAGAGGTAAAAGAGTTGATAGAATGGATGAAACGTTACAACCAGGAAAAACCGGATGGGAAGAAGTTGAAATTTTACGGATTTGATTGCCAGTCGTTTAAAGGGCCGAATAATGCATTGGTGGATTATGTCAGGGAGGTTGACCCGGACCACCTGGATGAATTCACCAAAGGGTTGTCGGTTCTGAATGACAGCAGCTACCTCTATTTTTATACCTTGAATGATGGTAAATCAAAGAGAAGCGAGGTCTCCGCAATTCATCAAATAATCACTTTCGCTGATAGCTGGTTTAAAGAGAAACGGGACACCTACATATCCCGAAGCAATAAAGAGCGGTATGACCTGGCTTTTTATAACATTGAAAACCTCAGGCAGGCACTACTGCTAAAAGATAACGCCAGCTACAACTATTTTTACCACCGTGACAGCTGCATGGCCCAAAACATCAAATGGATACACGAATTTGAAAATGCAAAGGTATTTGCCTGGGCACATAACGGGCATATATGTAAATGGTCACCTTACTCCTCTGCAAATTTCAGAAGCATGGGTTCCTACCTGAACGACCTTTTCGGAGAATCCTATTACAACATCGGGTTTGTCTTTTCTGAGGGCAATTTTCAGGCATATGACTGGCCAACCGCCAAAATCAAAAAGGGATTGCAGGAGTTCACGGTACCGGTCAGCAAGAAAAATACGTTGACAAACGCATTCGCCCTGTCGGGGATGAGTTCCTTTTTCATCAACCTGGACTCATCTGACAACCCTTTCTTTTCAACTGCCCAGCGGTATTATAATATCGGTGCCGTTTATATGGCCGACAAAAGATGTTCCCAGAAAATGGTTGCAAAAAAGCAATTTGATGCCTTGATCTTTGTAGATAAAACCACCCGGGCCATCCCGGTAAAAAGAGAGGTGTCCAAAACCGGTACCTGAATCTTCCTAAGGTGCTTTGTATAACCCAAATGTTTTGATTTCAGGCACATCCCTTGAAGAGTTAATTCTAAGCCTTATCCTGGATGATTTTACCGGTTCAAAGCGGAGGAGCCGCTGGTAGCCGATGGTGGATCCGCGAATGATCTCCTTCCAGGCGAGGCCATCCCAGCTTTCCAGGGTAAACTTCTCCACTCGTTGACCATTCCGGAAATTTTCACCGATCCTTGCCCTGTCGAAAGTTACCGGCGCCTTCATTTCGAGCACAATAGTTGAATCGGTGCGGCTAATGATCGATTTTTCAGCAAGATTTTCACCAAATGTTGCATCGAGAATTTGCCTCATTTCTTTGAGGGCTTTTACATCGTTTTCATGGATCAGCCCGCGCGGGTCGGGCGGCAGGTTGAGCAGCAGGACGGAGTTCCGCCCGACGGAACTGTACCAGATATCGACAAGCGTTTCACTGCTTTTAACCAGCGAATCCTGGTCGGAATGATAAAACCATCCCGGGCGGATGGAGACATCCACCTCCGAGGGGTACCAGGCGAGCGTTTTTGCCTTCAGGATCCTGGCCCGGCTTCCCAGGTCATCTTCCATCATGTTCCCGGGGGGAAGAGATATATCGTTATTAGTTAAAGGGACCACACTCCATTCAGTTTCACGGCCATACCCCGACTCCGTTCCAACCCACCGGACGTCGGGACCCATAATGGCAATTACCGCCTGCGGCTGCAGTGAACGAACAGCAGCGTAGTATTTTGCCCAATCATACACCTGTCGCTGGCCGTTGGGGCCTTCCCCGCAGGCACCGTCGAACCATACCTCATCCACCGGACCGTATTGGGTAAGCAGTTCGGTGAGCTGGTTTACGAAATAGGTATTGTATGCGTCAGAACCGTAAAGAGGGGAGGAGATGTCCCATGGCGAAAGATAGATGCCGAGTTTGATCCCATTGTTTTTACAGGCCGTGGCAACTTCGGCCATCACATCTCCTTTTCCTCCTTTCCAGGGTGAGTTTTGAACGGTATAGTCGGTATATTTACTTGGCCAGAGGCAAAATCCATCGTGGTGTTTGGCCACCATGATCAGCAGTTTCGCCCCTGCCATCTTTGCGGTCTTGGCCCACTGGTCAGCATCCAGGGCGGTGGGGTTGAAAAGGGAGGCAGGGGTTCCCTTGATTCCCCACTCACGGTTGGTAAAGGTGTTCATCCCAAAATGGATGAACAGTGTAAACTGCAGCTCCTGCCACCTTGACTGCCTTTCAGAAGGACGGACATGTGCCGCCATTTTTATGATCTCTCCGGGAGTATCGTCAGGAGATATCTGAACTGAATTTTGGGCATGAATCGCCCTGGATGAAATGTATAGCAGCGAACACAACACGAAGGTAAAAGCCAGGAGGTATTTCATATGGAGGATGTCCTTCACAAAAATAACAATATTTGACCATCTTCTTATTTTAGGCCATCGCCCGTTATGCTTTTTTCTTTTCCATATATTTGCTGTTTGTTATGTTCCAACCATTGATCATGAAGTGTTTTCTCAGAAATTTCCTGTTACTGCTGTTTTCGGCATTCACCATCTCCTACGCCCAGATTCCGGCAGGGTACTACACACCAGCCAACGGTCTGACCGGAACTCCATTGCAGCAGGCGCTCCACGACATCATTGATAACCATACAGTTGTAAGCTATGCTTCCCTCCAGTCCACCTGGTTCCCTAAAACCGACAGGAAGTCCAACGGGAAGGTGTGGGACATGTATTCCGACATTCCGGGGGGAACACCACCTTATGAATTCGCTTTTATTTCAGGTGACCAGTGCGGTAGCTATCAAACTGAAGGTGATTGTTACAACCGCGAACACTCGTTCCCTCAAAGCTGGTTCAACAGTGCCCCTCCAATGAATTCTGACATCTTTCACCTTTATCCCACTGATGGGTACGTAAACGGCAGGCGAAGCAACTATCCCCATGGCAAGGTTGGCACGGCTACCTGGACCTCCCTGAATGGAGGCAAACTCGGAAATTGTGTTTCGCCAGGTTATGGAGGTACAGTATTTGAACCGCGCGATGAATACAAGGGGGATTTTGCCCGCACCTACTTTTACATGGCAACCCGTTATCTTGGCGAAGACAGTGGCTGGGATGTGACCGACATGACCGTCGGGTCGCAGTTAAAGCCCTGGGCCCAAACACAGATGATGCTGTGGAACCTGCTCGACCCCGTTTCGCCCAAGGAGATTGCACGCAACGATTCGATTTACAAGCTAGTACAGCACAACCGCAATCCCTTTATCGACCATCCTGAATATGCAGCATTGATTTGGCCTACCTATGCACCCCAACCGGCCACCTACACCTGGAATGTTGCATCGGGCAACTGGTCCTCCTCCACCAGCTGGACACCGGCCAGAACCGTTGCCGTTCCCGGGGATATCCTCGTTTTTGACGGGGCCGTCAGGGCCGTTTCAACCGTGACGGTCGACTTTACCTCACCCCAGTCGCTAGCCCGCCTCAGGGTCATCAACAACGCAAATGTGACCTTTACCGGCAGTGTGGCTGCCGGGCTTGTTACCATTGGGGTGACAGGCGCTGTTGCCCCGCAATTGGAAGTTGGGGCAGGCTCCACGATAACCATCAGCAGCACAGGTGTCGTTTCAATGAACCTGCCAACCGGATTTGGTGCAAGCATCTCGGGTAACATGACTTTTCAGAATGCCGCCCATCAGTTGACCGGGACAGGAGCAGCATCGATCGTTTTTAACAGCGGTTCAGTATTTACGGAGGGAACAGGATACCCCGGCGTTCCATTCGGAACCACCGCGTTGAATTCCGTCAGTTTTGCCGGAGGATCTTCATGTGTGGTGCAATCAGGACTTCCGCCTTTTGGCGCAGCCAGCCCCTCCAGCGTGGTCGTTTTTCAGCCGGGAAGTTTTTATAAACATAAAGTTAACTCCGCTCCGTCGCTCTCAGGGCGTACCTATTCAAATTTTGAAATTGATGCTTCCACCTTTAACCAGACAATTACAACCGGTACATCAGTTTGCACGTTCGACAACCTGACCATCACCAATGCAAATACTGCCGGATTCGATTTTCCGGGAGGATGTACCATCCGGGGTAACCTGGTAGTTTCTGCAGGAACACTCCGGTTCAGCCCGGCTTCGGGCCTGCTGAAGTTTGACGGAACTACCACCCAGTCCATCAGTGGCGCCGGGAACCTCGAAATTGGCGCCAACTGCAATGTAACCATCGGCGCAGCCTCTTCCACCACCCTGAACAGGAACCTGAATCTCGGGAAAGATATTACCATCCTTCAGGGGGGAAAGCTCACCGTAAGCCCCGGATTTACCCTTACCGTGAATGGCGTTGCGGTAATCAATTAGTACAAAAGCCGAATTCCACTATAAACCATAAAAGCAACCATCTATGAAAAAATTACACACGTTTACGCTCATCATGTTATTAATGATGCTTTTTGCCTCTGCTGTTGGTTTTGCCCAGGTTACCCTCTCCGCCACGGGCGGGACCCTCACCGGTACATATACCACGCTGAAGGATGCGTTTGGTGCCATCAATTCCGGCACACACACGGGAGCAATTGCCATTACCATCACAGGAACCACAACAGAAACAGCATCCGCTGTGTTGAATGCCAGCGGAACCGGTTTGTCGAGCTATACCGACCTCTCCATTCAGCCATCCGGGGTGGCCGCGATCAATGGCAACATCTTCGGGTATCTTGTCGACCTGAATGGCGCCGATCATGTGACCTTCAACGGATTGAACGCCGGCGGCAATTCGCTAACCATTTCAAATACAGGTACTACTTCGTCCAGCACCATCAGGCTGTATAATGATGCGACCGGCAACCTCATCACAAAATGCTCCATTCTCGGCTCAACCATCGTCTCCGGAGTTATTAATTTCGGCAGCGGAGTCACCACAGGTAATGATAACAATACCATCAGTTATTGCAACATCGGCCCCGCCAGCACCGATCTTCCCATTTGCGGGATTTACTCCTCAGGCACGAGCTTAACGGCCGACAACAGCAGCAATATTGTTACCGACAACAACATTTACGATTATTACAATGCATCCAGTTCAACAGCAGGGATGAACATCAACTCTTTCAATTCAGCCTGGACCATCACAAACAACCGGTTTTACCAGACTGCGAGCAGGGTTTTCACCTCCTCAGGAACGCACTATGGGATATTTATTAACTCAGGCTCAGCCTACTCTATTTCCAACAACACCATTGGTTATGCGAATTCCACCGGGACAGGTACCACAAACCTGATTGGTCTTACCTCCGGCTCTCTCGGCGGAACCTTCCCTGGCGCATACACCACGGGGGGTGCAGCCAATCAAACCAGGTATGCGGCCATTTACTGTACCTTCCTTGTGGGTGGCGCAGTATCATCCATCCAGGGGAATACAATTGCAGGTTTTGCCATCTATACCTCCTACAGCTCATCCGTTACGTTCGGCATTTTTGGCGGTATCGCTGTTACAGCAGGGAATGCCAACATAGGAACCGTTACAGGAAACACCATTGGTACGCCTGCTTCCAGTATTTATACTGCATCAACCGGTTCCGGCGGCTCGATCTGCGGGATCTATGTGAGCAGCGCCAATACGGTAACAGTACAGAATAACCTGATCCAGAACCTTGATGCCATGGGAACTATAGCCACTGCCACAGGCGCCATGAATTGCATCAACATCGAAGGGACAGGAGGAACCATAATCGTATCAGGCAATACCATCGGAAATGCCAATAACCCCAACCTTCGTATGGGAAATCTTACAACCGGGGCATTCCTGTCGAATGCAGGAACTACCTTCGGTCAGGCAACAGGAAGCGGGATTTTCTATGGGATTCGGAATACCAATACAGGAACGGTCACCTTGGGCGCATCCGGGTTGCCAAACATCATCAGGAATGCATACCAGAACTCGACCAATGCCAACGCCCTTTTCAGGGTAATCCTCTCTTCAGCCGGCACTGTTAACGTATCATACAATACGATCCAGAAC
This sequence comes from Bacteroidales bacterium, assembly GCA_049317265.1. Lineage (GTDB taxonomy): Bacteria > Bacteroidota > Bacteroidia > Bacteroidales > FEN-979 > CAIVAT01. The sequence goes on from JBMOIP010000054.1 coordinate 13,181, forward strand.
ATTTCGTCAGGGGCTGCGGGTGTCTCTTATGGCAGCGGAGGGCTTGCAGGTGTCGGAATCCTGATGGCGACAGGAAGCCAGAACCCGGTGGTCACCAACAACACCATCAGCGGGTTAAGCCTGACCAATTCAGGTACCGGAGGATATACCCTTGCAGGGATCGTTTATCACAACCCTGCCGGCTCCGTTACTGTTTCAAAAAACAGGATTTCCGGGTTAAGCAATGCGAGCACTTCCGTTTCCACCACAGCCCCGGGAACAGCCACCGGCATCTTTATCGCAAATGGCGCAGGGGTCCCCACCTCGATCGACAACAACATGATCTCCCTTGGGAACGGGCAGACCACCAACACCACATTTATCGGGATCTGGCCGCAGCTGTTAGCCTCTGTGGCGACCACCATGAAGATCTACTACAACACAATCAATATTGAAGGTTCTGTAGCCACCGGAGCCCAGCCATCCATGTGTATCCAGCGGGGCGATTTCTCCACTACAGCAGCCACCACCTTCACCATCGATGCACGAAACAACATTTTCAGCAACACCCGTTCGGGCGGAACCGGGAAACACTATGCACTGGCCAACAGCTATGGAGCTTCTGCAAGCAGCGCCACTGGCTGGGGAGCCAATGCCACAAATTACAATGTACTCAACGGCAACACGGCAACCATTGGCTACTGGTCAGGTGACCGCACGTTTGGCGACTGGCAGACCAGTTCAGCATGTGATGCAAACAGTCTTTCGGCTATTCCCGTTAATTTTACAAGCACAGCCAGTGGAGATCTTCATTTGAGCATGGGATACACCCCGACACTTCTTGAATCGGGATGCCTTGTCATCACCGGCTTCACAACAGATATCGACGGAGACCCAAGGCCCGGACCTATTCCAACCCGTTTTGGTGGAGGAACAGCCCCCGATTTTGGCGCTGATGAGTTCGATGGCGTTCCCACAGGTTTGCCCGCCATGACCCTTTCAGGAATCCCAACCAACGCAAGTTGTCCTGCATTATCCGATGGTGCGATCAGCACGGTAGCAGGCGGAGGTGTTTCTCCTTATTCCTACATATGGAGCAATGGCGCCGTTACGTCAGGTTTGACCGGCATTTCTGCAGGCACTTACACTGTTACCGTTACCGATGCCGTAACTTCCGCCATTACCGGAAGCTGGACGGTCACTTCAGTTTCTCCTGTTTGTCCTACCATTTCAGTATCGGGCGACATCACCTCCACCGGTTGTTTCAATGCAACCCAAACCATTTATGTAGCTGAAGCGCCGAACACTCTTACCATTCAAAGCGGCGGCAGTGCAACGTTAATTGCCGGAGAGAACATCTTCTTCTATCCCGGCACACAGGTTTTCGAAGGCGGATACATGGATGCCTATATTTCTACATCTTATTGCGGGGCCAAAGCCCCGATGCTTCCTGCTGCCGCCGGTGACATGGAAGAACCTGCATTTAATATGTCGCAGACGCAGTTTGCCGTTTACCCGAATCCCACCAACGGTAATTTCACCCTGATTCAAAAGGGTGAAAAGCAATTTAGCAGCGTGAAAATCGAAATGTACGACATGCACGGCGAAAGAATTCTCTCATCACAGATGATTGGGGAGAAGCAGCATGAGTTTATTACCTCCGCCCTTCCGTCAGGTCTTTACTTTATTAAAGTCATTGCTGGTAATGATTTGGAAACCATTAAGTTGGTGAAGGGGAGATAGCCCCCTCCCCGGCCCTCCCCCAGGGGGGAGGGAGTTTGGTTTCCCTTTGATTTAAAGTTAAAAGTACCTCAACAGTAAAAAAAGCCGGATCCCTTCCTGGGAGTTCCGGCTTTTTTACACCCTCCGTCCACCCGTCCGCCCGTCCACCCGTCCACCCGTCCCCTTGTCCCCTTGTCCCCTTGTCCCCTTGTCCCCTTGTCCCCTTGTCCGCCCGTCCACCCTAACACATGCACCCAACCCCCCTTTGTTAAAAAAAGTTAAATCTTCAATTTAGATTGAATAAGCCGGTTTTTTTGTTAAATTTACCATCCCTTATTTTCAGCGTTATCACGATCATCATTGCCAAAAGAGTATTTTTTCAACGAATTGAAAATATGATTATTCATCGTTTATCGTCCCTTCCTTTTCTAACCTAACTCACCCAAATATATTTATACTATTGAACAATTCACATTGTATTAACCAAACCTAAAACAAGTAATTATGAGAAAATCATTACTTTTATTGTTTGTGCTTGTCATTCTCGGCAGCGGGTATGCGCAGAAAGTGCAAAAATATGTACCCGTAGGATCTGCCAGAATTGAGGTTGGCGATAAATACGCCGACCAAGCAGGAACTGTTGCCGTAATTCCCTGGAATTCAAACTCTGATGTTGCTCAAGTCTGGGCTTTACCGTCCACCGGAGGCACTTCTGGAAATACTCGCCTTCCAGGGAATACATACAAATATCAGAGGACTGAATACCTGATCACCGCAGCCGAAATGGCTACCAGTGGGTTCCCTTCGGGATACACAATTGATGCGATTGGCTTCCTTATTGCCACCGCCGGCGGAACAACCCAGTCTGGTAATTTTAAAGTATATCTTAAAAATACGACTGATGTCTCCTATACCCTTGGATCTACCTGGACCACAACTGGATTTACATTAGCAAGTGACATTGCTTCTTGGACAGTTCCAATTACTGCCGGATCTTATGTGGTTAATTTTGCCGGAGGAGCTCCATTTACCTATACTGGCGGCGGTGTATATGTTGCCTGGGAATTCTCAAATCCTGGTACGGCCGGGGTAACTGCTCTTGGGGCATATTGTAATACTACATTAACCGGTGGACTTTATGGCAGTCGAAGTACAACTGCCATGCCTACCACGCTTACAGTTTCTGATTTTCGGCCTGCTACTATTTTTGCCAACAACACACTCCCTCCCTTTGTTGATGTCATCGGTATTACAAATATTTACACAACCGAAAAGGATCCTATTCCTTATGGAACACCCAACAAAGTGGGGGTAAGGGTTGCGAATGTTTCGGCCTCTGCTGCTACCTTTGACCTTACAGTTTCAGTGAATTCAGTGCCACCCGTTACTTATACCCAAACCGGCATTACCCTGGCAGCAACTACGGGTGCAACTTACGATTTTACCGGATGGATTCCTACAACTTTAGAAAATGTTAATATTACAGCCACCGCCACAGCTTCACCCGGAGAAACTTTCCTTGCCAATAACACGAAGACTATTCCTGTTGGTGTGAATAACAATTTATATTCGTATTGTTATTCCAACACCCTGCAGGCTGCCTATGGTTTTACCTATCCGGCAACTGGAATCTGGGCAAACAAATATCATATGACGGGTGCAGGGACAATACCAGGGGCCAACATATACATTTACAACGCTGCCGCACCAAATTCAGGAATCGGAAACGCAGTTTACGCGGTAGTCCTCAACAGTGCCGGCGACATTGTAGCACAATCTGCCGACCTTGTCCTTGCTGCTGGAAATGTAAACATGATCAACAATTTCACGTTCCCTACACCCCCTGCTCTGCTCGATGAAGATTTCTACGTTGGGTTGGCTACTCCTGCCGGAACCGCTCAGTGGTATCCGATGGGTTGTATGAATGAAGCGCCTGTCAGAAGTGGTTCTTTTTATGAATTTGACCTGACCGGAGGAACCCCCAGTGCTTCTACACTGGATGTTAAATACATGATCGAAGCACAAGTTGCCGGAGCTTCATTACTTGCACATGATGTTGGCACCCTATCTCTTGACATGGCAAATGTTGTTACATTAGGCGCTTACACTCCTAAAGCCACCATAAAAAATTATGGTTCAAATACGGAATCCTTTAATGTAACAATGACTATTGGTGCCTACACCTCAACCAAGTTTGTCAGTTCTCTGGTTTCTGGCGCTTCAATCCAGGTAACTTTTGATCCATGGGCCAACAGCCTTGGCGATTATTCAGTCAACGTTTGTACCCTATTACCCGGAGACCTTGATGCAACAAACGATTGCAAAACGCAGAGTGTTAAAGTTCTTAACCTCAACAAACAGGTATATGGCTACAATTCATTTGTCGGTTCCGGAACAGATCCAGTCGGTCCTACATCCTTTAACCTTTCTACACCTGGCACACTAAATTCAATTGCCAACCAGTCGGCACTCCCAATTGCCAATGGTGGCACCTGGGCCATGGGGACGTGGTATGCCTCTATCACCAACACCGTTGCCCCCTACAACCTTGCTACAATTAACACAACCACTGGCGCACGGACAGTGATTGGTGATATGGGATTTTCCATGAACGGATTGTCCTATAATCCTGCAAACGGTACGATGTACGGTGTAACATATAACAGTGTAACATCAGCCACAGATTTATACACTATAGACCTGGCAACCGGAGCATCGACCCTGGTTGGTTCAGCTGCCGGGGTTCTTCTGATCAACCTCGCCATCAACAATGCTGGAGTATGTTATTCCGTTGATCTTTCAAGTGATAACCTTGGAACGGTTAACCTTACTACCGGTGCTTTCACCGTTGTTGGACCCATCGGATTCAATGCCAATTATGCCCAGGATATGGAATTCGACCGCGAAAGTGGTGAACTATTTATAGCAGCATACGGCACAACTGGTTGGTTGGGTTGGGTGAACCAGGCAACAGGCGCTACTATGAAAATCGGTGATTTCGAAGGTGGTGCTGAAGTTACAGGTTTTGCCATACCTTACGTTTATATTCCGCCGTTTACCACAGTTCTTGGTGTTGTAACCGGAGAAGAATCAACGTGTTACGATGCAACCAACACCATCACTGTAGCCGGAACAGGTACATATACAGTTGATGCCGGTGGCAGTGCTACATTCATCGCAGGACAGAAGGTCTCCTTCCTGCCGGGAACAGTTATCTCGAATGGCGCTTACATGCATGCTTATATTTCTTCCGGGTCTTATTGCGGAGGACCTGTTGCCAAATCTGTAACTACAGGTGTGCAGCAGCCAACACAGCCCAGCCTCGAACAGGCCAACTTCACCATCTTCCCGAACCCGACGAACGGCAACTTTACCCTTGTTCAGAAAGGTGACAGGCAGTATGGCAATGTTAAGGTTGAAATCTACAGCATGCGCGGAGATAAGGTTCTCACTTCGCAAATGATCGGAGAGAAGACCCATGAATTCATGACTTCCGACCTCCCTGTTGGCCTCTACTTTGTGAAAGTTGTAGCCGATGATTATACCGAAACGATCAAATTGATCAGGTCGAGGTAAATTTTATTGACGATTGGACGATTTACGATTTACGAATAAATTGACGAGTAAACGATTGACGATTAGGGTACATCAATCGTAAATCGTAAATCAAACAATTCAATCTGAAATCGTAAATCGTCCAATCGTCAATACAAAAGCCGGAATCCCCCATCCAGGGGTTCCGGCTTTTATCGTTTTACTGCAAGGTTAAGGTTAAGATACGCACGCTTTAATAATTTTTTTTATAATTTGATGCCTTTGTATCATTATGTGATTATTTTATTTATATTTGGCTCCTTGTCTTCGTCTGTAATTTCAAATTCTGGCTGATATTGTATTGAATACTTACAGGTAACATAACCATTACTTCTTCTATGCAAAACCGCCTGCTCAATCTTAAATCAACATAAATATATATCCGGAGAATTTATTTTGTAACCAAACACAAAACCAGTTATTATGAAAAAGTTTTACACGCAATTTTTACTGATGATGTTGCTTGCCGTATTATTGGCAACTCAGGGGTATTCTCAGGTTAATGTCTCCACCGGCGGCTCACCAACCACCTATGCCAATATCAAGCTGGCATTCGATGCCATTAATGCCGGCACACATACCGGGACAATTGTTATTGATATTACAGGTTCCGGTACCTATACCGATCCCTCTGCTCCTGCAGTTTTGAACAGCTCAGGGGCCGGCAGCGCTTCATACACCTCTGTTCTGATCAGGCCAACTGCTGACGGGGTGAATATTTTCGCCACAACCGTTCTCGGCAGAGGTGTGATCGAATTAAAAGGGGCGGACAATGTTACCATAGACGGAGACAATCCCAATACACCAGGGACTAACAGGAACCTCACCATTTATCATAATGCGGCAGCCACCATCAATTACACTTCTGTTGTAAGAATCTGCAATACTGCAACTGTTGTTGCAAGTTCAGACAATATTACGATCAAGAATTGCGTCATCAGGGGGAATGCTTCAGGCGGTAACCTTAGTACAATTACCTCGACCACCGGATCTTCCAATACCACTTTCGGGATCTATTGCGGCGGTAATGGGGGGGCAACCGCAATTGATGCCCCAACAGCCATTGCTTCAGTTACAACCAATACGGCACCTTCCGGAACCACCATCAACAACCTGACCGTTGATAATAATGCAGTCAGCCAATGTGCCCGTGGTATCGTTTTCAACGGGGCTGCTTCAACCGTTTCAACAGGTGTAACCATTACGAATAATGTTCTTGGCACTGCCTATACCCAAACAGGCGCTCCCCCCTTTACGAGTCCGACATCTACTGTTTACACCAAGGGTATCTGGATGAATGGATTAACTGCCGCTACAATCACCGGCAACACGATTCAGAATATTTTATCCTATGTTGGAACGACCATGACCGCCATTGAAACAGTAGGGGCCATCGGAGCCGGCTCCCTCAATATTTCGGGGAACACCATCAACACGGTTGTTAACAATGCTGCCAGCACAGCCAATGGGATTCAGCTTGCTTCAGCATCCGGAACTTACACAATTTCAGGGAACACGATTTCAAGTATTCAGGCCGTGGGTTCAAGTTGCTCAGCCCTTACCATCGCAACCACAGCTACTTCCGGAACTATCGCATCCAATTTTATCACCACGGTGCGTGCCCGCAGCACAGGCGGCGTTCGGGCAGGTGGTATTGTAATTACCGGTGGCAATGCCGTTACCATCCAGAACAACTTCATCGCCGAGGTGTTGAACATCGGCAGTGCAAGTTTCGGAAACAGTTTCAATGCAAATGGAATCCTCCTGGCAGCAGGGAATAACCATAAAGTTTATTATAATTCGGTTAATCTTTATGGCGTGAGTGCTTCTGCAGGGAGCAACTCCATCAACTGCTTTGCCATTACGGCCAATACCCAAACCGGTATTGATGTCAGGAACAACATCTTTTCCAACACGGTTACCGGCGGCGCTGCCACGGATGCACATACCTGCGTATTTCTGCCTTTCGCAGCTTCTGCCTCCATGCTGCTTACCCTGAATAATAATGCATATTATACCGGATCGATTGCCGGGAAAAGCGGAGTTGCATTTGCTGGTGTAACATCTTACGCTGCTGCCAATGTCTATTCTGCTGCGAATTTTAGCGCAGGTTCAAATTCCCCGGCAACAAACTTCAGGAGTTATTCTACCGCACTGGGAGTTGCAACAAATGACAATGCATCTTTCGCATCTACCACTGCAGCGCCGTTCACATCGGCAACAGATTTACATATTCCCGCATTAACCTCGACCCAAATTGAATCAGGAGGTGTAGTCATTGCAGGAACCACTACTGACATTGATGCACAGAACCGATATCCGAATGCCGGATATCCGAATAACCCCGCATCACCAGCGGCTGCCCCGGATATGGGTGCTGATGAGTTTGGAGGGACAAAGGTCGACCTTAACTTCCCTTCAATTGTGTATACACCTCTTGTAAACACTACATTCACAGGTGCACGCACGCTGATTGCCACCATTACCGACCCTTCCGGGGTAGGTGATCTCACCAATCAACCGGTTCTTTACTGGAAAATAAATGCAGGTGCCTACACCGGACCTGTATCCCCAACTTCCGTTTCAGGAAATGACTATACTTTCACATTCGGTTCGGGTGTGGTTGCCACCGACGTGGTCGCCTATTTTATTGTCGCCCAGGATAAGGCAACACCCCCCAATGTGGGCTCGGCCCCGAGTGGAGCTACTGTTACCGCTTCACCTCCCGCTGCATCCGCAGGCCCGGCGACACCGAGTACCTACATTATTCTTGGCACCATTTGCGGGAATAAAACAGTTGGTGCCGGCGGTACTTATTCCACCATTACCGCGGCTTTGGCCGATTTGAATATCAGAGAGTTATGTGGCCCGCTCACCCTTACCCTGCTCGATGCCAGCTATGCATCTGAAACCCTGCCGCTGGTTATCAATCCGAACACAGGCTCCAGTGCTGTAAATATTGTCACGATTAAACCAAATACAGGTGTTTCTCCTTCCATTACCGGAGCTTTGGCCAGTGCGCCTGTTTTCAAAATCCTGAACAACTATGTCATCATTGATGGGTCAAATACAGCCGGGGGAACAACCCGTGATCTTACCATCACCAACTCCAACGCCACCGCACCAAATGTCATGGTGATCGGTTCTACAGGAACAACAACGATTGTTGGCGTTACGTTGAAAAACTGCGTGCTGATCAATGGTGTCAATACATCTTCGGCACTTATTATCAGTGATGGAACAACACCCGGAGCTGCCGGCTATTTCAACAACATCACCATCCAAAACAACAGCATTCAAAAAGCCTATATCGGTATGTATGTCAATGCTGCTGTGGTTGCCGGCAATGGGAGTGTACTGATTACCGAAAACCTCCTCAATACCGCTGGCACAAATTCGCTCGCCTATACAGGCATTTATGTCCAGGGAGCTGATGGAGCCATCGTTTCAAAGAATAAAATTGCTAATTTTGATGGTACTGGCAGCGAGGATGACCGTGGTATCTGGTTTGCAACCGGAACCGTAAACAGTACCATCGAAAAAAATTACATCTCCGATCTGAATTATACGGGAACCGGTGGTTATGGTGGATACGGGATTGCCGTTTCTACAGGTGTGACTGGTTGCAACATCAAGGTAAAGAACAATATGATTTATCACCTTTCCGGTGATGGTTGGGCCCAGTCAACACTGGGGGATAATACTCACGGCATCTACCTTTTCAGTACTCAAACCGGGGTAAAAGTATATGATAATTCCATAAATCTGTATGGCAATACGATAAATAAATCTGGTGCCTATTCATATGGAATAACCCTGGGTACGGGAACTACCGCAGATATCAAGGGCAACATCATTGTTAACAATCTTGGCCTTTTATCTTCCACAGGAACCGGATCTATCGGAATCTTCCTGCAAACCTCCAATACGCAGCTTGAAGGAAGCGACTACAATGATATCTTTGTTAATCCAACCGGTTCCGGTGTCAAATATATCGGGATGATCGGGGCAACAGGGTATACTACCTTACTGGCCTGGCAAACCGCCTCTGGCAAGGATGCTCACAGCATCTCAGGAGATCCGAAATTTCTCAGCAACACGAATCTGCATATCGATCCGGTAGCGGTAACACCAATAAATGATGCAGGTGTTACGCTTGCGGCTGTTACCGATGACATTGATGGAAACCCCAGGAATACGCCTCCCGACATGGGGGCAGATGAAATTCAACCTCCCCCGTGTACCGGCGCTGTTGGCGGCACTGCAGTTGCAGCCCTTTCCGCAATTTGCGGATCAGGTAACCCGGGTATTACCTGCAGCGGTTTCTCAACCGGTTCAGGAAGTACTTACCAGTGGCAATATTCGAATGATAACTTCGTCAGTGATGTCCATGATTTTACAGGACAGGTGAATCCAACGGCTCTTACAACCGGCGTGATTTCAGCATCAAATTACTACCGACTGAAAGTGACCTGCTCAGAAAATATATCTACCAGCTATTCGAATAACCTGTTAATCACAGCCACTCCGCTTCCAACCATCTCTGTTACTCCTGCTGGTCCGGTGAGCATCTGCACTCCAAATACCCAATTGCTGACAGCCACAACCAATGCTGCAAGCCCGGCATACCAATGGCAATTGAACGGGGTGAACATTGATGAGCAGAATACCTCTGAGTATACTGCTGCTGCTTCAGGAAACTATTCCATTATTGTGAACGATGCCGCAACAGAGTGTTCCAACACAGCAACCGTAGTTGTTGCCATCAACCCATTGCCTTCAGCACTTACCATTTCCCCGGAAGAGCCAATCAGTGTGACTGCCGGCGGAATTCAAATGCTTACGGCAAACGGTGGTGTTGTTACCGGAATTTCCCTGCTGAATGAAAACTTCAATGGCGTTGTAACCGGCTGGTCTGCTGTAAACAACTCTACCGGAGGTAATCCCACAGTTGCAGCCTGGAATGTTCAGAATGATGCGTACTTCTACAACAGTGAGACATTCCACAGCAACGACAACTCCAAATTTTATATGACCAACAGCGACGCCCAGGGCAGTGGAGGAACAACCAACACGATTTTAACTGCGCCGGTGGTCAATACGATGGGATTCACTACGTTAAACCTTGCCTTCTACGATTACTTCAAGGTTTATACAAGCGCAGCCAATGATTCGGTAGTGGTTGAGGTTTCTACGAATAATATCACCTGGTTGCGGGTGCTCAAATACAGTGGTGCATCTCATGGTTCTGCTTCCGGTTTTGCTGCGGAAAATGTTAACCTGAATAGTTATATCAACAAGGCCACCCTCTATGTCCGCTTCCATTATACCAGCGCATGGGGTTACTACTGGGCCATTGATAATGTAAGTATCACCGGTGATAAGTCGACCACCATTTCCTGGTCGCCACTGGCTGACCTCTACACCAATGCTGGCGCCACCCTGGCCTATGATGGAACAGGAGATGCACCAAACATCTATACAAAACCGGTTACTTCAAGAACCTATACGGCAACTGCCACCTCTACGTCAGGTTGTACCAGTTCACAATCGGTATTGGTTACCAGTTGTCCTGCCGTTCCGGGTTCTCCTTCAGTTTCATATATCGCGCCTACTTCATTTAAACTGAGCTGGGAATATACCACAGGAAATCAGCCGGTCAATTATACCATTGATGTAGCCACTGATGCGTTGTTTGCCCTTCCCGTTGTCGGTTCTCCGTTTACGGTTGCCTACCCGGGCCTTTCATTAACCATCTCCGGGCTAAGCCCAAGCACCCTGTATCACTACCGTGTAAAAGCCAATGTTGTTGGATGCTCCAGTGACTATACCACACCCGGGTCGGTCATGACACTCTGCCCTGCTGTGATCGCACCGTTCACTGAAGGATTCGAATCTGCCGGTTTTGCGCCTGACTGCTGGACCAATTCAGCAACATCCGGATCGTTTGTATGGGAGCGTACCACCGCGGCCAGCGGACATGGTGTTGGCACCGCATCTGCAACTGCCAATTTCTTCAACCAGGCAGCCGGCACCTACGAATTAACCACCATGCCATTCGACGCCAGTGCATTGACCACCCCAACCCTCAGGTTCGATTATGCATATGCTACTTATGTGGTTGAAATCGATGAGATGGATGTCTATTATTCCACCGACTTTGGTACAACCTGGAACTCCCTGCTCAACATGCCCGGCGGACAAACCGGTATCCTCAATACTGCCGGCGCAACAGAAGATGCCTTCATCCCGACATCTTCCCAATGGGATTCACAAACCCTTGCCCTGCCTGCAGGAACAAACATGCTGAAATTCACAGCAGTAAGCGCTTACGGAAACAACCTCTACCTCGATAACATCCGGGTAACCGAAGGGGTGCCTGAAACCAATACAGTTCAGAATGTTACCGTTGCCAATGGAGAAACAATCTGCTACAACGCCACCAACTCTATTGTTGTGGCTGGTCCTCCCACCACGTTTGTGGTTGAAACCGGCGGCAATGCTACCTTTATTGCTGGTGAGACCATCAGCTTCCTTCCGGGAACCACCGTTCAGAGTGGTGGTTACATGCATGGATATATCTCCACCGGCAGCTATTGCGGAGACAAGGCACCTGTATTGCCAGCCGTTGTAAAATCGAGCACAGAAGAGGCTCCTGTGACCATTGAACAGGCCAACTTCTCCATCTACCCGAACCCGACCAACAGCAATTTCACCCTCGTTCAGAAAGGTGACAGGGCTTTTGGCAGTGTTAAAATTGAGGTTTATAACATCCGTGGCGCTAAGGTCATGACAGAACAGATGATCGGCGAGAAGGCCCATGTGTTCAGTTTCACCGAAATGCCAACCGGGCTCTACTTTGTGAAAGTGGTAGCCGATGACTATGTGGAAACCATCAAGCTGGTAAAAACCAGATAAAGTTGATTTACGATTGGACGATTTACGATTTACGATGAGTGCTCATCAATCGTAAATCGTAAATCAAATAATTCAATCTGCAATCGTAAATCGTCCAATCGTCAATAAAAAAGCCGGAATCCAGCAATGGGCTTCCGGCTTTTCTATTTCCGGTTTTTCATAAACAGGTTGCCTGCATGTTTGTATGCTGCGGGAAACTATTTTTCCCCCGCCTTCCAAGGGAATTCATAAAATGCTGATATCCCAATGTAAACAGCCTTATTCATACCATTTAAAAACTACACAATGTCCTGAAGCAGACACTTCTTTTCGTTACATTTGGACCTTGCCTTTGCCATGTTATTTTCCCCTTTCCTATCCTGTTGAATAATCCTCATAAATGGTTATCCCCTCTTTGCCCTACTCTCATAATTTTCTAACGAACTAACTCCAACTACTTAAACTCTATATATTTCTCCGAGAATTTTCTTGATTTTTAACCAAACTCAAATTAACTGAATTATGAGAAAACTAGTTACATTATTAATTGCTTTGATGTTATGGGCAGGAAGCTCATGGGCACAAACTGCCATTATCGGAACAGGTACCCTGACAACCAATAGTTCCACCTTTGACCCGGTTGAAAGGTATTATGAGTGGGAACACTACCAGGTTGTTTATACAGCTGCTGAACTGACGGCAGCGGGAATGCCTGCGGGCGTGACCATCACCTCCATGGGTTTTTCAATTTCCGAATCAGCAGTCTCCCTGGCCAATTACACGATTTCCATGGCGCTAACCAACCAGGCCACCGCCTAGCCTTACATTTCAGGACTGACAGTTGTTAAAAATGCCTTTACCTACCTCCCTGTTGTACAGGCTGAAGGCAGTTTCGACATGATAACGCTTGATGCCGGATTTACCTGGGATGGAGTTTCCAACCTGGTTATCAATACATGCACCGGGTTGAATGATTTTATTTCTCCTTATGGTGGATTAAGGTATACAGCCGCAACCAGCGGAATGATTACCTATATCCGTACCGATGGATCTGATAATTGTGCGGCAACATCCCTTGCCAGTACGACCTATAAGCCAAATATCATGTTTGCCTACTCCGGAGGCAGCGCATGTGCCGGTACCCCCGCACCAGGTAATACCCTGTCTTCTGCCAATCCTGCTTGTTCAGGCACTTTTTTTTCGCTTTCCCTTCAGAATCCTACTGCAGGCTCTGGCGTTACCTACCAGTGGCAATCATCGCCGGATGGTCTGACCTGGACCAACGCAGGCACCAATGCTACCTATTCAACCTCTCAAACAGTTGCTACCTGGTACCAATGCCTGGTAACCTGTTCGGGAAGCACAGGAATCTCCACACCTATACAAGTTACAATGTCCTCCTTTCTTAATTGTTACTGCCCGAGTGCTGCAACCTCCAGCGGAGATGAAGATATTACCAATGTAACCTTCGGAAATACGCTGAACAATACCTCTGTGTGTGCTTCACTCACAGGTACCCAGGGTACTGCTACCGGTACAGCTAACTTGTACAGCAATTTTAACGCCATTACGCCTACCCAGATCACCCAGTCGCTCACGATCCCCATTTCGGTCCAGGTAACTGAGTGTGGCGGAAGTGCCTACAGCCATGATGTAAGAGTTTACATCGACTTCAACCAGAACGGATCCTTTTCCGATGCTGGAGAGGAGTTCATCATCTGGGCTTATGCAAGTTCAAACACCCATACCATCGCTGCAAATATAACTGTACCGGTAACTGCACACCTTGGTGTCACCGGAATGCGCGTTGTTTGCAAGGAATCGAGCACTACAGGACCTTGTTTGGCTAGTTCATATGGGGAGACGGAAGATTACCTGGTAGAGATTCTTGCCGCCACTCTTCCAGCAATATCCACTTTGCCAAATAATCTCAACCTCGGTTATGCCATTTCCGGCTCAACATCTGCCGAAAAGAGCTATATCCTTACGGGAATAAACCTGACCCCTGCAGACGGAAGCATCACAGTTACGCCTCCTGCAAACTTTGAGATCGGCGATAAACAGGGTGGACCCTATAGTTCAGCACCGATATCTGTGGCCTATTCAGGTTCAACTTTGGGAACCACACCGATCTATGTTGTTTTCAAACCAACCACACCCGATCTTGCCTATTCAGGTAATATCAGCAATGCCGGTGGCGGCGCCCCCACGGCGAATGTAGCCGTATCGGGCACCTCCCTGTTGATCTATTGCACTTCAATGGCATCCAATACCGGTGATGAGGAGATCTACAGTGTTACCGTCAATGGCGCCACCAATGCGTATGATTGTGCCACAGCGGCTCCCGGACCGGGTTCGATTCTGAACAGGTATTCCAACTTCCTACCCCTGGGTCCGTTAACTTCACTGATCCCTGGATCAACGGCAAGTTTCACGATTCTGGAAGATGAATGCGACGGGGCTACCTATTACGGCAACGGCTGTGCCATCTGGATCGACTTTAACCAGAATGGCGTGTTTACCGATGCCGGCGAGCAGGTTTATTCTGAAGCCGCCACCACCGTGAGTCCCCGCACTATTACAGGCAGTATCACGGTGCCGTCCGGCGCCATGGTGGGACAAACCCTCATGCGTGTAACTGTTGCTGAAGGATATTCCGGTGCCACACTGACCTCCTGCTTTGCCTACGGTTACGGAGAAACCGAAGATTATTATGTAACCATAGCACCCCCGGCTGATCATGATGCTGGTACAGCTTCCATTGATGGTGTTGCTTCACAGGTTGGTGCAGGGATTGCAATTTCGCCAAAAGCCACGGTACAGAACTACGGGTTGAATCCTGAGGTGTTTAATGTGACCATGACCATAACCGGTGGTTATACTTCCACCGTAACCGGCGTGAGCCTCGCAGCAGGCGCTTCCACCCAGGTAACCTTTGCCAGCTGGACCCCCGCTGTCGGCAACTATACCGTTCAGGTATGCACGCAACTTGTTGGAGATTTAGTGCCATCAAACGACTGCAAAACGAAAGCAGTTTCTGCATTCCCCGGCGTATGGTCATCAGGATCAGCCATTCCGGTTGGAACCTATATGGGAGCTAGTGTGGGATATACCGACAATTCTGTCTCTCCACCGGTTGGTTACCTGTTCAGTTTTGGAGGCAACTCCACCCTTGGAACAGAGTGTTCCAAATACAATGAAACCACCAATACCTGGACAGCCATTGCCTCTCTTCCTGCCAAGCGTATTGTTGTAGCCTCGGCACAGGTAGGCAATTACATCTATGTGATTGGCGGATCTGACGGTGTAGCCTATTTCAACACTGTTTTCCGTTACGATATTACAGCCGACACATGGACTACGATGACCTCCACCCTGCCAAAAACGATCGCATGGGGAAAAGCTGTTGCCTATGGCAGCAACTATATCTACCTGG
Source organism: Bacteroidales bacterium (assembly GCA_049317265.1). Taxonomy (GTDB): domain Bacteria; phylum Bacteroidota; class Bacteroidia; order Bacteroidales; family FEN-979; genus CAIVAT01. The sequence goes on from JBMOIP010000054.1 coordinate 28,809, forward strand.
CCGGCGGTGTTGATGCATTTACAGGAGGGCTTGTACTTTCCGATGTATATGTTTACGACATTGCAGCCGATACCTGGAGTGCAGCCACCTCGATGCCGGGCGTAGTATTCGGCGGAGCGTTCTCACGTACGGGCGACAAACTTGTATATGTAGCCGGTGCCGACGACCTGGTCATCAGCAGTAAAGTTTATGTTGGAACCATTGACGGAATCAATCCTGCCACCATTACCTGGGCCACAGCAAAGAGCTCCTATCCCGGCACCACGGGCGAACCATCCAAGGAGTTTGTGGAAGATATGGCAGGCACCACTGCCGTACATTCCGGCATTCTGAACAGCAACAGGGTAGCTTATCCCGGCGGAGCCATGTACCGTTTTGACGGCGCACCCTGGGGAACTGACGGTATCATTGTTGCAGCAGGCAGTCCTACTGCTTCCTGGGTTCCTGCCGTTCCCAATCCATGTTACGTATTCTATCCCGCTACCGATACATGGGAAGCAAAACCCAATGTACCTGTAGCAGTTCTTGGAGCCGGCACCGGTTCTGTTGACCTCGACAATGCGGGCACTCATACATGGAAACTGATTGTTGCTTCAGGATATACCGGAACAGTAGTTTCTACTGCCACACAAATCCTTACCGAGACCTTCTCCCATGCACTTCCACTTGGAGTTACCGGAGTTGCTGCTGATGTGACGGGTTGCTTTGGTAACCTCAACGGATCGATCACCACCACAGTAACGGGCGGCACCGCTCCTTTTGCATATACATGGAGCAATGGCGCCACCACCGCTTCTTTAACCGGAATCGGCGCAGGTACCTATGCAGTAACAGTTACTGATGCAGCAAGCGGCACTGCCACAGCAGGCCCCTGGGTGATTGCCCAGCCTTCGGAAGTTGTTCTTTCAGCAACGACTGTTAACGCCAACTGCCCTGCAGTGACCAACGGAAGCATCGACCTTTCTGTAACCGGGGGAACCCCCGCTTATACCTACCTGTGGAGCAATGCAGCCATTACCCAGGATCTGTCGGGTCTGGCAGCAGGAACCTACACGGTGGTTGTAACGGACGCCAATGGTTGTACCAAAACAGGAAGCTGGGCTGTTGGCCTTGCCAACCCTGTATGTGACAACATCACTGTTACAGGTACCATCGGCACGACCGTATGCTACAACGCAACCACAACGATCACGGTGGCCGGCGGAGTTACCACTTTCACGGTATTAGCCCCCAACGGCAATGCTACCTTCTTTTCAGGTACCAATATCCTGTTCGAACCGGGAACCACGGTGCAAAGCGGCGCAATCATGCATGCTTACATCTCCAACACCTACTGTCTGAATCCATCCTCCCCAATTACAGCAGCTGTAACAG
>JBMOIP010000055.1:0-30114 GCA_049317265.1 Bacteroidales bacterium
TTGAGCGGTAAATGGGATTCGGACCCACGACCCTCAGCTTGGGAAGCTGATGCTCTACCAACTGAGCTACTACCGCATGTGTTGGTAATCACACGGCAAATATAGCAGTTTTTTGGATCAGGCGCATGAGGGCCGGGAAAAAAATTGAAAGGGCTATAGCGTTATCACGACGTTGCCTGTCTTCTGACCGGTTTCAACATAGCGGGTGGCTTCAACGATCTGTTCCAGGGGGTAAGTTCTGTCTATTACCGCCTTGAATTTTCCTGCCTCGATCAGCTCTTTGAAAAAGAGGATATCCTCCTTACGGTCTTTGGGTATCGGGAAGAGAACTTTTTTTCCCGGTAAAAGTGGAGTGAGCAAGGCCAGGAAAATATTCTGCGACCAGGCCCCGAGTTCGGATGAAATATAGATCCCGCCCGGCTTCAGGATTTTCTTACAACGGAAGTACGAACTTTTACCCACCACATCGAGCACTACATCATACACCTTCCCGCACTGCGTGAAATCTTCCTTGGTATAGTCTATAACGAAATCGGCCCCGAGAGATTTCAGGAGTTCGAAATTCCTGGTGGTGCATACTGCAGTCACATCTGCGCCAAAATACCTGGCAAGTTGTACGCTGGCTACACCGATCGAGCCTGATGCGCCGTTGACAAGGATCTTTGGCCTGTTGCTGAAATCTAATCTCTTCATGTTTGCAAGGGCAAGAAATGCGCCATCGCAAATGGCAGCAGCCTCTTCCCAGGTCATATTGACCGGCATCGGGGCGATCGACTTCTCCTCCCGGATGCAAACATATTCGGCATGCGTCCCAAAATTGTAGGTACTCAACCCGAAAACCCGGTCGCCGGGCTTGAACGATCTGACATTCTTTCCGATCGCTTCAATTTCACCTGCCAGTTCACTTCCCAGGATGGTTTTTTGGGGTTTCAGAATTCCACTAATCAACCTGACAAGCAGGTATTCCGGGTTCCGGAAACCACAGTCTGTGCGGTTTACAGTAGTAGCATGGATTTTCACAAGCACTTCATTGTCGCTGGGGACCGGTTTTGCAACTTCCTTTACCTGCACTACTTCCGGTGGCCCATATTTCGTATTTACGGCGGCTCTCATGTTCTTAGTTTACCTGGTTCAATTATAAGCTAATTAATTCCTTAGAAACCTGTATTTATTACCTCCATCCGAAAATCCCCCCTGCCTGTGACTATCCTTAAAACGAGTATCCCAGGTTCGCGAAGACCCCGCTGCCATTGCCTGTAGGGGTAATTTCTACTGCTATGAACTGCGTTCCGATTCGTATTTTCACTCCTGCTCCTATGTTAACTCCCGGGAGCAGGAGAATTTCCGTTTTGCTCCCCATCGACTCTCCTTTAACAAAGCGATAGTTCGTATTCAGTAGAACGGCGAGTCCGATACCACAATAGATGTACGGCCTGAAAATTCCGGAAGCACTGTGAAAATTAACACCAATGGGGATTGCCGAGATCATTTGCTGCTGGTAATTCTGGTTGTCATTTACCGCGAGATTATCAACGGCAGCGCTGCTTTTCCAGTATCGGTAGGTTACACCGGCCAGTAACGAAAAGTTCCTGTTTTTCTCCGGTGCAAAACGATTTACGTAAATGGAGCCACGTAGATTCAATCCTTCGGGAGCTTTAATGACTGCCGTCCCGATGGCAAGGTCAAAAAAGACTCTCTTCTTATCCCTGTATTTTTTCACCGGGTATTTTCCGAGATACCCCAGGTTGTAATGCTGAATGTCGTCAATAATCTTCTTTTCCGAATACCTGATCCTTTTCACTTTACCATCAATGCGCGAAGTGTCGCCCTTTACATACTTCAGCAAACCCACATGGTTGTATTTGTAAATCGTTTGCTGGATCCCATCCTCCTCTTTGATGACTTTTTTAACCGGTTCGCTCAAATGGACCGAACGGGCGGGATCCCTGTTGAATAAAAAGATATCGAAGTCGGTCCATGCATTTTTCCGCCAGAGAAACAGGTTGATCTTCCCCTGCAGTACGCGCTTGGCAAAAATTTTAACGGTATCGTTCAAACTGTCGGTATACACCATCCGTTCAAAAGCCCTGCCGTAATCAAAACCAAATCCCAGCAAATCCGCAGTTGTGTAATGGGTCGTGGTCTTCTCCTTTTTCCCGGTCTTAAAAATGATTCCCGGGGACAGATCAGTGTCGGTCTTATCCAGGATAAAGCCATGCACTGTGTCTCTGTTCACCTTTACGATGTATCCCTTTGCAGCCGTCTGAGCCCGGAGATGAATGGAAAGAGTTGTGATAACCAGGATGAGGAGATAAGAGAGGTTTTTCATTGTGAATATGTTTTGGCCTAAAGTTCAGCTTTACAGACAGTATTCTCCTTCGTGCGCTTCTTCAGCATGTCCTTCTTCATCTGATCGTGCATCTTACTTATGGTGACATCATGGTCCTTCTCCACCCTGAGTAAAAAAACATCGGTATGAAACAGTTCCAGCGGAATATCTTCGGATGTCTCTCCTCCCGTAGATGAAACCAGTCTCACTTTTGCCACCGGGTGGTGGCACGAAAGGTCAACTGAAACAAAGTTGCCGGGTTTCATATCGCACAACTGCTCCCCGTTAATATAAACCGCCAGGCTTGCTGCCGGATCCGACACTTTTGACAGAAAAAATACTGCCCTCGAATTGATCCGGGTATAGTCGGTTGCATCAAAAGGCAAAAGCTTTCCGGAGAAAAGGTCCAGCCTCAGCTTCTCGATCGCATTCGGATCAGAACTCACGGCTGCCGCCCCTCCGATGAGGGAGGCACCGATAATGCCGCCGAAGATGCCGCCGAAGATGGCGGCAGAGGTCACATCACGGCTGTACTCCGCCGACTTTCCATAGGTCACAAAAAAATCGTCCTCACTGCTTAACAACGAATAGGACCTGCCGTTGTTGAAATAGATGGAGTCGCCTTCACAGAAGCCCCAGACCTCTTTGATGTCAGATCCTTTCGGAAACTTCAGAAAAGCCTTGGAAAGTGCTGGGGTTCCGGCATTATAGTCATGCAGGATTTTAAATTCCGGAATGGTATCGGGGGTGTTATCCCGGAAATCGGCAAAACTGTAATAGAGCGCCTTGGGTGGCTTTTTTGCGGAGAAACAGCTGAAACACTCCTGTCTGTTGATCGGATTTCCTTTAAGCTGTTCCGTGGTGATGATCTTTGGCCTGGTGAGTCCCTTCGCCTTTCTGTCGGCATATTGACTGAAACACTGGTCAAAGGCCTTTGCCACAACCTCGCCAAAACTGGCAGGAATATTTTTCTGAAAAATCTCGAGGGTGGCTGAGGAGGTAAAATCCTCCATGAGGCCAGAATCTCCCGGGCAGATAAAACTCACACTCAATTCGATGCAGGTATATTCATAAACTCCTTTTGTCAATTCGTACATGTAAATCCTGTTGATGCGTATGATGACCGGGTCAAGGTCCGGCTGCTTTGGCATCGAACCAACCAGGAACTCTTTCAACTCCGCCCATATACCCCGGTTAAAAAAGACGGGGTTGATCCTGTGGGGGCCATAGGGGTGGACATAACCGAGGCAGGAGTCTTCACGCTGACTAAGAAACACATCTTCAACATAATAGCGTGGTAAGGGATTGGCAAGTTTGCGCCCGGCAAGAGAGATGGTGAAATCGTCGCAAAAACCGGCAAAAAAATTCAGTAAAAAAAGCAGGGTAATAATGGTGGTTCTCATTTGTTCAACTTTCTGAGGTTAAACATGTTTTTTTATCCATAAAGACACAAAGGAGGCACAAAGGTCACAAAGAACTCCTTGTGTTCATTGTGTTTTTCATTGTGTCTTTGTGGTTATATTTCTTATTCTCTGTCACTAAGCTCCATCCACCTTTCAGTCTTCACTTCTATTTCCGGAAGGATGGCAGCCCACCGCTCCGAGGCAAGTTTCAATGCATCCGGTTTCAACGTTCCGGATTCAAGTTTGGCTTCAATCTCCGACTTTTCTGCTTCCAGGGTGGCGATCTCCTTCTCCAGGGCCTCCAGTTCCCGTTTTTCCTTGAATGACAACTTATTGGTTGCTGCAACAACCGGTTTTGCCGTCTCGGCAATCTTCGTGGTCACCCTTTTTTGCAGTTGCTCCTTCCGTTTACGTTCATCACACCATGACTTGTACTGGGTATAGTTGCCGGGGAAATCCTTGATCACGCCATCTCCCTCAAAAACAAACAGATGGTCAACAATTTTATCGAGGAAGTAGCGGTCGTGGGTTACCACCACCACACACCCGTTGAACGACTGCAGATACTCCTCCAGCACATTGAGGGTGAGTATATCGAGGTCGTTGGTAGGCTCATCAAGGATCAGGAAATTCGGACTTCGCATGAGGACGGTCACCAGGTACAACCTGCGGCGTTCGCCCCCGCTCAGTTTATAAACAGACTGAAAATGCGATGGATACGGGAACATGAAGTAGTTGAGGAATGCTGCTGCGGTAATCGTGTCGCCATTCCCGAGTTTGACCACCTCGGCGATCTCCTTCACCACATCGATCACCTTGGTATCTTCGTTGAATACCAGTCCCTGCTGCTTGTAGTAGCCGTACTGGATGGTCTCCCCGGTTTGGATATGCCCCTTCTGGGGCCTGATCTTCCCGGTGATGACGTCGAGGAACGTCGACTTTCCCGACCCGTTTTTCCCCACAATGCCCACTTTTTCACGCCGTTTGAAGGTATAGGTGAACCCCTTGAGGATGGCGAGTTCACCCCAGTTAAAGGAGACATCGTTGATCTCAAGGACCTTGTTTCCCATCCGAACCCCTTCAATGTTGAGGTTCATCCGCTCTTCATAAATTTTAGAGGAGGCCTTCTCCTGAAGTTCGTAAAAACTGTCGATGCGCGCCTTGGCTTTGGTGGTGCGGGCTTTGGGCATGCGGCGCATCCACTCCTGCTCGGTGCGCATGAGGTTTTGTGCCCGTTCAACCTCCTTGTTCTGGTTGTCGATTCGTTCTGCCTGTTTTTCAAGGAAGTAGGAGTAGTTCCCCTTGTATTTATACACGGCAGCATTCTCCATTTCAAGCACTTCATCACAAACCCGGTCGAGGAAATAGCGGTCGTGGGTTACCATCAACAGGGTGATGCTGCTTTTGGAGAGGTACTCTTCCAGCCACTCGATCATCTCGACATCGAGGTGGTTGGTAGGTTCATCCATGATCAGGAAGGTGGGTTCGGTGATCAGGACTTTTGCCAGTGCCACCCGTTTACGCTGCCCTCCGGAGAGTTGCTGTATACGCTGGTCCAGGTCAGGCAATTTAAGCTGCGTAAGTATCTGTTTTACACGGGTCTCATACTCCCAGCCCTGGATGGCATCCATCTGTTCAATCGCGCGCTGTATCTCCTCCTTATCTTCACCTTTGATTACATGTTCGTAATTCAGGATGGTTTTCTGAATATCGTTTGAGTGTGAATAGACCTCCTCGAATACGGTCTTTGCCGGATCGAGATCGGGTTCCTGCCTGAGGTATTCAAAAGAATCGCGGTTAAACATGGTGACAGTTCCCGCATCACACGGTTCAAGGCCTGCAATGATATTGAGCAGGCTCGTTTTCCCTGCTCCGTTACGGGCGATCAGGGCTACTTTTTGCGACTGACTGAGAACAAAATAGATATTCTCAAACAGGTTCTTTTCACCATAAGATCGGGCGAGATTTTCAACTTGTAGTATTGTGGACATGCACGGATTGAATGAATGGCAAAGGTAGTCAATATCACCGTGAAAAATATGGTGACACAGGCTGTGTAAAAACAGAAATTTCCCTAAATTTACAGAAAAAAAGATGCCTGTACACAGCTACTTTGTATTGATTGCATTTTCTCTTTTACTGGTTGTTTTAATTTCAGTACTGCTAAGGTTTAAGGGCTCCGGAACCCGGTTCATAGGGAAGCCCACCATTGAAGCTGTCTATTTTTACTCTGCAAAAATCGCGCTCTTCACCTCCTGGGGGCTCTTTATGGTCAAGGCGATCAGTCCCATGGTCGGGTATATAAACCTGCCGGAGTTCATTTCATGGATTGCTGTCGTCATTCTATACCTGGGTGCGATCATCGTATCGGTCTCCATGGTTAACCTGGGACGATCACTGGCAGTGGGGTTGCCGGAAAAAGAGACTACCCTGCAAACCCATGGGTTGTACAGGATGAGCCGCAATCCGCTTTACGTTGGAGTACACCTGATCGCCATTGCATCGTGTATCTATTTCCCCGACCTGATCAATATCTCCTTTACGATCTACGGAATATACATGCATCACCGGATCATCAGAAATGAAGAGTATTTCCTTGAAAAGCGGTTTGGGAAAGAGTGGCTGATATACAGCACAAAGGTGAGCCGGTATTTATAATGAACCCGGGATAACCAATGCAACGACGTGAAGGTTCAAGAAAACTGATGAAAGAGATTTTAACTGATAGTAAACCCAATCCGCAAAAGCTGATAAAAGGCTTCGGTTTTGCCTTCAATGGGTTGAAAATCGTATTTAGCTCCGAACAGAATTTCAGGATTCACCTGGTGGCAGCAACCCTTGCAGTCATCACCGGTATATTTGTACATTTGTCCGAAATTGAATGGTGTATCATCGTTACCTCCATTTTCCTGGTTTTTGCCATGGAAATAATGAATACCGCCATCGAAAAACTGGTTGACCTGGTGAGTCCCGGTTTTCACAGGCAGGCCGGAATAGTGAAGGACATTTCAGCTGCGGCCGTCCTCGTAACTGCAATGGCGGCCGTCATCACCGGGCTCATCATTTTTTTACCAAAATTGACATGAATTATCACTCAAACCTAATTAATACTACCATGAAAAAACTAACCCTATTCCTTGTAATTGCCTTATTTGCAGGGCTATACTCATGTAAGCCAACCGAAAAAAAAGCGGAGGAGGCGCCACTGATCGAAAAACAGGCCGTTGAACTGAAAAGCGACCTGATGACACCTGAAGTTCTCTGGAGTTTCGGCCGCTTAAGCGAACCTGAACTTTCGCCGGATAAAAAGAGTGTATTATACGGGGTAACCTATTATGATGTGGCACAGAACAAGGGAAACCGTGAATTGTACAGTGTTGGTACCGATGGCCAGAACTACAAACGCCTGACTACCACCAAGTTCAGCGAATACCAGGCCATGTGGACCGCCGATGGTAAGAAAATCGTGTTCATGTCGGCCGAAAGCGGATCGATGCAGGTTTGGGAGATGACCCCGGACGGGAATAACCGCCAGCAGGTTACCAACATCGAAAACGGCATCAACGGGTTTAAATACTCCCCGGATATGAAGAAGTTGCTTTATACCGCTGATGTGGTGCCTGAGAAAGATCACAAGGACCTCTATGAAGGCCTGCCAAAAGCAAGCGGCAGGGTTTATAACGATTTGATGTACCGTCATTGGGATACCTGGGTTGTGGCCTACAGCCACATCTTTTGCGCTGAAGTAACGACCGGGAAAATCACCAAAGGCACCGATATCATGCTCAATGAACCATTTGAATCACCCCTGATGCCTTTCGGAGGAATGGAGCAGATCAACTGGAGCCCCGACAGCAAGGTGATTGCCTACACCTGCCGGAAAAAGAGGGGTGTAGAATATGCAAAATCAACCAACTCAGATATTTACCTTTATGAACTTGAAGGTGGAAAAACATCCAATATCAGCGAAGGAATGATGGGATATGATGTTGCCCCGGTATTTTCCCCTGATGGTAAAAAAATTGCCTGGCAAAGCATGGAACGTGATGGTTATGAGTCAGACAAGAACCGGTTATTTGTGTTTGACCTTGACTCAAAAGCCAAAACAGATTTTACGAAGAATTTCGACCAGAATGCAGAGAGTCTTGCCTGGACAGACGACAACAAATCGATCTATTTCATCAGCGATTATCATGCAACGGATGAAATCTACCGCCTCGATGTTGCAGATTCAAAGATCACCAGAATCACTGCCGGAATTCACAATTATACCGGTGTTATTCCTGCTGGCGACCAGCTGATTGCGTCCAGGATGTCGATGTCGCAGCCGACAGAATTATATTCAGTTAACCCGGCCACCGGCAAGGACACCCAGATCACTACGACCAACAAAGATGTGCTTGACAAACTGGCGTTGGCCAGGATAGAACAGCGCTGGATCAAGACCTCCGACAACAAGGACATGCATACCTGGATCATCTATCCGCCTCATTTTGACTCTACTAAAAAGTACCCGACCCTGCTCTATTGTGAAGGAGGACCGCAAAGTACCGTGAGCCAGTTCTGGTCGTTCAGGTGGAACTTCCAGATGATGGCGGCCAACGGTTACATCATTGTGGCTCCGAACCGCCGCGGACTTCCGGGTTTCGGACAGGCATGGAATGAACAGATCAGCGGCGATTACGGCGGACAGAACATGAAAGATTATCTCAGCGCCATCGATGCCATGACAAAAGAGCCTTATGTCAACAAGGATAAACTGGGCTGTGTGGGAGCAAGTTACGGAGGGTTTTCGGTGTACTGGCTGGCCGGCAACCATAACAAGCGGTTCAAAGCGTTTATTGCCCACGATGGGATGTTTAACCTTGAAGCCCAATATCTTGAGACAGAAGAGATGTGGTTTGTAAACTGGGACCTTGGCGGCCCGTTCTGGGATAAAAGCAATAAAATTGCACAGAACTCCTTTGCCAATTCCCCCCATCGTTTTGTGCAGAACTGGGATACCCCCATTCTCTGTATTCATGGAGAACTTGACTACCGGATTGTCGCAACACAGGGGATGCAGGCTTTCAACGCCGCCATTTTACGCGGAATTCCCGCTGAGTTTCTCTACTTCCCCGATGAAAATCACTGGGTGTTGAAACCTCAGAACGGGATTTTATGGCAACGCACCTTCTACAACTGGCTCGATCGCTGGTTAAAATAGTAAAAACCCATGAACGATAAGGTGAGAGAGGCAGCTCTTCTTCTGAAACGCTCACGGTTCACCACGGCCTTTACAGGAGCAGGGATCTCCGTTGAAAGCGGGATCCCCTCCTTCAGGGGCGCCGGGGGATTGTGGGGGAAGTATGATCCAAAGATACTCGACCTCAACTACTTCACCCATGACCCGGCCGGTTCCTGGATGGTGATCAAGGAGATTTTTTATGATTTTTTCGGAACAGCCAGGCCTAATAAAGCGCACCTGGTCCTGGCCCGGATGGAAAAAGAGGGTATGCTGGGCAGGATTATCACCCAGAACATCGACAATCTTCACCAGGAAGCGGGGTCAACCATCATTTCTGAATTCCATGGCAACTCCGGAAGGCTGAGATGCCTGCACTGCAACCGGGTTTATCCGGCGGCAGAGGTCAGCCTCGATCATCTCCCGCCTGCATGCGTGGAGTGCGGCGGGTTGCTGAAACCCGACTTTGTCTTTTTCGGGGAGGCCATTCCCCAAAAACCGTTGGCTGAAGCATATGAAGCAGCAACCATTTCGGATATTTTCCTGATCATCGGAACCACAGGGGAGGTAATGCCTGCCAACCAGTTCCCGTTTATGGCCAAAGAGCATGGCGCCACTATCATCGAAGTAAACCCCGAACCCTCCAATTACACGAATAAACTCACAGATATTTTTCTGCAGGGAAAAGCCGCAGAGGTGATGCAGAAGCTGGAGGAGTACCTATTTTCCCCGGCCCTGGATGATGATCAGGATGGTATAAATTAAGATTTTAAAATCCATTGCCAGCGACATGTTCTCGATGTAGAGAATGTCGAACTTAAGCCGTTCTACCATCTGGTCGAGGTTTTCAGCATAGCCATACTTTACCTGGCCCCAGGAGGTGATTCCCGGCTTGACTTTATGCAGCAAACGGTAATGGGGGGCGCGCTGAATGATGAGGTCGATATAGTACTGGCGTTCGGGCCTCGGGCCAACCAGGCTCATATCTCCTTTAAGCACGGTATAGAATTGCGGGATCTCATCAACCCTGAATTGCCTGAGGAACTTTCCGAATCGGGTGATCCTTGGATCGTTTTTCGAAGAGAGTTGAGGGCCGGTCACCTCCGCATCGCGGTACATGGTTCTGAATTTATGCATTTTAAATGGCCGTCCCTTGATACCAATACGCTCCTGCGAAAAGAAAATCGGTCCGGGAGAGGTCACTTTCACGACGATGGCAGTAATGATCATGGCCGGAGAGAGGAGGATCAGGCAGATGATCGAAATCACCAGGTCGAGGATCCGTTTCAGCGACATCTGCCAGTCGGGCATCAGGTCGGGGTAGATTTGAATGAGCGGTGCGTGGAAAATGGAGGTAGTTTTAACCGATCCCATGAGAATGTCCTGCATAGCCGGAATGATTTTTATCACCACGTCGGTATCTTCAAGCTGGGTGATAATGTTTTCGATTGTGTGGTTTTCGGAGTGTTCGATGGCAATGATGACCTCTTCGATGCTCAATTCCTTCACCAGCCTGTTCAGATCCTGCAGACCACCGAGATGGGGAATTGATTCAGCCAGTTTATACTTGCTGTATCCTTCAACATTGATGAAGCCGACAAATTTATTTCCGGAGGATTTCTCCTGGTTTTCAATCTCTTCAAAAATCGAAACCGCATTCCCGTTGCTGCCGATGATGATGGTGTTGAACCCGATGACCTTATGGTGAATCTTGTTGGCTGCCTGTGATGTAAGAAAGAACCGGAACGAACCCGTGAAAAACAGGTGAAGGGTGAAGAGGATAAAAAAGAATTCGATGTAAGTATGCTGATTGATGATGACATCATCAAGGATCAGTGCAAAAAAGAGGATGGTTACGCCGATGAGCGTGATCAGGATCGTTTGGGCAAATTCGCGGAGCCTCGCCTTTCTGAATATCTTGCGGTAGGTTCCGATGAGGGTGTATAGTATCAGCCAGAAGATCGGGATAATGGTAACCCCGTAGTAGAGTTTCCTGTCCTGAAAAATATCATCAATGTGACTGAATATCTGGTGATCCACCGCATATTTCCGGTAGATAAAGAACAAAGTCCAGGCAATAAACGCCGTAAAAAAATCGGCAGCAATATATTTGATAACCTGTAACCGTTTATTCATAATTCGGATATTCTGATACTATTCGGTCATTGTTTACGATTTTCGGGTCACCACTTTAAAGTTGTCGATCAGGATGGTGGATTGCTTCAACCCGCTATCCTTCAATGCCCTCAGGTACACCCGGTAGGTTGTCATCCCTGAATAGGCGTTTAAAGTGGTGGATAAATCGATGTATATTTTTTTCCATTGCCCGCCGGTCGGGTTCAGGGTGATGATCGGGGATTGGTAAAGTGTTGTTGTTCCATAGGTTACTACGCCGACAACCAGCGGATTGGTGGTCTTGAAGTTCATCTCAAGGTAGATGGGTGCATAGGGTATGGCATATTGAAGATGTGTCTGGCATTCAAAAAAGTCATGAACGGAGTCAAGCACCACAGCGCCGGAGCGGCTTCCTTCAAAAGGAGGCGGCGAGCCTGTAAGGGTATCCCGGATATAAGCGCTGCTCCCATTCAGTGTATCCAGGGTTATGGCCCTCGGATCTTCAAAATTTTCCATCCATACAAACAATGTTTTGGTTTGATAGGTGGTTGACAAAACGCCGATTCTCGCAGCGCTGTCAGGAACAAAAGTCACCTCTTTGGTCACCGGGTTGTAAAAATCATAGCTTGTACGTGTAGCGGCGATGCCATTTTTCTTGATCCCCGGCCAGATTTTCACCTGGTGTTTGCCCGATTGCAGCACCGGCAGTTTTGCAGGTAATTCATAGGCGCCGAGAAATTCATCATCCACATAGACCCAGGCATCGGTAATTCGTTGCGACGAGGTACCCTGTGCACTGAAGATAGTGGAGAGATAGATTGAATCGATGCTGAGGTATGCAGGAATCTCCTGATCACTGGTAAATTTCTCACAGGATGTGACTGAGATGAACAGGACAAATAAAAGACAGAAATAGCGTAGAATTCTCCCGTAGATCATATCGTCATAATGGCTTGAAATCACTGATTCCTGTATGGATAACGGTCGGTTTTTGCTGATATTGTTCACCTGTAAACAAAAGTAATGAACAAACAACTAACAATCTGTTTACACCATGTTTGCAGCGTTCAGATTGATCTTTTCAATGATTTTATAAGCCACCTCGAGGGCGCTGTATCCATCGTTGATGGTGACCATGGGAATGGTGTTGTTGGCGATGGCTGCATTAAAACTTTCAAGCTCCGCTTTAATGGCGTTAAGCGGCTTGATTTCAGGCCTTTCAAAGTTGATCTGCTTGGTGCCCTTTCCCGGGCCGAGTTCCAGGATAAAGCCCATGGGTGGTGAATCGTTGTTCACATCATTGATCTTGACCACTTCAAGCTCCTTTTTAAGAAAATCAACAGAAATATACGCATCCCGCTGGAAGAACCTCGATTTGCGCATGTTTTTCAGGGAGATACGGCTGGCGGTGAGGTTTGCAACGCATCCGTTATCGAATTCTATTCTTGCATTGGCGATATCAGGGGTATCACTAACAACGGCGACGCCGCTGGCACTGATCTTTTTGATATTGCTCTTCACTACGCTTAAAATGATATCGATGTCGTGAATCATCAGGTCGAGAATCACGGGAACATCGGTTCCGCGGGGATTGAACTGGGCAAGCCGGTGACTCTCGATGAACATAGGCCGGTCGAAAGTCGCCTCCGCTGCCAGAAATGCCGGGTTAAACCGTTCAACATGTCCAACCTGGACTTTCACATTTGCTTCCCTGGCGATTTTGATCAGTTCACGGGCCTCGTCCAGCGTGGTAACAATCGGCTTCTCGATGAAGACATGCCGGCATTTTTTCAGGGCCTTGGCAGCACATTCGAAATGGGAGATGGTGGGGGTGACTATGTCCACAACATCCACCGCATCGATCAGGTCATCAAGGGAGCCCCAATTTTTAACTCCAAATTCCAGTGCGGTTTTTTCAGCGTTGGCTTCGTCCGGATCATAAAACCCAACAAGGTCAAAATCAGCAATTTCCTTGATGCATTTGATGTGAATTTTACCAAGATGCCCGGCTCCGAGTACTCCGATTTTCAGCATTGTTTTTTTTTTTACAAAGGTAGGTTTTTACCCTGACTGAATTTAGTATTTTCGTGAAAATTTTAACAAACCCAATCACATGGCAATCATCAGGCCGGTTGACTCCTACCGGCACCAGGGATTAAGGAAGCTGCTGGTACAGAATATCAGGCAGAAAGGAATTTCAGACCAGCAGGTTCTATCGGCCATTGAAACGGTGCCGCGCCACTTCTTTTTTGACTCATCTTTCCTGGAATACGCCTATGAGGACAAGCCATTTCCCATTGCGGCCGGACAAACCATTTCCCAGCCATTTACGGTTGCCTTTCAAACCGAACTGCTGCAGATCCGGAAGAATGACAAGGTGTTGGAGATCGGAACCGGTTCAGGGTACCAGGCATGTATCCTCGCCGAACTCGGGGCAAAAGTATTCTCCATCGAACGGCAGAAAACCCTTTTTGATAAAACCAGCAAATTCCTCCCTGTCGTAGGGTATCCCACCATCAAGACTTTTTTCGGAGATGGTTATAAAGGATTACCCACCTTCGCCCCTTTTGATAAAATGATCGTGACTGCTGCCGCACCCTATGTACCTGAGCCATTGCTGGAGCAACTGAAACCCGGAGGCATCCTGGTAATCCCTGTGGGGGGTAATGATGTTCAGATTATGACGACATTTATCCGGAATGCCGACAACTCCTACACAAAAAAGGAGTACGGCGAGTTCAGGTTCGTCCCGATGCTTGAGAACAAGGCTAAAGAGGAGTAACGTTCCCTGTTCAGGAGTTGCCCTGCCACCTTTTGCGGGCACGCCTCACAAAGGCAAAGGCAAAACCAAAGGTCATCACCACTGAACCAAGCCATAAAACATTGATATAGGGGTTCATAATAGCCTTGATCACAATATAATCCGGTTCTTTCGACACGTTGGCAATATAGGTATAATAGTCCCGGCCAAGGAAATGCCGTGTGTCGGGATTGTAAACGGCTCCCATACGGGGATGGACATTCACCGATGGGTGGAGGGAAAATTCGAGGTTGTAACCCCTTTTTGTTTTCGTCATAAAATCGACGCGGTACACGGTGGTGTTTCCGGCTGGCTTGTTGCTCACATAGGAAAC
This sequence comes from Bacteroidales bacterium, assembly GCA_049317265.1. Lineage (GTDB taxonomy): Bacteria > Bacteroidota > Bacteroidia > Bacteroidales > FEN-979 > CAIVAT01. The sequence continues at coordinate 14,206 of JBMOIP010000055.1, forward strand.
ATAAAACCCGTTCATGTGCAGTGTGTCATTCCGCATCAACACAAGGTTTTCCGCATTTGCCTGGGCGTCGCCAAGGTCGAATTTTGAGGTGTTGGTTGAGATGACCTTTGAATTGGAGAAGGTCAGCACGGTTCCAAGAACAAAGATGACAAATCCGATATGGGTGATGATCGCACCAATATTCCTGGGTTTGGTGACCTGGAACAACATGTTGTATATGGATGACAACAGTGCAAAAAGGGTAAACACCACCACCAGGATAAAGTTCATCTGGGTGATCACACCGGTCACAACCAGTGGAACAGTAAGGAGGATGGAGATGACAAGTGGGAAAAATAGTTTTTTCAGGAATTGCCCCGGTTCATTGGTACTGTAAGACAAGAACTGGCTGAAGGCGATAAACCCGGCAATCAGCAAGGCATAGGGCATTTGCCAGCGGTTGTAAAAACCTACCCGGTCGACCGGTGGGGCAATATCCGTGTGAAACAGGTTGTTAAACACGGGGATGGAGGTGGTAAAGACGATCTGGAATGCAGCCAGGACCATGATGATCGCACCGATAAACATCCAGAATTCGCGGGAGAGCAGGATATCTTCTTTTGCAGCATGGAACTTCCTGAAATTTGAAACGATCATCACGATCATCATTCCGAAAAACACCAGGAGGTAGATAAGCAACTGCATCGTCATGCCATTGTCGCCAAAGGAATGCGCGGAAGTATTTGCCAGTACGCCGCTCCTGGTGAGGAAACTGGCATACAATACAAGGACATAGGAAAGGGTAATAAGGATGTAAGCGGCCAGCATGGCATAATTCTGCCTTCTGGCTATCAGCATGAAATGGAGGCCGGCTACGAGGGTCATCCAGGGAACCAGGGAGGAATTTTCTACCGGGTCCCAGGACCAGAATCCTCCGAAAGTAAGTGAAACATAAGCCCATGCACCACCCAGGAGAATCCCTGCACCAAGCATCAGCAAAGCAAAAAGGGTCCATGGCAAGGCACGGCCGATCCATGTATGGTAATCCTTCTTCATGAAGGAGGCGATGGCATAACTGAACGGCACCAGGGCCAGTGCATAGCCCAGGAAAAGGATGGGAGGATGAATGGTCATCCAGATATTCTCGAGCAAGGGGTTGAGTCCATTACCGTCACCGACCATTGTTAGATAGTTCGGCATGGCAAAGATGGTATCACTCACATTGGCGACAGTGCTTCTGAGCAGATCAAACGGGCTGGCCCCGATCTTTACGCCAAACCACGTAACACCAAGCAACATCGAGGTAACAAATGCCTGGGAGAGTGAGAAAACAATCATAACCGGAGTTTCCCATTTGCGGGAAATTCGCAGGAGGACAAGGCCAATGACAGCCTGCCAGAGAGCCCAAACCAGGAAACTCCCCTCCTGTCCCGCCCAGAAACAGGATACAATATACTTCATGGGTAACTCCTTAGAAGAGTATTGCCATACATAGGAGTATTCAAAATAGTGCTTGAAGATCAGGTAATATAAAATTCCTGTCACTGCGATGATGGAAGATGCGTGAACGATATAGAGGGCCCTAGCCCCCGAAAGCCAGGTACGGCGCCGGTCCTTTTTGTAAAAGTCGAGGAGGTAAAAAATTGTTGCAAGAATGGCTGTTCCAAATCCCAGCCACACAAAAAATTTCCCCATATCACCGGGGAACAGGTGCTCACCTACGTACTGAATATTCATGCTTCGTTTCTGATTTTTTGGCAAAATTACGCTTTTCATCCATATTGAGACAACACCATATACATTTATACACATAGCCTCATCCGTTAATTTTTGCATGTTAGGGCGGTACCATAATTTTCTATAAATTTGCATTCCCAAATTTTTACGGATGAAAAACATTCTGATCGGCTTCGCCATCCTGCTCCTCTTCCCTGTTTTCTCCTTTTCGCAAATCCTTGAACCGGTAAAATGGAAATTTAAAGTTGAACAGACAAAGCCCGACGAGGCTACATTGCTGTTCATTGCAAATGTTGACAAGGGCTGGCACATGTACTCACAGGACATTCCCGATGGTGGGCCTATCCCTACCACCTTCACCTTTACGAAGAGCGGCAGTTTTAGTTTGGGAGGGAAGGTAAAAGAGCCGAAAGCCATCCAGGAGAACGACCCCATGTTTCCCAACATGTTGCTGAAATATTTTGCCGACCAGGCCATTTTCAAGCAGAAAATCAAGGTATTGAGCAATAAAAATTTCACAGTCAAAGGTGTTGTTAACTTCATGAGCTGCGACGACCATCAATGTGTACCGCCGACAGATATCGATTTTGAGTTTGCCGTGAAGGGCGACCCTGCCGCAGTTCAATCCATTGTTGAACCCACCGTTACAACCACTGGAGGAACAACAACTCACGACAGCGCAAAAATTGCAGTCAATGCGGCTGCAAAAGCAGATTCCATTGCAAAGAAGAGCGCACAGACCAAACTTGGCGAAACCAGCGCCGACAAAGCTGCCAATGAGTCATTGCTCTGGTTTTTCCTCATCTCATTTGCAGCAGGATTACTCGCCATTGTTACCCCATGTGTCTTTCCCATGATCCCGATGACGGTCACCTTCTTTATGCACGACACCACAAGCAAGCGAAAAGCCAGGCTGGAAGCCATTGTTTACGGACTCTCCATCATTGTTATCTATATGATCCTGGGTGTGGTAGTAGCTGTGACCCTTGGCGCCAACTTCAACAATTTCATCAGCACCCACTGGATTCCAAATGTATTCTTCTTTGTGATTTTCATGGTTTTTGCTGCGTCGTTCCTGGGGATGTTCGAGATCACACTTCCCAGCTGGATTGTCAACAAAGCCGACAAACAGGCTGATAAAGGGGGGTACGGCGGAGCCTTCTTCATGGCATTCACCCTGGTACTTGTCTCCTTTTCATGCACCGGGCCTATTGTTGGCGCACTCCTGGTAAAATCGGCCGGGGGAGACATCCTTATGCCAATCATCGGGATGTTCGGATTTTCTCTTGCATTTGCACTCCCATTCGGATTGTTTGCCTTCTTCCCTTCGTGGCTCTCGGGGCTTCCGAAATCTGGTGGCTGGCTGAATGCAGTGAAGGTCGTCCTTGGATTCCTTGAACTGGCGCTTGGGTTAAAATTCCTTAGCATCGCCGACCAGACATACCACTGGCATATCCTCGACAGGGAAGTCTACCTTGCTTTCTGGATCGTGATCTTCTTCCTGATGGGAATGTACCTGATCGGGAAGCTCAAATTCAACCACGACTCGGATCTTCCTTTTGTAAGCGTCCCCAGGATCATCATGGCGATTATTGTATTCAGTTTTGTGGTCTATATGGTGCCCGGTATGTGGGGTGCGCCTCTTAAGGCATTGTCGGGATATCTTCCCCCGGCAACCTACCAGGATTTCGACCTCAATGCCATAGTTCAGAAGGAGGTTGGCGCTGTAATTGCGGGAGGCGGCAATCAGCAACCTGCTAGTACCTTGTGTGAAAAACCTAAGTATGGTGAGTTCCTGAAACTTCCTCACGGTCTCGAAGGCTATTTTGACTACAAACAGGCGCTGAAATGTGCCAAGAAACAGAATAAGCCCATTTTTATCGATTTTACAGGGCACGGATGCGTAAATTGCCGGGAAATGGAGGCCAATGTATGGTCTGATCCCAAGGTACTTAAACGGCTGAGGGAGAACTTTATCGTTACAGCCCTCTATGTGGATGATAAAACCGATCTGCCTGAAAATGAGTGGATCACCTCAACTTATGACAAGAAAGTGAAGAAAACCATCGGCAAGATCTTTGCCGACCTGCAAATCACACGGTTTAACGTGAACTCACAACCCTATTATGTCCTGCTCGACACCAGTGGCAATCTTCTCACAACTCCCAGGGCGTATGACCTTGACATTAACGCATTTGTGAAGTTTCTCGATGCCGGTGCCGAAAATTTCAACAAGCCACAAAAGTAAGTCCATTATGAGAATCCTCTTTGTTACGATCGTCCTGCTGATTGGATTTCTCTTCTCTTCTCTTGCTCAGCAACCTCCATTTTCATTGAAAAATGTCTCCCTTCCTCAGCTCGCCTACAGCGCTTGCGCATGGGGAGATTTCGACCATGACGGCGACCTCGACCTCGCCCTCACAGGGGCGGCAGGAAACGATCCGGTGACAAGAATCTTCAGGAACGACGATGGAAATTTTACCGACCTGCAGTCCAACCTGCTTCCATTGCACTTTGGCTCTGTTGAATGGGGTGATTACGACAGCGACGGCGACCTCGATTTGCTGGCCACAGGCATAGAAAGCCAGGGAACCGCGCACACCCTGATCTTTAAGAATACCGATGGTACATTTGCTGAAGCCGGAATTTCGTTACCTGGTGTCGTAGATGGCCAGGCAACGTGGGGCGATCTGGACAACGACGGAAATCTCGACATCCTGCTGACTGGCAGCTCAATGGCCAGGATTTACCGTAACACAGGCGACGGCAACTTCATTACCATCAATGCACCGTTACCCGATTTAGAAGGAGCCATGTGCTGCTGGAATGACTACAACAACGACGGGCAGCCGGATGTGATGGTATGTGGTAACACCGGTGGCGGCATCATATCGAAACTCTTTAAAAACGATCACGGTACTTTTACGGAGGTAACCATTTTGCCCGATCCATTTTTGGGACTCTACGGCGGGCAGGCCAGATGGACAGATCTAGACAAAGATGGCGACCAGGACCTAGTCATTGCCGGCATGGATCTCTATGTTGACGGCTATTTTCTTGTCTATCGCAATGATGGCAACGACCACTTTACCCGGTTTGATGAGAGCGATGCCACCCTGCTGAATCCTTTTTTCGACCTGGCAGACTATGATGCCGACGGGTTAACCGATGTCATGCTGATCGGCACCACGGCGGGTTGCGGCGGACCGGCGGTATCGATGCTCATGAAAAACCAGGGTTCGATGGACTTCTCCATTGTAAGTTCCCTGGTCCCGGGCTACAAACTTGGCGGCGTCACCTGGGGAGATTACAACAACGACGGATACAGCGACCTGCTTTTCACAGGGTTGGATGTGTTTGAATTTCCGAAGACGGAACTTTATCTCAACAACCTGGGTGATACAGACCTCTTTATCACCAATACACGGCCTTCAGCTCCACTGGAACCAACTGTTGCCACATCGGCAGATCAGGCGATACTTCGCTGGAGAAGCGCCACAGATATCCAGACTCCTGAAAATGCGCTCACCTATAATATCCGGATCGGAACCTTGCCCGACTCCTTTGACGCCCTCTCCCCTCTCGCTGTTCTCTACACCGGCATGCGGTCGGTTGCTGCCATCGGAAACGCCGGTTCCGACACATCATGGACCATCACGGGAATCCCTGCCGGAACCTATTATTTCAGTGTTCAGGCTGTCGACAATGGATTTTCCGGAGGTTTTTTTTCAGACCCCGTCATGTTCAACTACTTGCCTGTGGGGCTTGATCAGGAGAAGATACCAGACCTGGTTATTTCGCCAAATCCATGTTATAAAACACTGAATATCAGCAGGAAATACTCAAGCGAAACCAATTACCAGGTTAGGGTTTACAACGAACAGGGAAGAGCAGTTTACCAGGGCAATTCGCCGGAAGCGATCGCCGTTGCAAACTGGCCAGCCGGTATCTATCTTTTGCAGTATACCGGCACATCAGGAGTGCATTCCGTGAAATTGATTAAAAGCCAGAATCCCTTCTGATATCAAATGCCTTCACCATTCACTTTTTCTCATTCCACATCACAGTAAAATAGTGGAAGAAATAGGGTATCGTCTCAATTCCCTTGTAAAAATTCTCCAGCGGATAGTTCTCATTGGGTGAATGGATTGCATCTGATTCAAGGCCAAATCCCATCAGGATCGTTTTTACACCCAGGATCTCCTCAAACTGTGTAATGATGGGAATGCTTCCGCCACTCCTGACCGGGATGGGCTTTTTCCCAAGAATCGTTTCTACAGCCCTGCCGGCTGCCAGGTAGCCAATAGAGTCGATGGGCGAAACATAGGCCTGCCCACCATGCAGCGCCTGAACTTTCACCTTTATACCCCGCGGTGCAATTGCCATGAAATGCGCTTCAAAGAGTTCACCTATTTTAACATAATCCTGGTTTGGTACCAGGCGCATTGAGATTTTGGCGTAGGCTTTGGACGGAAGTACGGTCTTGGTTCCCTCGGCAGTATATCCGCCCCAGATTCCGTTGAGGTCAAGCGTGGGGCGGATCCCGGTCCGCTCCTTCGTGGTATACCCGGCCTCGCCGGAAAGTTCGCTGACTTCCAGGTTTCGCATGTAGGCGGCTTCGTCAAAGGGAGCCTTGGCCATTTCATCGCGTTCCTGGCGGGAAATTTCGAGCACATCGTCATAAAAACCGGGGATGGTGATATGACCGTTTTCATCTGTCAGCGAGGCGATCATTTTGGTAAGTGCATTGATCGGGTTGGCCACAGCGCCCCCAAAAATCCCGGAGTGAAGGTCGACGTTCGGCCCCGTTACCTCTACCTGCATATAAGCCAGCCCCCGTAAACCGACCGTAATGGAGGGAATATCAAGGGCGATCATCCCCGTATCGGAAACCAGGATAATGTCTGACTTCAGCATCTCCTTATGCTTCGTGCAGAAGGGAGCGATATTCATTGACCCCACCTCTTCTTCCCCTTCGATCATGAATTTCACGTTGCAGGGAAGGGTGTTGGTCCTGACCATCAATTCAAAAGCTTTGGCATGCATGAAGGACTGTCCCTTGTCATCGTCGGCGCCGCGCGCATAGATTTTTCCATTGCGCACCTCCGGCTTGAAGGGTGGCGACTCCCATAACTCAACCGGGTCGACCGGCATCACATCGTAATGTCCATAAACCAGGATGGTTGGTAACGCAGGATCGATCAGCTTCTCCCCGAAAACGATGGGATTCCCATCTGTCTGAAAGATCTCGCTCCGGTCGCAACCGGCTTCCCTCAGCGATTTCCGCCAATATTCGGCTGCTTTGGTCATATCTTCCTTATGATCGGCCACGGAACTTACAGATGGAATCCTGATCAATCCGAAAAGTTCCTGTACAAACCTGTCCTTATGCTCATCGATGTAGTGTTTTACGTGTTCCATAGGTCGTTCTTTCAAGTAAATAAATGATTAGAGAAGGGTTTCTTTCTCCCATTAAGGGCAATTGATGGTTTAAAATGTCACCCGTGTTGCAAAAATAGAGATTTTTTCCATCGCCGGGCTATCTTGAATCAGTCTCAATTATTCAATTATCTGTATATTTGACGCTGAAATGATAATCATCAGAAATGGATAAGTTCAACTATTTGAATCAACCCGACAACTCGGTAATCGACGGGTTGTACGAACAATATAAACAGGACCCGGCTTCGGTGGATGAGAGCTGGCGCAAGTTCTTTGAAGGCTTTGAATTTTGTCAGGCCAATTTCAAAGCCGACCAGGGCAATGCCTATGTGGTGCCGAATGAGTTCAAGGTGATCAACCTGATCAACGGCTACCGTTCACGGGGGCACCTATTTACCCGCACCAACCCTGTCCGGACCCGCCGGAAATACTCCCCGACACTGGATATCGAAAATTTCGGCCTGGCTGCGGAAGATATGAACAAGACATTCCAGGCCGGTAAAGAACTTGGACTTGGCAATGCAAAACTTGCCGACATCGTAACCCATCTTCAGAAGACCTATTGCCAGTCGATAGGTGTCGAGTACCACTATATCCGCCGGCCGGAAGTGGTTGAATGGTTCAAAGAGAAGATGGAACCGCGGCTCAACACCCCCGATTTCTCCCTGGGTGAAAAAACCGTGATCCTCCGCAAACTGGCAGAGGGGGTCATGTTTGAAAAGTTCATCCACAAAAAGTTCCCGGGGCAGAAAAGTTTCTCCCTCGAAGGTGTCGAGTCGCTGATTCCCGCGCTGGAAGCCGTAATACAGAAAGGCGCCGACCTGGGTATCGATGAGTTCGTGCTGGGCATGGCCCATCGCGGACGGTTAAATGTGCTTGGAAACATCATGCACAAACCCTTTACCCAGATATTCTCCGAATTCGAAGGCAAAGAGTATGAAGACGATGACCTGCTTGGCGATGTAAAATATCACCTTGGATATTCCAATGAGGTAGTGTCGAACAGCGGCAAGAAGGTCCACCTCACCCTGGCGCCCAACCCTTCGCATCTTGAAACGGTGGATGCTGTAGTAGAGGGTATTTCAAGGGCTAAAATTGATCATACCCATCAAGGGAACAACGACAAGGTTGCAGCAATCCTGATCCATGGCGATGCATCGGTCTCCGGCCAGGGTATCATCTACGAACTCATCCAAATGGCTGATCTGGAGGGATATAAAACGGGCGGAACCATCCATTTGGTTGTCAATAACCAGATCGGGTTTACGACCAACTATCTTGATGGCAGGTCGAGCGTTTACTGTACCGATGTGGCAAAAACCATTCAGTCGCCCATTTTTCATGTGAATTCCGATGATGTGGAAGCGGTGGTTTATACAGTGAGGCTGGCCATGGAATTCAGGGCAAAATTTCACAAAGATATCTTCATCGACCTTCTCGGATACAGGAAATACGGTCATAACGAGAGTGACGAACCACGGTTTACACAGCCGATCCTCTATAAGATCATTGAACAGCATCCTGATCCGCTGGAGATATACCTGAAGAAACTGGAGGATGAAAACACACTCCCTTCCATCGACCTGCCCCTGATCAAATCGGAGATCAATGCCCTTCTGGACCAGGGGTTTGAAAACGCCAAGGCAATCATCAAAGGTGATATCGATCCGTTTCTCGGAAAGCAGTGGGACGGGCTCCGGAAAGCCGCTCCTGCCGACTTTTTACACTCCCCGGAAACCGCCATTACGGAAGCCACCTTGGTTGAAATTGGCCAAAAACTCACCAGTTTACCAGACGGGAAGACCTTTTTCCGTAAAATCATCAAGATGCAGGATGACCGCAAGGCGATGCTGGAAGCAGGAAAACTCGACTGGGCCATGGGAGAACTCATCGCTTACGGATCACTCCTGAAGGAGGAACATCCGGTTCGACTGAGCGGCCAGGACTGCCAGCGCGGCACCTTCAGTCACCGCCATGCTGTGCTGACCGTCGAAGATTCCGAAGAGAAATTCACCCCGCTGGCACACATCTCGGCAGACCAGGGAAGAGTAAGCATCATCAACTCCCTGTTGTCGGAATATGGTGTCCTGGGCTTTGAATATGGCTATGCATTTGCCACCCCCAACGCCCTGACAATTTGGGAGGCACAATTCGGCGACTTCAACAATGGCGCGCAGATCGTCATCGATCAGTACATCAGCAGCGCCGAAGACAAATGGAAAGTGATGAATGGCGCTGTCCTGCTTTTACCGCATGGCTACGAAGGCCAGGGACCCGAACATTCATCCGCCAGGATCGAGCGTTTTCTTTCGCTCTGCGGGCATCACAACATGCAGGTCGTAAACTGCACAACCCCGGCCAATTTCTTTCATGTGCTCCGCCGCCAGCTCTACTGGCCATTCCGTAAACCATTGATTGTGTTTACCCCCAAGAGCCTGCTTCGCCATCCCCGGTGCGTTTCATCCCTGGATGAATTCACCTCCGGTGGCTTCTGTGAGGTAATTGACGATGCCACAGCCAACCCCGATAAGATCCGAAGGCTCGTACTTTGTTCAGGAAAAGTCTATTACGACATCCTGGAAGAGAAGGAGAAGTTACAGAAAGAGGACGTTGCACTGATCAGGCTGGAGCAGCTTTATCCACTTCCCCTGAAGCAGTTGCAGGTAGTTTTCTCAAGGTACCCCAACGCACATCACCTGGAATGGGTCCAGGAAGAGCCTGTCAATATGGGTCCATGGGAATTCATCTCCCTAAACCTGGTTTTAGAAGGATCGGCCAGGAAACTTACGCTTCACCATACCGCCCGTCCCGCCAGTGGCAGTCCGGCCACCGGCTCCTCGAGGCTCCATAAAATCCAGCAAAAACTGATCGTTGAAAAAGCGCTTGGAAAATGCACCTGCGAACATGCCAACAGCTCCTGCAGGCTCCATTGCGCCGAACACGAATTTCAAATCGTTTAATCGCCGGTATTTAACACATTCGTCGTAATTTTGCAAACCATAACCCGGTATTATGAAAGCAGCCCACTTGTCCACTTGTCCACTTGTCCACTTGTCCACTTGTCCACTTGCCCACTTGTCCACTTGTCCACTTGCCCACTTGCCCACTTGCCCACTTGTCCACTTTCATAAGCACCCCCAAAAAACCATAACCACATGGCAATCGAAATAAAAGTTCCGAGTCCCGGTGAATCCATTACCCAGGTGCAACTGGCAAAATGGCTGGTGGCCGACGGCGAGTCTGTCGACAAGGATCAGGAAGTCGTTGAAATAGACTCTGATAAGGCCTCCTTCCCGGTAACCACCCCGGAAGATGGGATCATCAGGATCAAGGCACAGGAAGGCGAGACCGTTGCAGTCGGGGCCGTCATTGCCATCATTGAACCATTGAGCAGCGAAGCGCAGAAGGCAAAAGCAGCCATGCAACCATCAAAACCCGCAGTGACTGACCCGACTTTAGTTGGAACACCTCCCGCTCACCCACTCACCAGTTCAACTTTTCACCCGCTCACCAGTTCACCCGTTCACCCTGTCCCAGGCGCCCCAACTCACCTCCACGCCTCCCCCCTTGCCCGCAAGATCATGGAGGAGAAGCAGGTCAACCCTTCCGACCTTACGAGTGCTTTCCCCGGAAAAAAAATCACCCGGAAAGACATTGAATCTTTCATCAACCGGAAAAAGGAGGCTGCCGGCACAGTGGTATTTAACGGTTCAAGAGAAGCCGACCGGAAAAAGATGACCACCCTGCGTTCGAAACTTGCTGAACGGCTGGTTGCGGTAAAGAACCAAACCGCCATGCTCACCACCTTCAACGAAATCAACATGCAGGCTGCCCTGAAGATGAGGGAGAAGTACAGCGAATCGTTCAAGGAACGCTATGGTATTGGATTTGGGCTGATGTCGATTTTCACCAAAGCGGTGACCATCGCACTGAAGGAGTTCCCACAGGTAAATTCCATGCTCGATGGCGATGAACTGGTCACCCCGCGTTATGCAGATATCGGAATCGCCGTGAGCGCTCCCAAAGGTTTGGTGGTTCCTGTCCTGCGAAATGCCGAATCGATGAGCATTGCCGATATAGAACTGAAGATCAAGGAGCTGGCCGGCAAAGCACGGGATAATAAAATCTCCATCGACGACATGAAGGGTGGCACCTTTACCATCACCAATGGCGGTGTTTTCGGGTCGATGATGTCAACCCCGATCTTAAACCCCCCGCAAAGTGCGATCCTGGGCATGCACAAAATCCAGGAGAGACCGATCGCAGTCAATGGCCAGGTTGTGATCGCCCCCATGATGTATGTGGCGCTATCCTATGATCACCGTGTAATCGATGGCCGGGAATCGGTAGGATTCCTGGTGAAGGTTAAAGAACTTGTTGAAGAGCCTTCAAAAATGCTGACAGAAGGACAGGATCCCATCAGGATGCTTCTTGATCTGTAAAAATTTACCATGAGAAAAAATGTAGATTTCCTGGTGATTGGTTCCGGTATTGCCGGCCTCACATTTGCAATAAAAGTAGCAAAGCACGGCAAGGTTTGCATCGTCACAAAATCAAGGATGGACGACACCGCCACCAGCTGGGCCCAGGGCGGTATCGCTGCCGTGATGTACACGCCGGATTCCTTTGAAAAACACATCCAGGACACCATCATCGCCGGGGATGGTTTGTGTGATGAGAAAGTGGTGAGGTTCACGATCAATGAGTCAACCGAGCGAATCAAAGAACTCGTCAAATGGGGCACCAAATTCGATAAAACCACCACCGGCAGATATGATCTTGCCAAGGAGGGCGGGCATTCGGAATACCGGGTGCTTCACCATAAGGACAGTACCGGCCGGGAGATAGAAAACAAGCTGCTAGAACAGGTCAAAAAGCACCCGAACATCGAGATCCTCGAGAACCATTTCACCATCGATATCATCACCCAGCATCACCTGGGCGTGGAGGTAAACAGCCGTACTGAAGGAATCACCTGCTTTGGGGCTTTTGTCATGAACCCGCGTACAAAGCTGGTTGACACCATTTTATCAAAGATCACGTTGATAGCGACCGGCGGTGCAGGCAATGTGTATAATAACACAACAAATCCGCTTATCTCTACAGGGGATGGCATCGCCATGGTATACCGCGCCAAGGGCATTGTTGAAAACATGGAATTTATCCAGTTTCACCCCACAGCGCTATACCACCCCGAAGAAAAACCTGCCTTCCTGATTACCGAAGCTATGCGCGGCTTTGGCGCTGTTCTGAAAACCCGCGATGGCAAGGAGTTCATGCACAAATACGATGCAAGGTTATCCCTTGCCCCGCGCGATATTGTTGCAAGGGCCATCGACAATGAACTGAAACTGAGCGGTGAAGATTACCTCTACCTCGATTGCAGTCACCTGAACAAGAATGAACTGATCAACCACTTCCCGACCATCTATGCAAAATGCCTCTCCATCGGCATCGACATCAGCAAGGATATGATCCCGGTGGTTCCGGCGGCTCATTATACTTGCGGCGGGATAAAAGTGGATGAATTCGGCCGAAGTTCCATCGTTAACCTGTATGCTTCAGGTGAGTGCTCCTCCACCGGACTTCATGGAGCCAACAGACTGGCATCCAACTCATTGCTTGAATCACTGGTCTTCTCACACAGGGCCAGCGAAATGGCAGTCAGCAATATACGGGATATTTCATGGTGCCATGACATCCCCGACTGGAATGCAGAAGGGATGGTGCTGAACGAAGAGATGGTGCTTATAACCCAATCGCTGAAGGAGCTTCAGGCAATCATGAGCAGCTACGTAGGCATTGTAAGGTCGAACCTGCGCCTGCAACGTGCATTCGACCGGCTTGAGTTACTTTACCGCGAATCGGAGGACCTCTACAGCAAGTCGATACTTACACCAAAGCTCTGTGAACTGCGGAATCTCATCAATATCGGATACCTGATTATCAAGGCAGCACGGCGCCGGCATGAAAGCAGGGGGCTCCACTATTCGCTTGATTATACCCGAACCAGTCCCCGATAGGTAAGGTAAGACGCAAACTGACCCGAACAAAAACCGATATAAAATGGCATGCATTAAATCAGTGAAAGGCATTGTGCCGAAAATGGGACTGAACTGCTTCCTGGCCGATAATGCCACCCTGACCGGTGACGTGATAATGGGTGATGACTGCAGTGTTTGGTTCAATGCGGTTATCCGTGGCGATGTTCATTCCATCAGGATCGGCAACAATGTGAACATACAGGATGGCGCCATCGTGCACTGCACCTACCAGAAGGCCCCGGTAACCATCGGCAATAACGTTTCCATTGCGCACAACGCCATCATCCATGGATGCACCATCCACGACAACGTGCTGATAGGTATGGGCGCCATTGTGATGGACGGGGCGGTGATCCACAGCAATTCGATCGTGGGGGCCGGCGCATTGATCACGGAAGGAACGGTGGTAGAATCCGGCTCTGTATGGGCAGGTCTGCCCGCCCGCAAGGTGAAAGATATCGACCAGTCTCTCCTGGAAGGCCAGGTTAACCGGATCTCCCGGAATTACAACATGTATGCAGGCTGGTATGACCAGGAGCAATAAAAATTAACGGATGCTGAGGTTGCTGGCAATTATCGCATTTTACATTTTCGGCTGGAAAACAGACGGAACGCTACCCCCTGATTTAAAAAAGGGGATCATCATCTTTGCCCCGCATACGAGCAAATGGGATTTCGTCATAGGCAGGCTTACCCTGCTCATCGCCAGGATCCCGTTGCGTGTCCTTATTAAGAAAGAGTCCTTTGTCTTTCCCTGGAGGACCTTGCTTAAATCACTGGGCGCAATTCCGGTCGACAGGGGAAAAAAGAATTTCATGGTTGACCATCTTGTACAGCTTTTCAACGAAAGTCCATTATTGTTTGTCGTCATCACCCCCGAAGGGACGAGGAAACTTGTAAAGCAATGGAAAAAGGGGTTTTACCTGATTGCCATGGAGGCCAATGTTCCGATTATTCTTTCCTACATCGATTATGGTAAAAAGACCGGGGGCATCGGACCGGTTTTTTATCCCGGTGGCGACTATGCAAAGGACATGGAATTCATATATAAATTCTACGGCACCAAACAAGCTAGGCATCCGGGGTTGTTTTATATGCCACAAAATTTCACATCCAACGAAATTTAAAAGATTGTAAACTCTTCTAAACTTCCTTCCTTTTTAACTTTTATTTGGTTTGTACAGGGACCTGTAGCGTTTATAAACCCCAAGGAACATAGGAACTTTATTTTCACCCGTATGCTGTTTAATAGACAGCAACGCAAAATAGGTCAGTCCAACGAAAAAGACCATTGTAACAAGGACTACGAGAGTAAACGGTGGTTGCCAATTTATCCAGCCTGTAAAGGGGCTGCAGAAGAAAATATAACCTGATCCCAATAACATCATAATCAGGCTGTGAATAGTGGTTTCATTGCCCAACCTGGTAAGGAACTCCTCGTCAAATGCAATTCGACTCTCACCTTTTGCCGGAAGAGTCATCTGAATATATTTTAACCCAAGTAAAAAACCTCCAACCCCAGATAAGAACACCCATAGAGATGGCATGACAACAGTTCCAATAACACACAACAAAGACCAAACTGCAACAAATTTGGAAAACAACTTTCGGCCCAAGAAATTTCCTTCCTCAAGTTTTGACAGAACTTTCCGATAAATGGTTGTAACGTACCATGACCATAGTCCAAGGGTAGTTAAAACCGGCAGAAATGATAAATCAATATTTGCAAACACTTTTGATAATGTATCATTAATAAATAGCGGAGGAGAGAAATCATCTGTAAAGGATATAAAAGTCAGTTTCCGAACGAGAAATGGATAAATAGCCCTGACTGCCAGTATTAACATAGAAATGCCAAAAATGGAATAACCAAATTTCTCACTTTGTATCGACTCTGCATTAATTTCCTTTTTATTCCCTGATGACTGCAAAGGATTAGCATGGTTGTAACTCCAGAAATAGTTAATATTATCCCTGTCTATAGGATCTAACATCTCTCCACTGACCTTGTTGAATTCTTCGGCGAAAAAATCGTGTTTCCAATCAAAAGTATCTGTAATTAACTCCTCTAGAAAATAATCCCGGGTGAATTCAAGACCCGTTCTTACCTCTTTATGTTCACAAAAATGCTTGAGGATCCTTTTGACTTTTTCGATCGGAATATTTGTAATCCAGGCAATTTCATGATCAGTAAGACTCCTTATCGCTTGCGGTGCAACACTTAATGAATAAAGCACCTTTTGCGCCTCACAGGGCTCCGGGTAGGATTCAACAACATATTGAAAGTATTTCTTTAATCTGTCCGCCTTAACAACAGGACCAATATGATTACGGTCCTCATCCTTGTAGTTAATGGAGGTATAAATCGATTTTGCAACCGTGATTAACTCAATGGGAAGAACAAGTTTATTATCCGAACCCGTAAGTGCAATTTCGGTTATTCTCACTCCGGGAGGTGATGAAATATAATACGTATTATTGACATTACTCCTGATACAATTATCTTTAACCTTTCTGCAAAGTTCAAGGTTATCTCCCAATAATTTCTGGAGACTCGTGTTTGTCTGAGAATCCATCTTATTATCTATCAAAGAAATACCTTCAAGAACATGCACATCCCTAATATGCGGAATAAAATCTTCAAAATATTTTAATTGATTAGTCACTTTCGTACACCACGCCATAGTTTGGCGTACTCATGATGTTA
>JBMOIP010000056.1:0-29532 GCA_049317265.1 Bacteroidales bacterium
TGAACAATGCTGAAGTTTATGCTGCTATTACTGAAAAGATCATTGCCAACCTGGAGACTTCCGGAAGCTGGCAGAAATTCTGGGACTTGCCATCGCCGGTGAGTCTCAATGGCCATTTTTATCGTGGTATCAATTACCTGATTTTATCCAATGACCAGTTCAAAAGCCGGGTTTACGGAACCTTTGGACAAATCCGCGCTAATGGTGGCCAGGTCCGCAAAGGCGAAAAGTCCACCCTGATTGTCTTCTGGAAGAAAACTGATCTAAAAAACGCCAGTACCGGGGAAACAGACAACAAATTTATCCTCCGGTATTATCACATTTTTAACAGCGAACAGGCTCAATTCGATGATACCGGCAAACAGAAAATCGCTGAGCTTGACAAAGCGACCATCGACCGGAAATCCGCTCAGTATGTGGCAGCAGAACAGATCATTTCAGGATTTAAAGGAAGACCTGAAATTCATTTCGCTGATCTTGACGTCTCTCCAAGCTATTCTCCGGTAGCTGATCTGATCACCATGCCCTCTGAAAATCAGTATGCTACGGCTGAAGATTTTTACAGAATTTGTTACCATGAGCTTGGACATGCCAGTGGCCACCCGAAAAGATTGAACAGATTTGAGGCATTTTCTAACAAGTTTGGCGACGAACTATATTCCAGAGAAGAGCTGGTCGCTGAACTTTGCTCTTCATTTCTGGCCGACAGGGCAGGATTGAAAAACAGGCAGCGTAATTCAAATGCCTATATCCGCAATTGGGCAGAATCTCTGCGGGATAACCAGAAATGGATCATGTGGGCTGCTTCTAGGGCAGAGAAAGCTGCAGATCACATCCTGGGAATCACCTCTGAAGAACAGGTTCCTTCAGATTCGTCAGAAGAAGAAATCCTTGAGCCTGCACTGGCCGAATTTATTCCTCTTTTCTAAGCTTTTCATGATTTTCAGGGTTCATTAAAAAAATAGCCCATTCAGTATCTGCAGCAGCACTTTCGGGGTTACTTATCAGGTATTCCACCCCCCAAGCACGAAGCGCCTTAATTACCGGTAATAATGTTTTACCGTATTCAGTCATACTATACTCTACACGCAATGGAACTTCAGGGAAAATTGTTCTGGAAACAATTCCATCAGCCTTTAGTTCCTTTAATTGTTGGGTGAACATTTTTAATGAACACTCTGGCATTTTTGCTTTAAGCTCCCCGAATCTGACCGGATCTTTTCTAATGTACCAGAGAATAACAGGCTTCCATTTTCCACCGATAAAACTCATAGTTGCACTCAACGGACATCGAATGACAAATTTTTTCATATTTTATTTAACTGATATACATTACACTAACTAATAGAGAGTAACAGTTACTTTTAGGTAACTACTTGCAAATATAAAAATTATATCCTTAATTTGTATCGTTAATGAAAAAATTATTTTATAACCCGATTCCGAAGATTAAAAAGAAAAGAATAACAGTAATGATCATGTTGAGTCGACAGGATATATAACGGCACAACCAACGAGACCCGATGTATCCGGGTCATGGAAACACGAAATGATCAATCTGGGACATGGTGTGTTTTCAAATCAGACTTTTACATTTTCAGGAACAGCATGGGAATTAAATGAACAAGTGATGTTTGATTCGGTTATGAAAATACCCGTGTTCATTTTCAGGGCAATTGGAACCATTGAATTGGTAGGAAAATCAACCCTCATTCCAGGAGTTTGGAATACAGATTTTTCTTTTACTTCACGAACGGTGACTCTTCAAACTGAAAATCCAGAGATTATAAAAAGCCTTGGTTTTACAAACTGCGGATTTAAAACCGGAGTTACTGTCGATGTTCCAGACGAAGGATGTGGCGGGTTTCTTAATGGTGTAAAAAACTGTCCTGTTGAATATGACCTGATCCTTATCAAAGGGGATGATCTTTTCTTGGGAGACCGACCGTTTACCAACAACCTGTGTAAATCTGAATTAAGGTCCAATCGACTAAGATCTTATTCTCATAAAAGGGTTCAGACAGTAAAAATAAATTGAATACATTGATCCCTTGAAAACGCGCATTATTCTTTTACCACTCTTCATTCTGGCTACGCAAGTTCATTGCCAAAACAGACTGGCTATGTTATACAGTAGTACAGGAATGGAGTATGGTAAATCCAATGCCGTTGACAATGACACTAATTATATCAACGGGGCTTTGTTCCAGAATACCATCAATGTTGACCCGTATGGAACTTATACGCTTACTGCACCCGGAGCAACAACGCAGGTTGCAATCACTAAATACAATAAACATGGCGAATTGATCTGGGCTTTTCATGTGGGCGGGACGACCACTTCCGAGGCTCCGCATGGAATTGGATGCGATATCAATAACAATATCTATGTCACCGGATATTTTGGTTCGACGACAATAACGGGACCTCAAACAGCAAGTTTCAATCCTTTAGGTGGTGGGAATGTTTCCACTCAGGGCAATGAAGATTGTTTTGTAGCTAAATATACCGCAGACGGGATTTATCAATGGGCCTTCGGACTCGGCAACACAGGACAAAACACCCAGGAGCGGGCATGGGATATTACTGTCGAGCCTTCTGGTAATTTTTATGTTGCCGGAGGCTTCCACGGCACCATGAACTTCAACCCGATGGGAGCTGCCATGAACTATTCACTTCCTGGCACTTCAGCAGGATTATTCATTGCAAAATACAACCCCAACGGGATCTGCCAGTGGGTCATTGCCCTGGATGCCCAGACGACCAGTGTTTTTGATGAAGGTTATGCCACCTGTGATATAGATGGTTCAGGCAATTTATACATTGCGGGTAATTTCAGGGGGGCAAATGTCAATTTCAATCCCTTGGGAACGGCTTCCTTACTCAGCAGCAGTGGTCTTTGCGATATCTTCATCGGGAAATACAATACCAGCAACGGAGTGTTATCGTGGGTAAAAAAGATTGGTAGTACTGCCCAGGATATTGTCTCCCCTAGTGCCTTGCGTTGCGATAATAACGGTAATCCTTATTTCACCGGCAGGCTTTCGGGAACAAATACAGTAAATTTTGATCCAAACGGAGGAACCGCCTATGTTTCAAATTCAGCCCTTTACCTTACATCTTTTAATTCTGTCGGAAATCTTCGGTTTGCTGAAGGATTTAACAGTGGAGCAGGGGATGGCGGACATCGTGTCGGATTTGACAGTCAGAACAATGTATATATGGCAGGATGGATGAACGGAACAGTTAATTTTGGTAATGGGATCAACCGAACTGCCTATTCTCCAACAGCGGATGTATTTCTGGCAAAATTCGACAACAATGGTAGCTGTCAATGGGCATTTAATTTCGGAGGTATTGGCAGTACCGCCAATAACATCTGCGCCGGTCTTTTAGTAGATCAGGAGAATAATCCTCTCATCACAGGTCAATTATACGGAACAAATGCCGATGTGGATCCCGGGAATGGGATCCTTTCTTTAAGTAGTCTTGGGAATAACGATTGTTTCCTGATCAAATATACCAGTGCAGGAATGCTTTGGGTGAATGACACCACCTATGCAGGTATAAGTAAGACTTGGATGGGAACTGTAAACAACAATTGGAGTGCAACAGGCAACTGGATACCCACCGGTATCCCTGGAGTCAATGACAATGTACATATTCCTTCAGAATCAATTCTAATGCCGGTAATAAATACAACAGGAGCTAACTGTAACAATCTGGTGATTGATAATAATACCATCCTGACCATAGAGGAGGGAATGACATTGACCGTCAATGGAAATCTGATAATTAAATCTGAATGAAAATACTGACAGTTTTATTGAATACTAATCGTACTTTCATATTTCCCTTATTATCATACTTATAAAAATATTATCCAACATGAAAACAACAGTTTCAATCATTTTATTTTTCATTCTTATTTTTCAGGTATCAGGCCAGAACCACCTTGCCATGCTATACAGCAGTGCGGGCATGGAATACGGCAAGGCCAATGCAGTGGACGGCGACACTAATTATATTAACGGGGCCTTGTTCCAGAATACCATCAATGTTGACCCGAATGGAACTTATACGCTTACTGCACCTGGGGCAACAACTCAGGTTGCAATCACTAAATACAATAAGCATGGAGAACTGCTTTGGGCTTTTCATGTAGGTGGAACAACAACTTCCGAGGCTCCGCATGGGATTGGTTGTGATGTACAAAAAAATATTTACGTGACCGGATACTTTGGATCAACCACCATGACGGGCCCTCAGACGGCCAGTTTCAATCCTTTAGGTGGCGGGAATGTTTCTACCCAGGGCAATGAAGATTGTTTTGTCGCGAAATATGGTGCCGACGGAAGTTATCAGTGGGCATTCGGTCTGGGAAACCTCGGACAGAACACCCAGGAGCGGGCATGGGACATTTGCGTTGAACCGGACGGCGATTTTTATGTGGCTGGAGGATTTCATGGAACAATGAACTTTAATCCTTTGGGAACTACGATGGACTATTCTCTTCCCGATACTTTGGCTGGACTGTTCATCGCAAAATACAATTCTAACGGTATTTGCCAATGGGTCATTTCACTGGATGCTCAAACAACGAGCGTCTTTAATGAAGGATACGCCACTTGCGATATTGATGGCACTGGGAATCTATATGTTGCAGGAAATTTCAGGGGAACAAATATCAATTTCAATCCCCTGGGAACGGCTTCCTTACTTAGCAGCAGTGGTCTTTGCGATATTTTCATCGGGCAATACAATACCACCAACGGAGTGTTATCGTGGGTAAAAAAGGTTGGGAGTACTGCCCAGGATATTGTCTCCCCAGGTGCATTGCGTTGTGATAATAACGGGAATCCCTATTTCACAGGCAGGCTTTCTGGAACAAACACCGTAAATTTTGATCCAAACGGAGGAACGGTCAATGTTTCAAACTCAGCCCTTTACCTTGCGTCATTTGATCCTGCCGGAAATCTTCGGTTTGCTGAAGGATTTAATAGCGGAGGAGGTGATGGCGGGCATCGGGTTGCATTCGACAATCAGGATAATGTTTACATGGCCGGATGGATGAACGGAACAGTGAATTTTGGCAATGGGATCAACCGAACGGCCTATTCTCCGACAGCCGATGTTTTTATTTCTAAATTTTCCAACGGAGGTGACTGCCTCTGGGCTTTCAACTTCGGTGGTATTGGCAGTACAGCAAATAACATCTGCGCTGGCTTGTCTGTTGACCAGGAGAACAACCCAATCATCACAGGACAGTTATATGGCACTAATGCTGATGTAGACCCTGGAAGCGCTGTACTTAACCTGAGCAGTATCGGTAATAATGATTGTTTTTTAATAAAATACACAAGCGATGGACAGCTTTGGATAAATGACTCAACCGCCATCGGGACCGGGAATCCCGTTATTGCCGACCAGGATAAGATCTTCATTTACCCAAATCCGGGATCGAAAGTTATTCATGTCGGTGGGATACCAACAAACAAACAGCTTAGATTCGAAATCATGGATTCTTTTGGCAGACCAATAAACACAGGTATCCTTTCGGGTGTTGGTATTGACATTTCCATACTCAGTGAAGGCTTATACCTGATCAGGATGGAATCTACGCAACGGAGCTATATCAGTAAATTCTTGATCAAGCGGTAATGAATGGAGAATTTTCGGGATTTAGGAGTCGGGTTCTGTTTCATTTCCCTTTAAAAGTTTGCATTCCAAAGAAAATTATCTTTGTGTGCGAAAACGTTGTCTGTGGAAAGAATTGAATCACGAAGAAGCTCAGGGAACAAAGCACCCATCATTCGTCTGGGTATTAGAAGACATGCTCTTATCCCCGTTTTATCCTTTTTCTTCATCATTTCTGGTTTTGCTGAGAAAATTATCGTCAACAATACGCTAAATTCCGGATCCGGGACACTTCGGGATGCAATCTGGCAAGCCAATCAGACATCAACTTCCGACACCATAATTTTCAATATTCCTTTGACAGATCCCGGATGTAATAATGGGATTTTTACAATCACATTATTTGAGTCTCTGCCTGCCATCATAAATGGCCCCGTATTCATTGACGGTGGATCACAGACCTTATTTACGGGAAACACCAATCCGGCAGGCCCTGAAATTCATATTACCACGTTTGATACTCTTCAATATGGGTTTTGTCTGTATTCATGGCAGAACCGAATTGATGGTCTTTGCATCACGGGATTCCAGACGGGCATCATTATTTATGGTGAATATGCCCAAAACAATTTTGTTACAAACTGTTATATAGGTGCTGATCCCTCAGGGAAATACAGTATTCCTAATGTTACCGGTATTTATCTTTCAAAAGCAAATAATACGATCATTGAAAACAATTTGATCTCCGGAAATACGGATGCGGCCATCGTTTTGAATGGAAAAGGTACTGCAAATAACCTGATCAGAGGTAATAAAATCGGGGTAGATTCCTCCGGAAAGCAGATTCTTTTTAACAACAAAGGGATTGTCATGAAGAGTCTTGCAAATGGTAATATTATTGGCGGTACCGCATTAAGTGACAGGAACATCATTTCAGGCAACCTGGAGATCGGAATTTATATAGAAGCCTGTGACAGCAACCTGGTAATCGGGAACCTGATCGGAACAGATATTACCGGTAAAAATAAGGTGTCATCAGGGGATACCCTGATTCAGGGTAACGGGATCGAATTCAATACTGTTGCTAGCCATAATCGTTTGGGTGGATCCAATCCCGGCGAACGAAATGTTATTTCAGGCAATAAGGTCTATGGGGTAGTCTATTATGGAAATTGCAACAACAATACGACCGAAGTGAATTTTATCGGTACCGACATTTCCGGAACCATGCCATTGCCTAATGCAACAGGTGTGTGCCTTGATTGCGGCTCCAATCACAACCGCATTCTTGGGAACCTTATTTCAGGTAACCAGAACTACGGGATCTTTTTTGTTACCCGGGCAACTTCATTCAATACCTGTTCCGGAAATATCATTGGCTTGAATATAACAGGGACTGATACGATCCCAAATGAGATCGGTCTGGTAATAGGAACCGGTTCTTCAGACAATCTTATTGGCGGAGAAACAGAAGCAGAAAGGAATATTATATCGGGCAACAGGCAGAGCGGGATCATGGTTACAAACCACCTTACCATCAATAACCTGATCAAAGGTAATTTTATCGGAACAGGTCTGAGTGGGAATAATGGCCTTGGAAATAAATATGGAGTCATGATGACGACCTTTTCAAGCCATACAACCCTTGAAAAGAACCTGATCTCCGGGAACCATAGCGATGGAGTGATCCTTTATGAACATGCAGACAGTAATGTAATTGCAACCAATTCAATCGGCACCACCTTTTCGGGCGATTTCCTGGGAAATGGCGGTAACGGCATCGTGATCTATCAGGAATCCTGCAATAACAGGGTCGGAGGTGTCGGGAACGGAAACACAATTGCAAATAATGGCGGGAATGGAATCCTGGTCATTGACAATGGATCATTTAATAACAGAATCTCGGCCAATTCAATTTTCCGCAACGGAAAAGCCGGCATTGAACTGATGCCGGAGGGGGTAAACCCGATTGATACCCTGTTGAACAGGATCGGTCCGAATATGTGTATGAATTATCCTGTAATCCATCAGGCATTGTTCGGTGCAGGATCAAATTACACCGTCTTATCCGGCAAGGTCAGCAGCAGGCATCCGGCTAAATCCATGGTCGAGCTTTTCAAGGCAAACCCTGATTCCAATGGTTTTGGAGAAGGAGCGGAATTTCTTGGCATTGCGACACCTGATTCATCAGGAAGTTGGTCAGTATCAATCCCTGGTCTCAATATCTCGGATATTATAACATCCACCGCTACTGATGAAAACGGGAACACCTCCGAATTTTCACAAAATATTTCCGTGGCTACCGGCATAAATGAGGAAACAGCAATTATTGGGTCATTGCAGGTTTTTCCTAACCCGGTAAAAGGTTGTTGCACAATATCATTTGAATTGGCTGAACGCTGTCAAATGGATTGGGTGATTTGTACAATCAGAGGAGATGAAATTATATCAGGACAAGCCATTTCATCAGGAAAGTTTTCGTACCAATGGTGTGGGCAGACAAAGAATGGAATCAAATCAAGTAATGGGATTTATCTTTTTATTCTGAAAGAGGCAGGAAAAACCATCGCATCAAGAAAGATACTTTTTTATCCGGATTCAAGACAATGAAATACAGGCTCCTGATCATATTGTCTCTCTTCGTTTTCCATTCATTTGGAAAAAAGTTTGTTGTCATTAATTCGAATAATGCAGGTGCAGGATCATTAAGAACCGCCATCGATTCTTGCAATAACAATACAAACACCACGGATACTATTAATTTCAATATTCCTCTTTCCGATCCCGGATTTATTCCTTCCTATGGTATCTGGATCATTCACCCTACTGAATCTTTGCCGTCCCTGATTTCAGGAGATGTGCTGGTTGATGGCACTTCACAGACAGTAAACCAGGGAAACCGTAATATTTACGGGCCGGAAATCATGCTGAGCGGAAATAATAACACAGTTGAAACCGGGATATCGATCATCAATGCTTCCAGGATCACCATCCGGGGATTGATCATCGGTGAATTCCTATACGGGATCCAGTTATCAGGTCAGAATACCACCGATAACGACATTTATGGAAATTTTATCGGAACCAATTACGATGGTACAGCGAGCGCCGGGAATTATAATGCAATCGAGATCCTGAGCGGAGCCAATAACAACTATATCGGAGGCTATGATTCGTTATCAAGGAACCTGATAGGAGGCAATCTGTATGCAGGAATCCGCATCAGCGATGCAAATAATAACATAGTCACCGGGAATTTTGTCGGTATTTCCCGTGACGGAAAATCACCCTTGCCGAATTATGACGGAATTACTATTGAAGGATATTCTCATGGTAACAGGATCGGTGGTATGGATAGTGGGGAACGCAATGTTTGTTCCGGAAATGTGGCTTACGGAATTGACATTTTCGGCGCGGGATGCTTTGCCAATGAGATTGAGGGTAATTATCTCGGTACGGATTGCACCGGTTCCTATGCAGTACCCAATACCTATGGTATCCTTTTCGATGACAGGTCGAATCACAACCTTGTCTCCGGTAACCTGATCTCAGGAAATACCGCATTTGGCGCCTATTTTTATAACAACGGCACGAATACCAACACCCTCAGAGGAAATCTGATCGGAACAAATGCTGAAGGTATCAGTGCCATCCCGAACGAAACGGGTGTGCATATCGACGGAGCCTCTTTTGGAAACATTATTGACAGTAACCTGATTTCAGGAAACAGTGCAAATGGCATCACTGTTTTTGCCACATACACAGATATCAATATAATCACCCGCAACAGGATTGGAACAGACATTACCGGCATACAGCCACTAGGAAACAGTGAGGATGGTATCCGGATTTCCCAGGGACCAAAATATAATCTTATTGGGGGAACTCCTTTAACAGCCAATACTATTGCCTTTAACGGTAAAAACGGGGTTGCGGTTGAATCTGATTTATCTGACTATAATCGTATTTCGTGCAACTCAATTTATAAAAATGGTAATCTTGGCATTGATTTATACCCGGAAGGAATCACTTTAAATCATCCGGATAATGACGGAACCGGCCCCAATGACAATCAGAATTATCCTGTTATTCTTTCAAAAACAATGATTTCTCCCGGCCAATTTTATATCACAGGATATCTTGATTCACCATCGCAGACAAATCAGTTCCTGGTGGAAATTTATATTGCCGATTTCAATGCTGCAGGCATAGCACAGGGAAAAACATACCTGGGAGCAATTCATCCGGTGACCAATGGTTACTGGAGTGATACGCTTTCTTTTTCAGCAACTGATTCAATAATCGCTACCGCCACTAAACCTGTCACGTATCCTGGTAATTCTCCGTGGTTATATGGAAATACCTCTGAATTCACCCCGATGATCCGAAATAACGCATATGTTGAGACTATTCCGGCAAATCACTCTTTTATTTATCCGAACCCTGCACATGCAGGTGAAAGTATACATTTTTACCTAAGCGGGAACAGGAAATATTCTATCGAAATCAAGGATCCTTTAGGCAGGGTGATCCTTCAAAAAACTCCGGTTTTGAATGGTTTTCTTGAATTGTCCAAACATCGGTTCAATCTAGGTTTTTATTATTGCATCCTGAGTTCGGATGCCGATTTAAATCCCTTGGTCATCAAGCTGCTCGTCCTGAATCCTTGAAATGCTGTAGTTTACCCTCCAGGAGAAGATGTTGGGAATCCCCCACCCACTGTTACTCAAATTTGATGCAAAACTAAACTCATGAAAATGTCGTGTCACTAAACGCTGCCTCCTGAAGGAACCGCAGCCCGTCGGGTTCATTCATTCCGTTGCACGGAAGTGACCTGAACGTTTGTTCCAGAATTTTCATTCCGTTTGTTGTCAGGGCATAAATTTTTTCACCCTGGCGAGCAAGATGCCTAAAAAAGTCTGCAGGGCAGCAGCGAATCACATGACAAAGTTGACGAATACCGCACTGAAGCCGGGAAACGGCAAACCTTCCGCCGAAGAGATGACGATCGTGAAGGCCATCCTCACTCCCGCAGAAAGCAAAACCGAGGAGACAAAGCCGGTTCTGCAGATCGAACCCGAGAAGCCGGTCATTCCCGCTCCCGAACCAAAGAAAGAGATGACCATGATGGAGAAGATCCTCAAGATCGAAAACCTCCAGCTTGTCATCGATAAGAGGGCCAAGCTGGTGCAGACCCGCTCCGAACTGGACCGTTTCCAGATTTCCTCCAACGATTTCAATTGTTCGATGCGGCTGAACGACTCGGACGGAAACGTCTTCACCACCAGCTTCACCCCGGGAATCAAGAAGGTCATCGATTTTCTGAAATCCTCGTTCGATGCAAGCATCGCCGAGACAGAAAGCAAAATCACCTTCTGAATCTTCTCCTTCGTCAAGATTCCGGCGTTCCGGCTCAGGCCGGAACGCTTTTTTTATGGTCGTAGTGCCGATTGTAGGGAATGACCTTTGAGCACCTTTGAAGATCATTTTGAACAGGTAGATCAGTGAAAATGAAAGGAATCTGATCTTTAAATATATACGTATCAATCTTACCTCTCGATCTCAATTTTTAGAATATTATTTGTTTCTTTGCCATCGAATGGCAAATTCTTGCATATCGTAATAATATAATTAATGTAAATACTTGAATGCATTCATTTGTAAAGGTTCATTTGATATGGTCCATAACTGTTCAGTCCAGTCCTCGATACTGTCAAAGAGACCTTCGTGCCTCCATCTCAGTCGAATATCAATACATGACAGATTAAAGAATGAATAAAGCTGAAACAACTTTACGAAATCTTGAATTTAGTAATCAAATCACTTTGGGCACCCGTGACAAATCGGTTGTCATTGATGAAACCGTTATAAGGATCATGAAAGCGGTTGATCAAAAAGGTTCTTTGAATTATGCTCTCATGCTCGTAGGGTTGTCATACCGGAACGGATGGGGCAAGATCAAGAAAATAGAAAAGGAATTGGAAATAATATTAATCCACTCAGTCCGTGGTGGATCTGTTGGTGGCAGGTCAGAACTTTCACCTGCAGGCAAAGCGTTGATTTTATCTTATGATAAGATCAGGAAAGAAATAGACGCGGTTATGCATGCACATAATAAAGGGAGGTAGATCCGGAACAGATAAAAATCCGATAAAATAACTTCAATTGGTGACCATTTAAGTGAATGTTAATCTTGGTTTTGGAAAAAATTATCCCCCGAAACCCGCAGCCTGAAACTTATCGATAATTATCAAAAACAGTATTTCTTTCCAGAAAACTGGATACCCTTTTCCCATTTTTTATTGAAGGTATTTTAATACCTTTGCCATCGATATGCACCGTGCTGCAAGTCGGTCTCAACACAAGATTTGTTAATCTGAACACTGTTGCTTAAAACAACTTAATACCTGATATCTCAATGAACTCAAAAAGAACAAAAGACGTCCTGAAGAAATTTGGAATTTCTGAAACTAACTTTGGTGTTACTACCGGAACAAAATGGATTGATACAAAAGGAGACATTTCTGAATCCTTCACCCCGATTGATGGAAGTCTGATAGCTAAAGTAAAAAATGCGACACTTAAAGATTATGAACATGTGATGAAGACGGCCCAGGAGGCTTTTTCATACTGGAGAACAGTTCCTGCCCCGCAACGTGGTGAAGTGGTTCGGCAGATCGGCATGGCTCTCAGGGAGGCAAAATCCGACCTGGCTTATCTCGTATCCATTGAAATGGGAAAAATCTATCAGGAAGGGTTGGGTGAAGTGCAGGAAATGATTGACATCTGTGATTTTGCAGTTGGACAGTCACGCCTGTTAAATGGATTCACCATGCATTCAGAAAGGAATGAGCACAGGATGTACGATCAATATCATTCTCTTGGGATTGTTGGTCTGATCACCTCCTTTAACTTCCCCGTTGCTGTATGGGCTTGGAACTCAATGTTGGCTGCTGTCTGCGGAGATGTTGTTGTTTGGAAGCCAAGTTCAAAAACACCCCTCTGCGCCATTGCAACTCAAAAGATAATTGAAAATGTGCTGAAGCAAAATAACCTTCCCGAAGGGATTTTCAATCTTGTTATAGCGAAATCATCTGTTCTTGGCGACAATTTTGTTGCTGATACCAGGATTCCACTGTTTTCGATCACTGGATCTACCAAGGTAGGGAAACGGGCTTCTGCAATCATCGGTGAACGCCTCGGAAAGTCCATTCTTGAATTAGGTGGTAACAACGCCGTGATCGTCTCCAAACACGCGGATTTGAACATGGCGATTGCATCCACAGTTTTCGGCGCTGTTGGAACCTGCGGCCAGCGGTGTACTTCAACGAGGCGAATTATCGTCCATAAGAAGGTTTATAATGAAGTGAAATATAATTTGATCAACGCCTATGAGCAGATAAAAGAAAAGATAGGGAATCCCCTTGATGAGAAAACGCTGGTAGGTCCACTCATTGATAAGACGGCAGTGAACGCTTTCGTCAATGCTATTGAAGAGATTAAGAAAGAGGGTGGAAAAGTACTCTTTGGAGGAAACGTTCTTGATGGAAAATCATTTACCTCCGGCAATTATGTGGTTCCTGCACTTGTTGAAGCAGAGAACCATTATAAGATTGTTCAGGAAGAAACCTTTGCTCCAATTTTATACCTGATCAAATATGACGGAGAGATCGAGGAAGCACTTTCTCTCAATAACAATGTTCCCCAAGGTCTTTCTTCCTCTATCTTTACCCTGAGCATGCGTGAAGCAGAGAAGTTCCTCTCAAATGTTGGGTCCGATTGCGGACTTGCCAACGTCAACAGCGGAACCTCTGGTGCTGAGATCGGTGGGGCATTCGGTGGTGAGAAAGATACTGGCAGCGGAAGAGAAT
Source organism: Bacteroidales bacterium (assembly GCA_049317265.1). Lineage (GTDB taxonomy): Bacteria > Bacteroidota > Bacteroidia > Bacteroidales > FEN-979 > CAIVAT01. The sequence goes on from JBMOIP010000056.1 coordinate 13,509, forward strand.
CTGGATCGGATTCATGGAAACAATACATGAGAAGGCAGACAAATATGATCAATTACAGTAACGCATTACCTCTTGCACAGGGCATCAAGTTTGAATTTTAACCTAATCTAAAAAATAACCATTACTCATTAATCTGAAATAAAGGAGGAGCTCCTATGAATCTAAAGAAAATGTGGCTTAATATCAACGGTGCAAACCGGATGTTCATGTGCAATCCTGAGAAAGACACCCTGGCAGATGTAGTTCGCCGGCTTGGCCTTACCGGCACCAAAGTAGGTTGCGATGTCGGGGTGTGCGGTTCCTGCACGGTTATTCTTAATGACAAGTTGACGCGTGCCTGCACGAAGAAAATCAAGAACGTGGAAGAATACAGCAAGATTCTTACTATTGAAGGCATCGGAACTCCAACCAACCTGCATCCCATCCAGGTTGCCTGGATGAATGCCGGAGCAGTACAGTGCGGTTTCTGTGTTCCCGGCTTTATTGTTTCCGCTTATGCCCTACTGAAGGAAAATCTGAATCCAAGTCGGGAAGATGTTCGTGACTGGTTCCAGAAACATCGTAATGTTTGCCGTTGCACCGGTTATGTTCAGATCACCGATGCGGTAATGCTGGCCGCAGAGGTAATGCGCGGAGAAAAGACCATCCAGGATATCACCTTCAAAAATCCGGCCGATGGGGAGTACTATGGAAAAGCGGTTGTCCGCCCCACCGCATTGGCAAAAGTTTGCGGGCTTGCTGATTACGGTGATGACCAGGAACTCAAAATGCCAGCCGAAACCCTTAAGGTCGCAATGGTGCAGCCCCGAATTGCACATCACGCAAAGATCCTTAAAATAGACACCAGCGAAGCCGAGGCAATGCCAGGTGTTGTAAAGATAATTACGGCGAAAGATATCAAGGCTGCCGGAGGTTCAAATGTTATGGCGGAAGGCCATTTTCATGAACGCACGACGATCGTTGTACCAACCCGTCACGTGCTTTGCGACGATAAGATCTACCGGTATGGTGACGTTGTAGCACTTGTTTGTGCCGACACAAAAGAACATGCCCGTGCAGCGGCCGAAAAGGTCAAAGTCGATATCGAACAGCTCCCCGAATACCTCAATTATCTGGATGCAGTCATGCCTGATGCCATGCACATTCATGAAGACACTCCCAATATTTTCTCCATGCAGCCGGTTTTAAAAGGGGCCGGGTTGGATGAACCAGCGAAAGTTGCAGAGATCATCGATCATTCGGCATTCTCTGCGGAGGGGAGTTTCTATTGTACCCGTGAGCCGCATCTTTCCATAGAAGGTGATCCTTTACAGGCATATTTTGATGAAGACGGCAACCTTACGATCCAGTGCAAATCCCAGGGGGTATACTCATCCATAGGCCGTGTCGGTAATTCTGTTGGAATTGCGAAAAACAAAATCCGCATCATCATGAACCCGACCGGGGCAAGCTTCGGCTGGTCAACTAATGCCGGAGATATCTGCCTTGTAGCTGCTGCCGCTTATATCACCAAGATGCCGGTAGCACTGTCAATGACATACGAGGAACACCAGCACTTCTCAGGAAAAAGACGTCCCTGCCACTCCAACGGCCGTGTATCTTGTGATGAGAAAGGAAAGATCACTGCTGCTGAATTCGAATTCGGGATGGATCAGGGGGCTTATACTTTTGGTGGTGATGATATTATTACCAAGCAGGTACGTTTTGCTTTCTTCCCCTATTATGTGCCGAATGTTGCCGGACTATCGCGTATTGCAATCACCAATCACAACTTCGGCACTGCCTACCGGAGCTATGGTTCTCCCCAGGCTTATACCATGAGTGAAGCCCTAATGGACATGCTTGCTGAAAAGGCAGGGATTGATCCTTTTGAATTCCGTTGGAGGAACATTGCGCGTGAAGGGCAAACCAACACGAACAGCCGCCCCTACAGACTTTATCCAATGGAAAAAATGATGGAGATGCTGAGACCGCATTATGATAAAGCTGTAAAGGAAGCCAGGGAAAAAGACACGCCTGAAGTACGCCGGGGAGTTGGACTTGCCTGGGGCGGTTTCAATGTAACAGAGGGACCAACCGACCATGCCACAATTGCCCTTGAGCTTAATCCTGACGGTACGATCACTAAATATGATACCTGGCAGGAACTCGGTCAGGGCGGCGATGTTGGTTCCATCATGGTTACGCTGGAGGCATTGAAGCCGTTGAAAATCACTCCGGAACAAATCAAACTAGTTCAGAGTGACACTAAAATCTGTCCGGACAGCGGGATGTCGGCGGGAAGCCGGTCCCACTACATGAATGGGCATGCAACCAAAATCGCCGGCGAGAAAATGATGGAAGCAATGAAAAAACCGGACGGAACTTTCAGAAATTATGACGAGATGGTTAAAGATGGTCTTCCGTTGAGATATGAAGGCAAATACATGACCGTCGTGACCCCCGGACTCAGTCGTCTGGATCCAAACACCGGCATCGGTGACCCTACACCGGCTTTTACTTATGCACTCAATATGGCGGAAGTTGCTGTTGATACCAAAACCGGAAAAACCACGGTAACACGTTTCGTTTGTGTTTCCGATGTTGGCAAAATTGGAAATATTGATGCGGTGAATGGTCAGGCGTTTGGCGGTATTTCCCACAGCATCGGGTTTGCCTTATCGGAAAATTACGACGACGTTAAAAAGCACACAAACATTGCAACCAGCGGGGTTCCTTATATAAAGGATATTCCTGATGATATCATCCTGCTTTATCATGAATCAGATGATAAGACCGGTCCTTTTGGATCGTCGGGTGCATCGGAAGCATTCCAGGCTTCAGGGCATGTGGCTGTGTTAAATGCCATCTATAACGCATGCGGCGTCAGGATCTACGAGATGCCTGCATACAAGGAGAAGGTGAAAGCAGGTCTCGATATTCTGGCAAAAGGCGGCAAAATCGATCCTCCGAAGAAATATTTCCTTGGATCTGACCTCTATGATGAACTGGAAGATATTAAAGCCAACCCCGTACCATTCGGTGGCAACGATTTCTTCAAGCCACTGGGAGGGGATGGCGGAGAGAGATTCTTCTAAAATTTCTTTATGGCTTTTACGCATGAACTTGTCGCCGAATGCCTTCAGAATGAACAGGCTTTCTGTACTGCTGCTTGTCCGTTCAATCTTGATATCAGGGATTTTATCGGTATGGTTCAGCAGGGCAGGTTCAACATTGCATACAGAACTTTCCAGAATTTTGTTGGGTTTCCGGGTATAGTCACTGCACTCTGCCCGGAACCCTGTAAATCGGTCTGTCCGCTCAAGGATGCAGGAGGATCCATTTCCCTGCAAGAGTTGGAAAAGGCGTCCATCGGTTATGCACGCAACACCGAACCATCACAATATAACATGCCGCTTAAGGAGAAGCGGATCGCCATCATTGGCGCCGGGATCAGCGGCCTTGCCTGTGCGTTGCGACTAACCACCCGAAAATATCAGGTGACAGTTTTTGAGAAGAGTGACAGAATTGGCGGACATCTCCATGATCTTCTTTCTCCTGATATTTTCTTGGCTGATATCGGGCTTCAATTCAAACATGAACAATATTTCCTGAATCTCAATGAGGAAGTTACGGGATTGGATGATCTGGAATACGATGCTGTATATGTGGCCACCGGGAAAGATGGAAACCAATTTGGATTGAGCTATACACCAGACGGTACCTTTGCAACACCAAGACCCGGGGTTTTCATGGGCGGGTCTGTCGTTGGAGCCGATACGATGACTGCAATTGCACACGGTCTTAGTGTTTCAAATGCAATCGAGACCTGGCTGAAGATCGGTTCTATGAGCCATGTATATTCACCACTTGAAACAAAACTCCTTTATGAGTCAATCAGGGTCAAGCCTGCTGATGCCATTATGCCTTCAAACGGTGAATCCTATTCCAAAGAAGAGGCGATTGCAGAGTCGAACCGTTGCCTGAAGTGTTGCTGCGATGCCTGCAATTTCCATTCTCCCCTGATGAGTTACTTCCGGAAATTTCCGCGACGTATTACCGAAGAAGTCCAGGTTTCGCTGACACCCAGCTCTCTTGACGGGAATGCCAAACTTGCAACCCGTCTCATCTCGACCTGCACCCACTGCGGACTATGCAAAGAGGTGTGCCCGAAGGATATTGATACAGGTGAGTTTCTGCTGACCAGTCACAAGACGATGAGAAACCAGGGAACAATGCCATGGGCTTTTCATGAATTCTACCTGAGAGATATGGAGTTCTCGTTATCCGATGCAGGATTGACAAAACTTCCCAAAGGGTTTGACCGCAGCACTTATCTCTTTTTCCCCGGATGCCAGCTCGGAGCATCTGATCCCGAATATGTTTTACGTAGCTATCGGTTCCTGCTCGGGCGTTTCCCGGATACTGCATTGTCGCTGGGTTGCTGCGGGGTACCCGCTGAATGGGCAGGCGATGAAAAGATCCATGCAAGAGTGATCAATCGGATCAGCGAAGACTGGAAGAAACTTGGAAAACCCATTGCCGTTTTAGCTTGTCCGACATGCATGCAGATGTTTCGTAAGCACCTGCCGGATATTAAAGCGGAATTTCTTTACCCGATGCTTGAAAAGAGCAATTTAGCGCTGACAATTCAAGAATCTGGCACAGTCGCTTCCGTTTATGATCCTTGTGCGAGCAGAGAGGAGCCCGCTCTTCAGGAAACAATACGGCAGCTTTCCCGCAAAGCAGGGATTCAACTTGAACCACTTCCAATGGAAGGAAGGATGGCTGAATGTTGCAGCTATGGTGGCCATGTTTCCATTGCCCATCCCCCGTATGCCAACCAAATGATCCAAAAAAGGGTCTCTCAAAAAAATACGCCATATATAACGTACTGTTCCAATTGTAGGGATATCTTTGCAAATGCCGGGAAGAAGTCGTGGCATATTCTTGATATTCTCTTTGGGATTGAAAAGGATAATCCTGAACGTCTCACCGTTTCAGGTCGTCAGCGAAACCGGTTGAATCTGAAACGACAGGTATTGGAAGAATTCTGGAACGAGAAATTGGAAATGGATGAATCTATGAAAATGATGGAGATCAGCGATGGATTAAAAGAGAAGCTGCACAGGAACTATATCCTCGAGACGGATCTGTTTGCAGTAATTGAATCTGCTGAAGAGACCGGCACAAAGCTTTACGATCCTGAGAAGAAAAGCTTTACAAGCCATAAGCAGATCGGGAACATGACCTATTGGGTTGAATATCGCGTAATTGGATCGGAAGGTTACCAGTTGCTGAATGGCTATTGTCACAGGATGAAAATTGAGGAATAAAGAGATGGCTGAAGAGAAAATTGAACAGAAAAAGCTCATCTGCTGCAAATGTCAGAAAGAACTTGAACTAAAAAAAACAGATTTTACTTACCTCGGGCATAGTTTCTATACCGAAGTACCGCGTTGCCCCCAGTGTGGCACGGTGTATATCTCCGAAGAGCTCGTACGGGACCGTATCTCTGAAGTTGAAATGCAACTCGAGGATAAATAACTATGGCAGGGGAAAGAGTTCTGAATGGAACATGGAGTGTCTGTCCAATTTGTCTGAACCGCATCCCGGCCGAACGCGTTCTTCGCAACAATGAGGTTTATCTGAGAAAAGCCTGCTCCCTTCATGGTTCATTTGAGACCATTATCTGGCGTGGGTTCCAGAATTTTGAAGAGTGGGCCGACACTCCTGCACCTTCTTTGGATCCAAATCCCGTGTGTCCGGATAAATGCGGTCTTTGCAGTCATCATCTGCAAGATACTTGCTGTGTTATCCTGCACGTAACCAACCGATGCAACCTCGATTGCAGGTATTGTTTTGCTGATTCTTCGGCTAATGGGGAAGACCCTTCATTGTTAGAGATCCAAAATTCATTATACCGGATTATCGAAACAGGAAAGACATTTGTCCAACTCAGCGGAGGAGAGCCGACATTGCGCGCAGACCTTCCTGAAATTATACATACTGCAAAAAAAGCGGGTGCCAAATATATTCAGTTGAATACGAATGGAATTCGTCTTGGCAACGACCGGGATTATGTGAGAAAACTTGCAGAATGCGGACTTTCATTTGTTTTCCTTCAATTCGACGGTACAACCGAAGAAATTAACCTGAAGATCAGAAACAGACCTTTTTTGCAGATAAAACAGGCTGCAATAGAGCACTGCGCTGAATTCAACCTGGGTGTCACGCTTGTTCCCACACTCGTAAGAGGTGTAAATACCGGAAATATTGGAAACATTTTGGATTTCGCGATCAACAATGCCCCCAACGTGCGTGGTATACATTTCCAACCGGCTACTTACATGGGCAGAGTGAAGGACCATCCGACCAATGACGATCGTTTCACATTGGATGAACTGATCCATGAACTTACGATACAATCAAATGGCCGGGTGCGGGAGATAGACATTCTCCCCTCCTGCTGTGACCATCCGCTCTGCGGATTTCACGGTGACTTCGTTGTTCATCAGGGTGAAATGATCCCTTTGCTCAAACGTGAGATATCGACTACATCCTGCTGTTGTGGCCCTGCGCCAGTTGAAAAAAACAGGGATTTTATCGGCAGACGATGGCAAAGACCCGAAATGAAAAACGTACCAGGAGAAAGCGATCATGTCGATCTGAAAGATATGGAAACATTCCTGGGCAAGGTAAAAACCCATGGCTTCACGTTGACAGCAATGGCGTTCCAGGATCCCGGAAACATAGATCTTACGAGGTTAAGATACTGCAGTCTGCATGTTTATGATAAAGGCAGTATGGTGCCTTTTTGTTCCCATTACCTTCAACCATGGAAATAGCTGAAAGATCAGGTTGTTTGACCGGAAGACCGGGTGGATTTATCCTGACCTCGAGGGCCGCTGAACTGGGCAGTTTTGGGATGGGTTCAAGGATACTTGACATTGGATGCGGTTCGGGTGAGACCGTCCGGTATCTTCGATCAGAATGCGGCATTGAAGCTTTTGGCATTGATAAAAACCTTGATCAGTCATCCGGTGAATCTTATCTTATTATGGGACATGCAGAAGATCTGCCCTTTCCAGACGGATATATGGATGGGATTCTCACGGAATGCAGCTTTTCCCTGTTCGAAGATCAGGAGAAATCATTAAAAGAATGTTTTCGTATTCTGAAGCCGGATGGCCGTCTGATCATCTCCGATCTCTATGCTTTGTCAGAGCCTGCTCAATTGGGAGGTTGCCTGGGGAAAGTGGATTCAAAAGAATTTCTCATGTCACTCTTGCATGACAACGGTTTTAAGGTTGAAATTTTCGAAGATCAATCGCATCATTTGAAAACTCTCTTTGGTCAAATGATCATGGATGAAGGAGTGTCAAAGTTTTTGCAAAGACTTGGCCAAAGTCCTGATATAATGAAACGCGTCAGGTGCGGATATTATTTGTGTAGTGCAATTAAAACGACTGAGGTAAAGGCATGATTTCACCTGTACATACCTGGATCGCTGAAACCACACGCATTGGTGAAAGTTTGAATGAATTTACGCTACGGGAATGGCAGAACGAAAAGCTCATCAAAAAAATTCAATATGCACGTAACCATACCCGGTTTTACAAGAATTTGCCGGAATTTTCAGGTCACCTGGAAGAACTACCATTTACAACACCGGTTGATATTATAAAAGATCCCATGGCATTTGTTGCCATACCTCCAGCAGAAGTTGCAAGGATAACTACCCTCAACACTTCAGGCACTACCGGAGCAAAAAAACGGATATTCTTTTCCGAATCTGATATCGCAAGGATTCGTAATTATTTTGCAGTCGGGATGAAATCCCTGATTTCCAAAGGTCAGCATGTGCAGATACTGATCTCGGATGATACCGTTAACAGCCTTGGATACCTGTTACGATCAGCACTTGAAGATATTGGGGTTTCCGCATATATCCTGTCAGCCATTCCGGATCACCAGGCTGCAATTGCGGCTTCCCGAAACGCAGATTGCCTTGTCGGGATGCCCGCTGAAATATTTTATATGTGTAAGGCGAAACCAGGACTACGCCCTGACAGCATCCTGCTCACTGCAGATTATGTTCCTGAAAGCATCACCAGGACAATCCAGGAAACCTGGCGCTGTGAGGTATTCACCCACTATGGGATGACAGAGACAGGTTTCGGCTATGCCGTCGATTGTGCCTGTCATTCCGGCCACCACACGAGAGATGCTGAGATTCTTGTTGAGATCATAGACCCTGATACAGGTCAAACCTGTGAAGCAGGACAAAGGGGAGAGATCGTTCTTACCATGATGGTAAATGAGGCAATGCCTTTGATCCGATACAGGACAGGAGACCGTTCCTGTTTTATTACTTCACCCTGCAAATGCGGGTCATCCCTGAAACGGCTCGGGAGAATTGAAAGCCGTTTTGAAGATACGGTTTACCTGCCTGGAGGAGGGTCGTTGCATATTAATCAGCTGGATGAACAATTGTTTTCTTTTGAACCATTGAGAGGGTATCAGGCCGCGCTTATTCCTGAAGGCAAATCCCCCCGTCTATACCTTATCATTGATTCAATTGACAGGATCGATCCGGCTGCTATTTCATCCATTCTTCCTTCTTCCATTGAGGTGCTGATTCACTATGATCATTGTGATCCTTACATTTACAGGGGAAAAAGGAGATTGTTCAGCGATTTGTCTCATCCAATATTTTCAGTGTTTCGATGACCTTCATCTGCAAACCCAATGATCATGAGTAACCAGGATGCATCTTCCTTTTCCGCACTAATCCTTTCCTCGGGAATGTCGGAAAGAATGGGTCGGCCAAAAGCCCGGCTGCACTGGGATTCTTCGCAGACCTTCCTCGAGAAAATCATATCTGATTTCCTGAAATCGGGCTGTTCAAAGGTCATCTGTACAGTCAATCACCTTCTGCTTCCCTGGTGTGAATCAATCTTGCCTGGCGGCAATGTTCGTTTTATACTCAACGAGCACCCAGAATGGGGTCGAATGCATTCTGTAAGATTAGGACTTAATGAACTTCAGACAGAATCCTATTGTTTGATTCACAATATAGATAATCCATTTATCAACCCAGATAGTATCCTGAAAATACTCAGCCATAGAGAGCCTTATGCCTGGTGTTCACCTGAATTTGAGGGCAAAGGAGGTCATCCTGTCCTGGTAGCGAATTCCATGATCACTAAAATCCTCAGGGATGACAATCATGATAAAACACTTCAGCAGGTATTAATGGAATTTCCAAAAAGGATCGTACCGATGGAGGATGATACCGTCCTCAGAAATATAAACAGTCCGGAAGACTACCAGAGATATTTTGGACAGGTTCGTTAGTCAGAACGTGATCAGCCCGCCTTTCGTGTATTCTTAACGTCTATGAGCTTAGCCAGGATGCTGATCGCGATTTCAGCTGGCGTAATTGCGTTGAATTTTATCCCGATAGGCATATCGACTTTATCAAGCTCCTCCAGGGTAAGAATGTTTTGCTCCAGGAACAGTTTTTTCAGGGTCTCTATTTTTCGTTTGCTGCCTATCAATCCTGCGTAAGCAATTTCCTTTTTACCAATAGCTGCCAGCACCTCTTCATCAAAATCATGGTTCGGTGTTACAATTACACAATAGCTTTCGCTATCGAAAGGTATGTCTTTGATGGCATCAAGATAAGGCTTGCAAATCTGCTTGTAACGGAGGCCCTCCGGGCTTTCAAAAATATCTTCCCGCCAATCGATCAGAAAGGTTTCGAATTCCATGTCAGGCGCGTACCGTGCAAGCACTTTACCTATATGGCCGGCACCGAAAATATAAAGCCTCGAAGGTTTCGACAAAGGCTCTATGTAAATGCTGACCGCTCCCCCGCAGGTCATGCCAAGGTCTGTTTGAAGATTATACTCCTTTAGCTGAGGGGTTTGCAACCTGATCATCTCAAGTGCATCCTGAATGATCCTTTTTTCGACACCCCCTCCTCCGACAGTACCTTCAATGCTACCATCAGAATAAACGATCATCTTGGCGCCGATCTTTCCGGGAGCGGAACCACTTACGCTTGTTACAATGCAGAGTGCAGCAGCCTGTGGAGCGTTGAGGCTTTCCTTGATTTTGACAAGTAAATTATTCATAGTCTGATAATTCTAGCAGTTTTTATAACCCTATTCGTTTATTTGTTTCGTTTAACTTTTGTTCCAGTATCCGGGCTGAATCAAGCACAAAGCGGGAGCATTTCAATTTAAACAACCCATCCTCCATAATCCTTGCAAATCCATCCGGGTTACTCAGGTCGTGTCCCAACAATTCACGGCATCGGATCGAGCCGTGGATGCTGGTGAATTCTCTGACATACTCTGATGAATGGTGATAAACAATCTCTTCATTTAACTCATCATTCGGCCGATCCGTTCCGAATTTTATGCCATATATCAATAATGTGGCAGAAACAGCGCCACAGATTTCACCTCTGAAAGCACAGCCGCCTCCCAGATTCAGGGAGATTTTTAAAGCCAGTTCTCTGCTAATCCCGCATTCCCCGGCAAATGCCGCCATTATTGCCTGTCCGCAATTATATCCTGATTCCAGGAGTGTCTTCACTTGCTCAATTTTATTCATGCGTTTTGTTTTGACATTTTCCGGTTTGGAAATATCGGAAGTGAATTATTTACCGGAAACACCACAGACGGATTGCCCTGTCTGTTAATCCTTAAGTTTTCGATGACATAAACATAATCAGACAGCTTGCATATTTCGTTCAGATCATGACTCACAAGCAATGTAGTTGCCTGATACTTCTGGTGAGCCTGAAGGATTTCGAATTGAAGACTTTCGCGTGTCTCACTGTCAAGCGCGGATAAAGGTTCATCCAGCAACAAGATTTGGGGCTTGCGTACCAGCGCCCGGGCCGTCGCCAACCGCTGCTGTTGCCCGCCGGAAAGCTTTGCCGGCTTGCGTTCACACAACCCCTTGAGGTGGAATGAATCAAGCAGTTCAGAAATGTATTCCTTTTCCCGGTTGAACTGAGCATACAAAAGATGTTCTTTAACTGTCATGTTGGGAAACAGAGCGTAGTCCTGAAATACGTATCCAATATTTCTTTTCTGAGGTTTCAGGTTGATCTTGCGTTCACTGTCAAACCATGATTCTCCGTTCACCCTGATGTATCCGCTGTCAGGTTGTTTCAATCCTGCGATCATTCTCAAAAGAGTCGTCTTACCTACACCGGATTTACCATAAATACTGACAAATCCAAACTTCGGTACAGTAAATTTCAATTCCAGTACTTCTTTGCCATTGGAAGTGTGGATTGTCTTTTTAAGATGCAGATCTATTAATATTTCTTCCATCGTAAGAATTCGCGGTTTACACTATAGACGAATATCAGGACAATGAAACTGAAGAGGAACAGAAAAACTGCATATTGATTGGCTTTGGCGAAATGCAGTGCCTGAACCTCATCATAGACAGCCAAAGAGGCCACTCTGGTCTTTCCCGGAATATTGCCGCCAATCATGAGGATCACACCAAATTCTCCGATCGTATGCACGAATGTCATGCAGATTCCTGTGATAATTGCAGGTTTTATATTCGGCAAGAGTACCTTGAAAATGGTGGTTGATCTTGATTTTCCAAGAGTATAAGAAGCATCCTTCAGTGATAAAGGTAAATTGCCTAGTCCGCTTTGGATTGAATTTACCATGAATGGCAGATTGAAAATGATAGAGCCAATCAGAATGCCCCAGAATGTGAATGCAAGATGAACATTGAAATGTGTAGCTAAGAAATGCCCTGCCCAGTAGTTCGGACTGAAGGCGATTAAAAGATAAAATCCCAGAACAGAAGGTGGCAGTACAAGCGGCATACTGACAAGGGCCTGATAAACAATCCTGAAGCGTGAAGGTGAATACGTCAGGTAGTAGGCAATCGGAACTCCGATGATGATCAGCACCAGAGTTGTAAGTGTAGCTAATTCAAGCGATAGTAAAAAGGTTTGCAGAAATTCGGCATCCATCAATTAATCAATTTTCCCCAGGGAGTTTAAAACCGTATTTAACAAAGATCTTCCTTGCCTGCTCAGAATCCAGATATGAAATAAATTTCTTTAAGGTATTATCCTGTGCAGACATCTTCATGATGACGAATGCCTGTTCCAACCGTGAATAACTGGTCTCATCGAGCAAATAATATTTTCCTTTCGCCATCATCTCTGGCGATAAAGCAAGAGACAGGGCGATCAAGCCAACTTCGGCATTGCCAGTTAATGCAAATTGCGCAGCCTGGGAGACGTTTTCACCTTTCACGATTTTATCCTGAACCTGATTATAAACACGATAATACTTCAGACATTCCACAGCCCGCTTGCCGTATGGTGCAGTAGCAGGGTTGGCAATGGCTATTTTCTTTACGGCGTCCGATATCAGGTATGGTATTCCCTTTGTAACATCCAAGGTTGAACTCCAAAGCACAAGATGCCCTATTGCATACAGCTTTGGCCTGCCGGTTGTCAAACCAAGGGAGTCCAGTTTGCTGGCATATGAAATATCGGCGGAGAAGAAAGCCTGGAAGGAGGCCTGGTTAACAAGCTGCTGATAAAGATTGCCAGAGGACCCGTAGATCACGTTGACCTTGATCGCAGGCTCTGTTTTGTTGAATTCTTTGACAATATCATCCATGGCATAACGCAGGTCAGCTGCAGCCGCAATGGTGATGGGTTGTGAATTAATGCTCGTTGAAAAGAGCAAATAACAAATAAAAAGGCAAATAAAACCAAATCTATTCATATAAAGCATTTTTCAAGTTGCAAAAGTAACATTTGTTTTCTGATTAACAGCCGGGGATAGTTTTAGGAATCCTATCCTGATGAGGAGAAGAGTATAATGAACTGCCTTTCTTACAATCATTCGACAAAGACAATCTATTGGATGCATAATATAATGAAATTAATGATCTTTTTGTACCCCATTTGTACCTCATACCCATAACTACCTGATCCTAAATACGAGTTACTTTCTACATCGAATCACCTAAAATAAATGATAATCAATATATTAGGTGATTTTTAGCCTGTTTTCAGCCTTCAATACATCCAGAATATGATTTCAACCCATAAACTCCTTGGAAAGTGTTGCATATCTGATCGTTAAAAAATCTTTCGCTGGCATTGTACAATTTAGAATTTATTTTGCAATTTTGTACAAGATTATAAAACCGACAGCATGATTAAGAGAGAAATAGGCCAAAAGATTCTTGATCTGGCAGAAAAGTTTCCTGTCATAACGGTTACCGGTCCCCGGCAATCCGGAAAAACCACACTATTAAGATACCTGTTCGGAGACTTGTTCTATGCTTCGCTTGAAAATCCGGATACCCGGATGTTTGCTTTACAGGATCCCAAAAACTTTTTGCAGCAGTATTCGAATGGTGGCATAATTGATGAAGCACAACTGGTGCCGGAGCTTTTCTCTTACATACAGGGAATTGTCGATCAGAGCGAAAAATCAGGGCAATTCATCCTGTCAGGCTCGCAAAGCTTTTTACTTCATGACCGGATTTCCCAGTCACTGGCCGGCAGGACGGCTATTTTTCGCCTTCTCCCCTTCTCTTACTCAGAACTTCTCAAGGCTGATCAATTCTTACCTTCCTATGAAGCAAATATCTTTAATGGTTTTTTCCCAAGGTTGTATGATAAAAAGATAGATCCTCCCGATTTCTATCCAAACTACATCCAGACCTACCTGGAACGCGATGTGAGGTCATTGCAGAATATCCATGATCTTAATCTTTTCGTCCGTTTCCTGGGTCTTTGTGCCGGCAGAGTGGGCCAACTCCTGGACTATACTTCCCTGGCAAATGATTGTGGTGTCACGTATAATACAGTCAAAGCATGGATATCAGTTCTGGAAGCCAGTTATATCTTGTTCCTGCTTCAACCACACCATAGTAATTTCAGTAAACGGCTGGTCAAAAAACCGAAACTCTATTTTTATGATACCGGGTTATGCTGTTCACTGCTTCGAATAGAAAAGGTAAGCCAATTAACCAACCATTATTTAAAGGGATCGCTCTTTGAGAATTTGATCCTGTCAGAGCTTTTAAAACGACGTTATAACCAGGGGAAAGCATCCAATCTCTATTTCTGGAGAGACCATCGCGGGATGGAGATAGATCTTATCATTGAGCACGCAAATGGTCTTACACCTGTTGAAATCAAATCGGCCAAAACCTGGAATCGCGATTTTTTTCTGAATATTGAAAAATGGAATGGTTATTCGGGTAATCAACCCGAAAACTCCCATGTTGTATATGGCGGTGATGAATCAGTTCAAACCTCATCAGGAATGCTGCATTCCTGGAAATCCCTGGATTTTACATTGTGATGCGTATCGAAAGATTACCAATGGAACCTTCAAACAAAAGCGTATCTCAGGCATGGATGGCTTATCATCCATATACGCAGGCTACAAGTATTGATCATTATTACATCGGAATTTGTATCCGGATTCGTGATATTCTCAAAGGAAAGTAACCGGCATAAAACCAATACATAACCCAAACTGTATAAGTAACGTAAAGCCTGGTAAATATGGGCTTTTTCAATGTGTACCGTGCCCGCTTATAACCTTGAAGGTTCAAGTCCTTTATGGAGGTCGGTAGTTACCAACCATTAGCCAATAGCAAAAGTGTCCGTGGTGAAGCGGAATCTGAAAGTATCAGGAGGTGAAGGCCTAAGGATTTTTATAATGATGTAGAGGGTCTTTCATTGTCCAAACTTACTAAATCGGATTGTATTTTATTTCAATATCCTCATTTTAACAGGTTTTCTCTGAAATAACGCAGCAAAAACATAATGAACAATAGTTCATAACATGATTTTTTTTTGTAATTTTGCACTTTGATTCAATAATTTAAAACTCTATAAAATGAAAATCGCGATTCCATTTCACAACGGATATGTAAATGAACATTTTGGTCATTCCGAAAATTTTGCTGTATTTACCGTAAACCCCGATAACCAGATAGTGGATCGTACCGTTATCAAAGCTGATGAAGGTTGTGGCTGTAAGTCGGGGATCGGAGCAGTTCTGTCCAGTGAAGGAGTTACACTGATGCTTGCCGGAAATATTGGCGGCGGTGCAATACATCACTTGTATACCGAAGGAATTGAGGTTATTCGAGGTTGTTCAGGACTGGCGGAAGACGTTGTTGTCAATTATCTGAATGGTAAAGTCACGGATGGTGGTCAAACCTGTGAGCAACATGCAGGATGTGACTCGCACGCTCACTGACCTTCACCTGATAATCCACACTGCTTAAGATAGAGCTGATGGTGGTAGCTGTTTTCGCGGATCATTTTCTTTCCGCATTGCGGACATGAATTTTCCCGGCATGGGACACCAGGTTGATGAGGGATCTTGGTATTGCAATTCAGGCAGATACAAAACCCGGGTTCCTCTTCATGCTTTTGATGCTCAACGATATCAGGTAAATTGGATAATTTTCGGATATTATCTGAGTTGCAAAAGGAACAGGATTGCATCTGTTTTGAGCTGATCAGAAGTTTGTGACATGCTTCACAACGATACCAGAACTCGTCTGTGTGATAATCCCCACCCCCGATAAATATGGCTTTGCCATCAACAAAAGCCTCGGCAATGGTCCGGCGGGCTTTTTCATAAATCCTTGTCAGGGTTGGACGCGAAACCGCCATTTCCTGGGCTGCCTGTAACTGGGTCATGCCCATATAATCCAGCAAGCGGATTGCCTCATATTCTTCAAAAAAAAGAATAACAGGTTCCAGGTCAGAGATTGGGATTCCAAAAGGTTTGAATCCCTCCATCTGGGGCGGATGCGTTACGTTGCGCTTTCTTTTAGGTCGTGGCATATTGTGGCTAAATTACAACACTTATGAACATAAGTTCAGATAAATTATTACTTTTGTTCGATGCATTGCAAAAGTAAACGAATTACTTAAAACCCTTTTATGGAACACATTGATTTTTCTCTTGTTGATTGGTCAAGGGCACAATTTGCGCTC
>JBMOIP010000057.1:0-29201 GCA_049317265.1 Bacteroidales bacterium
AGGGGTGGTCAATTTGGATCGGCAGACACTGGTCAAAGTGAATGGTTTATCCACAATATGATAGCATTATGGTCACAAAAATCCGTTCAAAGAAATCATTGTCCTGATAAATATTGTCACCGAAAAAGGTTCTGTTCTCTATATTGGCCTGCATATATCCTTAAAACCAAGTAATTAACGAAATCATAGGCAATGTTACAGTTTTCATTGTTGTGCTTTTAATAGGTAAAGTTAAACATTCTCAGAAAAATCAGATAACAATTTGAAACCACTTAGTATATGCCACTAAAATTATAGAAAATTGATTAACCCGTGCATGAAGAACAGCGAACAATTGAAACACCATCGCTATTCATTTTAAAACAATTAATTTGAATTCACCTTACAAAGACTTCTCAACGCCTCCGACTGAATCTCCTGAACCGTTTGCCTTTGACCGGCCGCATGCCAGGCCCTTATCTCTTTCTCGGAAAAATACAGCTTGCCACGTTTTGAACATGGGATCTCCCTCTTGTGTACGGATTGGTATATAGCCCCCGGGTTTTATTTAAAAATTCAGCAACCTCGTCAATATGCCAGATTTTGTCCGATACCGGTAAAACAGTGTCTGGTTGGTGGTAAAACATTAAATTCAACATTGATTCAATTTTATCCATTCGTTTGTCTACGTGTGATGTTAATTCTTCAAATGGGTTGGTCATATCGATTGTTTTAAGGTTTGCTCAACTGAGGTTTGTACCTTTTCTCAAGTGCAAAGTTACAACCGTGGATAGGCGGAAGTCAATGATTTGTATCAGTTGTGTATGCTGAAACATTTATTACCTTCGTTCCATGATTCACCGCCAATACAACCCCTGGGAGATCACCAACGACGGCGAACGCGAAGCCGATCGGCAGTTTTCCCTGTCCGGAGGAATGGAAAAGGAAGAGATTTATATCCTTCACAGCCTTCGGATATCATCGCGGTACCATCGGGTGCAGATGTCAGGGGAGTGTGACTTTGTAATCCTGACCAGAATGGGTATTATGGTGGTGGAAGTCAAGGGTGGAATCATCGGTCATGGTCTCCTGGATAAAGGAACCCACGGATTTTACAGACTTTCAGCCGAGGATCACCGGGAACCAGTGAAAGACCCGTTCAGACAAGCTGACGAGAATGCCCATGCCATTATGCGTTTTCTTCAGGATCACGGACATCATACAATCTTTGTCGGGTCGATGGCCTGTTTCCCCGAGTGTGTATTCGATTTCGAGCGGGTGGATTTCCAGGATCTATGGCACAGGGGACTTGAGATGAAACTGATACCGATGATCCTTGAATCGTTGCAGGCACAAATCCATGATTTCTATGACAAACAGGACAAACGCAACATGGCGTTACCAGTTACATGGGAAACCCTGGATGCAGCCGGGCTTAAGAAAATCGCCGAAGTGCTGGAACCTGAATTTGAACCACACCTGCATCTCTCCAGGTCGAAGCTCAACCTGGGTGAATCGGAGCGACGACTTGAACAGGGGCTACACATCCTTCATGGTCTCAGTGAGAACAGGCGCATTATGGTTCAAGGCCCGCCAGGAAGTGGCAAATCAACCTACGCACAAAACCTGGTGGTACAACTGTGCAGTTCAAAAGAGAAAAAAGGCCTCTACCTGTGCTGGAATGAGTTCCTTGCAGCCGGTATGCAGGACAAATTAAACAAAGCTTTGCCTGAAGATGCGCCAGGCAGCATACATGTGATCTCCTATTTCCGGTTTGTGGAAGAGTTGGCGCTCCTCACCGGGGATAACTTGCTTCATCCAACCTATGACCATGTAAGCCGGGGAGAGATCAGGCAGATCGTGAATGATTGTCTCGGAAGGTTGCACAAGGCAAAGAGGCTCCCCTGGTATGATTTTATTGTGGCAGATGAGGCGCAAGACCTGTTTGACAAAGGTCTTGACCAGGTCATCAAATCGCTTCTGAAAGATAACAACCCATTACAGAAAGGTAACTACTACATTTTCTTCGATGACAGCCAGGCATTTCCCAAGTTCACCGGACTCGAAGCCTATATCCGCACCCGCGATGCCCTCAAGGAGGCTTCGGCTTATTATATGCTGTTCAGCAACCTCCGGTTAAACACTGGTCATGGCATCCTTGAACTCATTGATGATGCAGGACGCGGAGTAGCCAATCCTGAGAAAGCTTATGGGAATGATGTCCGCTTCATCTCCTGGAAAAAGCCGGAACAAGTTCCAGGCATCCTTAGCCAGTGTATTTACCAGGAAATACAACTGGCCGGGTTTAAACCGGCAAACATGATCGCACTCTTTACGGCAGATCTGCTCCGCGAAGATCACCCACTCAAAGAAATCATATCCAGCGAGTCAACCCTGGAAGCGCTCACCATCGACAACCTCAACGCCCCCTCTGAAAAAGTGCGTTATACCACCGCCCTGAGGGCAAAAGGACTTGAATGGGATGTTGTATTCATTGTTTGTTCCTCCCTTACTGACTATAAGAACATATTTCAGTTATTTATCGGCGCTTCGAGAGCAAAGGGGAAAGTATATGTTATGCATGAGCAATTATAATTGAATACTGTTCCAGAGATTTGTTTCCATAGAATAAGGAAAAGTACGAGATAAATAATTGACACCCTCCCACAACGTCATAGTTTGTCGCAGTCATGATTTACTTTTGCTTTCATAAACATCAGAAACATGAGCCTCATCTCCAAATCCTCCTTTATCCGCGGCACACAATGCCCCAAATCACTCTGGTTGCACTTTAACCAACCCGACGAACGGGATGAAACCAGCGACGCGCAGCAGCAGATTTTCGACACAGGCCATAGTGTCGGATTCCTGGCCCAGCAACTCTTTCCCGGGGGCATCGATGCCAGTCGCGGAGATCATGCGCAGATTGCCGGGGCAATCGCCTATACTGCCGAATTGATCAGCAACGGTCAGACAGTGATCTATGAAGCGGCCTTCAGCGACGGGGAGACACTATGTTATATGGATATCCTGGTGAAAGAGGCCGATGGCTGGGCAGCCTATGAGGTGAAGGCATCAACGCAGGTTAAAGATTACCAGGTGAAAGATGTGGCCTTTCAGTACTATGTGATCACCCGGTCGGGTTTGCCTCTCAAGCGCGTATCCCTGGTACATGTGAACAACCAGTATGTAAGGCGTGGAGAACTCGATATACAGCAATTGTTCACCATCGAGTCCATGACCGACCGGATCCTGCCGATGCAAGCCGCCATACCAGAAAGACTATACTCACTGGTGGACATGCTGAATGCTGGTTTAATGCCCGAAATACCCATGGGACCCCAATGCGGGAATCCGTTTGCCTGTGATTTTATGGAATTCTGCGAGCAATCCTGCCCAGCAAGTGAAACTGAAGTTGCCCCACAGCCAGCCACCCGCAACCAGGATGCCCTGGATGAATTTCTGGACGAACTGGAATATCCTCTTTACTTCATGGACTTCGAGACGATCCGGTCTGCCGTCCCCATGTACGATGAAAGCAGGCCCTATCAGCAAATACCATTTCAATATTCGTTGCATGTCCGGCAAACCAAAGATGGTCCCGTCGAACATTACGAATTCCTTGGAACTCCCCCAGCCGATCCAAGACCGGAATTCATTCAATCCCTTTTAACCCGGTTAGGAGAATCCGGCAGTATCATCGTCTGGAACCAGGCATTTGAAAACACAAGGCTCCGGGAGATTTCCCGGGATTTTCCCGAATATGGAGCTGCCATCGATGACCTGTTCGCCCGTGTGGCAGACCTGATGGTTCCTTTCCGTAAAAAACATCTCTCCACCCCTGAGATGAATGGGTCATACTCCCTGAAGGCAGTTCTCCCGGCACTTATTCCAGACCTCTCCTATTACAGCCTGGAAATCCAGGAGGGCGGAACAGCCAGTATGACCTATGAAAGTCTATACCAGGATGAGGATCCTGAATCTGTGCAGGGAAAGCGGGAAAACCTGCTGGAATATTGCAAGATGGATACGTTGAGTATGGTGAGGTTGTTGGAAGTGCTTTTTGCCTGAATAGTAATTCTCCCAGAAACCCCTTCAACAAAGTATCCCAATTCGTTCATTATGATTAAATCCCTGAACAGAATACTCAGCGAACCCGCTTCTGTATCCTATTTGATCCCGGGTTATAAAACAGGCTATCCATCGCTTGATTCCAGCCTGGGCGGTATTTTGGATTCTGATCTTGTCCTCATTGCGGCCAAAATCGGAAACTGCAGCAGCATCCTCCTGTTGAACCTCGCGGTTGGATTGAGCAGCCGGTATCATGTTTTATTGATCAGCACTATAAAAGGTGCACCTGCTGTTGCCCAGGAACTCAAATCAGTTCTTCTCCCAGAAAATGAAAAAGGAGAAAGCGATGAAGATGTCCTGAACGAACTGAACCGTCGGGCTTGCAACATCTTCCTTGAAGATGAAGCCCATTTCCTGGAAGACATTGAGCACTCCATCGCCCGTTTCCGTTCAGAATACCCGGCCGAAGTCATCGTACTCATCGATGATCTCAACAACATCTTCCTTTCGAAAGAGATCAGGACCTGTCCACGATCCAAGGAAGAAGGAGATATTACCTCCAACCTGAGAATGCTAACACTGAAATACAGTATACCTATATTATTGCTTACGAAAATAGAATCAGCAAATCCCATTAAAAAGCAAGACCCGCCATCCCTTTGCGATTTGGATCATCTGACAGGGCTGAACACCCCGTTCAACAATATCATCGGCGTTCATCTGTCGGGATCAAACCGGATTGATGCAGATGAAAAGGGATTATCCTCCGGCAACAGGTTGTTCCTGCATATCCTGAAAAACAATAACGGAACATCTGATATCATTCCTTTGACTTTTAGTGACTCCAATAAGTTCAGATTGAAAGAGGAGGTTCAAAACCAATTTGAATAATATTTTTTCCAATTTCAGACCCATGGATGACGCACTTCGAATGTCAAATATTGTTCAATGTGCTCAAAAAAATATTCAACTTTAAAAATAGTTCAAAACTTTTGGTAAAACTATCTATATTCCATTTTTTAAATGGATATATAGAAATATCTAAAACCTGTATCATGAAAAAAATTATTTTCCTTCCCGACCGATGGGTGAAGTTTACACTGAACAAAGTAACTTGCATCGGAATTACATGCTCTCATTACCCTACAGATGGCCTTGTCCCAAAGAATCGGTTTGTATATTACATTTCGAGTGAAAAACACAATGGCGTTGTTAACTTCAATGACTGCATGGATTTAACCTATCTGCAATTTATTAAAAAGCCAACCCGGATTAAAGATTTAAAAATCAACCATGAAGAGCTGAATTTAGAAACTCAAATTGACCTGATGGTTTGTCCGAAAATCTCCGGTAAAACCATATCGACTTTGGCGAAAAATCAGTACAATCAACTATTTATGAACTAATTAATAACTCCAAAAATGAAAAATACTTTTCTATTGCGGGAAGAATTCCTTGGGTGGCTTGAATCAATTGGGAAATACCCTGAACTTTCAGCAAGGTCATATTGCAGCTATGTGGCTGCCGTAGATAAGACAATCGTACTTATCAATGAAGAAACATCGCAGGAAAGCAACCTGTTCACCGAACTTGAACCAAGGGTGAAAAACGGTCATGCACCGGCTGTTGCATCGATCATCCGGAACCTGTTGGATCACATGTCTTCCGACAAAATTGAAGTGCAGTTAAATAAGCCAAAAAGCTCCATTCAAAAATGGAAAAGCGCCTTAAATCAATACCAGGAATTCCTCTATGATTATATTCAGACCAACATTGAAAACGAAACCAATGACGATATAGAGACCAGTAAGGACGCATGGGATGTAAACGACCAAGCTGAAGTTGAACAACACATCCTGACGTTTGTTAAAAATGTCAGCGAAGATTCAACGGTTAAATTTGTACATGAAAGAGGTGACATCTATGCCAACTTCCGATTCCGCCTCTTTACCCAGGACAGGTTCTATGATCCCATTTTTTACCCTATCGGATTCATCAAAAGGCTCTTTTATCTGAAAGGTGAAAAGGAATTTATGGATTCCTGGTTGAATGCCATGTTGGACTCTGTTACCATTCACACCGAAGATGGCATGGTTAAGCTTAAGGTAGTTCACAAACTGGAAATCACCAATGGAGCAGTGAGGATACACACAGGGGGGGCGTCAAAAATCGCTTATACCAAAAAATCGGATAATGAAAACCTGGCACCTTTCTCGATTTTTGGCCTGAACAATGTAGCGCTGGACCACGAAAAACCCCTGGTAAAGATCATGCAGGAGAATTCAGACAACCTGCCTACATTCAGGGAGATCACGATTCAACTTAAGAAGTATGCAGGCCGGAAAATAACAGGTAAGAAAGTGAAAAAAGCGGCAAATATCGTTTTGAAAAGCGAATATGTTGAATTGATCAATCTCGACAACCTCAAAATGGAGATGGCATTGATTTCATCATTAACCAGCCTCCAACTGATGGATGGGGGTGAGAACAGGAAAAAGGGGGTGTCGTAATAACAGAGGAAGAAATTGTTTTATAGGAGATGGAATGTTTTTCTATAATGAAAACTTATCCCAAAACGATTTTTTTTTCTTCGGAGGGTTTAATTTTAATTCCAATTCATCTATTTTCCGTTGAAGTTCCTCACTCATGAAATTAAGCTTCATATTAAGAATAACCTGTTCTGCTTTGTTTTTCCAGGCATACATTAAATCGATTTCGCTTTGATACACCCAATTTTCGCTATATTTATTTTCAATTCCCTGAGCACTTGCAATGCATAATGTGACAAGCTCAATTAAATCTGAAAGTTCGCTTGACAACTGATAGGAAGAGACTATTGTCACCTTTTTTGATATCAATAAATTAATCCGGTGGATTTCATTATTTTCCTTTTCAATAACCTTTTTCTCTTTTGAGGTTGTTCCTCCGAAAACACTTTTAACTGCGTCAACACCATACTGAACGGGGTTATTGTCAACAAGTGTATCAATAGCCTTGTTGATTGTACTTTCGATCCTGGTTGAAATGTTAGTTTTGGGGTTTGCTATTTCTTCATCAACCAATTGAAGTTTTTCAATTAAATCGCCCAAATATGTCGACTTCCTAATCTTATCAAAGGTTTTCGACGGTGTTTTCGAATTTGTTCCTTCAGTAGCGAAGCGACCCTCAAGCTCCATTTCAAATTCATCAAGGTCAATACCAAGTTTTTCTGCTTTTCGAAACAAAATTTCTCTTTCTTTATCTGTAATAATACCGTCCTTGAGCGCAATTGAAATAAGCTTCTCCATTTCCGGATGCATAATGCTGGTTTTTAGATATGCAAAAATCAAATGTATTAATATATTTTCAATGAGCAACAGAGCGGTCGTATTATGAAAGGAGGACGTCCTCCATTTGATCAGGCCATGATGTTCACTGGCTGGCCTCTAGGAAAGCTTCTGAGCGAACACTCCGCAGAATTCAGGGCCCGGTTGAAAGCAATTCATTTGTTCTGATACTGCTTCCACCCCCTCTCATGAAGATTCTGAACCTCTTTGATCAAGCTTTTAGGAGATATTACCTTGACGTTGTCCGCATAAGAGAGTAACTCCATTACGAAGTCATGGGTAATTATCAAAAACAGCCTGATCCTTAATTCATCTTTATTGTCTGCCAGGATTGACTGTGTTTCATGAAGGGGATAGCTCTTCAGGTATTTGCCCTGATCAGGATCAACGGAGAGAATGATTTCCTGGGGTTTAACGTCGGAAAGATTGATGATGCCGAAACAGTATTTGAAATCATCATTCGCATTATAATTCTCTGGCGGTGAAAAACGTTTCCTTGTAATATCAAAATCAACGATCCGATCAAGGCCGAAGGTTTTTACCCTATCCTTGCCAACCTCCTTTGCCAGCAAATACCATCTCCCTTTTGATTCCTTTAGTCCGTATGGTTCGACCAACCGTTTTGTCGGTTCATCATATTCAAATTTTTGATGGATCAAATCAATGACAAACCGGTTCCTGACCGCATGAAGCAATCCATAGAAATGGTTGGTCCCCTGAGCTTTCCGTTTTTCAAAGTAGATAAACTTTGTCAGGCCTTCCGACATCTTCCATGTTGAAATAAGATCAAACGCTTCCATCAGGCGGCTGTTTAAATCGGAATTTTCATCTTCCTCAATGAAATAGACCTTTCTGGATCGGTCAAATTGGATTTGAATGTTATACAGTGACCGAATCGCAATGATATCCCGCTGGAAAGTTCGCTGCGAAATCTGCAGATCGTAGCCATGCAGCTCTGACTGGTTTTGAAGATAATCAGATATCTCCTCAAAAGTCAGCTCTTTTGCGGACTGAAGTTTACTGATAATCTTACTTTGACGTAATTGTGTCTCTTGTTTTGACATATTCTATGACTTGGAGGTGCTGTAGCCGATTTTTGTATAGGTTGATTTATCTAACAGTTCTTCATTGCAAAAGGTGATCAATTCGGGGAGGTTAGGAGTCCGCCCTTCCAACACAGAAACAATCTCATATTTACGAACGATATTGTCAATCTGTCCTCCCGAGAAGTCAAATTTTTCGCCAAGTACAGTACAATCCGGCCCGGAAATGCCAGGAAGTTTGACTTTCCAAATCTGTGACCTGCTTGCAAGATCCGGTTTCGACAATCCGATTTTATACAAAAACCTTCGTTCAAACGCTTTATCAAAGTTAGATGCCAAATTTGTAGTAGCAATCAATATTCCTGAAAATGTTTCAAGTTCCTGAAGAATAATGTTCTGAATTGTGTTTTCGGTTTGGCCAACATTTGAATTCACCAAATCTGTGCGCTTGGAAAAGATACCATCTGCCTCGTTAAACAAAAGAATCGGTATTATTTTACATTTCTTGACATACAACGTATAATCAGAGAATATTTTCTTCACGATTTTTTCACTTTCGCCGAACCACATTGATTTCGATTGACTCAGGTCTACACACATTATTTCGCGACCGGTTTCACGGGCAAGCTGGTAAACCGATTCCGTCTTACCGGTGCCGGGCAATCCCCAAAGCAGAACAGTAAATCCAGTTGGAAGCCCCTTCTCCTTCATTCGTTGCTGGATTTCCAAAAATTTCACCTCCTGTAGAGAATGGATCAATTGATTGATTTGACTGGATTCCTGTTGGTTAAAGATCAGTTCCTTTCGCGTTATTTCCATCGGACTGATGATGTTTTCATTTTTCCCTTTTGATAACGCTATTTTTGACCCGTCAGAAATCAAAAGAGCCATTGCTTTATCTTGTACCTTTATCCAGGTATTGCTGAATATTTTGCTTTTTTCAAGTTCGATCAAATTATTTCGGATTAGCGGATGTTGATTAAGCAACAACTCCTGTTTTTGCTCAAACCTCTGTCGCATTACATCAAAAATCCCGTTAACAGCGCTCTCAACATCAACAAATGACACTCCTGTAATGTGCTTCCACAATAAGTTACAAAGCAAATAGATGTCGCCGTCAGAAAGATTCATTTCCATAACTTGTTTTACCAAGGGAAAATCCTGATAGTTTGATATCAAATCCCTGGAAACAGACAGAAGTTCCTTTGTAGAAATCCTTCCGCTTTCCCTGTCACAACTGAGCATGTAAAGTCTTTCCAGAAGTTCAAACACATCCTGACACTTTACCGAAGCAGGATCCTGTATCGGCTCATTGTTAAGAACAGCATCAAAAATAGTATCGGGAGTATAGAAGGTAACGATTGTAGGACCTTTGACAACCTTCCCGGCAACATCCTTTTTATCTTTCATCAAAAGCCCCTTTTTCACCAATTCATCAATATCAGGTTTGAATTTCATCATTTGTACCAGCGTACAGTCAAAAATTCCAGCCAGATCATCAAGACCTGCCACACCCTTTTTATAGTTGTAATCTAAAACATTTGCTAAAAGGAAAGCTTGAATGGGTGTAACATGAAAGTAGTCCGAAACTTTCTTCAGATGAGATGCTATCTTTGCAAAAAACTGATTGGAAAGCTTACATTCCTTAGATTTATCTGCGATTAACAGAATACTCTCAAAAATTGGTTTCCGTCGGCTGTTGGTTCTGTTCATGGATCGTTAATTGTGGGTCCAAAAATAGAATGAGTAGACGACAATAGATGTCGTTGAAGATTTTAAATTTTGGTTTTCTCAGCGACACATTTTGACTTCTTCTATCAGTAATTTTGCTATAACCGCAGCAATGAAAAAGATTCAATCGAATAATCAGAAAACCGATTATTTTCGTTCCTTTGCTTCATTCAATCACTAAATCTGGATTTCATGAAAGACACGGTTATATGCCCAAATTGTGAAATGGGAAATGCATACTTCGATGGAGTTATGTATGTTTGTGATGATTGTGGCCATGAATGGTCCGATGGTTCCAGGTCGCAAAAAAAAGGCCCATTTTCCTTCTATGAAGGGGATCATTCGGAATTTGAACGGTTTTCAAATCTCCGTGAGCCATTCTTCATGCTCAAACATGGCAAAATTTACACATGCAAAGTGGAAAGCAGGTTTGGCCTTGAAGACATGACCATCATGCCCCTTGCATTTGCAAAGGGAAAAAACAAACAGTTTATCATGTCTGACGCATCCCGGTTATTTAAAAAGGACCCGGAGTTTGTTCGTGAAATTATTTTAATGGACTATGAGTATATCATGAATGACGGGCTTGAACGTGAAGTTGCAGATGATTTTACTGCCCTCACAAATGTATTTGCTACACAGGAAGACCAAACTTTCGTTGGTTACGATGGAGAAATTCTATTTGATTTTGAAGAAACAGATCTGATTTGATTTTCAAGTTCCCGTATGCTCCAAGCGTTACTACACTCCAAAATCTCCCGATGGCTGACAAAATCACCATGGGAAATTGAAGACCTGCTTACTTCCGTTGTTTTTGGGAGTTGTCAGTATGCCGGACTTGATGGCTGGAGGCTGGTTTTACATCCATTCTTGTCTTCTGCATATCAAAAAGTTAATTCACAACAAAAAATAACTTTGGAACATCGGCTTCCCCCGGTCGAACAAATTACTGCGATTGATTATGAATTTTGGCCTTCATTCAAATCATTTTCGTCGGAATTAAATATTGATCCTTCTGCCAATGAGTCTAATGAATCAAAATTGGTAAATATTGCCCGCGCAGAGCCAGAAGTTATATTGAAAATTTCAACAAAAACGAAGAAATATATTATTGCCATTGAGGTTAAGTTGAATATTGGGAAAAGTTCGGGCCCGTCGGCTGATGTGCTGGGGATAACCGATCAACTGGCA
Organism: Bacteroidales bacterium; assembly: GCA_049317265.1. Taxonomy (GTDB): domain Bacteria; phylum Bacteroidota; class Bacteroidia; order Bacteroidales; family FEN-979; genus CAIVAT01. Next base: position 11,342 of record JBMOIP010000057.1, read on the forward strand.
AAATATTGGTATCAACTTGAAAACTATGCATTTCAAAACGAATATATTTCTCTGGGTGTTGTCTATATTACTCAAAATGTTGAATATCCCGAAGATGCTATTGAAGAATCATGTCATGAACTATCATCAAAGACTGGAGTGTATCCTGCAATTTTTTGGACCTCGTGGCGCAAAATCGTCCGGCTTGTGGAATCGAACATGAATAATTCCGGAACAACGCTTCCGCTAATCCTGCAAGACATGATCAAACTTATTGGTTATGATTGGGGATTTTATTATGAAGACATCAAGCCATGGCCAAACAAAAATTCAGTTTCGTTAGTGACTGATTATCTCCAGTGTTTTTCATTTTCCACATTAAATATCAGGTCATTTGATCATCAATATCAAGAAAGGTTTTCATGGAGCAGGTTGGCGCCTGTGTCGTTGAACTGGCAATTTTTATAATTTAAGTAAAAGGAGAATCATCAATGGAAAGCAAAAACGAGTCTTCAATGAATGATGCTTTTATTTACGTACGCGATGTCTTTAGAAACTGTGTGCGGATATTATTATCGGCAGATCCTATAATGGAGGAGAGAGGTTTTGGCAGAATCAAATGGGATCATATTTTCGACATGGAACCCATCACAAATATATGGAGATCATTGCAACTGATAAATTTAAATCATGCTGATGCTTTATTCCCCGGATATTTATTTCATCAATATAAAATTAAAGAAGTGCAAGGAATACAAACAATCCTGACCATTTGTACCGCACCCTGGAGAAAATTCGAACCAGAAAAATTCCATCCTTGTTGTTGCGCCACAATTGCCTCTTATACAAGTGTTCCAAACGATATTTATTGGATTGGGGTCATTCCTGTATGGCAAAACAACAATTTGACGGACGGGAAAATACATAATTATATTGACCAACCCGGCCTTATTTCAGAGCAACTTCACCATAAATTCAACGAATTAGTGATGAAGGATGGGCAATTATTTGGGATATCTGTACCATTGGAAGAGATTACATCTTCAGACGACCTGAAGTACAAAGTTGTTGATCCGCTTTTAACATATTATTTAGCGATTGGCAATGTATAAGCCAGTTTTCCAGGCACTCACCGACGAAACACAGTCCTAATCGGCTGGAGAAGATTTTACTTCTCACCGACACCCTCTCCTTTGGAAGGAAATTGGAATCCACCATATTTCCCTAAATTTGTCCGTGCCTTATGGTGCAGTATTTCTGTTTCCGTGCAAATGTAACCCTGAGTTTGACCGGAAATTGGCCATCTTTTCTTGCCATTCGTTTATGTCCAGGGTTTGGAGACTAATTAAAAAACCCCGTATTCTCAATGAATACAGGGCTTGTAACAACTACTTCTATTTTTGCGGGTTACCTTTTAATGATCTTCTTTGTTTCAGATGCCAGGCCTGAAGTGACGTGAACAACATACACGCCGCTTGGTTTTTCACTGAGTGAGAACACCTGCTTCTGGTCGATCTGCAAATCCTTTGACAGGATCCGGTCACCAAGTATCCCAAAGATCTCAACATGCACCAATGCAGAGGTAACATCGCCCTTCAGTTCAAGGGTAAAGTTACCAGAGGTTGGATTCGGATAGATCCTGAAAAAGGAGTTGTCGCGGTTGTCAATACCCTGTTCTTCTAAGCCTCCTTCCACCACCGGGGCCGAAGCTGCCGGATGAATGTAAGGACTGCAGAATATGGTGGAGATGTAGCCATGCATATATCCGCCCGGGTCGACAATGGTACCAGGATAATAAATGATATTCGTACCTGCGATATGTTTCACACTCCCGGTGCTGGTAACGCGATAAAATGTACCATTTCCGGCGATCAGCATGGTTTGGGCGGCATCAGCACATTCGGGTCCAACTGAAACTGTTTTATCCTGCAAAGAACGTACGGCGGGAGGAACGGCAGCATCGCCGAGGTTGCCCGTGAATGTTCCAAAAGAGGACAGCCCATGAGCATCGATTGTATTTGCACCCGTGTTCGCGGTATTATAAGCAGTAAAAGGCAGAGGGTTTACCCTGAAACAGAAAATATCACTTTCCGTTCCAACAACATCCGCATTTACATACTGGAAGGTTGAATTACACGAATACCCTGTGATACCCGATTGTGAGACATTCCAGTAACGTGTAAGGTAACTTGTGGCAGTACCGGGAAACTGTGCATCGGCCAGGGTAACAGCTGCGTAATTTCCCGCACCGAATGTGCCGCTGTTGAAAGCGAGGGTAACGGGCGAATATTCAGCCGCTCCGGTAGCATCACCCACCGGGAAGGTAAAACTACCGGCAGCGGCATACTCTTTCCGGAGTTCGCCCGCCCCGGTAGCAACGACCATGTTAGCAGCCGATGGGCCACCTGCAACGGTAGCAGAGGGTCCAAGCTTCAGGTTGTTGGGTCCGAGGGTCATGAGGCCGCTTGTGAGCGTCAGCACGCCATTGACATGAGTATTGCCTCCAACAGTAAGCCCCGTGACATTATTAACCATGAGGTCCTGAATGATATTGGCCCCTCCAAGTACCTGGGGTAATGTTCCTGAGAACACGACCAATCCACTTCCGACAGAATTGAGGGATGGATTCCCGTTCTGGAGGTCTTTCTTCAGAACCAGTGTACCCTGCACATCCAGGGTTCCCCCCGAATTCAGGACAACATTTTCAACAGAATACAGGGTTGAAGCGGCGAGAATTTTAACGGTCGTGCCGCTGAGCACCGTCATCTGGGAAAATGCCTGAGTCTGGCCGAAAAACACAGCCGCCGACATAAGAAGTCCCGGCATGAATGTCTTTTTGAATGATTTTAACTGAATTTTCTTCATAGTATAGATTTTACTCATTAATTTTTCCGATGTAAGTTCCCCGCACCTTAATAATGGAACTTGCCGAAGGTGCACCAAGATTGCAAGGACCTAGTTTTGCCTGGAAAAGACTATGTGCCACTGCATGAAATCCGGTGGTAAGTTTCACATAATTATCGGACTTGTATTGTACATCTGTTCCCAAACCCCCTGTTATAGTCCTTGATGACTCAACAGAATTGCTCGCTTCATAAAACTGGTATCCGGTATAATTGGGATTGCTGGGATCATTGGCAATTGTTAGCAGGTAATCAGTTTCGCACGTGTTATAGAGGCTTGATCTCCATAATCCCCTTCCAAAGGTTGCTGCTGTAAGCACGCCGCCTGCTTCGTTGATCTCGATGTCGAACACCGGTACAGTTGGCAATCCGTTCCGGAATGGGATCCAGTCGGTATGATTGTCATCCCGGTAAAAAACACCAAGATCATTCCCAACATAAAGTGCATCTGACGGAGTACCACCGGTATCCTCAAACGCAATACAATTTGTCGGAACATTGGGGAGGGAGCCTGACCTGTTAATCCAGGTAGCACCTCCATCGGTACTCTCGTATACTTTCTGCCCTGTTGTATAGCCGCCCAGGGTAATAAAAACATTGAGTGAGTTCGTAGGATCCACTGCGATGAAGGTAATTGTAACTCCGGGTAAACCAGCACTGACATTGGTCCACGTGGCTGCCGCATCATCCGACCTGTAAATGGTAGTTGAGTTTGAAGCATATATCCGGCTGGTATTGCTGGTTCCGATCGCCATGGCGCCCCTTCCGTCCACACCCATATTCGACCAGGAGCTGCCGCCGTTGGTGCTTTTAAAAACATCATCAAACCCTGCATAAATGATACTGCTGTTGCTGGGGCTCATAATGAAAGGTGTCACCCAACTCCCCCCGATGGTATCAGGTTCAACGTTGGTAAAGGTTGTACCGCCGTTTGTTGATTTTCTCAATCCTCCGTCCTGGATCGCATTGTACAGGACATTGGAGTTGGTATGGTCTATCATGCAATCCATGCCATCGGCACCAAGCATATGCAGCATGGATGAGCCGCCGGTCCATTTATTCGATCCATTGTCCTGCGCCCCGAAGGTAAGCAGGTTTACAGTGGGTTCATAGCCGGCCACTCTGTAAATTTGTGTATGGGCGATGCCAGAAGTAAGATCTGCCCAGGTGTTCCCAAAATTGGTTGAACGGAAAACACCTCCATCGCTGACACAATATACATAATTGTTCAAAGGATTGATCTCCAGCCCATGTATATCTGCGTGGGTATAACCGATTCCGCCGGAATTATCCCACATGGAGGTGATGGTCCAGTTAGCGCCCCTGTCGGCAGAAACCCATGTATTGATCCCTCCTGACATGACATCGTTGAAGTCGGTTCTGGAAACAGCGATCGCCAGATCATACGTTGACTGGCTTTTATCATCACTCCCTACGCTGGAATATCCCAGGATATTGGGCGTGGTCGAACGTGTTGAAAAGCTTACACCGCTGTTTGTGGAAAGGAAGGTACCTTTATATGATCCTGAGCCTGTATCGGGTCCGGTGAGCAGGTAAACATATCCTGTAGCATCCGGTGTTACTCCTATGGCGATCCTGCTGGCTGAAGCAGGGACACCGGAAGTAATCTCTGTCCAGGTATCGCCTGTATTTGTTGACCTCCAGAATTCTGTACTGTTGCCGGCGGCATAAACAATCGTCGGGTCACCGGGTTTGAACTCAATATCCTGGAAAGTGCCGGATTTTACCTTGGTCCATGATGTTCCTCCATCGGTGGTTTTTTGAATACCGTCATTGGAAACCATGAATAAAATCAGGTGGTTCGTTGGGTGCATCAACAGTTTATACCCACGTATCGCACTGGTAATGGCATAGGTCAGTCCTGTTGAAAGCCAGGTATCTCCACCATCGGTAGATTTAAGTACCCCTATCGAACGGGTATCTCCACCATCGCCATCTCCGGAAAGAATATAAATTATGTTGGTATTTGTATAATCTACTGCAATTCCCGAAACACCGATACTGGGCATACCATCGGTAAGGGGCGTCCACGAAGTGCCGCCATTGGAGGTTTTCCACAGTCCGCCTGCAGGTGCACCAACCCAAAATATGCTCGCATTTGAAGGGTGGAAGGCAATACAATTAAGCCTGCCTACGCCACCGTTCCAGCCATTTCCCCAGGTGAAAGCTGTTGGCCCCAGACTTGACCAATAGCCATTGGCCGCATCGGTTTGCTCGCCATTGTCCAGATTTGTATTGCCTTTGGTGTACTCCTTATACTCTTCAAAATTGCGGGCCGCCCAGTTGGCAACTTTCCCGTCAGGAGTGAGCCTTCGCTCCGCCAGGTATTCCCATCGTTTCCATTGCTTGTATCCGGATCCCTGGCCCCTGCTTTTACCTTCAAAATACTGGTTCATTTTATTCTGAATGGTGGCAAAATCATCGGTGCCGGCACTTAAATAGAGATCTGATACACTATTTTTCTGACCCCATAGGCTTCCGAAGCTAAAAGCAAGGAAGACTATCAGGATGATATGTATGTGTTTTCTCATTTTTATTTCTTTTTTAATTACATTCCCGCCTGAAAAACAAGCGTAGTTATTTTATCGATTTGGCTTTTTGCCTTCAGGTTGAGTCCCCGGCCCTTTAAGGTTGCGTCTGTTGGTCACAGCTCCTGAAACCGGAGGTTCCGGTTGGGTTCCTGACCCTTTTAAGTCGCGGCGGTTATCGGTTTTACCCAGTGGTTTTCCACCTTCGGACTGGTCCTTGCCTGGCGTAACGGGCAGGCTGACAACCTTTGAATGTTCAGGCTTGTTCACTTCCGCCTCAATATTGTCTTCATCGGCAACAGGGGCAGCTTTCCAGTTCGTCGGACTTTCATGCAGAACCTGGTCCGGCTCCATTTTAGGATCAACCAGGGGGCCGGCATTCGCCGGATTGAGCAGCAAACTCTTTTCGAAGGCTGCCTGTTCAGCAGGGGTTCTTCTGGGCGCCTCCTCGTTGCTCTGACCATATGTTGCTGATACTGTCAACAATAGCAGCAACATGCTCATGTATATAAGTAGTTTCTTCATCTGACTTATTTTTTAATGGCTTTCTTCAGAGATGCGTTTTCTGCTTTCAGTGCGTCGATCTCCATTTTAAGTTCCCGGAGCATCTTTCCCTGCTCAATGGTATAAAGGGTCAGTTCTTCTACCTTTTCTACCACCTGTTTCTGCATATTGCCAATGTGGAGACCGTTGGTTTCAATCTCCTGGGCTGAAGGAAGTCCCGGCAAATGACCGTTTTCCTTAATGCTTTGTTCCAGGTTGTCCAGACTCATGAGGTTATAATCGCTCTTGAAGACATAATCGGGCCAGGAAGCCATATCCTGTACCAGCACCTCTTCACAGGCAATTTTACCGTTAACGGAGAGCGTATAGCCGGTAGCCTCGGTTGTTGTTCCGATGCGCAGGTCGCCGCTCATGTAATTTGATCCGAGGAAATAACTGCCCCAGTTGGTGGTTCCGCCGGAAGCAGTTCCGTAAACACCGATCCTGGTGCCGGCTGAGCCGGAAGAAGATCCATATACGCCATAAGAAGTTGTGGCATCGGCACCGCCATTGGCCTGGCCGTAAACACCGATATAACCTCCATAGCCGTGCACGCCATAGCCGTAACCTTCCACAGGCCTTGAATAGCCGTAGATTGCCTTGGTGCTTATTGCCCGTGTATGATTCACCTGCGCATAAAACAAGGTGGAAGTTGAATCATCGCCGGCATTGCTGCCGCTGTTGCTTTCAACGGTAACGCGGCCCTGGAAATAACCTGCATAGTTTGTATTAGCCTTTGTTGCAGCAGAATAAACCCCATAGTTTATACCGGAAGTGGTGTTGGTGCCATCGGAATAGAAAAGACCGGCATAATTCGAAGCGTTGTCATCATTGTTCCAGCCATACACGGCTGCACCATTGCCTCCATTGGCCACTTTAACGCCTAACACACCAACATTGGTGACACTTAAAGGAACGCCAAGAGAGGCAGGTGTAAGAACGCCCAGGTAACCTTCTGCATAGATTATGCTACCATCCTGATCTGCACCGCGAACGGCTCCTCTTCCACCAAAATAGTTGACTACATTTAACCCATTGTCATCGGGATCCGTTGTGCCGATGCCCACTTTGCCGGTATTAAAATAGATATCCGGCCCGTTCGGGTTCCAAAAATCGTATGCGGCAAGGCTCATTTTATTCCATGCGGCACCATCATAATAATAAATTCCAGGGATGGAATTGTTCTGGTAAATGACCAGACCGGTTGCCGGGGCGACCGGCCTGTTGGCCAGACTCATCCTCGGAAGCAGGAAACCTTTGCCGGTCGCCTTGACCTCAAGCATCGACGATGGATCCGGGGCACTTCCGTCAGAGTTGATACTAACCTGGGAAAAACCCAGCATAGCTGAAAAAATTGAAATGATAACTAACATCCATTTTACTTTGCTTAAGGAGAATGGAGCGGATATACCGTTTATAAAATTTGATTTCATAGGATAGAATTTTATGGATAAAATCTTTTAGTTAATTAATGAAACACATTTCTTATATAATATGGTAAATGAGTACTACTTTACTTAGACTCGATAAAAGTAATATATTTGAAAGCCGAAGTCAAGAAATATTTCCATTTTATGCTTATTTAGAATGCAACAGGATCAACTGTTTCCTTTGATTCTATGTCATTTTTTTTTAAACTGGTGTTGTATGTCAATATATCACTGGCATTACAGGAAAAGTGCAACACCAACACCCCGTCAATCGTAATAATCCAAACAAGATTACTTGTTTTACACTGTATTATAAGGCCATTTCAAAATACATATCGTGCAACCATACTAATTTTCTAATCAGCAAACAGTAAACAATCAAAGCATATATGAATTACGATGCAGCGTTAATGTTATATTGACATACTGCAGCCATTCATAAACTACACCTATTTTATTGTGGAATAACTACTTATAAAATTTTCAGACAATAAATTCACCTGGAGTGAAACCAATACCATGTGTTTGTTCTGCAGGACTTACCGGTTTATAGTAATCAGAGAAAAGATGAAGCCCGTTAAATACCGGAATGTGTGAATCATGTAACTCTTTCCATTAATTGTGTAATGCAATATATATCCAAAAGCAGGAACCTTTGTGGCTGTGTTTAGCGTAAGACATGGGGAAAAAACTTTTTGTTCTGTCCGGCGGAGGTTGTCGCGGTTTTGCCCACCTGGGCGCAGTAAAAGCATTGCAGGAGTTTGGCATTTATCCTGCTGAAATTTCAGGTACCAGTTCAGGCGCCATTGCCGGGGCATTTTTAGCCAATGGTTTTTCACCTGATGAAGTCAGAGATCTCTTCCTTGAAAAATTAAAGTTAAACATGCTCTCCCTGAATAAGTTTAAAATGGGGCTGATATCGATGAAAAATATCAGGATTTTTTTACAGAAAAATTTACGTTATACAAAGTTTGAAGATCTTCCCATCCCCTTTTATGCGACAGCGACCAGCTTTATCGATGGCAGCCAGTATATTTTCAGGCACGGGAATCTCATTGATGCAATTATTGCCTCAAGTTCTATTCCTGTAGTGTTTCCACCGGTGATAATTCATGGCAAGCCTTATGTTGACGGGGGTCTGTCGAATAATTTACCCATTGAGCCATTCGAGGACAACAAGAAGAGAATCATCTGCATCCATGTCAATCCTATTAAATCATTTGAACTGGCAGAGAGTGCTTTTAATGTCATGGACAGAGCAATCCACTTAAGTTTTCGGGAGAAGGTTAACCGGTCCTCTGATTCTTGCTTTTTATTTATCGAGCCCAAAGAATTAGACCGTTATGGTCTTTTCGACATCCATAAAATCGGGGAAATATTTGATATCGGGTATGGTTTTACAAAGAGACTGTTAAATCGTCGCTGAAAAACCGCATCCGGAATCCTTCTGCCATAAGGTGAATGGAAATCCCAATCCGGGGTTCATCCCTGGAAGCGCCGGGGGCTGCTTCCCCAAATTGCATAATATAAAATAAAGCCGAATAGCGGCAAGGGAGCCAGAAAACCCATCGCCATGCCATGGTGATCGGCAATATAGCCCATCAGCAACGGGAAGACTGCACCACCAACAATTGACATGACCATATAAGAGGATGCACGCTTTGTGTCCGGTCCCAGGTTCTTAATCCCCAGGGCAAAGATGGTTGGAAACATCGCCGACATAAAAAAGAACACACCATAAAGAGCCACCATGGAATACGAGCCGAGGCTGGCATAGACGAGTACCAGGAATCCCATGCACAGGAGCGCATACAGGGCAAGCAATCGTGCCGGCCTGACAAATGCCATGATATAACTGCTGAGCATCCTGCCCGACATAAAAAGAGCAAATCCTATGGAAAGAAAATAGGGACCGTGCTGCACGTCAAAATGAGGTGACTGCCCCGGATCAGTCATGAAATTGATCAGGTAGCTGAAAATACCGGTCTGTGCTGCCACATAGCAAAACTGTGCCAGAACGCCTAGAACAAAATGCCTTTGCCGGAACAGGGGAATCGTGCCAGTAAAGGAACCCGTTGTATTTTTCGTCTTCCTGGCTGTTGCAGGCTCCTCGTCCTTGATCTCAGGAAGCGGTGTCCGGAGAATCAGGATATAAACAACACCGACGATTAACCCGATGAGGCAGTATGGAATGACCAGTGAGTTGAGTTTTTCTCCCGGCAACACCCCCTGGTTGCCATAGATGGCTAACCCGACCAAGGGGCCTATCACCCATGCAAGCCCGTTGAACGACTGGGAAAAATTGATCCTTCGTTCGGCGGATTCAGCCGGACCGAGCCGTGTGGTGTATGGATTGGCGGCTGTTTCCAGGGTGGCCAGTCCGCATCCCAAAATGAAAAGGCAGGCAAGAAAAACCCAGAATGACTCAAATACCGTAGTCCCTGCAATTAAAAAAGCACCGGCGGCAAACAGTCCCAAACCCAGCAGTATACCTTTCTTGTACCCATATTTCCGCATAAAATAGCCTGCAGGAAGCGCCATCCCGAAATAGGCGCCATAAAGCGCAAACTGAATGAGCCCCGATTGTGACTTGGTAAGTTGAAGAATCAGCTGAAAATGCTTGTTCAGCGTATCAACCAGTCCATGTGCAATACCCCAGAGGAAAAACAGGGAAGAGATCAGGATAAACGGCCTCAGGTATTCAGTTGTGGTGAGTTTAACTTTTGTCATGACAATAGGATCAGAGGTTGTTTTTACGTCGTATACGAATCTGCATGGCACCAGGGATGGGATCTTCAGCAACCATGATGAGATACCCGCCGCCACCGGCACCGGAGAGTTTCCATCCCAGGGCCCTCTCCCGGTAGTGTGCGATGGTCCTGTAAATCTCTTCATCAGCCATGTTTGGGAACATTGCCACCTGTGCTTCAAAAGAGTGACGGAAAGCATTCCCAAGCAAATTAAGCTCTTTCGAAAGGATGGCACTCCAGCAATCATCGGCAGCTTTGGCAAGGGCGTGTGCCTTTTCTTCGGTAATATCGGTATTTGCAAGTACATCATACTGTTTGACACGTGGTCCGAGCGTTACCAGGTAAAGATGACGTTCGAGCCATCCGAAGGTCTCTTCATCCTGAAAACCAGTGATTTCGTCAGGCCAGTAAGCACCTGAATAGTGTAGTTTGTTCAACCCTGGCAGAACTATTCCCAAAGCATCCTGTGATCCGGCAATGATCGAGGTACCCGGAGGGTTCTCAAAGCTGAACAGTATCTTTGCAAAATGTTCGGCATCGCCGTGCGGAAGTTCATTCCGCCAGAGTTCAATGGCTTTCCGCCTTGTACTCGATGCCATTCCACTGCGGTCGTTAAACTCGACTGTTGGTTCAATGCTGATCGTCAACACCGATCCGGGGCAATACCTGGAAACATAGGGCTGGTCAAGCCAGCCTCCTGCCAGGTCAATGCGAAACGGGATGGCACATTCGGTTCTCAGCAACGTCGTCGAACGCGTTGGTAAGCCTGTATGCGGAATCCGTTTCAGCACCTTGTACTCAATCCCTGCACGGGCACACAATGCCTCCTTTACGGGTGTATGACCGTCTTCATTGACAATGAAAACATCGGGCTGAATCATGTTAAGTTCCGCTTCAAAATCAATAATTCCTGATCCCGAATTTACCAGGCAGCAGTATACACTTCTCTGGGCTTCCAGCAGATATTTCCGCTCATGTTCAGAGTTGACCGGGTAGCGGCCCTTTAATTGTGCAATGGTGGCATCAGAACCAATGCAAACGAACAAATTGCCATACTGGGCAGCCTCTTCCAGGAATGCAATATGCCCGCTGTGAAGCATATCAAAGCAGCCGGATACAAATACTTTTTTTTGTTGCTGAGGATCCGGTTTCAGGGAGTCGGTATGGAAAACCTCCTTCATTTGCCGGGCACTTTCAAACAGGGCATTCAATCCCGGAATATGATGGTCCAGTCCGGTAACAGGCGCCTCCGCAACTTCAAGATAGATAAAAAGGTTTCCGTAACCCCTGAATATCTTCAACATACCCACCCCCGGGTATTTATCCGGGCTCAACTCTTCCTGTAATTTCTGTATCACACCATGAATGGCTGCGTTTTCTTCTGCAATAAGCGCAAGCCTCTTCGCTGCATGGGAGTGACCCTGATCAGGTTCAAAAAGCAGGATCATTTCAAGCGAAGCCCACCACTCTCCTTCCCTGCATCCTTCCATTGGTTCCTGCATCGGATCGGTGAGGAGCCACCAATCCCTGGTAACCTCGTCCCCGGCCATATCGCTCATATCGGAGTGGAAATCGGCTCCTCCATGGATCATGTGACTGAACAATATCCCACCATCCAGGAAAATGGAATAATCACTGACATTCGATTTCCGGATCCGGCTTAACACGCCCGGGAATGTATTGCGGTGGAGCGCTTTATACCGCTCCTCATATTCTGGCTTCAGTTTGATAATGCTGCCAAAAACCTTTTTGCCTTCACTCATTATATAGGACCTGATAATTGTAATGGGCAAAAATATAAAATCTCTATCTGCATTTACCTAAATCGTCACGCCAACAAAGAAATAACACCTCTTTTTAACCAACCAACTCCTCCCTTTTCCCCAAAACGGGAATCATTTGTCTCATTTCGGGAAAAACGCCCCTGTAAAGAAATCCACAAACACATGTCATTCAAACACTTAATTATGCAGATTGCATTGGAATGAAAATTGCATAGCACAATTGCCTTTATCAACCTATGAACAGTCCCGAATACAAGAGCCTTGAAGGGATGCGAGTTCTGGTAGTGGAAGATAATTCCATACTCCAGCGGCTAATGTGTCATATCCTGTCGCAATGGCAGGTCACTGCCCACATTGCAGGTAATGGGAAGATCGCGCTTGAAATGTTAACTGCCGGACTGTATGATGTTGTTTTAATGGACATTATGATGCCGGAACTCGATGGTTATGAGGCAACACGCCAGATCAGGGCCATGGAAGGAGAATACTTCCGTAACCTGCCGATCTTTGCGTTCAGTGCTACGCCTGATTCAGAAATGATCCTTGAGTGTAAGATGAATGGAACCATTTCCAAATCCCCGGTGGTAAGAGAAGAACTCTATCAAAAATTAGCTACCTTTCTGAAATAGCGCCCGCCGCTTCGCTGAACATCCTATTCAGCAGTTTTCACCTACCATGTTAATGAATAGGGGTAATTGAATTTTAATCGCTATTTTTGTTCACCGTAAATGACATGAGGGATCATGTTAAGTTCATGCCTTTAATAAATTGATGACAAACAGGTTATTAACCCGATAACATTCGCCTGGATTTGAAAAAAGACCAATTAACCGGTATTTGTTTCCTGCTTCTTGCCTTACTGTTTTTTACAGGTTGCAACGTAACGAAAAACCTCGAATCTGGTGAATATCTTCTTATCAAGAACAAGGTTAAAATTTCCGACCGAAAGATCCTCTCCGAAGAACTTGAACCCTATATTCAGCAAAAACCCAACACCAAACTTTTCGGATTGTTCCGCTCAAACATCGCCCTTTACAACATCGGCAGCAAGGGAGAGGATTCGAAATTCAAAAAGTGGCTGAGGACAAAAGTCGGTTCAGAACCTGTGCTTCTTGACACAAGTGTGGTGGCTGTCTCCATGAAGCAGATGAACATGTACCTTGCCAATAAGGGCTATTTTCATTCAATGATCACCGATTCGGTCATCTACCAGAAGAAAAAGGCAGTTGTCATTTACCGTGTTCAGGCGTCAAAACCCTACCTGATCCGAAATCTCACTTATTCGGTAGCCGACACCCAGCTGGCCGCCTTTGTATTTAAAGACACATTGAAGTGCCTGATCAGACGAGGAGAGAATTTTGATTCTTATCTTCTGGATGATGAACGTACCAGGATAACAGATAATCTTAAGAACCAGGGATATTTCAGGTTTTCAAACATCTATATCAAATACAGGATCGATACGAGTTTCATGCAAAAGAAGTGCGACATTATCCTGGAGATCATCAACAGGGTAATGCCCTCGTTCGACAACTTTTCCGCCGTGGTGCAGGTTCCGCACAAACGCTATTTCATCAATAAAATCTACATATATCCTGAATTCGACCACCTTGTGACCTATACAGGTAAATATGACACACTTGTTAAGTCTTACCAAAGTCCTGAGAAGGGTCAGCCACCCAACACCTATTATTTCCTCTATCAAACCCATTTTAAGGTTAAACCACGGACCATTGCCCAGTCGATTTTTGTAACACCGGGTTCCAACTACAACCTCTTGGATGTGAACCAAAGTTATTCGCAACTCGGGGGATTACAGGTATTCAAATACATCAACATCCAATTCAGGGAGGTTGATGAGGGAAAAGATACGTTGTTGCACAACAAGGATTTTGTTGACTGTCATGTAGAGTTGTCGCGTACCCCGGCACAATCCTTTTCGGTAACTACCGACGGCACCAACTCAGGAGGAGCCTTCGGCGTTCAGGCAAATGTTGGTTATCAGAACCGTAATGTGTTCAGGGGGGCACAATTATTCAAACTGAATGTGAGTGGATCACTGCAGATGCAGGCAACGAACGGGTCGTCGGGCACCTCCTTTTTCAACACCATGGAACTGGGGGTAAATGCCGGAATCACTTTCCCGCAATTCCTTATTCCCATCAGGCCTGAAACCCTTCCTAAAAATTTCAAGCCTAAAACGATCATCAGCATTGGATACAACTACCAGCGCCAGCAGCATTACGACCGCCATATCTCAAACATCAGCTTTGGATACACCTGGCTTCAGAAAAACATTATCCAGCATGTGCTCAATCCGGTGGAGGTCTCCCTGGTAAAAGTATTCAACGATGCCTATTTCGATTCGGTGGTAAACAGCACGGGCGACAGCAGGCTTAAGAACCAGTACACCGATCACATGGTAGCCGGGTTAAAATACACCTTTACATTCAGCAACCAGCAAATCAGTAAAGTGAAAGATTTTGCCTATATCAGGGCAAATTTTGAAACAGGGGGAAACCTGATCTATCTCTTCAACAAAGTCCTGAATACTCCAAAGCCTGAAAGCGGATCCTACCAGTTATTCGGACTGCCTTATGCCCAGTATGTGCGCCCTGATGTTGATTTCCGTTACTTTAACATTTTCCCAGCCAACTTTTCACTTGTTTACCGTTTTTATGGCGGCATCGGAATTCCATATGGCAATGTAACGCTCCTGCCATTTGAAAAAGCATTTTTCGCCGGGGGGGCCAATGGAATGCGTGGGTGGAAGATGTATTCGCTGGGCCCGGGAAGCTATAACAACCTTGATCCGGGTGCAACTTTTAACCAGATCGGTGATCTTCAGCTTGAGGCCAATGTTGAATACCGTTTCCCTGTTTACAAATGGATCCGGGGAGCTGTATTTGTTGATGCAGGGAACATCTGGTTGCTCCAGGATTCTAAGGATTTGCCCGGCGGCAAGTTTAACTTTTCCACTTTTCTCGGCCAGGTTGCCATCGATGCGGGAATTGGGATCAGGCTCGATTTTGACTTTTTTATCTTCCGCCTAGATCCGGCAATCAGTGTGAGGGTCCCCTCCTACCCATTAAACGACAGGTGGTATTTTAACAAAATGCAGGTCAAGGATATTGTCTGGAACTTTGGAATTGGATACCCCTTTTAGAATATTGAATATTCAATATTGAACAGGGAATGTTGAATTCTGGACACGGGCAATGAACACCAATATATTTTGACCATTGGCAGGGTTTAGAGTTTGCCGGAATTCAGGAAACTGACGGCGATGAGGCGGTCGTAAAGCGACCCTGTTTCGTGAAAATAGATATAGATGGTATAGTCATTTTCTGTCTCCCAGTGACTTCCTTCGATCATTGATTCATCTGTGATTTTCTTCCCGTTCTCCTTAAATACATAGATGTAATTGTAATAACCCTGCTTTAGGAAGAGGTTTAGCTCATAGCCCTTATGTTCCGGGTTGAAATACATCCTGCTGTAGTCGTTTGCCTGCCAGGACGTGAGTTCCCCCATTACATGAAAAGTGCCGGTCTTTATCAATGCAGGATAAGGCAGGAAGAAATGCACCCATGCATAATCCGCTTCGGTATTGCTGTTTTCCGCATACTCTTCATTTTTAATAAAAAACCGGCCATTGAGGTCCTTGTCGAGGGTATATAGCTTGAAAGTACGAGGCTGGTCGGCAAGCAGGTAGACCTGGAAAGTTGTATCATAAGCAATTCGGGCAATACGCTCTGTCTGGTACTTTAGGCTTTTGATGTCGAAATTTCTGAACTGGTTTCCCCCATTGAAGGCGATGGCTTCATCATACCGGTAGTCAAGTTCATCAGTCCTGGCGAAGCGGGGCTTAGAAAACTGCAATGCATTGTCCCACCGTCCGTTCTGTGTCAATACAATTTTCAGTTCCCGCCCGGCATCCAGCACCTGGAAGCCATTCAGGCGGACCACAAAATCGACCTGCTGCCGATTGTTTCGTCCGGCAATTTGCATACTCTGAACAACCTGTCCCCCGGCCAACACCGGCGAGGATTCCACCACCATGAACCTGGCTGTAAAGGCAATCTGTGATGGATCTTCCTCATATACAATCAACATATAGTTACCGGAAATCCGGGGCCGCATATTGGCGGTTGGGAAAGCAGTTTTAAAATGAGTGTACCTCACAGTGGTGTTGTACGAATAGGCATATTCATCCATATTTTCCTCCCGGTATCCGTCGATATAATCGGAAACGGTTAAATCCGTTGATGTTTGCCAGTCAGCTTCACAATGAAGGATGGTGAATTTATATCGTTTAATCTCCGGATCGAGGTCATCAAACTGGATGGAGAGCCTCTCGGTGCTGTTAAGCTGAATAACTGCCGGCGACAATTCAAATCCCTCCTTAAACACCTGGATGGTCTTGATTGACGGGTCGTAGATAACATTTTCGTTGGGAAGCACTTGTGCGAAACAACCTGGTGCCAGCCAGAACATGATTAATCCAATGAAAAGGCCTGGTATGGATGAATGTGATAATTTCATTACAGGAGGGTTAAACGTTGGGTCTGAGTTAACAATTCTTAGCTGGCAACCGGATCGCTATTTCCATGTTCGCGAAGCGAATTTCTTCTGAATTCAGAGCAGATGATGGCAGTGGCTATGGATGCATTCAACGACTCTGCTTTTCCGGCATCAGAGGAACCGAAGGATGGTATGAATATTTTCCGGTTAATGAACGGAACCAGGTTTGATGAAATACCACGCGACTCATTGCCAATGACAATAATTCCGTTTGGGGTCAGTGCCTGGCTGTAAACAGGATCACCTTCAAGAAAAGTGCCATAAACAGGCACATTTGCCTCATCGGAATCAGTGGTTTCAGATAATGCGGCAAGAGTCTCAGCCAGGTTGCAACGCACCATCTTCACCCTGGCAATGGACCCCATGGTTGCCTGAACCACCTTGGGGTTAAAGGTATCCACGCAATTTTCGGAACAGAGGATGGTGCTGATGCCAAACCAGTCGGCAATGCGGATGATCGTCCCGAGATTTCCCGGATCGCGGATGTCGTCGAGCGCCAGGGTAAGGGCGCCGGCAAACCGCTTGACGAGGGAAGCAGCTTTAACCGTGTGTGGAATATTCACCACGGCCAGGACCGGGCTTGGGGTAGAGAGGGCGGAAATTCGTTCCATTTCCCTGGGAAGTGTTTCAAAAGCGGATATTCTTTTCCCGGATATAAGAGAGAGGTTTGATACGATCCAATCAGCGCTGGCATAAATCCCGGCGATATCGAATTCTCCGTGAACAAGGTCCAATACCAATTTATGACCTTCGGCGATGAACTGGTTATGTTCTTCGCGGAATTTCTTGGTTTTAAGTGAAACGATATGTTTAACCTGGTTTTGTGACAGCATAAAAAAAATCCCGGAACCTGATGGATTCCGGGATAAAGTTACAAATTTTCAGGATAGTCCTACTCGGCAAAAACTTCAAGACTGATTTCAACCTGAACATCTTTGTGCAGGTGAATTTTTGCTTTGTATGATCCTAATTCCTTGATATGTTCGTGATCAACGTGGATCTTTTTACGGTCGACATCGAAATCAAATTGCTCTTTCAGCGCCTGGGCCACCTGGATAGCGTTAACAGATCCGAAGATCTTTCCGCTCTCGGCAGCTTTTGCACCGATTTTCACTACCAGGTTTTTCAGACTTGCTGATAAATCTTCAGCAGACTGCCTGATTTTAGCCTCTTTGTGAGCTTTTTGCTTCAGTGTTTCAGCAAGTACCTTTTTGTTGGATTCGGTGGCCAGAATTGCGATACCCTGGGGAATCAGATAATTCCTGGCATATCCGGGCTTAACATTTACCTTTTCGTTTGTATAGCCCAGGTTGAGGACGTCTTGTTTTAAAATTACTTCCA
>JBMOIP010000058.1:0-26713 GCA_049317265.1 Bacteroidales bacterium
ATATCTTGTATTTCATCATAGCGATTGCCCTGGTATGGATTGCGGGTAATTTCAGCATTCATTTCTGAGGGAATACTCCTTGTTACCGGGGCTATCTTTTCCTAAACGATATCACTATGAATAATATGTATGAAGCACAAAATGTATTATGGGCTGCATCATATACCGCCTCAGCCGAGATATATTTTTCATATTCAGCGGATCCTTTTGCCTGGCATGAATCAGATGAATATTATTTTGCAGGAACAGGGATGCCTGATTCCTGTATCATACCCTGGTATTCCCAGGTCATTTATGGTGAAACTTACAACATCTGGTCAAAACAGATTGGCTCCAGTGATAAAAGAACATATCAAAAATACAACCTTCATACCACCTTACCTAAAGCCTGAACCCATGAAAATTCACCTCTTACTCACAATTATCCTGACTACCTTTTATCTATCACTTTCAGCCCAGGAAAAAACTCCCGCACAACTCGACGACCTTGCAAAAAAAGCGCAGAATCCCGTGGCAGCAATGATTTCCTTACCGCTGGCCGATTACAACTGGTTTGATTTCGGCCCCGATCATAATGTACTGACTTCCTTGCAATTCAAACCTGTGATGCCATCACCCTTTCTGAAACATGTCAACCTGATCTTCCGCAGCATCATCCCTGTCGCCATCGTTCCCGCTCCTTTGAACAAGGCAGGATTGGGTGATGTTGAGCTCCAGGTTTTCCTGGTGCCCGAATCCAAAACAAGGTTTATTTGGGGCGCTGGACCGTACCTCACATTCCCTACCGGGATCCCCACGGAACTGACCTCCGGAAAATGGACCGCCGGCCCCATTGCCGTGGGGCTGTTTACAACCCCCAAAATGGTGTTCGGCATCCTGGTTTCAAACCGGTGGTCGTATGCTGGAAGCAACTCAGAGGCCGACATCAACCAGTTTTACCTCTGCCCGTTTTTAAATTACAATTTCAAACACGGGTGGGCCCTTACCACCTCCCCCGAGATCTATGCAAACTGGAATAAACCCGCTGCGGAGGTGTGGACCATCCCGATCGGGGCCGGCGTGTTGAAAACATTTTTAGCAGGTAAACAATTAATGTCGGCCAATATCGGATATTATTACCATATTGTGGCGCCGGCAGAAACAGGTTCAGGATATATCAAGGCGGGTTTCAGCCTGATGTTCCCGGTGGGAAAAAAGTAAATCGTAATTTTATATACCAGATTGCAAATACCTTAAAAAATTAACCAGCCATTAATTCTAAACCCCATGAAAACCAAACTGATTATTTTCCTACTCTCGTTAACAAGCCTTATTGCTGTAAATGAGTTGTTTGCATGTACCGTTTTTCGCATGAAAGCCACAAACGGCAACATCACCCTGGGCCGGTCAATGGAATTCGGGGTCGACCTTAAATACGACCTGATCGTGGTGCCCAGGAATAAATTCTTTGCAAGTCCTTCACCGGTCAGCAAGGCGGGGGTGAAATGGTCAACCCGCAACGGGTATGTTGGCGTTGCCTGCATGGGGATGGAATTCGGGGTGAGTGACGGGATGAATGAGAAAGGACTTGCTGTCAGCGTGCTCTGGTACGAAAGCGACATGCAGTACCAAGCCGTTGCCGCGGCCGACAGCAGCATCGCACTAGCCCAGGCGATCTATGCCGACTGGGTGCTGGGCAATTTTACCACAGTTGACGAGGTAAGAGCAGCCACTTCAAAGGTAAAAGTGTTCTTCTATTCCGACCCGACAAAAATGAAGATGGCGCTGACCGTGCATTTTATCGTTTATGATGCGCAGGGCGGATGCATCGTGGTGGAGTATGACAAAGGCCAGTGCAATATCTACGATAACCCGCTGGGCATCATGACCAACTCACCCTCGCTACCCTGGCATTATAGCAACCTGCGCCAGTATATCGGACTCGCAAATGTTAACCCCATCCCGGTGAAAGCGGGCACATTTTCGTTCAGCCCTACGGGTCACGGCGACGGAATGCTTGGAATTCCCGGTGATTACACGCCTCCCAGCCGTTTTATACGATTGGCCATGTTCGAAAATTTTGTTACCCGGCAACCCGATGCCGCCACCAATCTAAACCTTTGTCAGCATGTGATCAACACCTTCTCCATCCCCTTTGGAATCATCGTTGATAAAGATGCCAAGGGAAATATTGTCTCCAACGAATCCACCCAGTGGGTTACTTTCCGGGATCTGACCAGCCGGTTTTTCTACTTCAAAACGTATGAAAATCCAACGCTGCGTAAACTGGATCTCAACCAGGTTGATTTCTCGGCAAAGGAGATCAGCCGAATCAACATGTATGGCACCGAGCAGGTTGTAGTTGACCTGCAGAAACCTTGAGGAAAAACAAAAAGAATGCATTTTCACAATCGTTAAATGATTGCATAAACGCAGTGATTATGAAGAAGAGGGTATTGGCCTGGCAAATGTAAAAAAATCATGAAGGTGAAAGGTTTATAGATCACCGGCTCCGGTTGGCCCCGGAAGAATGATCTCAGGGGAAATATAAGTACCTTTGCCGGCCTTCTTCTTCCATTGAACAATGAAAAACTACATCACCCTTCTCTTTTTCCTCTTAACTTTACAGGCAGGTTATTCCCGGGAAGCAAATTCTTCGATGAATAACAAGAACAGCCCCGAAGCGGATAAAAAGACCATCCGTGATGCCGGCAACAAGAACAACAACTTTTACGACAACGGGGAGACCTTTGTGCTGACCGACAAAGTAAAATTCAACAGGAGAAACATGCGAATCGGGTGACGAATCGGTTTTCATACATACAGTTAACATTCCTGCTGCTGGGTTCACTGGTACTGCTGTTCATTCTGGCACCCCTGGCGGGGATGTTCCTGAACACCACTCCCACCCAGGTTTTTGAAACAGCAAAGGAAGCCGAGGTGCGCGACAGCATCTGGCTCACCATCTACACTTCACTGGCAGGAACGCTGGCCTTTTCGGTGGCAGCGATACCACTTGCTTACCTGTTGGCCAGGAGGCAGTTCCCAATGAAAAAGCTGGTGACCGGGATCATCGATTTACCAGTAGTCATCCCCCACTCAGCCGCTGGCATTGCCCTGCTCGGCTTCGTCTCCCGCGAATCGGTGCTCGGAAAAATGGGCTCGGCAGTCGGCCTCAATTTCGTAGGCCACCCGGCCGGTATTGCCATTGCCATGGCCTTTGTAAGTATTCCCTATCTCATCAATGCCGCCAGGGATGGTTTTTCAGGGGTGCCGGTGCGCCTGGAAAAGGCAGCGCTTACCCTCGGAGCATCGCCCGTGAGGGTCTTTTTTACCATCTCCCTGCCCCTGGCCTGGCGGAACATCCTGTCGGGACTGATCCTGATGTTTGCCCGCGGAATGAGTGAATTCGGGGCGGTAATCGTGGTGGCATACCACCCGATGATCACCCCGGTATTGATCTATGAACGGTTCGGCGCTTTCGGACTTAAATATGCCCGGCCTGTCTCGGTGCTTTTCATTCTGATCTCGCTGGTATTGTTTATTTTGCTGAGGTGGATGGCGAAGGACGGGGGGACAAGCGGACAGGGTAAAAAGTTAACGTTGTAAGATGTTAGAGTTAAGAAGGGTTTCGAAGTGGTTTGAGGATTTTTGTTTGCAGGAGGTCTCCTTTTCTGTTGAACAGGGGGACTATTTTATCCTGCTGGGAGAATCGGGGGCCGGCAAATCAATGGTGATTGAAACGATTGCAGGGCTGGTGGGACCGGATTCCGGAACCATCCTGCTACATCAAAAAGATATTACACGTGAGAAGATCCAGCACCGGAAGATCGGGCTGGTCTTCCAGGATCATGCTGTTTTTCCGCATCTTTCAGCCGGTGAAAACATTGGATACTCTCTCCATGGCTCGAAAATGAGCAAGGAGGAAAAGCACCGGAAGATACAGGCGATCGCTGATGAACTCGGAATCGGTGAACTTCTCAAAAGAATGCCCGGTACATTGTCGGGCGGTGAACTGCAGCGTGTTGCGCTTGGTCGCACCCTTATCCAGGAGCCTTCCATCCTGCTGCTTGACGAACCCCTCTCATCACTCGATTCCCGTCTGAAAAGCGATCTTCGCAGGCTGCTCAGGGCCATTCACCGCAAAGGACAAACCATTCTGCACGTGACCCATGACTACGAAGAGGCGCTGTCGCTGGGTACGAAGATCGCTGTGATCCACCAGGGAAAGATCATCCAGTCGGGCTCCCCTTCAGAAGTTTTTCACCATCCCAAATCAGAATTTGTAGCCCATTTCATCGGCGTTAAAAACTTTTTCCCGGTGAAACTGGTTACGGAAAACAACGTTACCTTTGCACATACCGGCAACAACATCCCGGTTCGCATTGTTACAGACAATCCCGACAGTGAAGGTTTTATCCTCATCAGGGGAGAAGACATACTTTTGTCAGTGGGACCTGTTGATACGAGTGCAACCAACAATCTCAGCGGAACCGTGGTTGAAATCGTTCCAACTACCGTTGGTGTGGATGTAACCATCGACGCCGGCATTGAAATTCACGCCCTGGTGACCCGTGAATCGGTGGAGAAGCTGGCCCTTACTTCCGGATCCCTATGCTGGGTCCACTTTAAAGCAACAGCTGTGAGGTATATCAATAAATGAGAAATGGTAAAAACATTAGTACCCTGTAATCGTCAATCGTAAATCTCCTATTCGTCAATTATACATCCATGGTCCTGTTCGAAGAAGCCCTCCACACTGTTCTGACTCAAACATTTTCTCCGGAAACGGAACGTGTTCCATTGCATGAAGCTGTAGGAAGGATTCTTGCCGAAGATATTTTTTCAGACATGAACATGCCCCCGTTCGATAAATCTGCGGTGGATGGATATGCCTGTTTGAAGGCAGAAAAAGCACTTCATGCAGAGAACCTGCAGGTATTGGAGATCATTCCGGCAGGTTCCGTCCCGCAGCATGCCATTATACAGGGAACCTGCTCCAAGATCATGACCGGCGCCATGCTTCCTCCCGGTGCCGATTGCGTGATCATGGTGGAAGAGACAAAACTCCTTGCAGAGAAGCTGGTTCAGGTAACCCACCTCAACACAGGCACCAATATCTGTTACCAGGGGGAAGATATCCGCCAGGGCGACCTGGTCCTGCACAAAGGGATCCGGATCACACCCGCCCATGTGGCTGTCCTTGCCAGCGTTGGCGCCACAGACCCCCTGGTGGCGCGACTTCCCAGGGTGGGAATCATCTCCACCGGGGATGAACTCGTCGAACCCTGGATCGTTCCCGGAATTGCCAGAATCAGAAATTCAAACGCATCCCAGCTGGAAGCCCAGCTGAGGGCACTCCCTGCCCAGCCCAATTACTACGGCATTGTCACGGATGAAGGTCCTGAACTCAGGAAAATCATCGACCTGGCGCTGTCAAACAATGATGTCGTGCTCCTGACCGGAGGCGTTTCCATGGGTGATTTTGACTTCGTTCCGGCCATTATGGAAGAATCCGGACTGGAGATCCTCTTTAAAAGCATCGCCATCCAACCCGGCAAACCCACGGTATTCGCAAGAAAGAGTAATACCTTTGCTTTTGGATTACCAGGAAACCCGGTTTCCTCATTTGTGTTGTTCGAGGTACTCGTAAAACCTTTTCTGCTCCGGCTGATGGGTTGTACAGAGGAGCCTTTGACGTTCAAACTTCCGATGGGGGCTGATTTTTCACGCCGGAAGTCGGTCAGAAAATCGATGATCCCGGTCATCATCCGCGACGGCCAGGTATTCCCGGTTGAATATCATGGTTCTGCCCATACCAATGCCTATTCCGTAGCCACTGGAATTATGGCAATGGAGATCGGCGCCACCACCATCAAAAAAGGAGAACAGGTATATGTACGACCGCTATAGCCGAAAGATCACCTACCTGCGGGTCTCCATCACCGACCGGTGCAACCTTCGTTGCACCTATTGCATGCCGGCCGAAGGAGTGAAATTGATGGATCACAAGGATATCCTGAGTTTCGAAGAGATCGTGGAGGTCGTCCGTGAAGCCGTTGACCTGGGAATCACCAAAGTGAGGATCACCGGCGGCGAACCGCTTGTTCGCAAAGGGGTCGTATCCCTCGTCGAAAAAATTGCTGCCATCAATGGTATCATGGATTTCGGACTCACCACCAACGGTATCCTCCTGGCGAAATTTGCCACGGATCTTGCCAATGCCGGGCTTCACCGGATCAACATCAGCCTCGACACCCTCGATCCTGAACGTTACAGGGCCATCACCCGCGGAGGGGAAATCCAGCAGGTCCTGGATGGCATCGCTGCAGCCAAGGATGCAGGACTGCTGCCGGTGAAGATCAATTGTGTGGTTCGCGCCTCCTCAGAGGAACCCGATGCACAGGCAGTGCGGGAATATTGCCTGAAAAATGGGCTGGAAGTCCGATTTATCCACGAAATGAGTCTCGCCAACGGCTCCTTTACCATCGTTGAAAACGGCCATGGCGGCGACTGCAGCAACTGCAACCGGCTCCGGCTCACCGCCAGTGGAATGATACGCCCTTGTCTCTTTAACAACATCGAATTCAGCACCCGCGATCTCGGTATCCGGGAAGCACTGGAAAAAGCAGTTGCACTTAAGCCGGAACGGGGCAGTGTGGATGATTTGGGGGAGTTTTACAGGATTGGGGGGTGAAGACGGGCGGACGGGCGGACGGGCGGACGGGCGGACAAGTGGACAAGTGGACAAGTGGACAAGTGGACAAGTGGACAAGTGGTCAAGTGGACAAGTGGACAAGTGGACAAGTGGACGGTGGGTTAGAGTATTACATGAAATAGATATCTAATGGCAAACAGCAAAAAGCAGCTCCTTTCCCATATTGATGACAAGGGCAAGGCGAATATGGTGGATGTGAGTGCAAAGCCTGTGCAGCTTCGCACGGCGACCGCCTGCGGGCACATCACACTTGGCCCGGAAACGCTTGAACTGATCCGGGAAAACAGGATGAAAAAAGGCGATGTGCTGACCATTGCCGAAATTGCCGGCATCCAGGCGGGAAAACGCACCAGCGACCTGATCCCGTTGTGCCATCCGCTGCAAATTACCAAGCTTGATGTGAAGGCGACCGTCGATTCCTCCGGGGTGACGGTTGAAAGCCTTGCCCGCTGTACCGGGCAGACAGGCATCGAAATGGAAGCCCTTACTGCTGTGTCCATTGCCCTGCTGACCATCTACGACATGTGCAAAGCGGTAGACAAAGCCATGGTGATCGGGGAGATCAGGCTGAAGGAAAAAACCAAGGCTGATGTTTAATAATCAAAGATTCAAAAATATGAATTTCAGATTATGCGATTTAAAATAGGCATCCGTGAATTACTATACACCATCATAGATATCATAAAGTAATTATTCCTGGAAATCTTTGTGGCATAAAAACAACCAACCATGCAGCATATAAAAATAACCTCCGTCAATATTTCCGAACAAAAAGGCACCATTAAAAAACCCGTTGACCAGGTAGAGCTCAACCACAACGGCGTCTTAGGCGATGCACATGCCGGTCACTGGAACCGGCAGGTAAGTCTGCTGGGAGCCGAGAGCATCGTAAAATTCGAAGCCGATGCAAAGAGGGCCGTCAGTCCGGGAGAGTTTGCCGAAAACCTTACCACCACCGGTATGGAGCTCTGGACCACCCATCCGCTTGACAGGTTTACCTCCGGCGATATCGAACTTGAGGTGACCCAGATCGGAAAAGAGTGCCATGGAACGAGTTGTTCCATCTTCAAGGAGGTGGGTGCATGCGTGATGCCCAAAGAGGGGATCTTCTGCAGGGTGCTCAGCCCGGGAATTCTTCACGCAGGCATGGAACTGGAATACCACCCAAGAATGTACCGTATCCTGGTGATCACCATGAGTGATCGTGCATCTGCAGGGGAGTATGAAGACCGTTCAGGTCCGAGGATCATGGAGTTGCTGAAAGATTTTTTCGACAAGGAAAACCTCAACCATTTTATCCACTACTCCCTTCTTCCCGATGACCAGCACAAACTCGAAGAGTTGCTTCACAAGGCAAAAGAGGAGCTGGTTGACCTGGTCATCACCACCGGCGGAACCGGGATCGGCCCCCGCGACTTCACACCGGATGTAGTCAAACCCTTGCTGGACAAAGAGATCCCAGGGATCATGGAGATGATCCGCATGAAATACGGCGCCGACAAACCAGCCGCACTGCTGAGCCGGTCAGTGGCAGGCGTGATGGGGAAGTCATTGATATTCACGCTTCCCGGAAGCGTAAGAGCAGTGAATGAGTATATGGCGGAGATCTCCAAATCGCTGTTGCACCTCGTTTATATGCTGCACGGACTGGATGTGCACTGACAAAACTAAATAACCGTACCATGAGATATGCCCGGTTTCTCTCCTGTTGCCTCTTCCTTCTGTTACTTTCAACTTCCCTGAAGGCTCAATCCTGGAATTTCATCAAAGAGAAGGATGGGATAAAAATCTTCACCCGAAAAGAAGCCGGAAAGTCTCTTAAAGCCTACAAGGGGGTTGCCGACGTCAATGCCCCGGCTGAAAAGGTCTTTGCCATGATCGAAAATGTTAACAACACCGACTGGTGGGATAAGAATTTCAACCACATCAAGGTGCTGCGGTACGAGAAGAACAAACGGGCACAGTACTACCTTATTTATGACCTTCCCTGGCCGGTGAACGATCGTGACTTATGCGTGGATGTTACCGTAACGGTCGATCCTGTATCTGGAGTGAGGAGGGTCATAGCCGGTCCTCTCCCCGGGCTGGTACCAGAAAACCCCGACCTGATCCGCATTAAAGAGTACCACCAAACCTGGACCGTCAAACCCACCGGTAAAAGTTGCTGCAATGTTGTGCTTGAGGGATATGTCGATCCCGCCGGCACCATCCCCGACTGGCTCACCAACATGCTTATCGTCGATTCTCCCATTAACGTCATTACCGGTGTTAAAGAGCGTATGGAGAAATAATTTTTAACATTTAGTGATATTTAAGCGATTTAATTAAAATTTTATATACTTTTGCATCTTCAAAACAGGATGAATGTTACCGCCATTCACGGGACGTTCATAGTAAATTAACGACAACCATGGAGATCAAAGAGATAAACAACAGGTACAGTGATTTGGCCGAATCGGAATGCTGCCTCTCCTGTGGCGGTGCAATCAATTATGCCGAACCAAAAACCGGGGAGATTTGTGTTGACCTGGGAAGCGGCCGCGGGACGGATGTTTTGCGAATGGCCGGATCGGTAGGTGAAACTGGTTTTGTTTACGGAATCGATGTCGCCGACGGAATGCTTGAAAAAGCCCGCCGTAATGCCGAAAAGTTTGGCGTTTCCAACGTCTCTTTTGTTCGCAGCGAACTTGAAAAACTTGACCTGCCCGACAACCTCACCGACCTGGTCATCTCCAACTGCACGCTCAACCATGCTTCCGACAAACAGTCCGTCTGGAACGAAATATACCGAATCCTCAAACCTGGTGGGAGATTCGTGATCAGCGACATCTATGCCACCAGCGCCATTGCCGATGAGTTCCGGAATGACCCGGTGGCTGTTGCAGAGTGCTGGGCAGGTTCGGTGACACGGTCGGAATACATGCAGCACCTCGTGAAAGCCGGCTTTGACACGGTTGAAATCCTCGAAGAGTCTGCCCCGTATGACAAAGGAAATGCCGAGGTGGCCAGTTTTACCATCGCAGGAATGAAATCGAACAGTTAATTCATAAATCAAAAAAAGACACCATGAAAAGCCTCGTTAAAAGAAAGATTGAAGTTAAAAAAGTACAAACGAAAAAAGTAGCACAATGCTGCGCCAAAACCTCGAAGACAATCGTAGGTTGCCATGATTAATGGAAATGGAAACCATGACCTGGTCTAAACACAACATTTTTTCAAAAATCTCCGGGTCGGAGAATTTTTTCCTCGTTAACCTGCTGAGCGGAAGCGCCGATATACTGGATCCTTCAGAAGGCAAAATGGTCTCCGACCTGCTCGATGGCAAAGAGATTCCCGGGGAGTTTCATGAAAACCTGAAAACCCAGGGATATCTCGTCGATGTGAAGGAGGAGGAGTTGACGTACCGTTCCAAATACCTTGATTTTATTGACACAAGGGAAGACGACGAGGTTCAGCTCTTCTTTGTGCCAAACTACAGCTGCAACTTTGCCTGCACATACTGCTACCAGGATGAATATGCTGCTTCACGTCAGGAGTTGACCCATGAGGTGATCGATGCGTTTTTCAGCTATGTCAACCTGGAATTTGCAGGAAGGAAAAAATACCTCACCATTTTCGGTGGAGAGCCCCTGCTGAATTCGCCAAGGCAGAAAGAGTTGATCGCTTACCTGCTGAAACGGTCGAATGAATCAAATCTCGAGGTCTGCTTCGTTACCAATGGTTACTCCCTGGTCGAATATGTGGATATCCTGGGAACTGGCAGTATCCGGGAAATCCAGGTAACCCTCGACGGCAAAGGCAGTGTACATGATGCACGTCGCTTTCTGAAGGGTGGCGGAGCAACATTTGAAAAGATCGTTGAAGGAATCGATGCCTGTCTGAACAACAACCTGCCAGTAAACCTGCGGATGGTGATAGACAAGGAGAACATTGCCGGGCTGCCGGAAATGGCGACGTTTTCCATCGACAAAGGGTGGACAAAAAACGAACTCTTCAAGACCCAGCTTGGGCGGAATTACGAGTTGCACCATTGCCAGGCTACCTCCGAAAAGCTCTTCAGCCGCATCTCCTTGTACGAGACGATATACCAACAGGTTAAAGAGCATCCATGCATCCTGGAATTCTACAAACCTGCCTACTCCGTCTCCAAATTCCTGGCAGAAAACGGCAGCCTCCCCGACCCGTTGTTTGATTCCTGTCCCGCCTGCAAAACAGAGTGGGCCTTCGATTATACCGGCCATGTATTTTCGTGCACCGCCACGGTAGGGAAGCCGGGTGAATCGCTGGGGACCTTCTACCCCGAGATATCAAGGAAGGAAGAGATGATCAATGAATGGGAAAGCCGCGACGTGACCACCATCGCAGAATGCAGCACCTGCAATATGCAGCTGGCATGCGGCGGCGGGTGCGGATCAGTGGCCAAAAACCGGACAGGCAGTATATGTTCAACCGATTGCAGACCGGTAAAGGAGTTGTTGGAATTGGGATTTTCAGCCTACTTTTAACCAGAATCTACAGGTTACCCTTCCGCATATGCGAAAAAAATAACCACAAAGACACAAAGAGAATATACAAAGTGCACAAAGAAAACAATAAACCATACCATCATCATCTTATTACCAACAATTACAATGAAAGAAATTACATCAGCACAGTTCGAAACCGAAGTTCTTGCCGGCGGCAAAGTGGTTCTCGATTTTTACTCAACCGAATGTCCTCCATGCGAGGCAGTTGCCCCCAAATTTGAAGGGCTGGCGACACTCTATGGTAACGACATCAAATTTGTAAAGATGTTCCGCCAGCAAAACAAACCATTGGCCGAGCAACTGGGTGTAAGGTCGTCGCCCACCCTGCTGTTTTTCGACAACGGGGTGAAATCTCCTGTCACACTTTCGGGTGGTATCAAGCGAAGCGACATCATCCATCAACTCGACAGCATGTTGCCAGCCGACCGGGTGGAGGAGATCAAGAGTAAGATTAGTCCAACCGTTTCCGACTTCGATGTCATCATCCTGGGCGCGGGTCCTGGCGGACTTACTGCCGGGTTATATCTCTGCCAGGCGAAAGTTAATACGGTGCTTGTCGATATTGCGCTTCCGGGCGGGCAGGTCTCCACCACCCACGAAGTGTCAAACTATCCCGGTTTTATTGACCCTCAGCCGGGGTATATGTTGTCGCATAACATGTCGGAACAGACCAAACTGTGCGGCACCGTTTACAAAGTAGCCGTGGATGTGACAAAAATCGACCTGGAGAAGCGGGAGGTGATCGTTGATGAGTTTGAAACCATCCGGGCGAAAAAAATCATCATCGCAACCGGTACCTCACCCAACCTGATGGGAGTACCCGGTGAAAAAGAGATGAAAGGAAAAGGAATTTCCTATTGCGCCACCTGCGACGCCAAATATTATGGCGACAAAGAGGTGGTGGTGATCGGAGGAGGCAACTCAGCTGTTGAAGAGGCCGATTTCATCAGCAGGTTTGCCAGTAAAATCACCTTGGTTCACCAGTTTGATGCCCTTACAGCTAACAAACAGGCACAGGACAAACTCTTTGCAAATCCCAAAATCAAGGTGCTTTTCTCGCATGAACCAAGGTCATTTGTGCGTGACGGCGATAAAATCATCACCCAGGTGGAAGACCTCAAAACCAAAAAAGTCTCCAGGCTGACCAGTGACGGGGTATTCGTATTCATCGGGATGAAACCTAATATCGACCTCTTCAGGAATAAGCTGGAACTCGACCAATGGGGGTATATCAAAACCGATGAAGATATGCGAACCAGCCTTTCCGGCGTGTTTGCCGTTGGCGACGTCATCAGCAAGAAATACAGGCAGATTACCACTGCCGTGGCAGATGGAACCATCGCCGCTATTGCCATTGCAAAGGAACTGAGTTAGGCCGGCTTTACTGCTTCAGGTCATTCTTTGACGCAGCCCGCCATTAATGCGGCCAGCCAGAGACTCCTCCACTCAGATTGTAGAGGGAGCCAAATCCTCTTTTACTCATCATCCCGACAGCCATTGAGCTTCGTGAGCCCGACCAGCAATAGACGAGGTAGGTTTTCTTTTTGTCCAGCTGCCCAATATTTGTCTCAAACTCATTGGCATTGAAATCAATGTTGACCGCTCCTTCAAGATGCCAGGAGGAGTATTCCCCGGGGGTACGTACATCCAGGATTGAAAATTCACTGTTCCCGCTATTGGATTGAATAAGCTTTGCAGCATCGGCAGGGCTTACATCCTTCACCCCCGCTGAATGCTGATTGCACCTGGAAAACGCAAAGAGCATGATCAGTGCGAGTATAAAAAAGTGAACCCTGCCGCTTGTTTTCATTTTTCCCAATTGGTTTTAACTTGATTTTCAAAACAAAATTAGTACAATTTGCCAACATGAATAAAAGAGGTATTGCACCCGTAAACAAATCGGTAACCTTTGGTTTTTATTGGAGCAATGCACAGCACAACTCCCTCTATGGCTGGTGCCTGAGGTTCCAGCGTGATATGGCCTAAATGGACTATCAGAATAAGGATGCCGGCATGCCCCTCCGCTGCGTAGAGATTTTTAAAGGAAAAAAACTGCCATTGATGATTTCAGGGATCATTTTTCATCCGGCAATTCTTCAACCATATTTTAACTTTTGTCAAAACATTAAACTTCTGGACAATCTCCCTACCAACCAGGGCTGCTCCGATCCAGAAGATATTGGTGGAGACCAGCAGCACGGGATAGAAAATTGCATACTGGTTCAACGTTAGTTTGCAGAAAGGCAGGACAAAGATTACGCCCCAAAGTATCCAGGATAAAATAATCAGAGAAAGTCCAAGTCTCCGTGACAATTTCCGGATCATTTGCTTGGATGACATCAAAAAGCCCCCATCATGAATTTTGAATAAAAATTCGTTCAAAACCAGTATATGGTCTCAATTCCATCAGCTGAAAGCGGGTAAATTCCCGTTTTACCAGCGGCAGTTCATGCAGCAACTCTTCACAGGCTGCAATGGAGGTATATTCCAGTACCAGGATCGCCTCATGATTTTCATTAAAGTAAAACTCCCTGACAATCTCATCATGAAAAAGTTCATATAAAAAAATTGCTTCTTCTGATAAGATCGTTGTCTCATTTTCGGGATCGATTTTACGGACATTTTTTTCAATAGCCAGAATTTTCATGCTGTAAATTATATATGTTTTTTTTGATTATCTCCTTCTGTTATCGCTTCCTTCATGGGTTCTGATAGTTTATCCAGGATATAGGAGGATGTCATCCAGATGAGCAGGACCCCTGCCACAATAAATAATTTCGATTTGATATCTGTTTGCAGATCAAAAAATATATTGAATATGGAATGAATGGCTGCAGCGACCATAATAGATTTATACTTATCAGCTAAAAAACCTATGATCCAGCTGCCAAAAATGCATGATGGAAGGTGAAACAACAATCCAAATTTAAGGGAATGCAGTTCTGGTGATAAAAAGTTAAGGTGCCACAAATACCACAATGTCCCGATAACAATAAAGCGGTAAGGATTCGGAACACCACGCATTGCATCCTGCAGAAAGCCTCGCCACCCCATCTCCTCGAAAAGACAGTACAGGAGGATCGTAAGTCCTGACAAAAGACCAAAGAGGTGAGAATTTGAGGCGCCGGAACTGTTAATTCCAAGGATGGCTATTAACAAAACCGGAGCACCAAAATAGATTGCACTTCCAGCAAGTGTTCTGCCGGTAAGTGTAATCAACCGATTGTATCTATTCCTGAACAAGTTGATACAGAGAATTCCGCCCACCAATGGCCCTGAAGCCCGCAGCAGGGAAATCAGGATCCATCCATAATTGTAATTCTGGAGGTTTATATACCATTCCGGGTTCAATTGTGGAACCCTGAAGAACATGGAAAGTCCAACTGCAATCACATAATACAGCAATACCTGTTCGGTTTTAAGGAACTTTTTCATGTTTTGTCGCTTATTTCCCGGCCTTGAGAAAACTCATCGCGTTGCCTGCCATAATAATTGAATTTCCATAATTAGAATTGATTTCATTTACCAGTTATTCAGATATAAAAATCGAAGCAAGGTATAGATTGTTCTTTTATCAAAAGTTAAGGAATCGTTAATTCTGACAAGCTTGTACAAGACATCAGCTTTGTTCACTTTTATTTAATCTTTAATTGATAATTCTGTAACATCCGATGGATTAATTGATATGATCTTTGCCGCATGATGATTTCCAATTGCATTTAATTCAGCATGTGTGTACTGACCTGAATCACCTAAATGAAAATTATGTCATATAGAACAATCGTAACGCTGCTGATTAACAGCCTGTTAATTGTTACCGGGCTATCAGTCTATGGGAATCAAAGGAATATTTCTGATAGCTTAACAATGGACACTATCACTTGCAACTCTGTCAAGTTAAAAATTCTTTCCTGGAACATTGGAATGTTACCTGCGCTTGATCTTTTCAATGAGAAACACGACCGTGCAGAGGCCATTGCAATTGCATTAAGTTCGTGTGACTATGATATAATTGTTTTCCAGGAGGCTTTTACCGTTCATTCCCGTGCAGTTCTTACACGTACATTGTACAAACAATATCCATATGCCTACGGACCTGCTAACAAATCAGGGCTTTCGATAAAGTTTAACAGCGGAATCTGGGTTTTAAGCAAAGTACCCCTGCAGACTAAAAAAGAGATAGAATTCACCTCTTCTGCCGGTTTCGATTCCTTTGCCAGGAAGGGGGCAGTATTGTTTGAAGGGCAATTTCACAACAGTTCATTTCAGTTGATTGCGACTCATCTGCAGGATGATGAATTCCCGCAAACCATTCGGAACCATCAACTTGAAGAGATCTTCGAAAAACTGATCATTCCATTTTCAGACATGAACACGCCCCAAATCATTTGTGGCGATTTTAACACAGATGAGAAAAATGTTGAGGATTACACAGGGATGTTAACCATTCTGAATGCTAAAGACGGTGCGATTTCCGGAAATATGAAGATCACATTTGATGATGAATCCAATGATGCTTATCAACCGACTCATGGGGATCCCCGCCTGATCGACTATATTCTCACAAGGAATTCAGGTGTGATCCAATGGATTAGCCGCAGGGTAGCCATTTTAAAATTAAAATGGGGAAGCGGAACCGAGTATCTGTCAGATCATCACGGAATTGAAGCGGTATTCGTGTTCAGAAAAGGAGATTACCTAACCAAAGTCAACTAAATACCATTACATGTTAGGCTGGATACTGCATAAACACTCCGATTTTCTGATCAAACCCGAAACCTGCGAGATAAAAAACTCATCCAGTTTGTAAAGCTAAGGCTTGAAATGAAAGGGAAAGGGAAATAACAACTGTATTACACACTTTAAAAAAAAGACAATGAAAAATAGCAGATCAGTGACTAAAAACGATTTACTCGATGTGAGGGTGGAATTGTCAAATTATAAATATTCTGTTCCAAAATCAAAATTATCCTCCGGTTCACTAAGTGACAAATACCCGGTGATCCTTGATGGCGGCAAAACGATCATTTTCATTTCCGATCAAAGCAAAGAGGCAGAAGCAAGGGAAAAATATGAGTTGAGAAAAACCTTTAAAAATAATTCACGTTCAGCAAAGTTCAGAAGTGATCTTCCTTTACCAATGGCACTCCATAAAGTATTATAATCTCATCATAAATCAGGAAAGATATCAGCAGGCTAAAATTAACAATATTTTAATATAGCAACCTCTTTTTTAGGACTTTCTGTGGTAATTTTACATTAATTGAATGTTAAATAATCAACCCTATGAAAACAGTAAGAATCCTGAAAACCATTTGGCAGGAAAACGGGGAAGATTTTCGCTATTTGCTCTTAACTGGTATACCTGCAGGGGTTTTCTGTATATTGATTAGTCAGTTTTTTAGTCTAGGCGAAGTTTATTAGCTGAATCCCTGTTAACTTAAGGATAAAAAAGAGGATTGTTCTCAAAGGTGACTGTCTTATTTTCATCTGCGCACATATTGCTAATTAACTGCTCACCTCATTTACCTTCTTCATAAACTTGTCAAATCGCCCCTGTATCTCACCTTTAAAATTCTCATCATTCAAATGAGTTTTCATAAAAGCATCCGTATCATCTTTTTTATCATCAGGTAAAACAAGCCCGATCGGGAATGCCTGGCAAAGTATACATCTATCCTTAAGTAAATTAACAACTTCTCTGAATACCAAACCATGTCCGAATTTTTCATCTTTCCTGGAATCTGTGCTCCCGCAGCAGGTTACAAAAATCAATTGATTGATGTTATTAATATACTTGTTGATAAAACTGCGAAGTGGCGGAATAAGCTTCCCCATCCAGATTGGTCCGCACAAAATCACCATGTCGTAATCCTCAACGTTGTGTTTCAGTGGCCTGATCCCCAAGTGTATATTCATTAAAAACAGGAGAAAAACATTCAATCGTGGCTTGATCTCTTCTAATTCGCACGATAAAGTTTTAGAAATTTTTCCGGCCAGGTATTTATTACTTCCTTTGCGTGAGTAATAAATAACAATAATTTTTTTCATAGGATTTCAATCGTTTTTTAATTGTTTAAATAGGTCACCTTTGCCCTCCCTCAGACGGACAAATTTATATATATAGCTCACATTGGGTACAGGTGGTTTCATCGATTAAATGGCTTTCATCCATGGATAACTTTTTGACTGAAAATTTGACGTAATATAGGCTTAATCGTTACAGAATTCCAGCGAAACAGAACTTTTTCTGAGACAAAATGAAGGTAATTACAATAAAACAAGGCAATACCAGGTTCGTTGCTGATATCTGCTTCAGTAACTTTTCTGATTCCCGTCGATTATACCTTGCCCCCAGGGTCCATTCTAAACCGGGCATTCACCGTATTATCCTGTTGTTCCTTTGAAAGAGATTTGTTTGTTTCTCCAGGAATATCAAGGATGTCTGTGATCATTAAAACATCAGGGCAGTTGTTGCATTTAGGGTTTCCTAATTCCTAATCTACAACCAACAAAGTTTAACATCCTGCAGAGCTTAGGGAATATTACCTGGCCGGTTCCTTTTCTGATTTTCCCCTTATCATTGTACTCGTTATATAGATAATTGACAACTAGTTGGCTATTGTAACATTTATTTCTGACCAGTAATCTCTGTTATTGGATTTCCGATACAGGCGCTTGGATACTTTATTCTTAAAATCATGGACAATGTCGGAGCTATATCGGTTATATGATGCAATTGCCAGGATTCTCCTTGCTGGATATGTTGTCCGAACCAGATCAGCGGTACGTTGGTATCGTAATTATACCCCGATCCATGTTCAACAAGATATCCATCTTCATATTCAAAAAATCCGGGTTCCATCACCATCAATACATCGCCCGAGTGTTTGGGTTGAAATCCATTTTGTAAACACATGGCTAAGTTGGCTGTAAATTCACTCTCATTCATGGCAGAAGCACTATAGGCAAATGCAATCCCCTTTTGCTGCACCAGGAAATCTGCCAGTTGAGTCTGTACGGTTTTCAAATCCAACCCTTTTTCGGAAATCAACTTCCGGTTTAAAAAGAATTGGTCATTCATCAGGGTATCTATCCAACTTCCTGCTGAAAATTTTTGGTCGAGAAATCCCGAGGCAAGTTGTATCAATGGCTTATGATAGAGATATCCCGCCGGAATTTTTTGATTTACCAGGTATTGTGGTATCTCGGGAGCCCCGTGGTCGGCAGTTAAAAACAGTACATAGTTTTCTCTCCCAATGGTTTGGTCAAGCGTTTTTATTAAGCGGTCCAAATCATGGTCTAATCGCAAATATGTGTCTTTAACTTCCTTTGAAAGAGGTCCGTACAGATGTCCCACTACATCCGTGCTGGAATAACTGATGGCGAGGAAATCGGGGTTTCCGCCTGACCCCAGTTCACCATTTTTAATTGCGTCGATCGCTAAGTCGGTAAGCAGTGAATTAGCCATCGGAGATTTATATAAAAGGGAATACTTCGCATCCTTTGAATTTAAAGTTACTTGCAAATCATGAGGAAATAAAGGCAATACCTTTTCCCCGGTTTTTGAAATGGCACAAATTGTCGTATCCGTTACGCAATCTGAATAATAGTCATTTCCATAAAGTGGTGTCCATTTCTCATTGGTGTAGCTGAAGGCCAGATTCTTATCATTGAATCTCTCTACCCATAAAGGAAATTGCTTCGTATAATAAGAACTTGACACAAAATTCCCGGTTTTCTGATCGAACCAAAAAACACAGTCGGCTAAATGTCCGCCCGATAGTATTGCCGCACGATCTTTAAGCGATATGGAAATAATTTTTGATCTCTTGTTTGTGCAAATTTTCAACTCATCGCATATGTTTGTCGAGATCAAACGATGCGGCGACATCCCTTTTCCAACCTCAGTAATTTTATTGCCAACAACATTGAAGGTATCGTTAACACAATATTCCGATTTTTTTTCATCCCTGTAGTAGATATCATTACCGATAATTCCATGATATCTTGGCGTTGTCCCAGAATAGATGGAAGCATGCCCGGGCCCGGTATACGTAGGAATATAATTATAATGAATGTTCCACATCGTAAAACCACCCGACATCAACGTTTTAATTCCTCCCTCGCCAAACTGATCGTAAAACCGGGTTAAATAATCCGGGCGCATCTGGTCAACAACGATTCCAACAATTAATTTCGGACGCTTAAGTTGTGCAAAAACAGGAAGGGTAATGATTGACAACAGGATAATGGCAAAAAATGGTTTTCTCATAGATGATCAGGTGGTTGATGATTTGCCGGTAAATTTACAATTAGGGGATGCAGCCAATGTTAAATAGTTATTAAATTACCCGAAAATCTGAACATCCTCTGTTTCGCGGGTTGTACCTAATCAGGATGGTTTCGGGAAGCCAATATGGTTTGATCTCTTGTGGTTTTACCTCCGGTGCGTTTTCGCACACCTATGCGATTTTTTAAGCTGATGGATTATTTTGATGCAATGTTGTCAGCCTGAATAATTTTCAATTTGAAGATAATCAAATTCTTTCGCTTTCATTGTTAACCGAATAACAGTTTTTTCGGAAACAATCGTTGTTCTAGCTCCTTCCGGCCCGTATATTGTAATAAGAAGAATTGGAAAGCACTTCCATGGTACAAAAGTGCAAACTCAACCTGCTAAACGATGAAGGCTCCCGTACTATCCCTGTATATCATATTGCTATGTGCCGCATTTCCATGTTATTCTCAAACCATCCTGCATGCTGACTCCCTCCGGGCGATTGCCACCCGGGAAGCAGGGAACTACCTGGTCAAAAAAACCGAGGCAGTAGCATGGGCCCGTCGCAACGGCTATCCGGTAAAAGCTGAAACAGGAGGTTCATCCCTCGAAATCCAGTACATCGATGCTTATGGTCGCCCTCAATATTATAAAACAGACAATTCGAATGCTGCAGCCACCATTTCAACCGGCAAAGTTCATCCGGGTGGCGGGGCTGGATTAAATTTAACAGGTGCGGGAATAACTGTTCGGGAATGGGATGCAGGCAGTGTGTTGTCAACCCACCAGGAGTTTGGCACCAGGGTAACCGTTGTGGACGGGGTCGCCACGAGTTGTCATTCAACCCATGTTGCCGGGACCATCATAGCCTCGGGAATTGCAGCAAGCGCCAAAGGAATGGCCTTCAATGCATCGTTACGCTCCTTCGACTGGAATTCCGACGATGCTGAAATGGCCGCAGAAGCTTTATCTGGTGCACTGATAAGCAACCACTCCTACGGATATACCCGGGGCTGGTGCAGTGCAACCTGGTATGGCAATCCGGCCATCAGCAACCAGGAGGACTACCTGTTTGGTTTTTACGACTACCACGCCATGCAATGGGACCAGATCGCCTGGAATGCACCTTACTACTTAATTTGCAAATCGGCCGGTAACGACCGTGGCGAATCAGGAACCGGTCATCCTTCCGACGGGCCCTATGATTGCATCGATCAGCAGGGTGTCGCGAAAAACATCCTGACCGTGGGTGCGGTCGATGACATTCCGGGAGGCTATCTCCATTCAACTGATGTGAAGCAAACCCATACCGGCTTCAGTTCCTGGGGCCCGGCAGATGACGGAAGGATTAAGCCGGATATTGTTGCCAACGGAGAAGGCCTGTATTCAGCCTCCAGTGCAGGTAACAACATCTATGCAACTTTAAGCGGCACGTCAATGGCAACGCCATCAGTGGCGGGATCTCTCGCGTTGCTGCAACAACACTATTTCTCCCTGCGGGGAAAATACCTGTTTTCGGCCACATTAAAGGCGCTCGTGATCCACACAGCCGACGAAGCCGGTCCTGCAGCGGGGCCTGATTATATGTTCGGATGGGGTCTGATGAACACAAAAAATGCTGCATTGAAGATTTCGGCAAATCAAACCTCGGATGTCATCAGGGAATTAACCCTGGCCAACGGAAGCATTTATACCCGGGAAGTGACGGCACTGGGAACCGAACCCATAAAAGTCACCATATCATGGACAGACAGACCAGGGGTTCCAACTGCTAATTCTCTCGATCCGGTTTCTCCAATGCTTGTGAATGACCTGGATTTACGGATCACATCCTCCGGGAACACCTATTATCCATGGAAACTCGACAGGGGCAACCCCGGCAACCCTGCTACAAACGTAACGAAAAACCATGTTGACAATACAGAAGTCGTCTGCATCCAAAGCCCCGTGCCGGGGGCATCCTATACAATCATCGTCGACCATCAAAATAATCTGGCCGGGGGATCCCAGGCATTCTCGATGGTAATCAGCGGAATATCAACAACTGTATCTCCGGAATCTGATTTTGTGACTGACAACACCAACCCACCCACCGGCACAGGGATCGCTTTAAACGATATTTCATGCAATGCCCCCACCGCGTGGAACTGGAGTTTTTCTCCTTCAACCATAGCTTATCTCCCGGGAACAACCTCATCATCCAGGGATCCACAGGTTCAGTTTACTGCTCCGGGGTTATATTCCGTCACCCTCTCAACAACCAATGCCTACGGCAGCGACACAGAAACAAAAACAAATTATATTGAGGTCATTGACTGCAGTGTTACGGCGCTGCCGTATGCCGAAACTTTCTCCGGGGAAACCCTACCTGCATGCTGGACACAGGTGGATCACCAGGGCACAGGGCATACCTGGAAAGATGGAATGACAACAGGGCAGAGCCCGAATCCTGCCCTGACCGGAAACTATGCCTATTTAGACTGTAATGCCTTTGGAACCAGTGGTGCACAAAACGCTGACCTGATCACTCCCTGCATGAACCTTACGGGCTATACCGGGATCACCCTGCAGTTTGATCACTATTTCAGGAGCTATTCCGGTTCGTCCGGTACTTTGTCATACAGCATCAACAATGGGGTGTCATGGACACAAATACAGCAGTTTACAACCACCTCCGTCACAAATCCGGCGACGTTCAGCCAGGCCATTCCTGCGCTGTCAGGCCAGTCACAGGTCAAATTCAAATGGAACTATACGGGCGCCAGCGGGTGGTACTGGGGAATCGACAACATCCTGGTTACCGGAAATGGTGTTCCGGCCATCCGTAGCATCAACAACCTCAACCCTTCCGGCGCCCAGTGTTTTGATGCTACCCAAACCATCATGGTGGCCGGCAATAATGCAACATTTACCCTTGCAATCGGGGAGAGCGCGGAAATGATAGCAGGGCAGAACATCCTTTTTTATCCCGGAACCAGCATTGAACCAGGAGGTTATCTTCATGCATCGATCACCCCGGGCGGTCCTTATTGCCCCTTACCCTCAAAGCCTTCCATTGTTACAGAACCCAGTGAAGCCACCTTGAGCCCCGAAAACTCCTTTTTCAGGGTGTATCCCAACCCAACCAGGGGCCAATTTACCCTGGCCCTCAATGCGTATGTTCCTTCTGAGACAACTTGGGTGGAAATATACAATCTGACCGGAGAAAAAATCAAAACCGTTTCATTTACGGATCAGGAGAAATATGAATTCTTTCTTGGCGGAATCCCTGCTGGGTTATACCTGGTGAGGGTAGTTTCCGCCAGCCGGAACGGTTCTTGTCTGGTTGCGAAAACAGAATAGTTTCAGTGATTTGGTTATCGCCCTAATAGGGAAAATACTTGCTTTGATTAGTCTTCGCCGGACAATTACAAATCCTCTGAAATCTATGGACGTGTATATAAATTCTTTTTTTATGTACATTTGAACTGTGTTGCAATTGGATCATGTTGATACACTGAAATACCTTGATGATCCGGAGAAGGATCGCAAAACCTCCGCCGAACTATCTGGCACAACATACAATTATTTTATCAGCCCTGAGCGGAAAGGTATCATTTAACCTTGATAAATTTAAAGAGGATTTGGAAGAGATTAAAAAAAGAAAAATCTTTGGAGCATTTTGATTCTTATTAGTTGCAACATATATCGTTCGACTGACATTGATAAGGTCAATGACAATAAATGACTAAAATCAAAAATAGTCGGCTAAGACATGCCATCATTGAAACAAGGTTAACTGATAAATCAATATGATTATCTACGGTAAAAAGGGCGAAAAACTTGCACAGGAAAGCTTAGCAACCACATGTCCAAACTGTGGGGAGCAGAACTGTATTCAAATCTATGTGTTTCAAAAGTATGCACATGTCTTCTGGATACCATTTTTTCCCATGAAAAAAACAGGAGTCACTCATTGCAAACAATGCAGCCAGATTTTACAGCTTGAAGATATGCCACCCACTTTGACGGCTGATTACAACGTTTTAAGAGCAAAAACCAGGACGCCTTTATGGATGTTTACTGGATTGGCAATTGTTGCTGCTTTAATAATAATCAGCGCTATTTCTAATAAATATAAAGACGAAAACAATGCTAAACTCATATTAGCGCCTCAAAGCGGAGATGTATACGAAATTAAAACGAAATACAATAAATATACCCTTTTAAAAATCGAATCTGTTTTTAACGATACTGTGTATGTTCGTTGGAATCGATATGAAACAGATAAAACAACAGGCATTGACAAATTAAAGAGTGACGTATTTAATGCGTATACACAAGAAATTTACGGTTTTTCAAAAGCCGAACTAAAAAAAATGTTCGACGATCGAAATATCCTTGATATCGACAGGAAATGAACACCATTTTGGACAGGCCGATGGAGTTGACCATCCCTGGCCGATTCTCACAGACCCCTCTTATACATTGATTGTTAAAAGGTTAAGGTGATCAACCAAAATCGGTGGAAGGTGGTCAGATGGGCCGGCTTTTTCACCTTCATTCTTGAACAATAATCGAAAATGGTATCATCAGATCCTACAGTTCTAAAATCTAATAAATTCCTTTGCTCACCAAGGATCATTGGAGCTTTCATGAGCAGAAGGTGATAACAAGGACTTGTCAATGTTCATGGCAAAAACAAGACAACATAAAATTTCTTCCTCTTCAGACTATCTAAACTCTATGCTTAATCAGATCGCTCCCAGGTTTTGCACTTGATCCAACATTGACCCTCCCCCTTACCGTTCCTGATCCCCTTACCCTCCCCGCATCGCATAAAAAAAGCCCGTAAATGTTTGATTTACAGGCTAATTACGTGATTTTAAAGTACCCCGGGCGGGGGTAGCTGCTTTTTAATCCTGCTTAATCTAAATTCATTATACAACCTGTATATCAATTTGTTAGAAAACACAATTAATCGTCTTTAAATACATTTTCCGCTGTTTAAAACTAATTTTGGGTACCCGGTTTGGGTACCCGGTTTTTTTACGTAACTTCGCATTTCTGTAGCAATTCATGAAATATGGCTAACGTACATTTTTACCTTCAGTCGGGCAAAATTAACAAAAAAGGGCAACAACCGATCGTCATGAGAATTACTCACCTGAATATCAGACCGATATTTTTTATTGGATTTGTGGTCAGGGAAAAACACTGGAGCCAGTCGAATGAAAAGGTCAAGCCACAGAAAGACGGAGAACCCGACAATAACTACACTATCATAAATGAACGGATCAGTCTGTTCCGACGAAATGCTGAAACTGCAATCGGGAAAGCCCTTGCGGAGGGAATTCCGATCACAGAAGCCTACCTGAAAAATTCCATCATCAACCCAACTGGAAAACAAGACACTTCACCCAAGTCTTTTTTTGAACTCCTAGATGAATACATTTCAAGTAGCAAAGCGATCCGGGCCCAGAGAACCATCACCGGTTATGGTACATTCAAAGGGTTTCTAAAGAAATATGAGACCGAAACCCGTCGAAAAATCGATCTTCATTCCATCAATTTGAAATTTTTTGACAGTCTGCAATCCTATGCGTACAAGGACAATAAGTTCAAGGATAATTACTTTGCTAAAATCATCCGGAATCTTAAGGCATTCATGACATGGTGTTATAAACGCGGCTACATCAAAGATCAAACATATAAAGATTTCAAGGCTACCGAGAAGGAAAAGGAGGTCATCTACCTGACAATGGACGAACTGATGCATTTGTTGAATTTCAAATTCACTATTCCTGGAAGAGCTGTTGCAAGAGACCTTTATTGCTTCATGTGCTTTACCGGTCTGAGAGTATCCGACATAAATAGCCTGAAAAGAGAACATATTAAGGATGGACAGATTTTTAAAACGGTTGTTAAAACCAGGCAAACGATTGTTATTCCACTAAATCAGTTTGCCAAGACCGTCCTAAGCAGGTATGAACATCTCGAGAATTATCCACTGCCAAAGCTTTCTTCCCAAAAGTTGAACACCCACATAAAAGACTGTTGTGAGGAAGCCGAGATCAATGCCATGGTTACTTATGTTGATTATTCGGGAGGAAAGGCAACAGAGTTCACTGCTCCCAAACATACTCTCATCACCAACCATACCGCCAGAAAAACCTTTATCACAAACAGCCTTGTTTTAGGGATGAATTCAAGGACAATCAAAGACATCACTGGAAATAAGAAAGACAGTATTTTCAATAAGTACATCAAGATTTCTGAAGATTTTAAGAAAGTTGAGATGGAACGGACTTGGGATACTGTAATAGTTAAATCCAAATGATTCCTGTTCCAAATTAAACTTAGTTCTTCTTCGATTCATTTTCCACTTTGACGTCCAGGATCAACTTTTTTGCAGTATTGGCATAGTTGAATTTGAAACACCAAT
This sequence comes from Bacteroidales bacterium, assembly GCA_049317265.1. Lineage (GTDB taxonomy): Bacteria > Bacteroidota > Bacteroidia > Bacteroidales > FEN-979 > CAIVAT01. Next base: position 25,929 of record JBMOIP010000058.1, read on the forward strand.
CACTGCAGTACTTTTTCAAATCTGATTTCAGGTACCGGTCAAGACTGTACTGGTATCTGAAATAGGCCTGAGTTTTCTTTTCATAAAATTCGATATATTCGGAAAGATCGAATTTTTTAAATTCCTCCAGCAGCGAATCTATCTCCTGCTTAATCTGCTCTTCAAGAACTGGTGAAAATGGCCTTGATTGAATATCCCGCAGACCTTCCGGAATCTTATAATACTGTCTTGTCTTTTTGCCTTTAGGAAGGTTGATATTCTTGACCAATTCTTCAAACTTTGCCTGATCAGCAATTAAACTGGCATATTTTTCCAGATTGATATTTCTCTCTTTAAGTTCCTTGTTCAGTTCTATAAGATCTCGTTTGTTGAAGTACAATGTTCTGCCCCGCTTGAAATAATTGGCAAAACCAAATTTTTCAATGATCAGATTTCCACAATAATATGGTGCATGCCTGATCACCTTGTGAACTTCATCCTCCGGCAACCATTCGCCTCTCTCTATCGACATTTTTTGAAACTCACTGGCAGCTTTGTCAATGGCTTCTTTCGAAAATCTCTGATCAGTAGGCAAATCAGAAGTTCCGATTAATGCGGATAGCAAGTGTCTGACCTGCTTGATCTCTGTTAAAATCTTGTCTTCCATGATAATCAGAATTTAAGTCTTGATTTTATTTTCCCCGAATCCCTCGGTTTGACTCCAGGTAATCATCCAGATTTTCACTCCCACTTTTATGCCTGGTCTTTTCAATCCATTCATCAATTTCTTGTTTCTTGAAAAAGAT
>JBMOIP010000059.1:0-26140 GCA_049317265.1 Bacteroidales bacterium
GACTATGGGTTTGGCTGGTTCCTGATTACCAACAGGGGATTTAAATTTATTCAACATTCTGGTGGTGTTTCCGGTTTTAGCGCATATCTTGAATACCAACCGGAAAACAAGCTAACTGTTTGTGTTTTGTTAAACGCTCTTCCGTCACCGGAAGGTATTCATCCAATAGTAAATGGTCAGGCAATCTCTGAATTTATACTTCGGGATAAAATGGAAAACCAGAATATTGGTGTGGACACGGTTGTTAGCCAAAACATGTTGAAGAAATATGTGGGCAGGTATAATTATGGGCAAGGGATGGCCATGTGGGTAACATTGAAAGACAAACAATTATTTGGACAAATGACAGCGTTGGAAGCAAGTCCATTGACCCCCATTTCTGAAAATGAATTTTATTTCAAGGCTCGCAACGCAAAAATTAAATTCGTATCAGATACTTCCTCCTTTGTTGATCGTTTATTTCAATATCAAAACGGTGAATTTTTTGAAGCAACCAGGCTTAAAGATGAAACTCCTGTAAAAATCAATCCGGACTTTTTTGATAAATTGACGGGTAAATATGATTTTGGAAATAATTACGTAATAGAGATAAGGAAAGAGAAAGACAAATTATTTATACTAACCCCTTATATGCCCAAATACGAATTGCTACCCACAAGTGAATTGGATTATTTTGCAATGGAAGTTGCAAGTAGGATTTCATTCATTTTAAACAAGGAGGGTAAAGCAGCGTCATTAATTTCAACATTAGACGGAATGAATTTACCGGCTAGAAAGCTGGCTGATTGACAGATCATAAAATAACGCTGATGATGCTAAATTACATACATTGGAATATTGACCCGGAGATTGTAAATGTTTTTGGGATTTCGCTCAGATATTATGGGGTTTTTTTTGTTGGAGGACTCATTCTCTGCCTTTACATCTTAAACCGGATTTTCAAAAAAGAGAACATATCGCGTGGAAATTTAGAAAAGCTTTCAATATATGGAATTGTCGGAATTTTTGCAGGAGCAAGGCTTGCTCATTTTGTCCTTCTGCTCTCTTTTTTTGTTATGGGATGTGCCAAAAAAAACACCCAGGTGACCTACCGGTTAAGTGTTGATTTGTGCATGATTTGTGACAGTGCGCATTACAAAGTAATCGGGAATGATACCATCCAGCTTGAAAATATCATTACACCCAATAATGATGCGGTTAATGACCGTTTTTATTTAATGAGATATGGTTCCCATGAAAAAATTGACAGTGTCAATTTCACTGTGTTTGACAGGTTAGGTAAACAAATCGTTCACTTTGATCATTATCTGAATGATTGGCCAAAATATATCCCCTCGCAATATCAGCAGGATTTGACAGGACTCTCAAATGGATTGTATAAATACAGGATTACTTCACCCTCTGGCAATACAGATGGCGTATTCATTATAATTTTCAGGAAAGACGAATATATAGACACCCATATTGCTGATGCGAAATGTTTTAATTGCATCCGGTGCTTTGATTCAATGGATCCTGTGATTTCACTATATTAGCCGTAAAATATAAGGTCAACTCCGGCAAACCTGCAACTGCTATAATACGACCATCCTGAAAATTTGTAAAAGTTCATGTTTTTCCCTTGATAAATGGACAACGACAAAATGGAATCAAAAACAATAAATGAAAATATGGATGGTTTCAAAACCTTCCTGTTAATTGTTTTGCTTCTCACACCCGGCATCAACATACTCGTAATCGTTTTTGCATGCCTTAGAATAAATCGCGGTAATGAACCACCATTCGATGATATGTAGAAGGAGATTAAGAGATTAACCGTTCTACAGGAATGGAATGTTTCACAGGATAAGAAGTATTAAAATTGACAAACATGAAGGCTGTTGAAATAAACATGAATGATTGCCTTACATCAACTGTTTTTGACCCTTCACCAAATCGACTTAGCGAGGATGAACTTCCCGTGAGTGAAAGAAGAATCCCGATCATTTATACCTGTGTTAAATGTCAGAATCAAATTTCTTTCAGTACCGATGATTTTCAAAAACATGACCGATCCAATTTCACAAATTTGAACCGTTGGGATAAATCCCTGTTTGACAATTTTGTGAAAGGATCAGCAACAGAATACAACTCCATTATTGATTTTTATTGCCCGCGATGTAATCTTGCCACTTCATTTTTTTATCAGGGCGGCCCTTCCGGATTTTGGGGAGCATATAGCTTTAAAATTAACTTTGTCTTAATCGTTGAATCAGAAGAGAGAATAGAGGAAAATATATAAGAAGGTTACAGTTAAAACAGAAAACATGAAACAAATTACCCTCCTTGTGGTTGCTTTGATCATCCTCTTGTCAGCCAGTTGTAAAAAAAGCACGGAATCGGGACCTGATTATGCAAGCATCGTTGCCGGGAAATACGGAGGCGCAGTTCCCCCGGGGATATTGAGCGGCACTCTGGTGTTGACCAAACAGTCCAATACCAGGGTAAATATAGACCGGACAACTCCCTCGGGGGGCAAGTTGCGTTATGAAAGTGCCACAGTGAGTGATGGCGGTAACGGGAAATACAATGTTACACTTTCATCGGGCAGTACGACCATCAGTGGGATTTACGATGGCACCGTGCTGGATATCTACATTAACCAGTTGCAGTTTTATGGTGTAAGACAGTGATCCAAAGAAAACCGAAATGAGAAGATCCATCCTGACATTATCCTTTTTTGTGATTGCGCTGACGGTATTCTGCCAAAGCAAAAATGAAGCAACCGAGTTCAATCTCGGTTTTGAGAAAACAACCGTTAAAAAGAAACTTCCTGATAACTGGTTCCTGTGGGGGTCTGGTTATAACATTGGTATGGATACGGTTGTTAAATACGAAGGGAAAACTGCTGTTGCCATCTCTCCGGATGAAAAAAGAGACTCCGGTTCCTTCGGATGCATTGCCTATAAAATTCCTGCTGATTTTGAGGCGGAGGAGATCGAGGTAAGCGCCTACATGAAGTTGGAGGATGTGAAGGATGGTTCCATCGGATTGATGCTCCGGATTGATGGAGCTGCCGGCACTTTGCAATTTGACAATATGCAGCAGAAAAATATCCGGGGAACATCCGGCTGGTCGCGCTATACCGTTAAGTTGCCTTATCCTGGGGGAGCCAAAACCATTGTTATCGGTGCATTGTTATCTGGCACAGGTAAACTCTGGGTTGACAATTTTGAGCTTTTACTCGATGGCAACGATATTTCCGTCGCTAAACGAAAGATCAAAATTATATATAAAGCAGAAAATGATACTGCATTTGATCAGGGTTCTGGGATTGATCCCGGGATGGTAACTGTTGCAAGAACCGGAGATTTGAAAATGCTGGGGATGATCTGGGGCTTCCTGAAATACTACCATCCGGCCATTGCGAAAGGAGATTACAACTGGGATTATGAGCTGTTCAGGGTGATGCCGAAAATTCTTCGGTCGGCCAATGCAAAGGAGAGGGATGCTCTTCTGGTTGGATGGATTAAAAGCCTTGGACCCATTGAAGTAACCGGGAAAACGGAAAAGGAGGAGGGGAAAGCAATTATTGTACCTGACCTGGAGTGGTTTTCAAATTCTGATCTTGCCAGGGAGTTAACCGACCTGCTTGTTAATGTGAAAAACGCTCAGAGAAATGAGGAGAATTATTATGTGGGCATGGCTGAGTATGTCGGGAATCCTGTTTTTAAGAACGAAAACGCTTATCCTGACATGAATTATCCGGATGTGGGTTTTCGCTTGCTTTCACTGTATCGGTATTGGAACAATATTCAATACTTTTTTCCATATAAAAATTTGATTGAAGAGGATTGGAAAGGGGTGCTGCAGGAGTTTATTCCTGAATTTGTGCAAGCCGCCACTGAAACTGACTACAAGCTGGCTGTGTTGAAATTGATTGCCAGGGTTCACGATACGCATGCCAATATCTGGGGACAGGATGAGGCCATCACGAAATTCAAAGGGGTAAATTATGCACCGGTCGAAATGAACTTCATCGGGAAGCAGGCTGTTGTTGTTGGTTATTATGACCAGGAACTGGGCGAAAAATCAGGGTTGAAGGTGGGCGATGTCATCACTGCCATTAACAATGTGCCGGTTAAGAAGATCATCCAGGATAAGCTGAAGTTTACACCAGCTTCAAACTATCCGAAACAGTTGGGGATGATTGCTGCAGGTTTGTTGAGAACGAACGACACCATTGTAGATGTTGAATTTTCACGCAACGGAACTTCCTCTTTGAAAAGGGTTGATACCTATCCTTCATCCAAAATTAATCCTTACATAGACCGCCATGGGAGTGATACCTGTTTTAAGCTGCTCAGTCCAGAAATTGCCTATATATACCCCGGCACCATCAAGAGTGATTATTTACCGGAGATAATGGGCAAAGTACAGCCTGCTAAAGGGCTGATCATCGACCTCAGATGTTACCCCTCTGATTTTATTGTTTTCAGCTTAGGCAAATATTTGGTGGCTGACAGCACCGCATTCGTAAAATTCACCATTGGCAGCATTACCAGTCCGGGCAGTTTTACGATGACCCCGGTTTTATATGTCGGTGAAAAAAACACGGATTACTACAAGGGCAAGGTTGTGATCCTGGTGAATGAAACCTCTGTAAGCCAGTCGGAATATACCACCATGGCTTTCAGAACGGCTCCCGGAGCGACTGTGGTGGGTTCCACAACCGCAGGGGCTGATGGCAATGTCTCCTTTTTTAAACTCCCGGGAGGTATTTTAACAGCCATCAGTGGTATCGGTGTTTTTTATCCCGACGGGAAAGGCACCCAAAGAGTTGGGATTGTTCCGGATATCGAAGTAAAACCGACCATCCAAGGGATTTTGGAAGGACGTGATGAATTGATTGAAAAAGCCATTAAAATCATTCACGAAGAGTAAACCTCAGCAGTTGCACAAATACCGTAAAGTGCATCATAAACCTGTTTAATATGTTGAAACCAGTTAATTTGCACGGATTCACCAGGGTAGTATTGCTTACGGTCTTCCTCTTTGCCACTCACATATTGGTCTGGTCGCAAACAGCGCTTTTTAAGGGGGTGATCAAAGATGAAGAGACGTTAAAGCCCATTCAGGAGGTGAATATCAAAGTTTCCGGAACTTCGGCAGGAACATCAACGGATCATGCAGGTAATTTTTCATTGAAAGTCAGCAAAATTCCGGTGACGGTGAGTTTTTCCTGTGTCGGTTATGAAACGGCCTCCTATACCATCACATTTATTCCCAAAAGTCCGGTTGAGTTTCAATTAAGGCCGAAGTCCTACATGCTCGGCGAAGTGGACATCTCCTCAAAAAAGTACGCTTTCATGTTCAAAGACAGGGACTATTCCGTTCTTGATTACGAGTTGATGGGGGACAATGTTGTGCTGCTTGTATTTAAATATAAGCTAAAGCAGGCAGAACTTATTTTACTTGCCGTGAATGGCGACACCCTGGCATTCTCATCCTTGCCGGAGGCGCCACCTGCAAGGTTTTTCAAAGATTGCCTTTCAAACATACATTACTTCTCAAAGGCGGGCCACGCTTACCAATTCATCTATAATGAGCAGGAGCGCAGGATTGAATTTTACCATCAAAAAGATGCAGATTCCTTGCAGGCTTTTTTCAAGCCCTTTATTTTCAAAATGTCTGACCGTTTATATTTCCAGGAGAAACTGGCTGACGGGTTTGGGACAGCATTTGGATATTACGTGAAAGGAACTTCGAAGAAATATATCAAGCGGGTCATTGATACGCGGAAAATTGCTGCATATGGTGATGATCAGCGGTTTTATCAGACATGGAACGGAGGTGTGCCAACAGAACAGCACTTTACCAAACCGTCGGAGTATATAGAGCCCATTAATTTTGATTTTACCCAGGGTTTTTCCAGCAGTACCCACTATGAAGAACATGAAGCAAGGGCCCACCAGTTTGAATTTTACAAGATGATCTACCCGTTGATCACTCTTGGAGATGACAGCATGGCCTTCTTTAATTTTGTCACAGATACCCTTGAAGTGCTGAACAAAAACGGACGGATCCGGCATGCCGTACCTATTGCATTTCACAAGGCACTCAAATCTGCGGCAGACTCCTCCATCTCCGTCAAATTGTCAAATCCCGACTGGCGCTGGGGCAGCGAAATTCTTACGGATGGATATTCCCGCGAGGTGTACACCCTGTTCAGAAAAAGCGGAATGGTTAAAATTCAAAGGATTGACCTGGATACCGGGAGGTTGAAAAATTGGACCATCCTGCCATTCCCTTTCCCCGAGAAGATTGAAATCTATAAAGGAGATGCCTATTTCCTGGTGAAGAGCGACGGATCGAGTGACAAGTGGAAGCTGGTGAAGTGTAAATTATAGTGTGTAATAAAGGAGCATGAAATAGTGAAACTGCTTTCGTTTTCGTTTATGATGTGTGTTTTATTTTGTTGAATGCTCTCAATACCGGAAGAGATTAATTTGGCAAAATGTGAAATTAATATTTTTTATTCAAAAACCATTTGGCTCCATCGGTTGTATTAAACCCGACTATTCCATCCTTTATTGAATAAAATGCAATTGTACTGTTATGGCTGAATAATTCATAAACATTTTGAAAATACCTTGTTCCGATCAACAAACTGTCGTGATATGAAACAATGGAATCCTCCAAATAAGAACCTGGTGGAGTGTAGTTAAATAAATTGCTATGATTGAATTTGAAGGTTCCATGAAAATTATAATCAGCCGGGTCTCCTAAGATCAAATAGGTCGTAAAAAGTTTGTCAGATACAGGGTTGCTGAAGGTATATGCAAAAGATAAGTAGATATCTAATCGTGAGTTGTTAGCCGTATTATGCGTTTCCCAAAAATTGTACTCATGATAAAAATAGTCGCCCTGGCAATGGTTATAATATTCCTTTGCAGTTTCATAATCGATTTCGTATGTTACTTCACCTTTATTTCCCCTGTTACCCTTTGGAAACACACACGAATCACCAAATTGATTCATAAACAGCAACGATTCCTGTCCGGAATACGGATTTATTCCAAGATCATCCTGCGTGAACGTAAAATTTGCAACCTGACTTTGTTTGCAAGGTTTTGTGCAACCTGTTAGCAGGCAGAGCATAAAAATGGCGATGAAAAATGAAAAACAGATGGCGCACTTCATAAAACCAATTTTAAGATATAAAATTTGCCTGATGCTTTGCTTCTGACCGCTAAAAAATTCAATCAATGTTATGTTTTCAGTAGCAGCAATTATATTTTCACTTTCTTTAAAGCGTCAAGATATATTTTTTTAATGCTGTTCTTTTCTTCTCTGTTGCCTATTGATTCAATTACCGGAATTAATTCTTCTTTATGTGATGTTTGAATTTTCATGATCTGGCTTAATGCATAAGCGGCACTCCACCTTACAACTGTTCCCGGATGTTCAGAATTTACTATCAAATTATTAATTGCTTCATCTAATTTCTCAGGATAAAGATATGCAATATTCCCAATAACTCTTGCCGACTCCCATTTTATTCGTGGTGCTTTTTCTGATAATGCTTTAGACGCAAAGTCCAAACATTGTGGGGTAGCAATTTCCGGTTTACTTTTCGTCGCAAATTCTATGGCCTCCATACAGGTTGCTTTTATTGAGTCTTTTGATTTTTGCGCAAAGTCAATAAGGTCATTTAAATTGCCAGCGTTAGTTAGAAGCCAGTTACTTAGTATTTCTGTTTTTTCTTTTGGCTTTAAGTATTTGTCGTTGAACAAGTTTTGAAATTCCATAGATGCCTTTATATAGTTGATTGTTACTTGATATAAAAGTAACTCTTTTATCCTTCACCGATCTTTAGTTTTATTTTCTGGCCGTTAAAATGCTCAGTTATTTTTTAATCCAGGCAGGGAGTGGAATGTCTCTTGTATGTATAAAAGTATTCAACCATAAAAAAGCCACTCCAAAATTAATTGCAAGTGGCTGATTATTAGGTGGGACGTACTGGATTCGAACCAGTGACCTCATACGTGTGAGGCATGCGCTCTGAACCGACTGAGCTAACGTCCCGTAAAATGCAAATGTAACGCTTTTATCGTAATTTCCACCAATTCGCCGATTTGGGGGTTTTCTATTTGTAGCAATACCTTTTCATCACTTTATAGGCATCGGTTATGCCGAGTTCCCCGGCACGGCTGAGGTCGATGCATCCCTGGTGGTTTTCGCTCAGGAGGATGCTCATCAGTCCGCGGTTGTAATAGGCTTCGGCAAAATCGTTGCGTAGGGAGATGGCTTTGGAAAAGTCGTCGATTGCTTCGCGGTAGTTTCCCATTTTGCTGTTAACGTAACCCCTGTTGTACCAGGCAAACGCAAACTCCCTGTCAAGCGCCAGCGCTTTGTCGTAGTCGCGGATCACGGCAGCATAGGTGTGTTCAAGGGTGGCTGATAAGTTCGGGTTCGGCGGCCTGGGGGCGATCTTTCCAAGAACGATCTCCTGTTGGTAATCGTCTTGCAAATTGATAAGCTGTATCAGCTCGTAGCGTGTGTTGGCCCGGCTGAAAAGGGCGGCAATGTTTGTGGAATCTGCTGCAATTGATGCGTTGAGGTCGGTTAGGGCATGGTCGTAATCGCGCAGCTGAAACCAGGTGATCGCCCTTCGGAAATGCGAATCGGGTGTTGATCCCACCGAGTCGGAATGGTGCGTCTGGCGCGTCAGTTCAACCCTTAGGGCTGAGTCGCTGATCAGTCCGTTTTCGTTGGTAAGGGTGAGGATGTTGGTAAAGTAGTGCTCCTTTTTGTAAACGTCGAGGAGCCTTACCTTGCCGTAATCGGCCTTCCAAAGGAGGAGGTTGAACATGGGTTTCAGCTGGATGTCGACCGACTGGTTCTGGATCTTGCTGTTGAGGGTGTTCATCTCCTCAAAGTCGCCGCTCAGCTTGACCAGGCTCTTCAGGTAATCTTTCCGTTCTGATCTGAGGCTGTCGGGATCAAGGTGGTTTTTACGGGTGAGCTCCTGCGCCTGGCGGTAATCGGCCTGGGCACCTTTCATATCATGGAGTTTCAGCTTTACTTCGTACCGGTCGTACCATGCTTCGGTATAGTCGGGCAGGAGGCCGATGGTTTTATTGAGGTCTTCGAGCGCCCCGTCATAATCTTTGAGTTCCGACTTCAGCTTGCTCCGGTAGTAATAGCTGATGATGTTTTTGGGATCGAGTTTGCTTACAATGTCAAAATCGCGGATGGCGCTCCGTTTTTCGTTCATGCCGATCAGCAGGATCGCCCTGTTGTAGTAAGCGTAGGAGTTGTAGGGAGAGAGGCGGATCACGGCATTCAAATCTTTTAGCGCTGGCGCCTGTTCCGATTTTTTCAGCAGTGTGAGCGCCCGGTTGAAGAGGGCAAAGGTATTCACGGAATCGAGGGAGATGGCACGTCCGAAATCGGCGATGGCCGAGTCGGGCTGGTTGAGTTCATTCCACACCAATCCCCGCTGTGAGAAGACATAAGCGTTCATGGGGTTGATCTTTCGGGCTGCGTCGAGGTCTTCAATCGCCTCCTGGTATCGTTTGATCTCCTGTTCGGCGCTTGATCTCAGGATGTAAACACCTTCACCGGCATAATGCAGCTGGATGGCCTTGTTGCAATCGACGATGCAGGAGTAGGTTTTTTTGAGCAACAGGTTGGTACGGGCGCGGTGAAACCAGATCTCCCCGTTGCCGGGATCGAGTTCCAGCGCCCTGCCGAAATCATCCATGGCCCCCTTGAAATTCTGAAGCTGGCTTCGCACGATGGCCCTGTTGGTAAACACATCGGCCAGGTAGGGCGACAGTTCAATCGATTTTGAATAGTCCTGCTCAGCGCCGATAAAATCATCTAGTCCGTCTTTGGAATAGCCCCGCAGAAAATAGAGTTCCGGAACGCCGGGCTCCCTCTGAATGGCAAGGTTCAGGTATTCGAGGGATTGAACAAACTCCCCCTTGCGGAGGTGGTTCACCGCAGTCTGGCTGTAGGTTGGCCCGAGCTGGCTGAAAGCAAATGTTTGTAAGAGGAGAAGGAGACAGAGAAAAGGTAATCGTTTTATCATGCACTGGGTCCGGACAGAATGAATGTTGATGTTGAGTCAGGCTGTATGTATAACGCTGAAACAGGCATTAAAAGTATATTTGTGCAGATCAGTTTCATGCCTGCAAACCTGGAAATAACCCGCAAAGTTAAATTTTGACGGGAAATATGGCAGGAATAGCGTTATTTTGTGAAAAATTTCGACCGCTGATGAGGCCAGACCGCTTTTCTATTTCGATGGTTCTCTTTTTGATGCTGGCGATGCCGTGCCTGATGACGGCGCAATCGTGGATATTCAGCAAGGAGAAGGATGGGATCAAAATATACACCAAGAAGGAGGACGGGAGTTCCATCAAGTCATTTAAAGGAGTTGCCGATATTCATGCACCTGTCGAGAAGGTATACAACCTCATCGGAAATGTGAAGAACCTCGACTGGTGGGATAAAAACCTGAAAGAGATCAAGGTGCTTTACTATGAAAAGGAGAAAAAGTCGCAATACTACCTTATATACGACTCCCCCTGGCCGGTTACCGACCGTGACTTGTGCGTGGAGTCCACCATTGTGACAGATCCCGTAACAAAGATACGTACCATCAATGCGGTCCCGCTTCTGAATGTTGTACCGGAACGGCACGATTGTATAAGAATCAAAAACTACTGGCAACGATGGACCCTCGAGCCAAAAGAAAATGGCATGGTTCACGCTGTCCTGGAAGGATACGTTGACCCTGCAGGCAGTGTTCCGGATTGGATTTACAACATGGTTATCACCGATACCCCTTTAAAAATCTTCAGGGGACTTAAACAAAGACTCGAGAAACCATAACCCTGCCCTTGCGGTGACAAATGAAAGTCAGATTGAGTTTTTAGAGTGCGAGAACAGAATTCTCTGAACCAAGACCACTTGGAATATAGCTGTCGGCTTCGGGATCATTTTCCCAGTTTGTACCGTCGATAAGGTAACGGAACTGGTAAGATTTTCCCGTTTCCAGGTCGAGTGAAACCGACCATATGCCGGTGGTTTTGGTTAGTTTTAAAGGAGTTTCACCAAGTTGCCAGTTGTTGAAATCGCCAACGAGCAGGATGGAGGATGCAGAATTATACTGATCTCCGGAGAGAGAAAATTTAACCTTACAGACTGGTTTTGCTTTTAAAAATTTCTTTTCGAGACTCATATTGATATGTTTATTTAAACTAAATTCCGGCAAAATTACAAAATTATTTTTAAATGGCTGGAAACCGGTGTTAAATCAAGGTTAAATCTGACATGAAAACAGGCAATTTCCCAGCATTGATAATGGTTTTAGCGGTACTCCTGCTCGGCTGTTCCCACTCCCCTAAAGATCTTTCTGTATTGTCGGCACCGGCCGGAAGCGACTATACTTTCATCCGGAAAGCAGGAATTACGGTGATCCCGAATGGACGGTTGCTCACCCCTGCCGGAGTTTCGACAGAAGTAGCCCCGCACCCTTACGGGCTGGCGGTAAGTGATGACGGGGAGTTTGCAGTCACGGCCAATTCGGGTGTCAGGCCTCTCTCCATTTCGATCATCAAAGGGTTGCAGCAACTGCATCCAGGGGTATTGCAGGTTCCGCCAGGTCCATTGAATAACGCCGGAATACTGGAGTCTGTCTTTATGGGTCTGGCCATCTCGCCTGACCGCCAGAGGGTTTATGTGTCTGGAGGACAGGCAAACAAGGTGCTCGTTTTTTCGGTTAATGATGGGGTAAAGATTGATTCCGTTGACTGTTCACGCGGAAGCGACGGCCAAAATTACCCGGATGGTTATATCGGCGATATGGCGCTTACGAGGGACGGCAGGTTCCTGTATGCAGTGGACCAGACAAACTTCCGGCTGGTGGTCATCGATGTGCAGAAGAGGCAGGTGGCCCGCAGTGTAAAGGTGGGCCGATACCCCTTCGGAGTCGCTCTTTCTCCCGACGAAAAGCAGGTGTACGTAGCCAATGTGGGTATGTTTGAATATAAGAAGATAGGTTCCGTTGAAGCGAACAAGGATTATGACCAGGCATTGAAATATCCGCCATTTGCTTATGGTTCCACGGAGATGAAAGAGGGGGTGACCATCGGGAAGGTGCGCGTTCCGGGAACCGGCGAACCCAATGTGCCTGAATCTTTCTCGGTTTGGTCTGTTTCTGTCGCAGATATCATGCATCCGAGGGTGGTTGCGAAAATTAAAACCGGTGCGCTGGTTGGCGACAAGGTGGAGGGCATCCCTGCGGTGGGAGGTTCCAGCCCGAATTCAATGGTATGTACGTCAAAATATGTGTTTGTAAGCAACGGGAACAACGACAATATATCGGTGATAAGCCTGGAGAGCAACAGGGTTGTGAAAGAGATCCCATTGAAGCTGACGGATGCCGTTAAGAACTTCCGCGGGGTCATTCCCTTCGGGCTCGCCATTTCTCCGGATCAAAAAAGGCTTTTCGTGGCCGAATCGGGGATCAACGCAGTAGGGGTAGTCGATATCGAAACCCTTGAATTGATCGGGCACATCCCGACAGGCTGGTTTCCGTCCAAACTGGCGGTTACAAAGGATGGTAAAAAGCTGATCGTAGCCAATGCCAAGGGATACGGAAGCGGGCCGAACGGAGGAAAAGAGTTTAAAGCGGGTCCGGAAGGAACCTACATCGGATGCCTGATGAAAGGCACAGTTTCCATCATCGATGTTCCATCGGATGCGGCCCTGAAGGTTTTTACCCAGCGGGTGATCCGGAATAATTTTACCATTGAAAGGTATAGCGGTGCAAGTAAAGCCAGGAAAGACAACCCAATTCCGCTATATGGAGGGGAGCGGGAGTCGCCGGTGAAATATATCGTATTTATTTCCAAGGAGAACCGCACCTATGACGAGGTATTCGGACAACTTAAAAAGGGCCGGGGAGATCCCACGATCGCCCGTTATGGGAAGGGTGTGAGTTTTACCAATAAAGACCGTGCACGCAGGGTTGAAGAGGCGACGGTAATGCCGAATCACCTGAAACTGGCTTCCCTTTATTCGGTTTCCGATAATTTTTATGTTGATTCCGATGTTTCAGCCGATGGACACCGGTGGCTGGTGAACACCTATCCCAACGAATGGGTGGAGGCCACTGTGCCGGCCAGTTATGGAGGGAACCGCACCTATAAGTCCTCTTCGAAAGCACCCGGAAGTCTCGGCATGACCGGATCGGCGGGGGCAATCTACCCGGAGGACTACAACGAAGCCGGCTCCATGTGGGACCACCTCGAGCGCAACGGAGTTGATTTCTTCAATTTCGGTTTTGGGGTCATGTTTGAACCGGCGTTTTATAAAGATACCTTCAAGGATTTCGGAATCCGCTATTTTACCAACTATCCGATGCCAGCCCCGATGTATACACGAACTTCGCGCACCTATGCGACGTTCAACATGGCCATCCCCGACCAGTTCAGGATCACCCAGTTTACCCGGGAGTTCAACGAAAAGTGGACCGGCCCGGGAAAGGAGATGCCAAAGGTGCTCACGGTGATCCTTCCCAACGATCATGGCGCCGGCGAGCGGCCGGATGCAGGTTACCCGTTCAGGGAGAGTTATATGGCTGACAATGACCTTGCGGTCGGCCGGATCGTGGAATTCCTTTCACATACGCCCTACTGGAAGAACATGGCTATTGTGATCACCGAAGATGATGCCCAGAACGGGGTGGATCACGTGGATGCCCACCGCAGCATCCTGATGGTAATTTCCCCTTATGCGAAAAGGGACTATGTAAGCCATGTTCACTATAGCTTCGGAAGCCTTTTCAAGACCTTCTGGAATATTTTGGGACTTCCCTACCTGAACCAGTACGATGCCGGTGCGACAGACCTGTCGGATATGTTCACCGCAACACCGGATTTCAGTCCATACCTGGCATTGCCATGCGATCTCCGGATTTTTGATCCTCAAAAAGCACTGACCCCTCTGGATGAAAAATTCGACTGGAAGGCGCTCTCCACCTCACCCGACATCGACAATCCTTCAGAAATGACCGAAGACCAGAAAGAGCAGGAGGAGTACCGCACCGGAGATCAGCATAAATGACATACCTTTATCATATGAAAAACAAGAAGAGCAAAACGGACAAAAAGGGCGGCAAAAAGTTAATTGAGCTGGCCGGAGTGGCGATGGAGCATGAGTTTTACCTTGAAGCATCCTGGATTCTGTCGTCCCTGTTTGAGCAAAAGCTGAAAAAACTGCTTGGCAAACTTGAAAACCGGGTTCCCGGAACCGGAGTAACGCTGGAGCAGACGATCAAACGGGTAAAGTTCCTTCATATCAGCGCGAAGTATCCCAGCCTGACCGGGCACTTCAGCTTACGGTTAATCGACGATATCCGCACCTGGAAAAACCAGCGCAACGAGATCCTGAAGGATATGCCCGATGTACATGTATCCCAGGCACGCATGGAGCGGCTTGCGACCGATGGAATGAAGCTCTCCAGGGATCTGGCAAAAGCCGTGAAAGCATTCAAATCAGCGGAAGCAGACTCATAAATGGCCATTATCCCGGCTTTCCTATCTGGAATTAGTTTAAATTTGCAAAGATCTAATTTGCGATAGCAGTATGGGAAATGTGAAAGGGATTTACCGCGTCGACGGCATGTCGTGCGCCTCCTGCGCCGGCAGTATTCAAACCATGTTATCAGCCACCGCAGGGGTTAGTTCCGCCAGTGTTAACCTGGCTTCCGAGCAGGTGATGGTGGAGTACGATCCGTCTGTGATTACACTGGGTAAAATTGAAAAGACCGTTGAAGAGCTTGGGTTTAAGCTGATCACCCGCGACCTCTCCATGGAGGAGGAGCATGACATGGCGGCCGTCAGGTTGAAAAGAGTACGTACGAATACCATCCTTTCGGCAGCATTTTCTCTTCCTGTTGTACTGATTGCCATGGTGTTCCACCATTTGCCATACGGGAATATGATCATGATGGTCCTGACGGTTCCGGTACTTGGCTGGTTCGGACGTGAATTTTTCATCATCGCCTGGAAGCGGATGCTCCACTTTTCTGCCAACATGGATACGCTTGTGGCGCTTGGAACCGGCAGCGCTTTTATTTTCAGTGCTTTCAATACGCTTTTTCCCGAGTACCTCGTTTCGCGCGGCCTGGAACCCCATGTCTATTTTGAAGCTGCCTCTGTCATTGTAACCTTTATCCTTCTTGGAAGGTATTTTGAAGAGAAGGCGAAACGCAGAACCTCAGAGGCGATCAAAAAACTGATGGGTCTCGGGGTGAAAACAGCCCGTGTGATCCGTAATGGCGTGGAGAAGGAGATGCTCATCTCCAAAATAGTGATTGGCGACACCCTTGTGATCAGGCCTGGTGAGAAGATCCCTGCCGACGGGCGGGTGGTTGAAGGGTTCAGCACCATCGACGAAAGCATGATCACCGGCGAATCGATCCCGGTAAACAAATGGCCGGGTGATACCGTGATCGGCGCCACCATCAACCAGACCGGCAGTCTTACGGTTATTACGGAAAAAGTAGGGAATGACACGTTGTTGGCCCAGATCATCCGGCTGGTGCAGGAGGCTCAGGGAAGCAAGGCGCCCATCCAGAAGATGGCCGACCGGATTGCCGCGGTATTCGTTCCTGCTGTCATGACCATCGCACTGTTCACCTTTATTGCCTGGACAATCTGGGCGCCACCCACCGGCGCTCCCCTGGCCTTCATCGCCGCAGTAACGGTGCTGGTGATCGCCTGTCCCTGTGCCCTGGGGCTTGCAACACCCACCGCCCTGATGGTCGGATTGGGAAAAGCAGCACAATACGGCATCCTGGTAAAAGATGCCCAAAGCCTTGAAGTCTTTTGCAAAACCACGGCTATTGTGCTCGACAAGACCGGGACCGTCACCATCGGCAGGCCTACAGTGACCGATGTGATCTGGGACCCTGTAGCAGCTGCCCGATCGGTGGAGGCGGGCAAGGACATCCCGGGAGCCATCGCTACCATTGAATCGATGTCGGAGCACCCTTTTGCACAGGCACTGGTTAATTTTTTCAGCGGGAAACAAAGTGCAGCAGTTGGTAAAATGCAGGATCCATCGGATGCCGACCCAGTCGTTTCAGGATTTGAAAGCATTACCGGGAAAGGGGTTCTGGCAACCCTTGCCGGCGACCTTTACCATATTGGAAGCAGATCGTATATTGTTGATTGCGGTTGCGTGATCCCTGAGGAGTTCGTTCAGGAAGAGCTCAAACTCAAGCAGCAGGCCCGGTCGGTGGTGTATGTCTCCTTCAACGGCAGGGTAGTGGCGATGGTCGCTCTTGCCGACACCGTGAAGCCAAACTCTGCAAAGGCCATTTCACAGCTTCGGCAAATGGGCCTCCAGGTTCACCTTCTTTCGGGCGACAGTGTGTCGATAACTTCTCACATTGCAGCGGAAGCCGGGATCGAATTATTCAAGGCGGAAGCCACTCCCGGTGAAAAATCGGACTATGTCAGGCGGTTGAAAGAGCAGGGATTCGTAGTTGCCATGGTCGGAGACGGGATCAATGACTCTCCTGCACTGGCTGTGGCCGATACCGGCATTGCCATGGGTACGGGGACAGATATTGCCATTGAAAGCGCGCAGATCACCCTGATCAAGGGAGACCTGGAAAAACTGGTTACAGCGCTGAAGCTTTCTCATGAAACCGTTAAAACCATCCGTCAGAACCTTTTCTGGGCATTTTTCTATAACATCATCACCATTCCCATCGCGGCAGGTGTCCTCTATCCTTTCACAGGGTTCATGCTGAATCCCATGCTGGCGGGTGCTGCCATGGCCTTCAGCTCCGTATCGGTGGTGAGCAACAGCCTGAGGTTGCGTGGAAGGAAGCTTGATTGATTTTCGGTTGGATTTCAATATTTTTCCTAACTTTGAACGCTTAGATAACACCCTTGTATGTATAAGTGTTTTCTGACCGCCGTCACTTTTTTAATCATTCTTTTACCCGGATCATTTGCCCAACACACCCCGCTCGACCGGTGTGTGCGTGATAGTCTTTTTCGTATAAAGCCTCATGAAAGCCAGGTTCAGAAGGCTATCATCTATCTTGAACTGGCCGATTTAATCCAGGAGAGTCTCCCTCAAAAATCATTCAGCTATATAGTGTCGGCTTTCCGGATTGCCATTCGTGAAAATAATGACAGCCTTAAGGCAAAATCGAGGATTCACCTGGGCGATTATTATGCCGTCAAACGCCGTTTCATGCAGGCCCATGAGCAATACCTCGCGGCCTGGAAAACAAACCAACGGATCAAAGACACCACCGGACAGATCGTGGCATTCGGAAAAATCGGGTCCATCAACCGGGCGCTGAAAAACTACCCCAAAGCGCTGACCTATCTTAAACAGGGGATATGCCTGGCCCAGACAGCCAAAGACAAATCGATGAACGGGTCATTGTTTAGCCAGGTTGGCCTCACTTACCAGGCCATGGGTTACAAGCGGACTGCCCTCTATTTTTTCAACAGGGCCCTGACACTGTTCAAACAGGCCGGTGATAAAAAAAATGAGTGTGAGGTCCAGATACATATGGGCAGTTATTACCTTGACGAGGACAGGAATGAAGAAGGACTCGCTTTCTACGAAAACCTGCTCCATGAAACCAATTCAAACTACTACGACCTCATCGCCGTTCTTAACACCCGGATCAGCCATATCTACTCCAAAATGCATGATTATCGGAAGTCATTGCAATACGACATGAAAGCCCTGAAAATAAGGATGTTAAGCAAGTCTTTTCCCGGAATAAACAGCAGCCTGATCAATATCGCCGGCGACTATTACAACCTTGGAATTCCTGATTCGGGCAGGATATTCATGGACTCAGGATTGGCTATTGCTTACCATTTTGATCGTAAAAGCCTGATAGAAAACGGCTATCGTCATCTTTACCGGTATTACCAGAGCCAGGGAGATTTCAAGAAGGCGCTGAGTTGTTATGGGCGATACAGCACTGTGCACGACGACATCATCATGGAGCAGAGCCGCAACAACATCGCGATCCTGGAGACCAACCAAAAGCTTCAACAGGTTCAGCAAAAGGGGAAGGTGGATGCCAGTAAAAAGGAGGTGGAGGGGTTAAGTCTGAAGTATCATGATTACCAGTGGAAGATTCTTATAGGAATGTTGTGGATGTCGGGTTTTTTCATGTTGATATTTTTGGTGTTCCTGATGAATATCCGCCGGGTAAGGAAAACAATGCAGCAAACCAACATTCAGCTGCAGGAGGAGATCAGGGAGCGTGAAGCCACCGAAGAACAAACCCGTGACCGGGAGAACCAGTACAAGTTCATCACCGACAACTCCATCGATTTTATCACCCACATGGACAGCCACAACCACCGGATCTATGCATCGCCTGCTGCTGCGCGTGTTTATGGATATGAACCGGAAGAGATCATGACCAAGTCGCCCCAGGAACTCATTCATCCCGATTTTATCGATTATGAAGAGTCCAACTACCGGGAGATGATTGCTACACGGGCATCGAGGCAGTTTGTCTACCAGGCCGTGAAGAAGGATGGAACTGTTTTTTGGGTTGAATCGATCCTGAATCCGCTGTTTGATCCCATCAACGGAGTTTTTAAAGGGATGGTCGGTGTAACCAGGAATATCCAGGAACGTAAAACAAAAGAGCTTGAAATTATGGAAGGAACAAAGCAGAAGGAGAATCTTCTCAAAGAGATCCACCACCGGGTAAAGAATAACTTTGCCATCCTGGTCAGTCTGATCAACATGCAGATGGCCCAGACCAAAAATGAGGAGTTGCTGCAATCGCTCACCAACCTGCAGTTGCGGATACGGACCATGGCGCTCGTGCATGAGATGCTATATCGCTCCAATGATTTTGAGAAGATTTCATTTCCCGGTTATCTGCGTTCCCTGGCATCTGTTATTGCGGGGACCTACAACCGGCGCGATGTGGAATTAACCGTTGAAGCAGACGAGGTGGTGATGGATATTGAAGCATCGATCCCGCTGGGTCTCATTATCAACGAAATATTAAGCAATGCTTATAAACATGCGTTTCCCGACGGACGCACAGGAAAAATAGAGATCCTCTTTACCCTGAACAGGTCTACCGGCATCCGGACCCTTGTTTTGCGGGATAATGGCATCGGCATGCCAGCCGGTGTTAATATTGACCAGTTCAAAACCATGGGTCTCCAGGTTGTGACGATCCTGTGTCACCAGATAGAAGGGAACCTTGTGGTTGTTAATGACCCCGGGGCCTCATTTACCCTGACATTCCAGGTCGAGGAGAAGTAAGCTTACCATCATTCGTTAACAATTATTTAATCTTACCGTAACCATTTGTTAACATTGGCCGTGGCTGGTAGAAATACCTTTGCCACAAATTAAAACCAATGAAAATGAAAAGATTTACAATTGCATTTTTAACCTTTGGAATTATCCTTCCAATGATGCTCCTTTCAACCGGAGCCAAAGCACAAGTAAAATTGGATGACCTGAAAAGGGACCAGGACACCCTTAAAGAAAATGTAAGTACACTTCGCGACAAGATCGGAGGTGTAGAAGAGAGAATTGCAACCGCCGAAGGCGACCTAGCCAAACTCACAAAGATTAAATTATCCGGCTACATCCAGGCCCAGTTTCTTCATTATGAGGCCTCCAATGCCTATCCCGACAATGTATTCATGCTGCGCCGGGTGAGAATCAAATTTCAGTACGAACCGGTGAACGGGGTTGTGTTTGTCCTCCAGCCCGATTTTCAACCAGGCAACATCACCCTTAAAGATGCCTATGTACAGTTGAACGACCGCTGGTTAAAGACCTTTTCATTATTCGCCGGTAAATTCAACCGGCCCAATTACGAGGTGGAATACTCCTCGAGCAGCCGCGAAGTTCCTGAACGTTCGCGTGTGATCAGGGCCATCTACCCCGATGAGCGTGCAACCGGCGCCAAACTGGAAATCGCACCACCCAAACTTCCCCTTAAGGTGCAACTTGCCATATTCAACGGCAATGACGGACTGTCCATTCCCGATGCATCAGGGGCCAATATCAACCCGCTGAACAATGACTTTGACAATCACAAGGACTTCATGGGCCGTGTAACCTATACGTTCAAACTTGGCCAGATTGGCGCCCTTGGTATTGGCGCCCATGGATATTACGGAGCAATTAAAGCCAACACCACCGATCTTCTTAAGTCGGATTATACCTATAACAAATCACTCGACAATGTTGGCAAGCTGATCAAAAAAAACTGGGTGGGATTTGAAGCCCAGCTCTATTTCGACTTCCTTGGCGG
The DNA here is from genome assembly GCA_049317265.1 of Bacteroidales bacterium. Lineage (GTDB taxonomy): Bacteria > Bacteroidota > Bacteroidia > Bacteroidales > FEN-979 > CAIVAT01. The sequence continues at coordinate 20,345 of JBMOIP010000059.1, forward strand.
CCTTGCCCTTAAAGGGGAGTATATCTTTGGTGTGAACGGAACTCCCGGTTACAACAGCAAAGCAACCGTTGTTGGTCCGCAGGTTGTTTCCGGCGCAAAGAACGACACCCTGTTCCTCACAACAACCACTTCGGTTACCAACACCAACCGTCCGGCCATTGAGCGCAATTTCAGCGGTTACTACGTATACCTGATTAAAAACATTGGCAAGCATCACCAGATCGCTGCCCGTTACGATTATTATGATCCGAACACCAAACTTTCATCCGACCTTATCGGTGTGAATTCATGGGACGGCAGTGTTGCCACAAAAACCACTGATAAATACACTTACTCAGGAACAAACCCTGTGGTAGCGAGCAACGCTCAGACAAAAACCACCGTGAAAAATTCGCTGGCCAGCGGAACGGCAGATATTAAATACCAGACCATCACCCTTGCCTACTCGTATTTCTTTGACGACAACATCAAAATCATGCTGGGTTATGAGATCCCGATGAATAAAAAGGTTGGTGTCAATGCCAAGGGCGACGGGAATGTCATTACAACTTACGCAGTGAACGGTGTTCCCGGTTCATGGGATTACAGTGATGCCATCAAACAAAATACATTGACACTTCGTTTGCAGGTAAAATTTTAACTATCAATACCAACTAAAATCACTATATTTCGTAAAAAATTAAACCAATGAAAAACTTGAAAACAAAATTCGGAATGGGTGCGATCATCCTGATCGCAGTATTGGGCTTCGCCTTTATGCCTGCTCCAAAGAAAATTACCGTTAAAGGATCTGATACCATGGTGATTCTTTCACAGAAGTGGGCCGAGGTCTATATGAAATCACATCCCGAGACAGTGATCCAGGTCACCGGCGGCGGATCAGGTACCGGCATCTCCGCCCTGATCAATGGCGCTACTGATATCTGTAACTCAAGCCGTCCGATGAAACAGTCGGAAATGGATAAGCTGAAAGACCGCTATGCATCCATGGGAATTGAAATACCCTGTGCAAAGGATGGTGTCACCATCTTCCTGCATGAATCTAATCCTGTGAAGGAGTTGACCATCAAGCAGCTTAGTGGTATCTTTTCAGGAAGAATCCGCAACTGGAAAGAGGTTGGCGGTCCAGACCAGGATATCAAATTATATGGCCGTGAGAACAGCTCAGGAACCTATGTGTTCTTCAAGGACAATGTGGTAAAAGCTGATTATGCTGCAAGCTGCCAGACTTTACCAGGCACTGCTGCTGTGGTGAATGCTGTTTCGAAGGATAAATTCGGTATCGGATATGGCGGCGCTGCCTATGCTGCCGGTGTTAAGCACTGTGCGGTAAAAAAGGATGATAAAAGCCCTTCCTTTGTTGCCAATGCCGAAACTGTAAAAAAAGGTCAATACCCCATTACCCGATACCTCTACATGTACCTTTGCAACAGGCCCACAGGCGAAGTGAAGGCTTATATCGACTGGATTCTCAGCCCTGAAGGCCAGAAACTGGTTACAGAGATCGGTTACTTCCCGGCAAAATAGTTTTTTTGGTTAATAAACATGTGCAAATCGGTGAGGGCAGCATCTGGAAAGATGTTGCTTTTCATCGTTAAAAAAGAATAATGGATAAACCGACAGAAAAGGGAAAATTCGTATTCACCCGGGAGTCGTTACAGAAAAAGTTCAGGTGGTCTGAATTTCTTTCCGAGAAGATCATCACCGGCGTGGCATTTCTCTCCATCACCATCATTGTGCTGATCTTTGTCTTTGTTTTCAAGGAGTCCCTTCCGATTTTTAACTACCATAAGAAGGAGGCGGTTAAAGTTGAAACGGTTCAGAAGCAGGAGCAGTATGGCGGTGTAACCGACAGTACGCAAACAAACTCCTCCGGGCAGGAGCAGTATGGTGTTACAACCAACGACACCAACATGATCGAGAACCAGGCTCTTCAGGCAGACACCGTTGTTCATGGTTCGGACCAGGCAACATTTAAAAGCCTTGCAGGAAAGCATTGGCTGCCGGTTTCAGACAATCCCAGATACGGTTTGATACCCCTTTTTGTCGGCACGCTGAAGATCACCCTTATTGCCATGTTGTTTGCTGCGCCTATTGCCATTCTTGCCGCACTTTTTTCGGCATCTTTCGCACCTTACTGGCTCAGGGAAATCATCAAGCCGGCCATTGAACTGCTGGCAGGATTCCCGTCGGTTGTGATCGGGTTTTTTGCCCTGATGGTGATGGCCACTTTTTTCCAGAACCTCTTTGGTTATGATGGACGTCTCAATGCCTTTGTAGGCGGTGTTGCCATGGCTCTTGCGGCCATACCGATCATCTTCACGATCACCGAAGATGCGCTGACCGCCGTACCCCGGACCTATACAGAAGCCAGCCTGGCGCTGGGCGCAACCCGCTGGCAGACTGCCTTGTTTGTAACATTGCCCGCAGCCACACCGGGGATTTTCGCAGCAATCCTGCTCGGGATCGGGCGTGTTTTCGGGGAGACCATGATCGCCCTGATGGCCACGGGAAATGCCGCCATGATCTCAGTCAACCCGTTTGAATCTGTCAGAACACTGGCTGCCACCATCGGAGCTGAAATGGCCGAGGTTGTATTTGGCGACACCCATTACAACGTGCTTTTCCTGATCGGGTCCCTGCTCTTTATCTTTAACTTCAGCCTCAACGCCCTTGCCGAATTCTGGGTAAAGGGTAAGCTGGTGAAACGCTTTCAGGGGAAACAGTCATGAGCAGGAAAAGAGATATAACAGGCGGACTATTTATCGGTGTTACCGCATTCTCCGCCATCCTCATCATCGCGGTGATCGTTCTTTTGCTGGTAGTCATCATCATCGGGGGAAAGGGCACATTTTCCTGGGAATTTCTCACCGCCTTCCCCGAAGATGGCATGATGAAAGGGGGGATCTTTCCCGCCATCTATGGAACAGCCCTGCTGGTGCTGATCATGTCGATCGCTGCTGTTCCGTTCGGTGCAATCACGGCGATCTACCTTACCGAATATGCCCACGAAAAATCAATATTGGCCCAGACCATCCGGTTTGCCGTGAGAACCCTCGCCACTGTGCCATCCATTATTTTCGGGTTGTTCGGACTTGGATTTTTTATTAAATTTGTCGGAGGTACCGCAGATGATCTTTTCCTTGGCGGGCAGCTGAAATGGGGACAACCCAATATCCTGTGGGCCAGTCTGACCATGGCGCTGCTGACGCTTCCGGTGGTGATCGTATCGGTTGAAGAGGCCATTCGCACCGTTCCAAGGGAGTTACGGGAAGCAAGCCTGGCGCTTGGCGCCACCAAGTGGGAAACCATCAAGCGCATCGTCATTCCGGGCTCCCGTTCAGGGATTATGACCGGTACCATATTGGCTGTAAGCCGTGGCGCCGGGGAGGTGGCGCCGATTTTATTTACCGGCGCTGCTTATTATCTGGCCACACTTCCAACGTCGATGAGTGACCAGTTTATGAACCTTGGATATCATATTTACATCATGGCAACCCAATCGGCCAATGTAGACCAGACCCTGCCGATCCAGTTTGCCACCACCATGGTGCTGCTGCTGTTGACGTTTACATTAAACCTGGCAGCTGTCATCATACGGGCGAGGCTCCGCAGGAAAGCTAAGTAGTATTCAAACCTTCCGGGTTTTCTAAACCTGGAAGGTTGAGAAAAGAACAAACAGAACAATGAAAGAAACGAAAATAAGTACCAGGAATTTAACTCTTTACTACGGAGAAAAGATGGCGTTGAACTCCATCTCCATGGATATTCCCGAAAAGGAGGTTACCGCATTCATCGGACCTTCGGGGTGCGGGAAATCCACATTTCTCCGCACCCTGAACCGTATGAACGACCTGATCCCCAAAGTCAGGATCACCGGGGAGGTGCTGGTGGACCAGCTCAACATTTACGACAAGCAGATCGATGTTGTCAACTTGCGAAAAAAGGTCGGAATGGTCTTCCAGAAATCCAACCCCTTTTCCAAGTCAATTTTCGAGAATGTGGCTTATGGTCCGAAGATCAACGGCATCAACCAAAAGTCGAGGCTGGAAGAGATCGTGGAGAACTCCCTGAAGAAGGCATTTATATGGGAAGAGGTGAAAGACAGGCTGAACGATTCGGCCATGGCGCTTTCGGGCGGTCAGCAGCAGCGGATGTGCATCGCGCGCACCCTGGCTGTAGAGCCTGAAATCATCCTGATGGATGAACCTGCCAGTGCGCTCGATCCGATCTCCACGGCCAAAATTGAAGAGCTCATCTTCGAGCTTAAGAAAAATTATACCATCGTCATCGTCACGCACAACATGCAGCAGGCCGCACGTGTAAGCGACCTTACTGCTTTCTTCTACATCGGGGAACTCATCGAGTTCGGGAAAACAAAGAAGATATTTACCACACCCGATAAAAAGCACACAGAGGAGTATATTACGGGCAGGTTCGGTTAGACGTAACATTTTGCCTTCTGAGCCGTGGACTTCATCTAATACCCCGGACTTCAGTCCGGGGAGACAAAAAACACTAATCACATGGAAAGACATTTTGAACAAGAACTGGAGAAGCTGAAGAAGCGACTCCTCAAGATGGGAAACCTGGTGTATGACCAGGTACACAACTCCCTGGAAGCGCTCCTCACCTGCAACATTGAACTGGCGCAACATGTAGTGGATAATGACAATAAGGTTGATAAGCTTGATGTCAAAATCGACAAGTTATGCCAGCGCATCTTTGCCCTCACGCAACCTGTTGCCACTGATTTGCGGCTGATCATGTCGGCCCTGAAGATGAACAACGACCTGGAGCGGCTGGGCGACCTGGCAGTGAACATCTCCGAGAAGATTGAAGGGGTAAGCGAATACAAGGAGATCCTTTCAGAACTCCATGTGGACGAACTGGCTAACATGGCCGATCTCATTGTGAAAGACGTCGTGAACATTCTTCATACCAGCAACACCACATTTGTGAAGGACATCTTCATGCTGGCCAATGCCATTGAGGAGAAGGTTCAGGCAGTCTCAGCCAGGATCCTCGACGAGATGATGCACAAAACAGAGGTGATTGTCGTCGCCACCAACCTGATGATCATCCTCACCCAGATCGACCGCATCGCAGGATATTCGACCAACATTGCCGAATCGGTTGTTTTTATTGTTGATGGGAAGATGATCAAGCATAAACACATGTATAAGGACAACCAGCCCGGAGGGCAGGAAACTGCCGGCGTGGGAGATTAGTATTGAGATTCCACATAATTCGCTATTTTTGCCACAATCAATCCATCCACACCTCTTACCAATTTTGGATTCATGGCAAACCAGGCAGGATTACCGCTTACCAGTCAGTCGAAGGGAAATTACATCCTTTCCATTACGATCATCGGCGTTTTTTTCTTTATCTTCGGGTTTGTCACCTGGCTCAACTCGGTGCTGATCCCTTTCTTGAAAATCGCCTGTGAGAAGAACAATTTCGAATCCTATTTCGTAGCTTTTGCCTTCTACATCTCCTATTTTGTGATGGCGATCCCGTCGTCGTTCGTACTGCACAAGACCGGTTTTAAGAATGGGATGTCGCTGGGCCTTGTGCTGATGGCCGTGGGCGCGCTGATCTTTATCCCTGCAGCCTATTCGAGGATGTTCGGACTCTTCCTCACCGGTCTATTCGTCCAGGGAACCGGCCTGGCCGTGCTGCAAACAGCCTCCAACCCGTATGTCACGATTCTCGGACCGCTTGAAAGTGCTGCAAAGCGCATCAGCATCATGGGGATCTGCAACAAAATCGCCGGGGTGATCAGTCCGCTGA
>JBMOIP010000060.1:0-25469 GCA_049317265.1 Bacteroidales bacterium
AAATAAATCGCCAGCCTCTTGTTTTACAACATAGAAGGGCCGGGGAAGGGTCATTGACTTACCGAATGAGGTTTCAATAGGTGAACTGGTACAATTGTGCTCAATCAATTACGTTTTGATAAAATATGAAGTGCGCCATTCCATTATTACTAATGCTTTTTTCGGGTTCTCTCCCAATGGTTGCTGCTGGCCAGGATTATTTCGATGATCCTGTACCGAACATGGAATATCCCGAATGGAGCGATGAAAAATATCTTGCAGCCAACAGTGCCACAAATGCGGATTATCTAAGTACGGAGGAAAAAAAGGTCTATTTCTACCTGAATCTCGCCAGAATGAACCCCGAATTATTTGCCAACACCTACCTTGCTGGCCTGAAAGCATCAACCGATTACTATGAAAGCAGCCTGTACCGTGAATTACTTCGGCTGAACCCGTTGCCGGTTCTGAAACCCGACCGGGCACTTTTTGAATCAGCCCGTTGCCATGCCGTAGAATCGGGGGAGTGTGGCTATATTGGCCATGAAAGGACCAAATGCAAGGAACATTTCATGGGTGAATGTTGCCACTATGGCAATTCCGACGCCCTGGATATCGTCATAAAACTATTGATCGACCGCAATGTTCCATCCCTCGGACACCGGCGGATCTGCTTCGGATATTACACCGGAATGGGCGTTTCGATTCAACCGCATAAGACCTACGGAAAGAACGCAGTCCTCGATTTTGAGTAGCGAACGGGTCTGCCGCCTCAACGGACCCGGAGGAAACAGTACCTTTACCGGCCAAAATGACAAGATCATGAACATGCCTGTGAAACTCTTTACCACCTCCATCTTTCTTCATTTCATATCTCTGTTGATTTGCAATGTCTCCTTTTCGCAGCCGAAATCAATTGTACCCTACATCCCCGGGAAAACCCCGGTTGGATTTGAAACAGAGATCAATGGATTTTTAAAGCAGGATTCCGTTGAGTTTCCTCCCGCTGGCGCTTACCTTTTCACCGGAAGTTCGACCATCCGTAAGTGGGATCATCTGAAAAACGATTTTAAGGAGATCACCGTCATCCAGCGGGGGTTTGGCGGTTCTACCATGAAAGCGCTTAACTACTACATGAACAATATCGTCATCCCATACAAACCCGGCGTAATTGTTGTTTATGAAGGGGATAACGACCTTGTGGGCGGAATGAGTCCGCAAGAGTTTGTCAGCCTTTGCGACACTTTCGTTCAACATGTTCACATCGCGTTGCCGAAGACCATTATTTGGTTTTTATCGATCAAGCCATCATTTGCCAGGAGAAACTATTTGCCGGTGCAGGATGAGACGAACAGGCTATTGAAAAAACTCACCCGGAAGAAACCGAAAACACGCTTCATCGACATCAGGCCGCTGATGTACGATGCCAGCGGCAAGCTGCGTCCCGATTTTTTTGAAGCGGATTCACTGCATGTGAATGAAAAGTGCTATGGTGTATGGGCCGACTTTATGAAGGAAAAACTGAAGATTTCCCAGTAGTTGCTGATGGGTTTTCAGATCCGTGAACCTCGTTAATAACATTTTGATAAATAGAGGGTGCGGTGAATATCAACAAGGGATTTAATCACTAAACTCGTACTACTATTCAAACGCAAAATACCCTAACCTAAAATCGATGCATTATGAGATCATCGTCTTTAATAATTACAGTAACGGTAATTAGTCTTTCATTTACCAGGTGTAATGAAAAGAAGGAATCAACTGCCATTGTTCCGGGGTATGACAAAGTTGAACTTACTGCTTTGATTCCTGTAATGGAACGCGCCTATGACTCGGCCGATATAGGCGGTTTTAAAACGCCCGAACCGGAGGGAATCAAAAGAGTTTTCCGCTCAGGTGTTTCTCCCCTGATGAACCGCTTTGATGTATGGAATACCCATGATAACAAAGCAGTGATTGCCATCAGGGGTTCTATCGTGGATCCTGGAGGCCTGAGTTTTACGGCTGCATTTTATAGTCCGATGGTCCCCGCAAATGGAAAGATCAAAATATCTGAGACCAAAACCTTTGAGTATAAATTAGCCGAACTTCAGGGTGCGGCAGTACATCTGGGCATGCTGCTTGGCCTTGCGCACATCTCTGATGGACTCGTGAGCCAGATCAAAGACCAGTATGGTAAGGGTGTCCGCGATTTTATTCTTCTCGGGCACAGCCAAGGAAGTGGTATCGGATTTCTTGCCACATCGTACGTCCGTTATTTGCAAAAGGATGGCAAACTGCCATCTGACTTTCGGTTAAAAACTTATTTAATTGCGGCGCCCAAGACGGGTAATCTCCAGTATGCTTATGATTATCAGAAAATCAATACCGGCGGATGGGCGGTGGCGGTAAATAATGTTTTGGACTGGGTTCCCTGTATTGGTCTTACATTTCAGGGCGCTGTTGATTTCCCAAGGATCAGCCCGTTTTATGACATGAAAGGCTTTATGGCCAGTATCAATTTTCCTGCCGGTCCGAAATTCGATGCAACCTACAAGCAGTTTTTAACTGCGGGACCAGCTATAACCAGGGAAATACTGTTGATTATCCATGAAAATGTTTATCCGAGGGTCATTAAGGCCATGCCTGGATATGTTGAGCCTGATTTATTGGGAACTTTTGATTTCGAGCGCTCCGGCGACCAGGTTCCCCTGTTCCCGGATGCGGCTTACTACAAAGTCTTCCCCCAGGATACGGTACATTTCCAGGCATGGGAAAATCATTCGGTATATCCTTATTATCTCCTGGTGAAGAGCAACTATTAGCCGGGATCAGAAAAGTTATCAGACCTCTTTTGTTCATAAAAATGCCAGGACAGTGTTTCAGTGACCTGAATTGTCGTGTAATTTTATCAGGTATTGATTACTAAAATCGAACCAACATGAAAAACCCACGACATATCGCCACCCTTGACGCAGTAGAAAACCGACTTGAAATTTCGAACCATCGCACTTCAATTCCAGCTTCAAAGTTATCATCCGGCTCAGTGGCCGACAAGTACCCTGTATTGCTGGATGACGGCCGTACGGTGGTATATATTGCTGATAAAAGCCGGGAACGGGAGATCAAACTGCGGTATGGAACAAAAACTTAATTAACTCCTCTTTACCAGATTTACCTATCAATGAAAAAGTTCATTGTCATTCTGTTTGCCTTACAATTAACAGTAACGGTTGCAAACAAGGTCTGCTCTCAATCCAATAACGACCTCCGGGTCTTTGGAATTTCCGCGGGTGCGCTGACAAACTACCCTGCAAACCAGGATTTCCTGAAGGAGAGTGTCAGCGTGTTTTATTTAACGCCCTATTTCCTGGCAGGGAGACATGAATTTTCGGCCGGAATTCTTTATCCGCTGAAGACAAAGGCGTTATACTTTACCGACGACAATATTGACCCCCGCCCGGGATTTGGCGCCGGCTACAAATTCTATATCTTTAACATCTACGGGAGGGAGAACCTCTTTGTCCATTACACTTTCCAGTACCTAAGGTTCAAGGACTCATACACCAAGTACTATTACGAGAACGGCATTCCTTATCACCGCACCGAAACCGACACCTATATCAACAATGTTATAGGCCTTGGCTATAATTTGTACCTCGACAACAACGCCCGGTTTGGCTTTTTTTATACGCTGGATTATGTTGTTTCTCAAACAGGCTTCCAGGTTGACCCCTCAGCGAATAACCAGAGTCTCTGGATTACGCAGTATGCCTGGAACCGCCTGAGCACCAATTTCGGCTTTACCTTCAGGCTTACCCCTACCAGGAGTAAAGAGAAAAAATAATATTTCGCGGAAACATCCGGCTTACAGCCGCAGGGCATATTTCATCCTGACCTCGTTTTCCCTGGCTTTATCGGTCACATAAATGATGGTTCTGCCACCATCCAGGATAACAGGGATCAAACCGACCACCGACCCGGATGCAGGCTTTGACTTTGCGGCTCTTGACCTTGTATGTGCATAGTTCATCCTTTTCGCTGTTTCATTGTTCGCGGTGATATGTTGCTGGCTTTTCATAGCTCTTAATGTTTATTGTTTGTCTCTATTCAAACCACAACTTCACCCGGATATTTTTCATGCAGTGCAACATTAACTTAAAATTAACAATTGGTGCTCCCGCCACTTTGCAAACAGGAACCTCCATGCTTTTGGTTAAACATCCTACCAGGCAATTCCTTAACTTTGCATGATGATGTTTCCATTGCCACCATACAACGCAAAAACCGTGGAGCCAACCGGCACCAATACAACGGCCCCTGCCGTCGTGCTCGACCAGGAGCTGAAAAACGAGTTGCTCAGCCAGACGCTTGAAGAGGGAGTTGTAATCGTACATTGTTCCTATACCGCATCTGAGTTTGAGTATATCAGGATATGGAATTCAACGGTTCTGATCGATCTCCAATCGGGCAGCCGGAGCGGGCTGCACCATGCCGAGAACATCACCATCGCGCCGGTTTGGATGGAGATAATGCCCGGCGTCACCACAAGGTTCACCCTGATCTTTGCCCCGCTGCCAAAGGCCTGCGAAACTTTTGACCTGTTCGAAGATATCCCGCAGTCGGGCGGCTTTCATGTAAAAGGGATCAAACGGAACCGGAGTGATATTTACCAGGTGACCATCCGGTAATTTTCAAAATCACAAAGCCCATCATTGGCCTCATCCTGATTTAACACCCTGCATCAAACATTCATTTTTCCTTTATCTTTATCCCCTGCAAATATCCATCCTGCATGAAAGGGAAAAAAGAGCCTCACCGTCCATGGAAAAACTATCTTGCCCTGGGAATTATTCTCCTGGTCACTTTAGTATCCTTTCTGCCAACACTGCAGAACGGTTTTGTGTGGGATGACCAGTACTACATCATCTCAAACTCCCTGCTGAAACCGGTTAACCTGACGGCGATTTTCTCACAGAATGTCGGGGGAAATTATCATCCCCTCACCATCCTGGTGCTTGCCGCGGAATTCCATCTCTTCGGGCTTCATGAAACGGGTTATCACGCGGTGAGCATCCTGCTCCACCTGCTCAATGTCATCCTCGTTTTCTACGCGGTTTTCCTGCTGAGTGAAAAAGCGGGCATCGCGCTGGTTGCCGCTCTCCTCTTCGGCATTCACCCCATGCATGTTGAATCGGTGGCCTGGGTTTCGGAGCGGAAGGATCTGCTCTATACCTTTTTCTTCCTGGCCTCCTACATCTTCTACCTGAGGTATACCGGCACCAACAGGAAAAAATATCTCGCCTTTGCCCTGGGGCTGTTTTTGCTTTCCCTCCTCTCAAAGGCCATGGCTGCCTCCCTCCCGGTGCTGCTCATCCTCACCGATTATTACAAAGGAAGAGCCGTGAACATGCGGAGCCTGCTCGAAAAAGCGCCCTTTTTCCTGCTTGCCCTTATTTTCGGCGTGGTGGCCATCCTGGCACAGAAAAGTTCAAACTATATCCAGGACTCCTCGGTATTCACCTTCCCCCAACGCATCGTATTTGCCTGCTATGGTTTCGTCACCTACCTGTGGAAACTATTGTTGCCGCTGCATCTCAGCGCCTATTATCCATACCCGCAAACCACGGGAGGGCAGATCCCCGGCATTTACTTCGCCTGTTTAATCCTGTTCCTGGCGATTGCCGCTGCGGTAATCTATTCGTTGCGACAAACCAGGAAAATCTTCTTCGGCCTGGGCTTTTTCTCCATCACCCTCTTCCTTGTATTGCAACTTCTTCCTGTGGGAGGCGCCATCATGGCCGACCGTTACAGCTACCTTCCCTCCATCGGGATCTTCTTCCTGGCCGGGGAGGGCCTGTTCCTGCTGTGGAACAAAAAACAACCATGGGCGGTTATTCTCCTCCTCGGTGTTTTTACCGTTTTTTTCTCCGTCACAACCTATGCCCGGTGCAGTGTGTGGAAGAACGGGCAGACCCTCTGGAGTGATGTGATCGGTCAGTACCAGGCCATTCCGCAGGCGTACCATAACCGGGGCCTCTACCTGATGAACCACGGGCAGTGGGATGAGGCGCTCAGCGACTTCGACAAAGCCATCCAGCTCGACCCGAACCATGTGGAGGCATACAACAACCGGGGAAACATCTATATGAACAACAACATGGACGACAAGGCGTTATCAGATTTCAACAAAGCCATTGAGCTGAAACCCGGTTTTGCCAAAGCCTATTATAACCGGGGCATCGTGCTGATGAAGCAGAAACGGTACGACCAGTCGCTGAACGACTACAACAAAGCCATTGAGCTGAAAATGGACGACATGGAGATCTACATCAACAAAGGGTATATTTTCATGACCCTGGGGAGGTACGAGGAGGCCATCGCCAGCTACTCCCGGGCCATCGAACTGAACCCCGGCTACACCGATGCCTATTACAACAGGGGGCTGGCGGAGTATTACGCCCAAAAAAAGAGTGAAGCGTGCCTCGACATGAAATTGGCCGCCTCCAGGGGGTCGAAGCCGGCGGCAGACGCCATCCCGCTGGTTTGCAATTGATTGTGCCTGAAATAATCAGGGTAATCTTGAAATGAACCTTAAATTCCGAACCGTCATGAAAAGAAAAAACACCCTGTGGATCTGCCTGGCAGCCCTCACCGCCTTGGCATCCCTGCTCACTTCCGGCTGCGACAAGGATGACGACTACGGTCCCGTTTCCACCATGCAGGCGGCGATGGACATTGACAGCAACGTGTATTTCACCGTCAAAATAGGGCGGCAGGTGTGGATGGTGGAGAACCTGAGAACCACCCGCTACAACGACGGCACCCCAATCCCTTACCTGCCGGGCACCTTCTCGGGAAGCTACCAAACCTCGCCCGGGTACTCCTGGTACGACAACGACGCCACGAAATACAAAAACCTCTACGGGTGCCTCTACAACTGGTATGCGATCAACACCGGCAAGCTGGCACCCGTTGGCTGGCATATCCCCTCCGATGCCGAGTGGGACACCCTCACCACCTTCCTTGGAGGTCCCTTTTTTGCCGGCGGCTACCTCAAAGAGAAGGGGTTGGTTCACTGGCTCACTCCCAACACCGGCGCCAACAACTCCACCGGGTTTATCGCCCTTCCCGGGGGAGGCCTGTTTGACAACTATTTCCGCGAATTAAGTACCTCCGGTTTCTGGGGCACCACCTCCGAAAGCGACACCACCTACTGGTGCCGGTACATCCTGTTCAATAACAGTGCACTGTACCGGAACCGCTTCGACAAGGGGTGTGGTTTCTCAGTGAGATGTATAAAAGATTGATTATTTCCTCTGAAATGAAATCTTTAAACAGATAATCACCTTAAATATATTTAAAATATGTTGACATATTGGGTGTCAAATGTCAAGTCTGATATAATACTTTTAATATATTGAAATATTATTGACACAGATCATTATATTGCCTATATTTGTTGCAATATTTTAAATATAGTTAAAGTTATTGTCGTGACAAAACAAGAGATAGGCAAAAAAATAAAGGAGAGGAGAAAGGTAATGTCAATGCCACAGCGTCTGCTTGCAAACTATACAGGTTTGTCGGTTGTCACTTTGTCGCAGATCGAAAGTGGAAAGGCAAACCCCTCTTTTGATACGCTGAATGAGATCTTTCACTTCTTAAATCTTGAAATTTTAGTCGTGGTAAAAACCGATCAATGAAATTAAGGGTAATTTATAAAGGGAAATACAACGCAGGAGTGCTCTGGCGCGACGGGCATGGTTATCATTTCGAGTATAATGATGCATTCATATCCAATGAAAATACTTTTCCTATCTCGGTGAATATGCCAAAGTCTCAAAAAAGATATTCTTCAAACAGATTATTTGCAAATTTTCAATCAATGCTGAGTGAAGGATTCAACCGGGAACTACAATGCAAAGCATTGGGTATTGATCACAATGATGATTGGAGTCTGCTGATGTATACCTGCGAAAAAGAGACCATAGGCGCAATTACCATTGCTGTAATAGAAGAATAATGGCCAACTGCAACGGATGTTTAAAAGAGAACATTGATGGGTTCTGCTCAGCCTGTGAAACTAAATTATTTGACAGGTCCAAGGTGCCTGTACAGCTTGAGTTTAACTGGAATGATATTCAGGACAGGATTACGGGACAGCCAGCAGGATTTAGTATTTCAGGCGTACAACCCAAAGGGTTTATCGGGAGGGATAAGAATAATCTCCTGGCGCCGGACAGGAACATTGAATCAATGTACATTATCAAGCCCTTTTTAGATTCAAGGAAAGCCTTATACCTGGATTACCCGGCAAATGAACATTTGACCATGGTTATGGCCGGTCAACTGTTCAATATCTCCACAGCAAAATGTGCCTATGTAAAATTCGCTAACGGTGAGCCAGCTTACCTTACCAGAAGATTTGACAGAAACAAAGAAGGGAACGTATTGCGCCAGGAAGATTTTGTTTCGGTATTGAAGGCCGCTCCGGGCACAAACGACCATGGACTATACAAGTATAATTCGTTCACCTATGAAGATGTTGGAAACCGGCTTAATCCTGCAGATCAGATTAATTTTATCAGGATCCTTGTGTTCAATTTCCTCACAGGGAACGGGGATGTTCACTTAAAAAACCTCTCTCTACTGGAATCCCCTGATGGTGATATGCTGTTATCTCCATCGTATGATTTGATGAACACAAAACTTCACATCAACGACCCGCAAACAGCCATGAACCTGTTCAAAGAGATGGAGAGAACAAAACAAAATTTGTTCACGGCCGCCTACAATTATAAAATTGGAGATTTCCTTGCATTAGGTAAAAGATTCAACATAAAAGAGCGGATCCTGCAATCCATAGAAAAGGAATTTCGGGCAGCTAAAGAGGAAATGCAGGTGCTTGTTGATAAGTCATTTCTGTCTGATGCAGGAAAACAAAAGTATAAGGAGGTGGTGGAGTTGCAGTATAACCAATTATTTATTCCCTGACAGGACCTTGGTCAAGGTTCTATCCTGATCCCGCCGATAAGGCAACGGTTTTTATCCGGAATTGGTGAAATCCGAGGCATGGTCCAACCCGACTGGAGGGAGCTGATGTCATCAAGAAAGGCGTTGATAGTGTTTGACGGAACTATCACAACCTGAAACCCGGGAATTTCCTTCAGTTTATTCAAGGCAGATGCCTTAAAGAACCCCTTTTCTTTGGGTGTTGAGGTGTTGGCGATCATGAAGAGCAACTCCCTGACATCATCGATGATCTGCCTGCGGGCAGGGTTCAACACGGCAGAATCACACTTTATGCAAGTGCTGCAATATTCCGAAAACTGATAGATAAACAAGGAGCTTGAATAAGGTGGCGGCTTGCATGCTGCAGACCAGGGCGTAATTCTGAAAGTTATTGTTCCCCTCTGAATATCCGGACTCTTAACAACCTCAAACGCTGGTATCTCCTTTTTGCCCCGCAATTTCTTTCCCGGCATATTCACGGTAATGCCATCAGTGGATTTCAGCAACTCCCAGGATACACTATCCGTTGTGCCGGGAATAGTACTCAATGGCTGAATAAAGGTAGTGCACCTGTTTTCCTTGTTGAACTTTAGAAAAACTGCCGATGTTTTCAGAATAAACCTGCAGGGCCGGACGGAGTACATGCAATTGCTGATCCGAAACCTGATCTGCGCGGGAATGGAAGCAACCGACTCTTTGTATGGTGTTATTTTAATGACCACCTCACCGGAAGCTGTGGGACTCTGTCGCTTCATTTTCAGGCATAGACTATCTCCCTTTCCATTGATTGATTCGAATTTAATGCCCGGGCATGGTTTAACCACTTTCCAGCAGATAGAATCGGAAGGGACATTGGTTATTAACCTTTTAAATGATTTTTGGGTTGCGCTGTTGCAAATGGTATCGGCATCTGGAATATTTAAAATCCTGATAGCCGTATCACGTAATACAAAAGGTGGCTCATAAACAATAATATACTTAACGGTTTGGTCTTTCATGGAACAACCGCTTCCATTTACGATGACGGAATCCGCCTGTTTCGCAATCAGCAGGTTGATGCTGTCAATGCTGTGGAATATATGAAAAACTGTATCAACCTTGGTTCTTCCTTCTTTGCTTTTATTCCCGGCAGTTTCAAGGTTGGAACAGCCCATCCCCCTCCCCTTTTTTTTAGCGGGTTTTGCTGTACCTGACGATCCGGGTTTTACACTCCTGGTTGTGTCGTTGAGATCTATCTTGCAAGTGTATGTGTTATTTGCCGGGTTCGAACTGAAAAAGTAGATCCTGCTTCGCCTGGTGTTCTGCATTTCTTTCAAGATGTACTTGTTTAGTTCTTTGATTTTCAGGGAATCTGTCATCAGTGATTTGGCTGCAAGCTCAGTCCCTATGGTATTGGTCAGAAACCGTTTTTCAATATCGGCATTGTATTTTTCCTCCGATGGACTGAAATTGAAAATATTCGTGGTAAACTTATTCCACCAACTTTTACCCAGCTGGTTCACATCGCCTACCTTTTTGGGAGCATCAAGCCTTAACAGGGTTACACCTGGCTTGAAATACTGGGTAAGAGTATCTGTACCCTGAACAAAATCCAAACTTGTCATGAAGAGCAGATTCAGAAAATCCGCAGGGAATTTACCGGAAGGCTTATCTCCCAACCTGTCGGTTATCACTATTTCCTGCCTTATATTTTCGATTCTCTTGCAACTGCAACTCCGCTGCGAACAGCCCAAAGCAACGAACAATCCAAGCCACAATAATCTGCTCAGGATTTTCTGACGGTTCATTTTATAAACTTTCATAGGCTCCAGATTTTTTGAGGTTTATTTTTTTGATTAATCACAATCATACCAGCAAGCTAACTTTTGTCCATGAGAATGTACCAGCCGCGAAGCGGCTAAATCCCAATAACCATGGGTGAAACCCGTGGTTATTCACATTGAGCCCATTCAGGGCTCAGACCATGCACCATCCCGGAGGACAGCAATAAACGTTTATTGGTATGATTGTGATCATTCGGATTTATTTTACTTGTAAAGCCAGCATTCCCGGATATTTAAAACAAACGGTCGTGTTGATTTTTGGGTTCCTGATGGGCTTGTGCAATGTGTGGCGGTTCGGGAAGCCGGGGAAAAACAGTCGGGGGCCCGTCAACCGGAGCAAAATAGGTCACATTCTCAAGCTGGTGGTATATGGCTGCTTTTTTAAAGCCCGGTCTTTGTGCTGGTGGAAGCGCTGAACAGAAGTTTTCTATTTGCTGATCCGTCAGAATACCCCAGGTATAAAGGTCATGGTTCTCCAGGTAATGCGGTCCCTGTTGATATACCCCGGACATCGTGACCCCGGCAGGTTGGTCAATATGCATGGTTAAAAACCCGGGAGGGTTGGGAATTGAGAATTGGTGAGTCAGCTTGTGGACCATAAATTCCTTGTTTTTACGATAGATGTAATTCTCCTCCGCAAAGAAATTTCCTGTAGCTGTGATATGCAGATAGGCCACGAGAATATATGTGATGGTGATCAATATCGGAATTACGCCAAATGTTTCGCCGGTTTCCTGCCATCCATTTATAAAACCGTACGTTTTATAGGCTGCAAGGACTCCGATCAGTAAATAGAATAGAAAGGAATATATTTTAAACTTATTAACCTTCCTTCTTCTCCATGCGACCCTGGTAGGTTGGGGGTTAAATGTCCCACCCGGGCAATCCCGATGTTGCTCGTTTGCAAAAAGATATGGATTCTGATCCTCCTGGTTAATCAAGCCTATCTGATTTTTGAGCTCTGCCCACCGCCCTTTGTTTGCATGAGCACCTACTGCACAGATAAAATCGATTAAAAAAAAGAGGGAGACAAAAAGTATATTTCCCAGGAAAAAATAGAATGCCATGAGTCCTGTGAACTCCAGTAAAATTGCAGAAAAGAATTTTATCCTGTCCCATATTAAGCCTGTTGTTCCATTCAGCCAGGGAAACCTGAATGTCCCTTCCCCCGATGATGACTTCCGGGTCGAATACCACAGTTTTTTTGTGTCCACACCAGGCATAAACCACATGTAGGTGTGGTCATCAGTTCTTAACGCTGTTGCATGTGGCAATGGAAATACCGGTGCTTGCGGGCGAGGGGGAGGTATGAGTGGTGGTGCGGGATTGACAACAGGCACTTTAAACAGAATGGTTGAAAGTTGATGGTAAAGTGCATATTTCAGGAAACTCTCCCTCTTTTCATTCAGGTCATTGGCTTGCGGATCATTGATCTGCCCCCAGATCTGGATGATTTGCGCATCGGTGAGCACACCGAATGTTGAAAGGGTGTTGCATTCAAGCCAATGGTTGTTGCACTGGATGGCATTTGCTTGGCTTGTAAAGGATAATCCTTCACGCAAATGGATATCCCTTGTTGAATAGGGAGCCCCTGAGTTTGTTGAAAATTGCAGGGTAAACTGATGAGCACGTGCCTCCCTGTTTGCAAGGCGTCTCAGGTTGAGTTCTGCAAAAAAGTAACCCGTTGCATAAATATGGATGAAGGCAACAAGGGCATAAGTAATGGCGATCAGCAATGGAACAACACCAAAATCTTCGCCACTTTCGGTCCATCCGTTAATGAATCCGTAAACTTTATAAACGGCCAGCAGGCAAATGCCCGCATAAAAAATTACCGTGATGAGTTTAAACCGGTTGATTTTTTGAATCCTCCATGCTTTTCTCGCTTCAATCGGTTTGAGATAGCCGGCATGGTCCGTATCCATTGCCTCTCCGAAGGTAAAGTCCCTGATGAGTGCCAACTGATTTTTCAATTCTGTCGACCGTCCTTGATTCCAGTGGGCTGCTACGGCAAATATGAAATCCAACAAAAAGAATAGCGCCGCAAATACAATGTTCCCAAAGTAAATAAAGAAGGAGGCAATTCCAATGACCTCAAGGAATACTGCCATCGAAAAGAGAAAGGCATCTGTTCCGAAACCTGCCGTATCGAATAGCCCGGGCAGATAAAAACCTGTACCCGGTGTTGGATTTTTCCGGGTAGCCAACCATTTATATAATGTTCCGGGTGAGGGAGTAAACCATGGGTTTTGTTGAAGGATCTGGTTCATATGATGCGGATTTGATGTTGATTGTTTACTTGATTACACTCCCCGTTTTTCCCGCTCATAAACCAGGTCTCCGGGTGATTTTCTAACGAGCAGCCAAACTGTGACAAACGTCTTGGTAATCGCCACAATGAATATTGCAAGGGTATATATGACAATCCAGAAATTCAACAGTGAAAAGAGATCCTGGCTGCCCTCAAGGATCAGCATTTTTTTCAACCAGTACTTGTCTAAAAGTTCCCCAATGGTAAACGCAAATCCCAAGGCAACAGCGGTTGAGATCAACAGGATTTCAATAACAACACATGAATAAATCTCAATAATAACATAACGGTTTGCTCCAAATGCCAGGAAATTCCCAAGGTTCCTCTTCTCTTTATCAAGATGGTTTCTGAGAGAATTTGACAGAAAAATCATGATTGAAAATCCCGAAATAATTAAGACCAGCATAATGGCGCCATATGAAATATTGAGAGAGAATAGAAAATTCTGCCGCTGTGCAACGGTCTCCATGTTAACCGAGACCTTATAGCGGGCCTTTATGTAATCTGCGAAATCCTGCAAATGATCCAACCTGCTGAATTCTAAAGCAATATAATCGAAGGCGAAACTCTTTTTCCTTTTTGAATAGTAATTCCGGGTTTCTGAAGAGGTATCGTTGACCACCTGGCAATAGCGACCAACATGGTATTTCCCCAGATCGGGAAATTTGCATATTGCATTTACTTCATTGTTGAAAAAATCCTGAACTTCATTTCGTGAATTTAAAAAACAGAGAAGTGTAATCCCCCTCGACTTATCATAAATTGTACTGTCCTCACAAATTTTGTATTCACGCTTCAAAACAGTTTTCAACATCTCCACACCACTCTTTTCAGTGGTTTCAATGAACAGTTTTGAATACTTCAGATCCTCAGGGTAAATGAACTGCTTCAGGATATAGAACGAGTCGGTGCACAAAACATCTGCATTGTCGGGCAATGTTTTCACCACTCCCAGCACAGGAACCGGAACATAAGTATTCCCATAAAGGCCATAAGAGAGATATTTGACAGAATCGTAAGGAAAATCCATTTGCTCCAAAAACCTCCTGGTGACCACAAATCCGAAAGGTTCCTTTTTGAAGACATTGCCCAAAACACCCGGTTTGACGTTGTTGGAGGAGTCAAGCAGATCGGGGATGATCGCACTTCGGGGGTCAATGGTCCTTGCCCTGGGCAGTGGAAGCCCGGAAAAATTTCCGTTCCTGTCAATAAAGGCGGCACCAAAACCTTTTGACATATAGATGTTCTTTAACAGGAAACGTGTCTTCATTGCAGGATCAGAGAGGTCAGTCATTAAATTGACTGAAGAGTCAACCATGGTTCTCATCACCTCAATGTTGATCCAGTTGGAAAGGGGATC
The DNA here is from genome assembly GCA_049317265.1 of Bacteroidales bacterium. Taxonomy (GTDB): domain Bacteria; phylum Bacteroidota; class Bacteroidia; order Bacteroidales; family FEN-979; genus CAIVAT01. Next base: position 14,468 of record JBMOIP010000060.1, read on the forward strand.
GGCCGCAAGTTTCCTTTGATATTCCAGGGCTTTATTTGAAAAACCAATACACAGATAGGTAAGAGCCAAAATCGCTGTCAAATAGGCAATAGTGCGGTATCTCTGCCCGGCAATGGCTTTGAATTCGCTTTTTCTTACAATTGACCGGAGTGTATATAGTTTCTTCATTCGTTCATTGGTGTTTGCTTTAGCGGATAGCCTGGAAGCTTCACAAGATCGATTGTATGAATTTCACCAATTCTTCAGGTTCAGGGAAGTTCATCCATTCATTGTTCATCCCCCGGTGAAACACATGTCGGGATTTCATCTCAAAAAAGGAACGGGTTTGGTCTGCGGAAGGAGTAAGTACTATAATTTTATCAGCCTTCTCCACCGAAAGTTCAATGTTGTGCGATACAATCAACGCCGATCTCTGCTTTTGACCTAAAATACTCCGGATGAATTCAAACAGGTCATTCGAATTCTTATAGTCCAGGTTCCCTGTTGGTTCATCACCGAAAAGGATGTCGAACTCTTTTAGCACGGCCCTGGTGAAAGATAACCGTTGCTTTTGTCCCCCGGCTACCTCGAAAGGATACCTCCGTTTAATGTCTTTGTCCGTAAGATTAAGACCGGCCATCGTATGATCCTGCAGTCCCTTTGCAATCCGGGTATCGATATTTCCCTGGATAAGTCTGGCAATCAGCATATTTTCGCTGCAAGTATAGTGTGGCATCAGGTAGTCATCCTGAAAAATAAAGGAATAATGGTTTTTCCGGATTTTCGCCACTGTTTCTGATTTTTTCCAAATCTGAGCAAGGTCAATTTCACCATCCGGCGAAAAATATTGCACAGAACCTTCCTGGATGGTATTGTTCATCAGGCCCAGTGCCTCAATCAGGGTTGATTTCCCGCTGCCAGATCTGCCGAGAATGACCGTCATTTTCCCTTTCGGGATCTGGAGGTTCTCAATGAATACGACCGTATCGCCTTTTTTCTTGTAGGAACACCTGAGGTTCTCTATGTTAAAAACGTTCATCACAGTAAACTAAAGGTTATGGTAACAGTGAAACAGGTACCCAATAATATTTGATATTGGTGGTCATTTCATTCTCTCGTGGTATCGAGAATGCAGGTGCATGAAGGATCGATTTTAATCGTTGGTTTTTAGTGTTAAGTGTGCCCTGGTAGGTTTGAACAGCTACTGCCACCTCATCCTGGCAGGCGCAAATGTCCATAAAGGAATACCTTTTTATCTCCTCGTTATCAGAATACCCAACCTGAACACCAATCATCAGATCGAGCACCTGCGGGATGGTCAGTTGCAAATATTGATTCGTAATCACGATTTCTTCACCGACAAACCTTGTAATGATCTTTTGCCATAGTTCACAAACTCCCTGGCAGAGATTAAATGCAGTATTCCCTCCGGTTATTCCATCTATTGCCTGAGTGAGGCTTACAAGTTCCTCTTGCGTCATCAGCAATTCGGCTTGCCAGACATTATTGACCGGATCATTGGCTCTGTTTGTCTCCAGGTATTTCATCCGGATGAACCCCTTTTGCAGGATTCTCATATAACTTATACTTTTTCTGCATCCGGGAACAAATTTTTCAAGGCCCTGCCTGTAGGCTGTTTCATTTGGTGTAAGTTCAATCGTATCGGCTCCGGAATTGCATTGTGCATTGACCGCCCGGGTGATGGTGGAAATCACCGGGTCGTAGGAGTCTTGAATATACTCCAGGATTTGCGGCCCTTTCAATCCGGTCGTATCGATGGCCCAGGTTGCCGCTAACAGGTAATTTGTCAGGACTTTGCATTTCCCTTTTTGGTCCCAGTCAACTGAAATGGGATTCAGATCATTGCTTTGGTTGAAGATTCCTATCGCATTTTGCATGATATCTTCGACCGATGTGGTAAACGATGGGTTATTTGCCAGGTCGAAGGTGAGCAGATAACAGTTGTTTAACGCAAGTTTTGCTGAAATTGTACGGTAGTAATTCTGTTGAACAAATACCGATTTTGTTGTGCTGACCAATACAATCAGATTTGTTTCCTGGTTGTTGAATGATCCGGCACCCAACACATGGTTCAATGATTCTAAACAATTGATCTCATCCGGATTCCCTCCTGTTGGCTTATGGTTCATCATGCTGTCAAGCAACGCATTATACGTGTTCTGGCCAGAAACTGATTTTGACAGGAGTGCAAATTCTCCGATATTTCCCGGATAATAACATGCGTTATAAGTTTTGGTAAAGCTGGTATACTTTGAATTCAACTGGTTGAGAAAGAACACCGAATAGGCATTCTGAAAGGAATCGGGAATGATAAAGAACACATTAAGTTTCCTTTTGTTCATGGCCAGCGAATCGCAAATACTTTGCCGGCTCCGCAAATACTTCCCCGTTGCTGCAATTTCAAGGACCTTCCGGTTGTCCTTGCGGAAACCAAGAAAAGGAAACCGGAATAACCTCGTGTCTCCGGGTTTGTTTGGAAATGAAAATTCATCAAGTGGCCTGGATCGCAGAATTTCTCGTAATTGCCCTATCTTCATGGTCCCACTTCTTACCTGATTTTCAAAATTAGCGGGCAGGCAGAAATAATCTGGTTCCTCCCACAGGGGGTCGATATTTGCCTTTCGGTTGGACAAGAAAACCCCAAGTTCTTCAGGTGTGGAAAAAACCTTTGCATTCCCAAAAACAGTATCACATCTTCTTTTACGCACGGATCCTGATTGAAAATCGGGTTCAAAACACAACCGGTTGTCCCAGCTGAACACCCTGTTTTTATCAACCCATCCTATGATCTGCGAATGAAATGGCGATTCAGGAAGATAGACATAGTCCTTGCCTAGAAGATACCGGTTGCCCTCGGCCTGGTAGATGAAATAGATCGAATACAATGGCAGGAATTCCCTGGTCTCTTTTTCCACAGGAGACGAATATACCGGAATCCGGGATTCTTCCATCAGGCCCATGCAGATACTGTCAACGAGCCCCTGCGAGTTTAACACAACACATTTGCGGTGTATCATTGCTGAACGGGTAAAATCAGCGGAAAAATGGAACAGGTAATTTGTTTTTGCCCTCCAACCGATTTTCTGACCATTCTGAATGGAGAGGCCACTTGTCCCTGTTCCCGAATAGATGAGGAATTGCTGCAGGTTTTCCCCCACAACATAGTACTTTCGTCCAAAATCATCGCCTCTGTTGGAATAAACTATCCATGGCCATTTTGATTTGCCAGCAGGACGGCAATTTTTCCCGGCAGAAATCATGGTATCGATGCGAACAACCTTGTCTGATTGAAGCAGGCAACCCGGCTGCTCCATGGCGTTTTGAGCGCAGACAGCAAGGGAAGCCAGAAGGAAAGATACCAGGACAGCGTAAATACTGGTCTTTTTCATAAGCATTAATGTTTCTTGGTAAATAGTTTACCGATAACAACACTCATCCCGAGGGAGTTGACTTTCGGAGCGTTAAGGGTGTTAATGAACCCATCAAATTGTCCTGGTGAGTGAAGGTTGTAAACCGGGTTTCCATCCCTTCCTGAGATAGAGGTAATGCCAACATTCAGCCATGGTTCGATTCCAATGGTGATATTGTTGAATTTAGCCTCAATTCCAATGGCCAGTATGGCTGAGACATATACTTTTTTCAGCTTTAGCGTAGCGGAGTAGTCGAACATTTTATCTGCAAATACCGTGATGGCATGTGCATCATCAAGGTAAAACCATGAAGTGGAATCTGCCTGATTTCCGGGTTCCAGGTAGACAAATTTCCCTTTGCTTTTTTCAGTGAGGATATAATATGTGGTTGTGTTTCCAGAAACTAAAGTCGCCTGAAATCCACCCTTCAAATAAAAGTTTAACCGAACAGGTTGCTTTGACTTTTTAAGGGATTTTGTCAAATCATTTTTGTTTTTCCCATATTTAACAGCTGATTTTTTGGGGACATACCATTTCACTGTAACTGGAATGGAAATCCCGGTCAGTGACATTTTTTCCTGAACGACGGGTGCCTGATCAACCACAGTGCATTCATAGGGTTTTTCACATGATGTAAAGGCTTGCCTGTAAGTATTTGCATAATTATGAATGGTTAAGTCAAAGTTGGTCACTGAATATAATAATCCTGCATTGAGGACAAGACCGTCGGCTTTTTGCTTGACAAGCCTTATATCAGCATTGATCCCTGCATGGTATCCACCAGCATTTTTAACCGAATACCCTGCCGTAACAGCAGGATCAATGGCAGACTCGGGATGGCCGAGAAAGTTACCGGTGACCCTGTTCATGAATGAATATCCGCCTTCAAGAGAGATGCTTCTTATCCTTGTATACCTGGTGTCGAGAGAGACATTCTGGATCAGCGCTTCATCATCATGAATATTGACGAGGATTCTGAGTTTCGAGATATTCCTGGTGAACTTTTGTTTTTGGGTGGATTCTTCATTGCTGATGGCGTTGAATTTGACCAGGTAGACCGTGGCAGACTTGCCATCAGGATTTATCCTGACATCTCTTTTGCCGAAGGAAACCAGTGGTTTAAACCCTTTATAACCAGCTGTTACACTATCCACATACTCGTTAACAGGGATAAGGACTATTGCAGATGTGTGGGTGTTCTTTCTCTTATCAAGGTCCCAGCAATGGTTTGCATTTAATTCAAAAAGGTCCCTGAATGCTCCGATGGTGGCAGAGTCAATATACACACTGTTGGGATTTCCCAGGCTTGAAAGGTCCTGGTAATCACGCAAACATTTTTCAACGGCAGCTATTGATCCGGATGTTTTTTGGGCGTATCCCCGGGTAAAAGAAGAAAGAACACCCGTTACAACCAATAAAATCAGAAAAACGTTCTTTTTCATCCTTTTAATTTTTAATGATTCGGGATGTAAACCTGCCTCCTGTCTCTCCAAGGAATTCGACAATATAAAGGCCTCCTGGAAGCGTGGAGATATCTGCCTGAATTTCACCGGAAAAAACCTGATCTTCTTTTACAAGGACTCCATACTGGTTAAACAGGAGCAGGCGACCGGAATAGATGGGAGTAGGGCTGAAGATGAGTGCAATTTTATCTCTTGCAGGGTTTGGGGCAACTACCATTGTTGCCATTGTTTCATTACATCCCGATTTTAAATTGTGATAATACGGAAGAGAGTAGTTGCAACACGGGCATTCGGTAGGCGCCCCTGAGCAGGTGATTACCTCATACCTGGAGCCACTGATGAGCGTTGGTGTAAGGGTCTCGATATATCGGCCCGGTGGTGTTACAATCCCGTCAAGCGGCTGTCCATCCTGCAGCCACTGATAACAGGTTGCGGTGGAGTCGCTGCTTACCAGTATGTTGCATCCAAAAAGCCAAATGGTTGAAGGATCGGGAGCAATTCCTTCGCCGATGTTGATCATCCGGGTACCCGAACCGGCACAGCCATTGTTCACAACCGTAGCAATTAAATTTGTATTTCCACTGTTCGTATTCCATCGGACACTGATCATTCGTGAAGTCGAATCCCCGACAATTTTCCCGTTCTCAGCCGGAGAGATCTTCCATAGGTAACTCTCAAAATCGGCGCTCACGGAATAGTCTAAGCGTTGGTTTTTGCATATTTTGGCCGATGGACCAACTGAATCAGGATAGTTTTTTATGATTGGCGCAGGAGAAAGATATACGCTGATATAAGTACTATCTGAAAACCGACCATTTGCGCATTTGTTTACTCCCCTAACCTTAAGCCATCCACTTCCGAATGACTTTTCAAACAGAATGTCGATAACCGGGTTTTTCTGAATGGGATTTAACAACCCGCCTCCTGTGAATGTCCATTCATAACTATCAGCACCCATAATTTCCGGGACAGAATATCGCTGCAAATCACCCTGACATGCCCTGGACATGCCCGATATTGTCCCGGCATCATCAGGCAGCGGTTTGACTGTTATTGAGAATTTAAAACATGTATCAGTACCATTCATGATGTGATAAATCTCATGGGTACCTGCTGTTGCTTTTAACGGGTCAAAAAAACTGAGAAGCGTATCAACTCCCTCGTCATAACTGAAAAAGGTTCCTTCCTGTGTTGTACAATAAGGATAGAGGCTAAATGGATTAACATTAATACAAACTGTATCATTCAGACAATTACATGGAGCCGGAGCGACCCTCTTTTTATATGCGTCAATACAAGGAGGCGGAGATAATGCAAGTGCTGAAGTGCAACAAAGTAGTGTTAAAAGAACAGACAGGCAGTGGCTCATAACAATATGTTTTAGACACAATGAGATGAAATTCCAAATACATTATTTTCGTTTCTCTTGATTCTGTGACTCGGGAAAACGAACACCCGCAAGTTTTGACTTTAATACACCATCGCGGCCAACAATATCTTTTCGGTTTGCGATTACAGAAAATGAAAAATCCACATTTGCTTTCCCTCCTTGTAATTCAATTACGTCAAATCCGTTAATGGTTTTATTGTCAACATAAACTCCATGGCAATCTCCTTCTAATTGTATAAAAACTTTCATGGGATGCTCGTTGTCTGACATTGCGTTAAAGCTAAATCGGGGATCGATATCAATATGGCAATGCCCATTTATTAAAGTTCCGGTTCCATAATCAGTCAACAACATCTCCGGAGCAACCTGCCCGAACATTTCAACATCACTTCCTCCTGCGGTTGGCACCAGCATGGCAGTATAACCAGGTCCATAAATCGTATGGAATACACTACCTATATAACCACCGATATAACAATATGAAATTTCCGAAATGCTTTTTTTTGTTGCGAAATAACCTCCAAATTGATTGCCGGTACCGGTGTATGTCGCTTCCCCATAAACACCATAGTTGGTTCCCTTAAAAGCGCCTCCGCAGGCAACGGTATAGTCAAATGATGAAGCATTCTGGCCACGGGCAATAATTCCAGTTCCGGAGGATGTTGTTAACATTCCAGTTCCGGACGTATTGTGGGCGGTGAAAGCCGCATTGGCCGCCGTTCCTGTAGCGGTACAATGTCCATCCGATCCTACCTGGAAAGGATTTCCGGTTCCCACATTGAACATCGCAGTAAAAGCTGAAGATCCTATACCGATATTGCCGGAAGTATAATACAGGTTTGCACCACTCGACTGCCATTGAACGCTCCCGGAGATTACCAGGCCTTTTCCGTTCACTGTCACGCTGTTGTATGTTCCGGGATTTGCCATCACGGGGTTAAGAGTGAGGGCGCCGTTGCCATTGGAAGTTGCATCTCCCGTATGGTTCTGTATGGTTGCCGCAGTGACCTGCCCTTTTGCATTCACGGTTAGGTTGTTCCAGGTACCTGGATTTGAGTTAACTGTTGCCAGTGTCACCGGGATAGAAATTGTTCCGGTGCCTGTAGCATCACCTGAAAGGGTAATAGGCTGGTTACCGGTAATAAAAGGCGGGTAGATCCACTGGGGAAGCGCCCCGGTGCCGGAGCTTTGTAAAAATTGTCCGTAAATCCCGGTTCCCAGTTGCTGCATCTGGCCGGATGCAGTGGTCCCCCCGGTTAACAGCGCATAGGTGTCAAGAACGGAACGACCTGTCCCTCCCTTGGATACCGGCAGTATTGTAAATGCAGGCTCAGCGCCGAGATCAGCAGGTGTAATGTCCCGGGTTGACCAGTTTACAGGATGTCCATAGGAATCATATGTCAGGTTGCTGATTACCGCAGGACCGGTGAGTGTTGTTTTGTCAACCCATGATTTCAATTCATGGCCTATGGTCCGGCTGGCCGAAAGATCACCTCCTCCGGTTAAGCCGTTTGCGCCTGTGATCGTTGTGTTTTTTAACGCAAACAGCGACAGGTCTAACCCAGCAATCATGGTGTAATCAATGACTCTCCAGGATTTGTCCCAGGAGTAGAACTTACCGGGCGTACTTGATGAGATGGCATCTTCCTTATTGTTGAATGTGACCCAGTTTTCCATGGTCAGGTAGCCGTCGGTTGTGGCATTGGCTGAATTCATCCCGAAGCTACCAGCTGTGGTAACCGTACCGCCGGTTAGCGGCGGAATGGCGGTAACTGAAGTAACCGTGCCGCTCGTGAAACTATTTGCCCGCTTCGTGATCACACCGGTGGCATCCACAACCAGTACATCAGCATTCGCGCTTGGTTGTAAATTCTGTAGTCGTACATTATTGCTGGCGTTGACGTCGAGCAGATAAAGCGGAGAGGAAATTCCAATTCCCAGAAATCCGTTCGTGTTGTCCCAGTGCAATCCTGTGGGCGAAAGGATTCCACTTGTTCCATTCCCAACAAGCAATTTGTTTGCCGGCAGATTCGACTGGCCGGTTCCCCCACTGGACACCTCAATGACCCCGGAAATATTCCCGGCAGGAAGGAGGTACGACTGGAGATATTGCTTGTTCACTGCATCCTTAGCAGAAACCGGATCTGCAATGTTGGTGATTTTGTGGATATTCCCCATATTGATCTCGCCTGACATGGTGCCCCCGCCAAGGTCCAGGGCGTTGATATCGGCCGTTGTAAGGATCCTGTTCACAGCCGATGTGGCCCGTCCCCGGCTGTCGAATGTGACATTTGGGATATTGGCCCCGGATGCGCCATATGTGCCGGCTGTTATCGTTGTATTGGCAAGGGTCAGCGTTGTTCCAGTACCTATTATTGAAGAGGCACCATTCACGACCAGGATATCCGGTGTTGTGGAAGCCAGTGTGCCAATGGTAACCTGGTTTTGCTTATTGTTGAATCTGTTCCAGTCGGCTGAAGCCAGGTAACCATCCGTCGAACTATTTGCTGCCGCCATTGATGCTGTTAATGTATTGTTTGAAATGGCCAGTGAAATGGGCGGTATTCCTGTGGCAGTGACATTAAAGCGTTTCCATGCCAACCCGTCAAACCAGTACAACGAGTTCATAGTGAGGTTGTAAACTAATAATCCTTCGCGGGGTTGAATGATCGAATTCATCTGGACGGAGGTCATCCGGGGAGGTAAAAATCCCCTGCTGGCCGATTTAACCTCGAGCATGGCGGATGTATCCGGTGGAGTTCCGTCATTGTTTATGGATACCTGTGCAAACAGGTTGATCACCATCATAGATAAAATAGCGGTAAAGCACGTTTTCATGGCCGGGATATTATTACGAACCAGTGCGCAACAGATTCATCTTATGAACCTGTCATATGCGTCATAATATGCAAGCAGGTGCTTTTCAGAGTTGTGGTTGAGAACTCCGGAGAAGAAAATTCAGCATGCAAAATAATCAATTATTGCACAAATAGTATTTCACCCACCTGGCTTTTAATTACATTTTATCAACACTCCCTCCTTTTCCTCCCTGCCGAACTTTTTCTACCTTTGCGTTTGAATTTCAGATGCCATGGAGAACAAGCTTTTCATCCACAATACGCTTTCACGCAAAAAGGAGCTCTTTGAACCCATCAATCCGCCTTTCGCGGGGATGTATGTGTGCGGTCCCACCGTGTATGGCGACCCGCACCTGGGCCACGCCCGGGCGGCCATCACCTTCGATCTCGTGTTCCGCCACCTGCTGCACCTTGGCTACAAGGTGCGCTATGTAAGGAACATCACCGATGTGGGGCACCTGGTGGCCGACCTCGATGAAGGAGAGGATAAGATTGCCGTGAAGGCGCGCCTCGAACAGGTTGAACCCATGGAGATCGCCCAGTATTATGCCGACCGCTATTTCCTCTTCATGGATGCGCTCAGCGTAAAGCGCCCCAGCATCGAACCGCGCGCGTCGGGGCATATGATCGAACAGATCCTGATGGTTGAAAAGATCCTCGAAGCGGGTTATGCCTACGAGGTGAACGGGTCGGTCTATTTTGACGTGGAGAAGTACAGCAAATCGTATGAATACGGGAAACTCTCCGGGAGGGTCCTCGAAGACCTGCTCACCAATACCCGCGTGCTCGAAGGCCAGGACGAGAAGCGCAACTCCGCCGACTTCGCCCTCTGGAAAAAGGCCCAGCCGGAGCACATCATGCGGTGGCCATCGCCCTGGGGAGAGGGTTTCCCCGGCTGGCACCTCGAGTGCTCGGCGATGAGCACCAAGTACCTGGGCGAATTTTTCGACATCCACGGCGGCGGGATGGACCTGCTCTTTCCGCACCATGAGTCGGAAATAGCGCAGTGCCAGGCGGCCATCGGCCATGAGTCGGTAAAATACTGGATGCATAACAACATGATCACCATCAACGGACAGAAGATGGGGAAATCGCTGGGGAACTTCATCACCCTGGATGAGTTTTTCACCGGGAAGCATGCCGCCCTCCAGCAGGCTTACAGCCCGATGACCATCCGCTTCTTCATCCTGCAGGCTCACTACCGGAGCACCCTCGATTTCTCCAACGAAGCGCTGCAGGCCGCCGACAAGGGGTTGAAGAAGTTGCTGGCGGGGTATGAGACGCTGTTGAAGATGTTGGAGAAGGAGGGAGGCCCCCTCCCCCGGCCCCTCCCCCAGGGGGGAGGGGAGAGCGTTTCCCAGGCAATATTACAGGAAGCAGACATCCGCATCAAAAACATAGAAACCGCCTGCTATTCGGCCATGAACGACGATTTCAACAGCCCGATGGCGATTGCTGGTCTCTTCGAAGCGGTGAGGGTCATCAACTCGGCATCGGACAAAACCGAATCCCTTACCCTGCCCGACATGCTGTTGCTGAAGAAAATATACGACTCCTTCCTGTTCGACATCCTCGGCATGAAGAGTGAAAAATCAACCGACCAGGGAGAGGTGCTCGACGGGTTGATGCAGCTGATCCTGGCTATCCGGCAGAAATCGCGTGAAACCAAGGACTGGGGAACATCAGACCAGATCAGGGATGCGCTTCAGAAGTTGCAGATCACGGTAAAGGATGGGAAGGAAGGGAGTAAGTGGAATATTGAATATTGAACAACGAATATTGAACTTTGAATTTAGCTGATTAACAAACTCGTAAATCTATAATCCTTTTCATTGTTGTCCGGTAAAACCGGAGTTGGTTAATTTTTTTGTTTAAACTCTC
>JBMOIP010000061.1:0-24904 GCA_049317265.1 Bacteroidales bacterium
AACATTAGTAAATACTACCTATCCAGAAGCCATGTTAGCCCCTTCAAGGGGAGGGCCGGGGAAGGGTCATTTAGATTCAAAGGTCCATCAAATTTTATCTACTGGTACGATTTCGCTCAAGCAACTAAAAAATAACCGCAAAGGCACAAAGAACACAAAGATTTTCTTTGTGACCTTTGTGTATCTCATTGTGCCTTTGTGGTTAAAAAAGCTATTTGGGGATTTTAATTTTCTGTCCCGGGCTCAGCCGGCTATTGTTTTTTAATTTGTTGAGTGTCTTCAACTGAGAAACGGTAACGTCGAATTTTCCGGCAATGCCCCAGAGGTTGTCTCCCGCCTGGATGGTATAGGTTGTGTATTTCTGATTGCCCCCGGAAGATGGTTTTGGCTTGGAACCAGTCTCGGTTTTCGCAACAGATGCAGTTGTTTTTCCACCTGGCACAACCTTTATTTTTTGACCAACCAGGATTTTCTGGTCGCTGAGGTTGTTCCATTTCATCAGGTCGGCTGCTGTGCAGTGGTATTTTGTGGCAATGGCGCCAAGGTTTTCCCCGCTTTTTACCACGTGGATGGTCTTTGCACCCTCTTCAGCCGGTGCCGGGGGAGGTGTTGGTTTTGGTAGTGTATTGTCAGAACCCTGCGCTGAAGTGGTTGGTTTCACCGCGGTATCCCGCGGAAGGGTTTGGGGAATGTAGGTGGAGGTGGCGCTGGTATCCCTGTATTTTGTCCTGGCTGATTTGGAATAGACCAGGATCTTCTTATTCGGTTTGATCGTATTTTTCTTCAAACCATTCAGCGATTTCAACTCTCCGGGGGTCATCTGGAATTTCTTGGATATGGAGGCAACAGTCTCCCCGCTCTTTACCGTATATAATTCCGATTCGCGGTAGGTGTTGTATACCATCTGCATCATGGCATCGCTGGCGATACCCTCCTTTGTTCTGTAGAGGTAGAGCGCTGCCTCGTTGTTGATGAAGTTCCCGATATATTTCTTACGTAAACGCAGTTTATAGGTGTTTTCAGGAGTTGCCGGGATGATCCTGTGCTTGTAGGATGGGTTCAGGAACATGATTTCATCCATCGGGATATTGAGCATTTCAGCAATCTGGTCGAATGAAAGCGGGTTCCTCACGGTCACGGTATCCACCTCATAGTAGAGGATTCCGGGGTCGACCGGGTTTATTTTGTGTTCGTTGGCGTAGGTGATAACATAACTTGCCGCGATAAAAGCGGGCACATAGGAGGCAGTCTCCTTGGGGAGAAATTTCTTAATGGCCCAGAAGTTTTTAATACCGCCTGATCTCCGGATGGCTTTGTTCACATTTCCGGCACCCGAATTGTAAGCCGCCAGGGCCAGCGACCAGCTTCCGTAAATGTCGTAGAGATCAGTGAGGTGTTCGCACGCAGCAATGGTTGACTTGTATGGATCGAACCGGTCGTCGACGTATGTGCTGACTTTGAGTCCGTAAACTTTCCCGGTGCCATACATAAACTGCCATAACCCTTTGGCTCCGGCGGGTGAATTGGCGATGGGGTTCAGCGCTGATTCAATAACAGCAAGGTATTTCAACTCAAGCGGCATGTTGTACTTGTCGAGCTGCTCTTCAAAAAGCGGGAAATAGATCTGGGCCAGTCCAAGGATCCTGGCAGTGAGTTTGCGTTTTCTGACACTGTAGAGGTCGATGAAGTTTTTCACTTCGCCGTTGTACACAAATTCAAAAGGCGACTGATCATTCATCAGGGCAATCCGCTCGGAATAGACTGAGTCCGCAAAGGTAGGGATGTCGTTGTCTGAATAGGTACTCCAGTTTTGGTACTGGTTGGCATTCGGAAACCGGGTGTCTTCGAAAATTTTCAGATTCGCCAGGCTGTCAAGCATCACAACGACCTGGTCATCCTCTTTGAATTGCCTGTTCCTGAATGTAGAATCGGGCCGGATAGGCTCCTGCGCCGATAGGCAAAAGGGGAGGAGGAGTGATAAAAGGAGAGTAACCTGGATCTTTTTCAATACCATGAAGTAACATTTTAAGCGATAAGGGTTTAATCAATAACTGCAAAAATAGGGTTTTATTTTAAAAGTTCTCCACATGGATCGTTACTTCGGCCTGTTCAAAGGACCTTTTAATGTCCTCTTCGATCAGATCGCAAATCTCATGAGCCTCCCTTACCGTTTTATCAGGGTCCAGGTTCAGATGGAAATCGATATACTTGTAATTGCCTGCTTTACGGGTCCGCAGGTCATGAAAACTCATCTCACCCTTGCAGCGGTGCTGTATGATTTCAGAAATCCGGGTTACATCCTCAGCTGGTAATGCAAGGTCAAGAAGCGGGGCATAGGCTTTTTTCAGCAATTCAAATGACTCCTTGAGGATGAGAAGGGCAACAAGGATCGCAACGATCGGGTCGACCAGGTGTATTCCTGTGGCCCACATAAGTAAAAGTCCGATGGCCACACCGCCGGAAGTATAAACGTCTGTTTTGAGGTGCAGCGCATCAGCTTCAAGGGCGACAGAACCCGTTTCATGCGCCACTTTGTAGAGTTTTCCGGAAACGAAAAAATTGACGACAGCTGATACAAGCATAACCGCAAATCCCAGCCCGATTTTCTCCACATCTGCGGGATGGAGGATCTTCTTCACCGCTTCGAAGATGATCCAGAATGCTGCTACAAAAATAAGCAGCGCCTCCACCACTCCTGAAATGTTCTCAAACTTGCCGTGCCCGTATGGATGGCGTTCATCGGCCGGGGTGTCGGAAATCCTGACGGAGAAAAAGGCAACGATGGAGGCAAGCAGGTCCATGAAGGAATGGATGGCCTCTGAGATAATACTGACTGACCCTGATATAAAACCAACGGTCAGCTTCAGGATGATCAGAAGAGTATTAGAAAAGATGGAGAGGCGGGCAGCACGGATCTTTTTGCTCATTATTCCAAATTTCAGCAAATTTAGTGATTTTCAAACAACCCTAAAAGTGTTACATTTGTATTCCTATTCTTTTCAAGATGAGACAACTTTTAACCCTTTCAATCCTGGCTTTAATGATGGCCTCAACCACCCTGGCACAGGATATTCCACAGGCTGCCCGCCCTGCCCTTCAACATGAGATGACCCCGGATGAGTTGCTGCACCGCGGTGAAATCGGAAGAGGATTTGTAGAAACCAACCCGCCCCTGGCACCCGTTCGAAATGTTGCCGAGTTTGATAAAATGCAGGGAGCCCTGGTACGTTATCCTTTCGGCATTCCTATATCGCTTATTAAGGAGATGGCGATCAATGTGACCGTCACAACCATCGTCGCAACAAACGCACAGAAAAATACGGTGATCAGCCAGTATGTTTCAAATGGCGTCGATACAAGCCATTGCAATTTCCTGATCGCACCCTCCGACAGCTATTGGACCAGGGACTATGGCCCCTGGTTTGAGTCGGACAGTTCCGAACAGATAGGGATTGTAGATTTCCCTTACAACCGTCCCCGCCCGAATGATGATGACATCCCAAAAAAGATGGCCGAAATGCTTGGCATCCCATGGTTTGGCATGAATGTGATCTCTACGGGAGGCGACTATATGACCGACGGATTTGGCATATCCTCCTCCACCGACCTGGTTTGGGTTGAAAATCCCACACAGACACACGATGAAATTGCACAAAAGATGAGCAACTACCTGGGAATTAACAACTACCAGGTGGTCCCCGACCCCAATATCTCAACAACCATTGACCACATCGATTGCTGGGGGAAGTTCCTGGCCCCGGATAAAATTTTGATCCGCAAGACCTTAGCCTCTGATCCTGAATATTCTGCCCTGGAGTCAGCCGCAACGTACTGGGCTTCCCAGGTCTCATCCTACGGGTACAACTACAAAGTTTTCCGGGTTAAGACACCCCAGGATCAGCCCTATTCCAACTCGGTGATCCTGAACAACAAGGTGCTTGTTCCCTTTATGAATTCTCCTTATGATGACAGTGCAAAGGCGGTGTATGAAGCCGCCATGCCCGGTTACCAGGTGATTGGCTTTATCGGAAATCCATCAACCCCCTGGTTGTCGACAGATGCTTTACACTGCCGGGTAATGGGTATTTCAGATGTAGGTCTGTTGCATATCAAGCATATTCCGGTCTCAGGCAACCAGCCCGCCGAACATGATTATGTGATCAATGCTGAAATCATCGCCAGCAGCCATCAGCCCGTGATCGCCGATTCGGTGATCATCCATTACAGGGTCAATGGAGGGGTTTATAAAACAATGGTGATGGCAAGTTCTTCTGCCGGACACTATACCGGCCTCATTCCCAGGCAACCGGGCGGAAGTGTCGTGAATTACTATCTTTCTGCGGCCGATGAGTCGGGCCGGCATGCAACCGCTCCCTTTATCGGAGCAGCAGATCCTTTTACATTCCATACGGTTTATACCAATCTGACACCTGTTGCCGACACGCTTTGGTTTATTACCATTGATGATATCGTGAAGGGGAAAATCACCCAGCTGCACAACTACACCACTGGCGGCCTTGTCTTGGATGCCGTTCAGCAGCATGGCAACACAGGGTGGTTTGTTGATTCCATGTCGGTGGCTGTGCTGCCGCATCTTGTGAATGCAGGCGACAGCTTTGCCGTGCGCGTGAGGTTTAACATCCCGCTTACGACAAATCCGGCGATTGTATTTGATGTCGACAGCATGAGAGTTACTACACCAGCCGGTGCTTTCCATGTGATCATCATGGTGAACCCTGATTTGCTGGAATCGGTCGGTAAGCATGGTTCAGAGGCAACCATAGGAAGCAGTTACCCCAATCCGTTCACGGCAGTCACCACCATCCCGGTTGATATTCAACACCGGGGATTACTGACGGTTGAGATACTGGACATCAGGGGAGCCAGGGTGAAAACCCTGTGGTCGGAAGTTACCGAACCAGGACTGCATAACCTGCAATGGGATGGAACTGATGCCAACGGTAATAAACTTCCCGGGGGAATCTACCTCTGCAGGCTGATTTCCGGCGGTAATGTCAGTACCGGCAGATTGGTCCTGCTGCGGTGAACCTATATCAATTGCCTCGGTCTTCAGGCCGAGGATGGAGACAAAGATTTGATATAATGGGCTTTAGCCCAAAATAGGGAGAGGGGATTTCGGGAATTAAGTTTTTGTTTTGGCTAAAGCCTGCTAAAATGAGTTCTGTCTTCCAACACTCGGCCTGAAGGCCGAGGCAATTGAGTTTAGTGCCCTGGTGGTAAAAACCAAATGTTTATAGTTTTCAGAATCAAACAATTAAATCAAAAATCATGGCTGATGTAAATTTGTTGGCCCCTAAGATATTCAAGTGGGAAGGTGGATTTGTCAATGATCCGCTCGACCGGGGCGGCGCCACAAACATGGGCGTCACAATGGCAACCTGGAGGCAGGTTGGATATGATAAAGATGGCGACGGTGATATCGATACCGCTGACATGCGATTGCTGACAAGGGCTGATGCCCTGGTGGTTCTTAAAAAGAATTACTGGGACCGCTGGAAAGCAGACCAGATACTCAACCAGTC
Source organism: Bacteroidales bacterium (assembly GCA_049317265.1). GTDB lineage: Bacteria > Bacteroidota > Bacteroidia > Bacteroidales > FEN-979 > CAIVAT01. The sequence goes on from JBMOIP010000061.1 coordinate 5,544, forward strand.
GGTTGCCGACATCCTGGTGGATTGGGTCTGGGCATCGGGGACATGGGGTGTTAAAATTCCCCAGCGATTGCTGGGAGTTGGCGACGATGGATTTGTAGGAACCAAGACCATTACCGCACTGAACTCAGCAAATCCACAGGCATTCCATGCCAAGGTTGTTGAGGCCCGCAAGCAGTTCATCGGGGATATCATCAAGGGTGATCCTACCCAGGAGAGATTCCGCAAGGGATGGTTAAACCGGCTGATGGATTTTAAGTTCGCTTAATTGTTTCGTTTTTCGGGCCTCATCTGGGGGAAGAACAACACGTCCTGGATCGAAGGTGAGTTGGTCATGATCATGGCCAGGCGGTCTATGCCTATGCCAAGTCCGGCAGTAGGCGGCATTCCGAATTCGAGCGCCCTGAGGAAATCTTCGTCAAGTACCATCGACTCATCGTCGCCGCGTTTTCCAAGTTCAAGCTGTGATTCAAAGCGTTCACGCTGGTCGATGGGGTCGTTCAGTTCGGAGAAGGAGTTGCAGAGCTCTTTCCCGTTGCAGATCGCTTCAAAACGCTCGACGAGTCCCTCTTTGGTTCTGTGTTTCTTCGCCAGGGGCGACATCTCCACGGGGTAATCGGTGATAAAGGTTGGCTGGATCAGGAAGGGCTCGCACTTCTCCCCGAAGATCTGGTCGATGATCTTGCCTTTGGCCATGGTGCGGTCGATGGGGACATCGAGCTCCTTGGCAATTACGCCAAGTTCATCCTCCGACTTACCGTCAATATTGATTCCTGTGAAATGTTCGATGGCTTCAAACATGGTAAAGCGGGTCCAGGGGCGCTTGAAATCGATGAGGTTTTCACCAACCTGTACCTGGGTTGTTCCATGGAGATCGAGGGCGATTTTTTCCACCATCTCCTCCACGAGGTCCATCATCCATTCATAGTCTTTGTAAGCGACATAGAGCTCCATCTGGGTGAATTCGGGGTTGTGGAAACGGTCCATCCCTTCGTTACGGAAATCTTTCGAAAATTCGTAAACCCCGTCATAGCCCCCAACGATCAATCGCTTCAGGTAGAGCTCATTGGCTATGCGAAGGTAGAGGGTCATATCCAGGGTGTTGTGGAAAGTCTTGAACGGTCTTGCGGCAGCACCGCCATAAAGAGGTTGCAGGATCGGTGTCTCTACCTCCAGGTACGATTTGGCATTCAGATAGCTCCGCATCGAGTTGAGCAGGATGTTACGTTTAACAAAGACTTCGCGCACTTCAGGGTTAACAATCATGTCGACATAACGCTGGCGATAACGCTGTTCAGGATCGGTAAAAGCGTCAAATACTTCATCCTCTTTCTCTTTCACAATGGGAAGCGGCCGAAGCGACTTGCTCAGCAGCTTCAGCGACTGAACATGGATGGTGATCTCGCCCATCTGGGTAATAAAGACAAAGCCGGTAACCCCGATGATGTCGCCGATGTCGAGCAGTTTTTTAAAGAGGGTGTTGTAAAGGGTTTTATCCTCCCCGTGACAGATATCGTCACGTTTTATATAGAGTTGTATTCTGCCGCTTTCATCCTGGAGTTCCACAAAGGATGCGGCTCCCATGATTCGCCTGCTCATGATGCGCCCGGCGATGCTGGCCTGCTGATAAAGGGTGTTGTCCGACAGGAAATTCTTTTTTATGTCGGCTGCTTTCACATTCACCTCAAATGATTCGGGCGGATAGGGGTTGATGCCGAGCTTTATTATTTCACTGAGGGAGTTTCTGCGGATGGTTTCCTGTTCTGTTAATCCTGTTATCATGTGGCCAATTTTTCGGCAAAGATACGGATTTAGGCTAAAACATCATGGAGTATGTGATGCGACTGTACCCCGTGGAACCCGGGAAGATGTAACTGGTAATAAAGCAGGATGGTTTCGAGGATACGGTTTCGTGATGCATGATCAGGAAAAATATCACCATTTCGTTTTTCTGAATGTTGGCTTTCTCCATCATTCACTGATTCAAGCAACCTGGAAAACAGGTGACTTTGCGGAGGAAGCAGGTAGTGCGGATGGCCGGGAATGGAGGACTGGAACACTCCCTCCCTCAGGTTGAATACCGGGGATGTTTCAGAATAGTTATTCCTGGGTGAGATGCCAAGGTGTTCGCAAAGGCGGATGGCAAAACAGATGTGGAAGTCGGATACGCTCTCTTCCGTATCATCGAGGTCAAGACAGGCTTGCCATAAGAAAACGAACAACTCAGGATTTGCTTCCTCTTCACGGATAGCCTTGTAAACCAGTTCGTTGATAAAAAGGGCAACCGAACTTTTACGGATGTCAAACGGGATCGATTTGAAGGGATGGGCCAGGTGGACCTCCTTTACCGATTGCAATGATTGTTTCTCTTTGTGGTAGACCACCAGGTCGAGCAGGGTCAGCGGCTGGAAAAGCCCTGGTTTTATTTTCGACTTCGCGTTCCGGATCCCCTTGACAAGGTATGATTGCAGGCCAAAAAGCTCGGTGTAAATTTTGACAATGATACTTGTTTCTGAGTATTTTAGGGAGTGAAATACGATGCCATTGGTGGAATGCAGCATCAGTTGATGATGAGGATTTTAGTGACGACTTTCTCTGAACCAGTATCATCGGAGGCAAAAACCAGGTAAACCCCGGTACGTGCTTTTTTCCCGTCGAAATTCCTTCCGTCCCAGACGACCTGTCCGCCATAAACTCCCGACTGCGCCTGTGCTCCGCTGAGGCTTTCGCAACTCGATATGTTGGCGCTTGCAGCCTGGCCTGAAAATACGAGGACTCCGTTAACGTCTGTTATCCTGACCTGTGCATTGTTCACAAGACCGCGAACGGCAATGCACCCTTCGTATCCTTCCCTTACCGGGTTCGGAAAGGCATAGACATCTTCATTGGTCTCCGTACCGGGTGTGGCGGAGCCCCTGAAGGAGATCACGCCATTATCGGTGCCGAAAAACACATTCCCGTCGTTGTTGATCGCAATACAGGTGATCCTGTCGGAGAGCAGCGGACTGTTTGCTGCTGTGAAGTGAAAGATCTCTTTTGTGCCGTCTTCCGAGAAAAGGTAAACGCCTCCGCGATCGGTTCCGATCCACTTCTGGTTGGCTCCATCCACTGCGATGGCAGTGACAGTTTCGCTCTCCAGAAGATACTGCACATAGCTTCCCTGGGTTACAAGGATTCGCTGGGCATCGAAGTTCTCCCCACTGAAAACGTTTTCAGGAGAGTAGAAAACGGCAACACCTTTTTCGGTGCCAACCCAGATCTCGCCTTTTTTATCTTCCGCCATGGCAAGCACGGTGGTTCCGGGAATGTTCCCGTTGCCTGCCGTTGAATTCAAAAGCCTGTACTGGTCATCACCTGGTATGTCAGGTGTGTTGTTGTCAGAAAACACCATCAGTGAATTTGAGTTCATGGTGCCATACCGAAGCTGTACCCATTGTTGTCCATGTTTGTCAACAATGATCTGCCCCATGTCAATTTCGAACGGAACATTGAACGAGGTCCATTTATCCCCGCTTTTCATGGCCAGGCATTTATTGGTGTGCGACGACACCACCCAGAGGTTGCCATTGCCATCAAAGGCTACCCCTCCAACCCTGACATCGGCCGTATCAGATCCTGCATAGTTTGATAATTTACTGTTGCCGGATGTAAAACGCCTCTTCACTGTGTCATTGTATATTTCGAGCAATCCTCTGCCAAAGGAGGCGGCAAATACGTGCCTGCTGTCTTTCGGATCAACGGCAATGCTCACAATGTCATGCGCCTGGTTCATGATCGGATTGTTGTATCCTTCAAGGTTTTTCCAGTCGGTGTTATTGAAATGATAAACCTGGGGTTTAATATAGATAGGACTGTAGTTGCTGGCGATTCCGCCCGGGGCGATATAGATGTCGTTTCCCCTGCTGGTCATGCTGAAAGCCAGCGCAGTTGTCGGGCCACCCATCTTCATGTAGTTTACGGCGTGGTTTTCAGGGTTGAAACTCAGTAAACCGAGGTATGTGTCTCCCACCCATATCAGCCCGTCCTTGTCGGCAATGGCATCCTGGGGGTAGTCAGAACCGGATACGTTTGAATAGAGTTCCAGTGTTGTATTGAACGCCTTGATGAAATTGTTGTAGGTAACAACCAGGTACTTGTCATTGGATTCGAGATGCATCACAGGATAGTATGGCGTTTGCTGAAAAACGCTCCATTTGCCATCGGCATAGGACAGGATGGTATCGGTTTCCACAGATTCCACTTTTTTATTGACAATCACTTTGCCGGAGAAGTAGGTGATCGAATTGAATGAGGCAGTGCTGTCGATCCCTGCATCTTTATGCCAGGAGGTAAAGTTGGAGAGGTTTGGATCGCTGGCCCAGCCTTTGTAAATCCCTTTTTTGGTGGCTGCGAACAGGGAGTCGTGCTCGTCTTTGGTCATGGCCAGAACGTTGACCTGGCTACCATCTTTCCCGATATAATAGGTGTCGCGGATCTCCTCCTTGCTGATGTCGAGAACGACGATGCCGAAACCGCAGGAGAGGTAGGCATCCTTTCCCACAAAAAAGATGTTGTTGATGGTCTTGTTCCCAAGGATGGGCTTGCGTTTAATATCGGAGATATTAATGATGGTATTGTTCTTAATCAGGTCGATGTTGGCATTCGTATAGGCAATGACCAGGGTTTTATACTCCTTGTTGTAATTGATGCAGCTGATTCCGATATCAGAAAGGCCTGAAATTTTGGTGATCCTCACCACCGTGTTGTCCTCCTTGTCAAAATAAAACACAGCATAAGGAGTGGAAGCATAAATCCGGGTATCTCCATCTGTCACTGAATTGACCAGCGAATAAGGGAGTTCATCCCGCCATTGTCCAATGGGTACCTGCTGTGCAGTGACTTTTACAAAACCTGATATTAGGAGGAAGCATGCAAAAAAGTAACGAAAAAATTTCATGTTGGCCGGTTTTCTATAATGAACAATGGAAGAACTCAAAGCTTGCTCAATCTTTCCTGTTATGATAATCTCGTTGAGCCTGTCGAAACTTAACGCCTTTTTGGCTGTTTTATTGTTGAAAACCCTCCGGTTTTCAGACGATCATTCCTGCGGCAACAGTTTCGTTGGTAGATTCATCGATGAGGATGAGGCTGCCGGTGATCCTGTTTTTTGTATAGGAGTCAAAGAACAGCGGCTTGGTGGTGCGCAACCGGATTTGGGCAATGTCGTTCATCCGGATGGTTTTATTCTCGGCAACCTTTTCCAGTGTGCTGATATTTAACACATAATCAACTTCCTGGATGATGCAGCGTACATCCCTGGTGGTGTGTTTCAGGGCATATTTACCGTTGATTTGCAGTGGTTTCTGGTTCATCCAGCAGATCATGGCTGTTATATCGCAACTCTCTTCCGGGATGTCGTCAGCCCCTGCAATCATATCTCCCCGGCTCAGGTCGACATCATCTTTGAGGGTCAGCGTAACCGACATGGGAGCATGGGCTTCTGCCAGGGGTCCGGAAAGGGTATCTACCGAGGTAACTTCACTTTTAATACGCGACGGGAGAACGACCACCTGGTCGCCCGGATGGAAAAACCCGCCGGCAACACGCCCTGCATAGCCGCGGTAGTCATGGAATTCGTCTGATTCAGGCCGGATGACATACTGTACCGGAAACCGCGGGTGCTTCAGGTCGTGGTCCTGGCTGATGGGAATGGTTTCGAGGTGATGCAGCAGAGTTCCCCCATTATACCACGGCATGTTTCCGGAGGGCTTCACCACATTGTCACCTTTGAGGGCGCTGATGGGAATGAAACGCATGTCCTGCCCCGGGAATACCTGGGTGGCAAAGGCCTGGAAATCGCGCTGAATCTTAAGGTAAACCTCTTCACTGAACTCCATCAGGTCCATCTTGTTGATGCAAACGATGATGTGTGGAATTCCGAGAAGCGATGCAATAAAGGTATGGCGGTGTGTTTGTTCAATCACGCCGTTTCTTGCATCGATCAGGACGATGGCGGCATTAGCGGTGGAGGCGCCGGTTACCATGTTCCGGGTATACTGGATATGCCCGGGGGTGTCGGCGATGATAAATTTCCGGTTTGGGGTGGCAAAATAGCGGTAAGCCACATCGATCGTTATTCCCTGTTCCCGCTCTGCACGCAGGCCATCGGTAAAAAGGGCAAGATTCAGGTGTTCGCTGCCTTTTTGAACACTGGCACGTTTTACTGCATCCAGCTGGTCTTCAAAGATAGATTTGCTGTCGTACAGCAGCCGCCCGATCAGCGTGCTTTTTCCATCGTCAACACTGCCTGCCGTGGTAAACCGCAGCAGCTCCATGTCGAGGTAAGCTTTAGATGAGAATGTTCGTTCCATTAAAAATAGCCCTCTTTTTTCCGGTCCTCCATGGCAGCTTCAGACCGTTTATCATCATAGCGGCTTCCCCGTTCCGTGACGCGGGTGGCAGCAATTTCCTGGATAATATCTTCAACGGTATCTGCCGACGACAAGGTAAGCCCGGTACAGGAGATATCTCCGACGGTGCGGCAGCGTACCCTCCGGTATTCCACTTTTTCATTGGGTTTCATCTCCATGAACGGGGCGGCGGCCAGCCAAACACCGTCGCGGTAAAACACATCGCGCTCATGGGTAAAATAGATGCTGGGAAGGTCAATGTTTTCGGCAAGTATGTACTGCCAGACATCCATTTCCGTCCAGTTGCTGATGGGGAAAACCCTGAAATGCTCTCCCATGCGTTTTTTACCGTTGAACATATACCATAGCTCCGGACGCTGGTTTTTGGGATCCCACTGACCGAATTCATCGCGATGGGAGAAGAACCGTTCCTTGGCCCTGGCCTTCTCTTCATCACGCCGGGCTCCGCCAATTGCCGCATCAAACTTGTTCGCTTCGATGGCATCGAGCAAAGTCACGGTTTGCAATACATTACGGCTGGCATTGATGCCTTTCTCCTCGACAGCCCTGCCGGTATTGATTGACTCCTGCACAGAACCAATGAGCAGCCTTGCATTCACCGATTTTGCCAGGTCGTCCCTGAAAATAAGGGTTTCCGGGAAATTGTGGCCGGTATCAATGTGCAGTAACGGGAAGGGGATCCTGGCAGGATAAAAAGCTTTTAATGAAAGGTGAACCAGCACAATGGAGTCCTTTCCCCCGGAAAAAAGCAACACCGGACGCTCAAACTGAGCGGCCACCTCTCTCAAAACATAAATGGCTTCTGACTCAAGCTCTTTCAGGTGAGTCAAATTATAGTTGCCCATCACTTTTTACCTCCTAAGATTTCCCGAATACCCGCTGAAGAACCGATCTGCTCTTGTTTGAAGCTTCCTTGTCGTCCGAGTAATATCCGTAACCATACCCATATCCGTAGCCTGAACCATATCCATAACCGTACCCATAACCGTATCCGTAACCGTATCCATAGCCATATGAACTCCGGTTTAGTTTTACGTCGTTAATCAGGATGGCAAGGTTTGAAATATTCCGTTGGGCCATGTCATGGATGATCGAACCAAAGATCTTTTTATGGGTATACCCCTGGCGAACCAGGAACAGGTTGGCATCGGCATGCTTCATCAGGAGAAACGCATCGGTGACCAACCCTACAGGCGGGGTGTCGATGATGATGTAATCGTATTTTTCCTTGAGGCTTACAAACATTTCGGAACACTTCGGCGAAGCAATCAATTCGGCCGGGTTCGGTGGTACCGGACCCGACATGATGATGTCGAGGTTGTCAATTCCCGAAAATTGAGTGATCTCATCAATCGTGTTTTTTCCTATGATGTACGAACTGATCCCCTCTTTGTTGGTGAGTCCGAAATCGTCGAAAATTTTAGGTTTGCGCAGGTCAAAGCCCATCAGCAATGTCTTCTTGCCATACATGGCAAAAATGAGGGCCAGGTTGATAGATACATAGGTTTTTCCCGCGCTGACCATGTCGGCGGTAATCAGGACCGTCTGTTTTTCCTTTCCCTGCAGCAGGTAGTTGATGTTGGTTCTCACCGAACGGAATGACTCGGCAATGGACGATTTAGGTGAGTCGAGCACAACCACCGTGCTTGGTTTGTCGCTGTGTATGATGTGACCTACAATGGGAAGCTTCGTCAGCTTTTCAACATCTTCGCGCTCCATCACCTTGTCATTGAAATAGTCGCGGCCGAAGATGTAGATGATAGGAATGAGGATGCCCAGGATAAGAGCGATCACATAGTTCAGGGTCTTCTTCGGAAATACGGGCTTTAACCCGATGGCCGAAGCTTCATCGACAACCTCATTATCGGAAAGGTTGGATGCCTGTGATATCTGGGCTTCCGAGCGTTTCTGGAGCAGGTAGGTGTAAATGGCGTCGGTAAGTTTGAATTTACGCTCAATGCCGAACAACACACGTTGAGTTTCAGGCAGGTTGCTGATTCTTCCATTGATCACCGATACGCGGTCATTAACCTCTTTTAAGGCGATATCGTTCGAATTAATGGCGCTCTTTACATTTTCATACAGGGCGTTCTTCGTGGTGGCGATCTGCAAATCGATGGCCATCAGGCTGGGATTCTTTGATTTGGAATACTGGGCGTTTTCAGTCCGCTTCATGTAGAGCGATGTCAGCTGCATCGTGAGGTCGTTTAACACCGTGTTTTCAATCCCCATGGAAGCCGGAACGATGAGTTCGTCAAATTTCTGGTTCTTCTCGATATACTCCTTCATGTTCTGAAGGTATTTCGATTTTACCAGTAAAATCGCCTTTTCATCCTGCAACTGCATCATCTTCTCAAATACCTGCTTGGCCTCATCGTTCAGGTTCATGATCTCTTTGTTCGTTCTGAAAAGCATCAGGGCCTTTTCAGAGGCATTCAGTGAATCGGTAATACCCCTGAGTTCATTGTCGATAAAGGCAATGGTGCGGGTGGCGACCGTATTCTTCTTTTCCAGTCCCTTGGCAAGGTACTCCTTGGTAAGGGTGTTCAGGAACTCAACCAGTTTGTCGACATTTCCGCCCTTCAGTTTTATTTCAACAATGGAGGCCTCTTTGTTGATGGGCTCGATGTTGAAGGATTTGAATTCTGTTACCAGCGCATCGTAGTTTTTAAAAATAAAGGAGAACGATTTGTTCAGGTCAGTCTGAGGATCGAATTTGTTGGTCAGAACCAGCCGGAATTTGAAATGTTTTGTCTGTACCTCTTTCCCGACCGGATAGGTTTGGTCAACAATAACATTGTCCTTGCGGCCTTCAACCATCTTTCTTTCGGAGAAACTGAAAAATTTGATCGCTTCATCATTCGTTTCAAGCCGGAAGGTCTCCTTCGAGAGCAGTTTGATCTTGAAAAACATGTTGACCGGCTGTGGCACTGCAGTGTCCATAATCACCTTGAACGGGCTGTCGAGGTATAACTCCTTGGTGACGAAATTCTCTTCGGTGAAATAGGATACTTCAAAGCCTATCTTGGTAACCGCACGATAGGTAAGGGTATACGATGAGAGGATGCCGATCTCATTTTGCAGGTTCTGCATGTTGTTGAACAGCCCCATGCCAAGCAGGTCCTGCGGATTGATCTTGTTTTCGGACTTGTCTTTGACCAGCACCGTGGTAGTTACCTCGTAAACCTCCTTGGTGTATTTGTTGAAAATGAAGGCGACGATGAGTGCGATGAAGATGGTGATGGCAAAAAAGTACCAGAACCGGTAAAATTTGAAAAGAATGATCTTGTAATCAACAGATTGCTGCTGCTGGGGTAACTCCTGGATATTATCGTTCACGGGAAAATTTAGTTTTTAACATAATTGATCAACAATAGCGCTGTGGTAATTGATGAGAGTACGATTGCCCAGGGGAATGTGGAACCAAGTCCCCAGCGTTTGTAACCCAGCGGCGCAATGTAAATAATATCGTTTGGTTGCAGGTAGTAGTATGGAGAGCTGAGAATAGTTTCGCTTGTAAGGTCGAGATAATGCACCTGTGAACCACCAGGAACCTGGCGGATCAGCGCCACCCGGCCGCGGTTTGCAAACTCAGTCATATCGCCTGCAAGAGAGATGGCTTCAAAAACATTGAGACCATCCTTATAAATGGTAAACTCACCCGGCCGCATCACTTCGCCAACCATTGTAACCCTGAAGTTGACGGTTTTCACTACTACGGTTGTCTCCTTGAGGTATTCCCCGATCATCTGCTGCAACATGGCTTTTACCTGGTCAACCGTCAGGTCCTTCACATAAACTTTTCCTACAATTGGAAAATCGATGTTTCCGTCGGAATTAACGGTATAACTGTTAAGGTAAATGGATGCATCGTTGGCAAAATCGTTGTAGGAACTTGAGCCCGACTGTTTGTTGAAAAAAAGGTAGGCTTTTTCATCGAGGGCGTAAACCCTTACGTAGAGGTTATCTCTCACCTGGATCCTGTAGTCGGCATTGTTCCTGTTTACATGCATATCAGCAGTGTCTTTTTCCTGCTGTTTCTGAAGGTATTTTATTTTTTTCTGAGGAACGCAGGAGGACAACACTAATATTCCGACAAGGAAAACAATTGCGGATTTTGTGACCAGCGCAAGTAATTTTTTCATAAGAGAGTGTAGTTGAAAGGGCAAAAGTACATATTTTTCAGACAACTTCCCCCAGTAAAGTCGCAGAAGTTGCACCGGTGATTTTCACCATAACATACTCCCCTGGGCCCTGCTGAGTCTTTGTGAAAACAGCAACCTTGTTTTGGGTGTTTCTTCCAAATAATTGATTATCAGACCGTTTTGAGGTTCCTTCAATGAGGATTTCAACGGTTTTTCCAACATCTTTCAGATTACGTTGCAGCGAAAGCTGGTGTTGCAGGTTGATAATTTCTGTCAGCCGGCGATCTTTGACATCTGCAGCAACATTGTCTTTAAGCGTATCAGCAGCCAGTGTTTGCGGCCTTTCAGAATATTTAAACATGTAGGCAGTATCATAACAAACCCATTCCATCAGCGAAAGGGTATCCTGGTGATCCTCTTCGGTTTCATCGCAAAAACCTGCGATGATATCGGTTGAAATGGCGCAATCAGGAATAATCTTCCGGATGGCCTCGATGCGTTCGCGGTAAATTTCCCGGGTATATTTTCGGTTCATCAGGTCGAGCATGTGGTTACTGCCTGATTGCACCGGCAGATGAATGGCCTTGCACAAATTTGGGTTCCTGGCGATGGTATGGAGCAGCTCATCTGATATATCCTTAGGATGGGAGGTGGCAAACCGGATGCGCATCAGCGGATGAATGGCGGCCACCTTTTCAAGCAGATTGGCAAAGGTGATGGTGGTGTCGCCTGCATTCCACGAATAGGAGTTGACATTCTGCCCCAGGAGGGTTACCTCCCTGTATCCTTTTTCAAACAGGTCGCGGGTTTCACGGATAATAGAGGCGGCGTCACGGCTGCGCTCCTGCCCGCGGGTGGATGGAACGACGCAGTACGAGCAATAGTTTTCACACCCCCTCATGATCGAAATGAATGCCGAAACACCATTGGAATCAAGCCTTACCGGAGTGATGTCTGCATAGGTCTCTTCAACTGATAATATCGTATCGATGGCCCGTTGTCCGGTACCCACCTGCTCAAGCAACTGTGGCAGATGCCTGTACGAATCGGGACCTGCAACGAGGTCGAGGAGTTGCTCCTCCTCCATCAGGGCGGTCTTCGTGCGGTCGGCCATGCATCCCAGCAATCCGATAAGCAGTCCGGGCCTCTTTTTTTTCAGTGATTTGAAATAATTCAGTCTTTTGCGAACCCGGTCCTCTGCATTTTCACGAATTGAACAGGTATTTACAAAGATAATATCTGCCAGCATCACATCCTCTGTAACCTGGTAGCCGTTGTCTGTTAATATTGATGCAACTATCTCACTGTCAGATATGTTCATCTGACAGCCATAGGTCTCTATATGTATTTTTTTAAGATTTTCCACGATGAGGTATTACCTTTTGATATGTTATCCGATTAAGCATTAAAATGGGGTGCAAAGGTAAGGTTTAATTAATTGTCTTACTTTTGCAACGGATTTTGAGCACCAAACAAGCTATCCGAATGACAAAAAACTTAGTGATTGTTGAGTCTCCGGCCAAGGCCAAAACCATTGGCGGGTTTCTGGGGAAGGATTTTACAGTACGGTCGTGCATGGGACATGTAGTCGACCTGTCGAAGAAAGATCTTGGAGTTGATATTGAAAACGGATTTATTCCAAAATATATCATTTCACCCGAAAAGAAAAAGGTAGTTGCTGAACTGGCCAAGCTTGCCAAGGATTCCGACTGGATCTGGCTGGCATCTGACGAGGACCGCGAAGGGGAGGCCATCTCATGGCACCTGATCGAAGCGCTAGGGCTGGACGAGTCCAAAACCAAGCGCATCGCCTTTCATGAAATTACCAAAACCGCTATCCAGGAAGCGATCGACAATCCAAGGAGCATCGACAAGAACCTGGTGGATGCCCAGCAGGCGCGCCGTGTACTCGACCGCCTCGTAGGATTCGAACTCTCCCCGCTGTTGTGGAAAAAGATCAAACCGTCGCTCTCGGCCGGCCGGGTTCAGTCCGTGGCTGTTCGCCTGATCGTTGAACGGGAGGAGGAGATTAAAAACTTCCAGAGCACTTCCGCTTTCCGCATCGTAGGAGATTTCTTCCTCAGGAACGGGAATAAGGCAGCCTCCGTCAAAGCCGAACTGAACAAGCGATTTGTGACCAAAGAGGAAGCCGTAGCTTTCCTGCAGAAATGTATCGATGCCCAGTACACCATTGAGGATGTGGATACCAAGCCCTCGAGAAAATCGCCCGCCCCGCCTTTTACCACCTCCACCCTGCAGCAGGAGGCTTCCCGGAAACTCGGTTTCTCGGTTGCCAACACCATGCGTGTGGCGCAGGAACTTTATGAATCGGGACTCATCACCTACATGCGTACCGACTCCGTTAACCTCTCGGATATGGCGCTGAACATGTCGGAGAGTGAAATCACCTCGAGCTTTGGCCCGGAGTATGTGAAAATCCGCAAATTCACCACCAAAAGCAAGGGGGCGCAGGAGGCACATGAAGCCATCCGCCCGACTTACATGGCTAATAAAACCATTGATGGTGACAAATCCCACAAGCGGTTATACGAATTGATCTGGAAACGGACCATCGCTTCCCAGATGGCTGATGCTGAACTGGAAAAGACCAACGTCACCATCGGTGTATCCAGGGCTGTGGAAAAATTCATCGCCAGGGGAGAGGTCATCAAATTCGACGGGTTCCTTAAAGTCTACATGGAATCAACTGATGATGACGAGCAAAATGGGGAAGAGGGCATGCTGCCTCCGATGAATACCGGTGAAAAACTCGACCTCCATGAGATGACGGCACAGCAAAAATTCACCCAGCAACCGGCCCGCTACACGGAAGCCATGCTGGTGAAAAAGATGGAAGAGCTTGGAATCGGGCGTCCTTCCACCTATGCTCCCACCATCTCGACCATCCAGAAAAGGGAGTATGTGATCAAGGAGGAACGGCCCGGCATTCAGCGAGCCTATACCCTGATCACCCTGAAAAAATCGGTTATCACCGAAGAGGTGAAATCGGAGAACGTAGGGTCGGAAAAGTCCAAACTCTTCCCAACTGATATCGGCACGCTGGTAAACAGCTTCCTGGTACAACACTTCAACAACATCCTCGATTACAATTTTACAGCCAACGTTGAGGAGGAGTTTGACGAAATTGCAGAGGGTAAAATTGTCTGGAACCAGATGATCAAGGAGTTCTATTTCCCGTTCCACAAACAGATCGAAGGAACTCTTGAAAATACCGGCAAGGTTAGCGGTGAAAAACTTCTGGGCACAGACCCCAAAAGCGGCGAAAATATCTTCGTTAAAATTGGCAGGTACGGCCCGATGGTCCAGATGGGGGATGCTGATGCAGAGGCCAAGCCTAAATTCGCTTCGTTGAAAAAAGGGCAGAGCCTTGATACCATAACCCTTGAGGAGGCGCTTGAACTCTTCAAACTTCCCCGAACCATCGGTGAATTTGAATCAAAGGATGTTGTGGTGGCCATTGGCCGGTTTGGGCCCTATATCCGTCATAATTCACTCTTTTATTCCCTGCCGAAAGATGTTGATCCGTTAACGGTTGAACTCGAACGGGCCGGTGAGATCATCGTTGCCAAACGCATGGCCGACGATCAGAAGATCCTGGGTGAATTCACCGACAATAAAACACTTATCCAGGTGCTGAACGGACGATACGGAGCCTATATCGCCTGTAATAAGGAGAACTACAAAATCCCCAGGGGAAGAGACCCGAAAACGCTCACCCTGGAGGATTGCAAAGCCATCATTGCGGAGACGCCCCCATCAAAATCGAAGTCAAAAACAAGGAAGAAAAAGTAATGTCCCATGGATATTTCAGCTTTTTTTGAACCCCTCGACCGGGATGAATTTCCCTACAGCGGAGAAACCACGAGCCAGCTCAGGCTGGGCAATATCATCAGCCTCCATACCGAAGCCGATGGACTGCCCGATTACTCAACCTGCAACATCGCGCTCATCGGCGTAACCGACGACCGGCGTTCTGTTGGCAATGAAGGAACCGGCATGGCCCCCAACGCCATCCGCAAATACCTGTTCCAGCTGAACATCGGGCCTTACCCGATTAAAATGGTCGATCTCGGGAACATTAAAAACGGGTTTGCCGTTTCCGATACTTACTTTGCATTGAGTGCGGTAGTGGCTGAAATGATTGAAAATAATGTTGTTCCGGTGATTCTCGGAGGCAGCCAGGATATGACCTTTGCCAACTACCAGGCCTACCAGAGCCTGGGGCAGATCATCAACATCGTGGCTGTTGATCCCATGTTTGACCTCGGGAAATCGGAGGAGGAGATCACTTCACAATCCTACCTCAGCAGCATCATCCTGCATCAGCCCAATTACCTGTTTAACTATGCCAACATTGGATACCAGACCTATTTCGTCGACCAGGATGCACTCCGGCTGATGAAGAACCTTTTCTTCGACACCTATCGGCTGGGCATTGTAAGGGAGACCATCGAGGATGTGGAGCCGATCGTTCGCAATGCCGACATGCTTACCTTTGATGTTTCCGCCATCCGTTATTCCGACGCCCCGGGAAATGCCAATGCCACGCCGAATGGTTTCTATGGCGAGGAGGCTTGCCAGATTGTCCGCTATGCCGGGCTGAGCGACAAACTCACCTCCATCGGCTTTTATGAAGTTAACCCGCGGTACGATAAATCGGGGCAGACGGCCCACCTGGTGGCACAGATGATCTGGTATTTCATTGACGGATATTATAACCGTGCCCACGATTTTCCGTTTAAGAATGAGGAGGATTATGTGAAGTACCGTGTCAGCATCAGGGATCACAAAGAGGAGATCGTGTTTTACAAGAGCAAGAAGACCGACAGGTGGTGGATGGAGATTCCTCTTCCTGCCGAGCAGCGCATTAAATATGAGCGACACTACCTGGTGCCATGCTCATACAAGGATTACCAGATTGCCTGCGAGAACGACATTCCCGACAGGTGGTGGATGGTATACCAGAAGTTGATGTAGATCAGCCCAGCCTTTCGGGATTCGCTGTCAGAAAACTCTTCCAGCCTGTGAATTTCTTTCCTGTTTCGGCTCTTCCGTTTTGAAAGTAGTGACAAACGGCGGCAGCCAAACCATCGGTGGCATCCATGGTTTCAGGCACCTCTTTTATCTGGAGCAGATGTGTCAGCATGGCGGCAACCTGTTCCTTGGAAGAGGCGCCGTTCCCGGTGATGGATTGCTTGATTTTACGGGGAGAGTATTCGAAAAAGGGAAGGGACCTGGAGAGTGCGGCTGCAATGGCGACACCCTGCGCCCGGCCCAGTTTTAGCATCGACTGAACATTCTTTCCGAAGAAGGGAGCTTCGATCGATAACTCATCCGGATGATACTGCTCGATCAGGGAGATCATGCGGTCGAAAATAATTTTCAGCCGCAAGGGATGGTCGTCGTATTTGCTTAATTTTAGCACGCCTAAAACGAGCAGGCTGATCTTGTTGCCGGAAACACTGATAACGCCATAACCCATGACGGTGGTTCCGGGGTCAATGCCCAGAATAATTCGTTCGTCAGCCATAGTTGAGATGAGAAATCTGTCAAAATTACAGAAAATAATGAACCTGCTGATCCAGCTGGCGATATTTCTGGTGACCTATCTGTTCATCTATCACCAGGTATTTAATAAAACCGACCTCTCCTCTTTAGTGCTGAGGATGGAGCGAGACCTTGCAAGACCGGAGTTTCAAACAGGGCTTCTCCTGATTTTGACCCTGATGTTGGTGAACTGGAGCATCGAAGCATTTAAATGGAAATACCTGATCGGGAAGGTGGAGGAGGTCACTTTTTTCAAATCATTCCAGGCTGTTCTTACCGGGATCAGTATCAGTTCTTTCATCCCGAACAGGGTGGGGGAGTTTTTCGGGAGGATCTTTATCCTGAAAACGGCCAGCCGTATCGAAGGAATCCTGATCACCGTGGTGGGAAGCATGAGCCAGTTGCTGATCACCATCCTTACCGGGACCCTCGCCCTGCTGATTTTTATCCCCCGGTACCTTTCGGGTTCAGGCTTTGGGCACGGGTATCTATATCATAGTGTGGTCATCCTGGTGATAACCCTGGATGTGATATTGCTGGCCATGTTTTTCAAACTCTCCTTCCTCTCGACACTGAAAGAGCGCATCCTTCAGAAAAGGTTGAAAAGGTTCCGGAAATTTTTCAGGATTTTCGCATTTTACCGAAACCACGAAATGGCCATCGTGATGCTGCTAAGTTTTGCGAGATACCTTGTATTCTCCACCCAGTTTTATCTCCTGCTGATGTTGTTCGAAGTCAGGATTCCCTATCCCGATGCGTTGGTTCTTATCGCAGTCATCTATCTCGTCATGGCGATCATCCCAACGATCGCACTCACTGAACTAGGTATCAGGGGATCTGTAGCACTTTATATATTTGGTCTTTATTTTGAGTTTTATCACTCAAATACAGGTGGTTACAGTCTTGGGATATTTGCCGCCTCCACCCTGTTGTGGATGGTCAACATCGGACTTCCGGCTATTGTCGGAACTATTTTTGTTTTCCGGCTTCAGTTTTTCAGAAAACAGTCTGAATGATGGAAAACACAGGTATTTTCGGATTGATGCTCTCAATGGTATCTGCATGTTACGGATTACTGATCATCGTGTTTACCATCGGTGTGACCCGTTTGCTCTGTCGAAAGAGGAACAAAAGGCCTCAACCCGCAGGTCTCGTTTCTGTGATCATCCCTGTTCGCAATGAAGCACTAAACATCCTGAGGATACTGATGGAGACAGCGCAACAGGATTTTCCGGGTGCAGCCATGGAGGTAATCGTAACAGATGATTTTTCGGAAGATGAGACCATGGCCATTGCTGCACAGTTTGCAAAATCACATCCCGGTTTTCCGCTGATGCTTGTTTCGCCGTATCACTTTGCAGAACAGCAGGTTCCCGGGAAAAAGAGCGCCATTGCAAGGGCCATTGGAGTAGCAAAAGGGGAAATCCTGCTGTTTACAGATGCAGATACAAGCCGCGGAACGGGATGGATTTCGGCGATGGTCGCCGGGTTCTCCTCCCCCGGGATTCAGATGGTGCTTGGCCCTGTATGTTTCAGCAATGCAAAGAACCTGCTTCAGAAGATCCAGGTGCTGGAGTTCTTCGGTCTCATGGGTGTCACCGCGGGAAGCGCTGCACTGGGTTACCCGGTGATGTGCAATGGAGCCAACCTGGCTTACCGGCGGAATGCTTTTCTGCAGTCGGGGGGCTTCAGCGGGAACCTTAACTATATATCAGGCGACGATCAGTTTTTGATGAGTTCCATCCGACGTCACTATGGGAAAGGATCACAGGTGTTCAATGCCGATTCTTCAGCCGCTGTAAGCACAGAACCTGAAGCCACCCTTGCCGGGTTTCTCCATCAGCGGTTCCGGTGGGTCTCCAAAAGCAGGGGCTACCGTGATCCTGTCGTCATCCTCGTGGGAGCTGTTACCTATTTAACCCACCTGCTGCTGCTGGCTGGTGTTGTCTATGGTATTTTCTGTCCCCCAACGCTTTTGTTGCCTGTGATCATCTGGCTGGGCAAAATATTACTGGAATACCCGATGGTATGGCTGACTGGCCGGTTTTTCGGGAACAGGAAATTGTGGGGATACTATTTTATCGCACAGGTTTTTCAGCTGGCCTATGTCCCGCTGACAGGATTGCTTGGTCTTATTGTTCCATACCGATGGAAAGGGAGAAAAGGATGATCAGAACTGGACGTTTTTTAACATAATTTCTGCTGCTGCAAGATCATAAGGGTGAGTGATCTTCAGGTTTACAGGGTCGCCCTCAGTAAGGTGAATGGTCTCTCCGGCGCTTTCCATCACGGAGGCATCATCGGTAAACGTTGTGCGGTACTCCTGATGGTAGGCTTTTTTAAGGATTGATATGTTGAATACCTGCGGGGTCTGCACCAGCCGCAGAATCGAACGGTCGACGGGTTGGGAACCTTTGCCTGACACTTTCCTTACCGAATCAGAAAACTCTATGACAGGAACAGCATTTCCAAGTTGCCCGGCGGTGAGAAATGTATTTCTGATAAGTGATGGGGAAACAAGCGGCCTTGCGCCGTCATGAATGGCGACCAATCCCCCATCATCCATAACGGCAAGTGCATTTTGAACGGAATGAAACCGGGTTTCCCCTCCGGCAACAAGGGTGCAGGGCAGGTTGAATGCATACTCGTCGCAAAGTTGCTTCCATGGGAGCAACTCAGTGGCAGGCAGGACCAGAATCACTGAAATGCCTGGAAAAGCAACGTTAAAAGCTTCTATACTGTACATCAGCAAAGGCTTCCCGTTGAGCAGAAGGAACTGTTTGGGCATGCCGGCATTCATGCGGGTGCCTGAGCCTCCTGCCACGATAACCGCCGACTTTTTCAAAAGAAGGTTGAATTAGAGAATCAGCATGGGGTTGCCGTAGGTAAAGAATTTGTACTTCTTTTCAATGGCAACTTCATAAGCTTTCATGAGAAGATCATACCCGGCAAATGCGGCAACCATCATCATCATGGGTGATTGTGACATGTGCAGGTTGGTGATCATGGCATTGGCAATGCTGAAATCGTACGGCGGGAAGATGAATTTGTTGGTCCAGCCGCGGTATGGTTTGAGGTTGCCCGACACAGTCACCGACGATTCAATCGCCTTCATGGTGGTGGTTCCTACCGCCACGATGCGTCCTTTACGGGCCATGGCGCGGTTCACGATATCTGCGGCTTCCTGTTCGATGATCATCTCCTCCGAATCCATTTTGTGCTTGGTTAAATCTTCCACATC
>JBMOIP010000062.1:0-24759 GCA_049317265.1 Bacteroidales bacterium
TGGCTCCGTAGTTCAATTGGATAGAATGGCAGATTCCGGTTCTGTTGGTTGGGGGTTCGAGTCCCTTCGGAGTCACACTTAGACTTTTAAAACGCATGCAAATTAAGCACTTGCAGGCGTTTTTTTTTGATTGTTCCAATTTTAATTCGTTTTTATTCGATTATACTGGTTTATCTTTGTTTCTATGTTAATTTATTTGATTAGGCGCAATTGTACCAGTAAAGCTGTAAGAATTAGAAATGTTTTAACAGCCAGTAAGTTGCAAGAATAATTCTATTTCACCCTTTCAGGGTTCATGTAGCCGTCCTATTCAACCCGTCCTATAATATTGACACCCCCCCGGGGTTTCGTTTTCCCCTTGTTTGACCGGGAGAATTAAAGAAAAATTAGTGCAAGCTCATCAGATATTGTCCCCATCCAACCCTGAAAAGGTGAAATTATCATTAAAAATAATTGCGTGAAGTACTTAAGGTATCTCAATTTACCCCGGAATCCCTCACCTGAACAAAATTGGAAATGTTTATAGTTTACTGGTACAAATACGCCTAAACAATTAAATTTCTTGCTGTGTGCAATTTCCCCAGTGGGATTGGCTGGATTTTGCATGTTTTGCTGATCCTGATGCTTTCCCATTGTCGTGTTTTGGATTTTACGCAAATTGATACATACGTGTCGTACAAACCAATTCGTGTTTCCATGATCCCGGGCGTAAATTTGTTGTGTACTATTATTAACGATATTAAAATCTGATTCTATGAAAAATAAAATAAAAACCATTGCAACAAAGTCAATCTCCATTATACTAATATTGATTTTCATGAATTTACTTCCGGGGTGCATGTATTATTACAAAGTGCAAACCGTGCACAATGTCACTCCATACGACATCCGGAAGTATGATTCGTTGAACAAATACCTGATCGTGCACCAACGGGATTCTGCCTGGCATTTATCCAGCCTTGGTATAACAGGCAACACGCTTTCCGGAAAATTGTCTGTTTTGCCCGAAAACCGATATAAATTTCTTACTACAAAACCAAATACCGGGAACAGGTATAAAAAAAGCAGAGAAACTGACGAATCCTACATACTTGAGGAGGTCCATTTGTATATTTCTGATTCAATGGCTCATGAGCATTATTACAATGGCAATATACAGGTAGCTTTTTCAGCTCTCAGCAACGCAGAGGTATATCAAAAAGCAAGTGGAAGAACCTCTGTTTCATGGCTTATACCTGTTTTTGGTGGGATAATCCTTGTTGGGGGTGCTGTTGGAGTTATCGTTGCAGGATCAATGATTGATATAGGTGGCGTGGGACTATAGAGTTGCGGTTTTGTTGTTTGGGTTTTTTTGTTTACGCTGTAAACATTTGTAAATTCTACTCATCCTCCAATAAACTTATGGGATATATAAAAGTTCATTTAAATTATCTCATAGAACTCACCATTATTTTGACATTATTGGTAAAGAAGAAACAAATTAGCCGGCATTTATTGAAGCACCCTACCTATCCCTTCCTGAAACGATGAAGGGGCGGGTAGGGTGCTGTCGGTTGTTTGTGTGCAAGTATCCTTCAAACAAAGGCTGCACAGAGTTCCCTCCCTGCCGGGAGAGGTTTGGGTGGGAGTTACCTTGTCTTTACCAGTTTAATGGTTTCCACATACTCATCAGCAACCACTTTTACAAAGTAGAGGCCGGCGGGAACTTCGGAGAAGCGGAACTCATGGCTCTTCTCCCCGATCATCCGTTCGGTCATCACCTTTTCACCACTCATCGAGTAAACGTCAATCCTGACCTTGCTGTATGCAGGCTCGCCCTTTTGCACAAGGGTGAAATTCCCGTTGGTCGGGTTGGGGTAAAGAGTGAAATAAGCATGGGATAGGCTCATCTGCAAATCATTCTGGCCGGTGCCTGATACAATTGTAACCGGTGCAGCTGGTCCCAGGCAAGGATCACTGGTGATTTTAGCCAGCAGGTATCCCTGGTAAACGACCTTGGTTTCTGGCAGAAGCAGGATACGCTGGCCTGCATGGAGCGTGACGTGCCCGGTGGATGTAACCGTGTAATTTGTCAGGGTGATCGTATTCGTGGCACTGTAGCAAACCTGGCTTGCTTCCGATTCTGTCAGGGAGAGGTTCACGCATGCTTCATTCGTTTGCCCAACGAGCCAGCTGGCGGTTTTTTGGCAACCATGTGCATCGGTTACTACAACCGTATAGGTGCCTGCTGCTAGGCTGCTGATATCCTGTGAATCAGCTCCGTTGCTCCAGGAATATCCGTAGGACAGCGTGCCTCCGCTCACAGAAAGATCAATGGCGCCATTCTGAATGTAAGGACAATTTGCATTGGTGACGATGGCAGATAACGACAGATCGGCAGGCTCGGAAACGGTCCAGCTTCCCACCTGGGAACTGGAGGTGAAGTCGGTAACAGTAACCGTGTAGGTCCCGGCCGGAATACCCGTTATCGATGCAGTAGTTGCCAGGTTGCTCCATGTATAGGAATAAGGAGTTGTGCCACCCGATACAACCGTACTGACAGCTCCGTTGGAACTCCCGAAACAAGTTGCATTGGTAACCGTTCCTGTAATAGTCATACAATTTGATCCCACTGTGGCCGTCACCATATCCCTTGCTGAAACACATTCTGAACCGAATATCCAGTTGTACAGTCCCATATAATAGGTTGCACTGTAACCGTTGCCCGTGATGTTGGCAACAGAAGAGGTGTAAGGATATACAGCTCCACTGGTATTTCTCGAAATACCGGAAGTGGGAAGTACACTTGTGTATAGCGTGTAACTGCCCGGAACCGGTAAATTATGATTGATCATAATAGTCTGAGGTGTAGCGCCGCCTGAAACCGTAGTGGTGTAATTGATGGTTGCAAGCAGAGTTCCCGAAGTAGAGGAACCTGCACGAACCTCGATCACACCGGACTGACCTGTTGCTAACGGGAAAATATCAACCGATTTAAGGATGGTGGGACTGAAGGTTGTAAAATAGATACCCCATTCAATGGTTTGGGTGCCGATTGTACCTCCCTGTGCAGTAGGCGAGAGCGGTCCGACAGAGGTCGTACCACCATCCCCATAAGAAGCGCCTACCCAATAATTGGTTGTAGCGCTGATCACAGGGGTCGTAAAGGTAGTCCCGGTGCCAATGGCGGTACCACCAGTAGCTACATCGTACCATTTTAAGGTTCCACTTCCGGTTGCTGACAATTCGACCGTTCCGGTACCGCACCTGGCGCCATCTGTTCCTACCGGCGTTTCAGGATTGTTGACCTGTAACGTGGAAAGCAGCGAGGTACAGTATACTCCCGCGCTGTTTTTAATATTCACCTTAAAATATCTCGTGGTAGTAACTGTACCCGTTGTATAATTCTGGTTTGTAGCGCCGGAGATATCTGTATAAATGCTCCCGTCAGGAGAATCCTGCCACTGGTATGTGGCAGACCCCCAACCCGTTGCCGGTGAAAGGCTTAACACGGCTGTTCCGCTTACACAAATGCTAGCAGGTGACGGAGTGATTGCAGGATTTGCGGGCAGGATCGTGATAGTACTCACTGCTGTATTCACGCATCCGCTTGAATTTTTGGTGGCAGTACAGGTATAGGGGAACACTCCGCCAGTGGCTGATTTTACATATACCGTTGTTGCACTGGCAAGGGGAACATACGCATTATTGCAGGCAGGGTCGGTGAAGAGGTTAGCGGTCGGGCTCCAGGTGTAACTATCGAAGTCGGAAAGCGTAGTATTAACGTTGATGGTGTCTGCTACATTGTTGCAAATGGTCTGATCGCCGGTAATGTAGAGGGCCGGTGGCGGGGTGACTGTTGCAATGACCTCAATACGGGGACTTTCACAACCTACAGACACCTGCCAGTTGTAAAAATAGTAATACAATTCAGGATGTGATACACCGCCATACGTGCCGCTGGTAATGGATACAACCCCGGGAACGGTAAACGGAAATGCATAAGGGCCTCCTGCGGAAGGTTGGAACATCAATCCTGATATGCCGGATGACTTGCTGGTCATGACCAACCTTAATCCGGTTGCCGGAGCAATATTAAAATTCAGGTTAACCGTTTCCATGGTAGGGTTCGAAGATTGCACGAATCCGGTCACATTGACAACCGCCTGGTGCAGCACGGCACCAGAACCATCTAACACACTGATCGTCACCGTTCCGGGGGTATTATTCGCTGTAGCATTGGGATACACATTCACGCTGGTCAATGTAAATGCCGACAGTGCATCAAAATAGAGTCCATATGTACTTGCACCGCTGCCGGAAGTTGGGTTAACAGGAACTGCCATACCGACATAATCAACCGTGGATGCCGGTGATTTCGTGGATACCCAGTAGGAGGTGGTGGAAGAGATGACCGGGGTGGTGAATGAAGGACCGGTTCCCAACGGGAGACCACCGGTAGCAGAAGCAAACCAGTTAAGCGTTCCGCCGGTTCCGCTGGCGCCCAGAACAACGGTTCCGATACCGCACCGGGATCCATTCACACCCACAGGTGTTTGCGGGTCGCTAACCTGCATGGTGTATTGGTTCGTTGAACAAATTATACCGCTTCCGTTCCTGATCACCACCTGGTAATACCTGGTGGCTGAAATGGTCGGAGTCGTAAAACTCATGTTGGTGGCGCCACTGATGTCCGTATAGGTGCCGGCAACACCGGAGGCTGATTCCTGCCATTGGAAAGTGGCGTTGCCATACCCGGTGGTTGGCGACAAACTCATCGTTGAACTGCCGGAAATACAGATCCCGACGGGGAACGCTGTGATAACCGGAACAGGGATCACCGTGAAGGTGGCTTGTGCCATGTTCACGCATCCGGTCGCTATTTTTGTAGCGGTGCAGTTATAGGTGGTAATGATTCCGGTAGCCGATTTCACGTACACCGTTGTTGCACTTGCAAGAGGCTGGTATGCGTTGTTGCAGGCAAGGTCGGTAAAGAGGTTGTCAGCCGGGCTCCAGGTGAAGGTGTCGAAATCTTCCATGCCTGTAGTTACAGTGATTGGAAATACTTCGTTGTTGCAAATAGCCTGGCTGGTGGTGATGGCGAGGACCGGGGGTGGAGTTACCGTGGCAGTAACCGTTGTGCGGATATCGCTGCAGATCGCCTGTCCTCCAAAGGTAAATTGCGGCCTTACCGAATAGGTTAGAACATTCGATGTGGTATTCGCACAAATTGTTGCGGAAGAGGTAGCGGCACTTACATGGGCTTTAATACTGGAGACATAGGGTGTGGCATCGGCTTTGCAAGTGCGACTCATGGTAGCCGTAGACGAACCATTGCCATGGCAGAATTCCAGGACAATATTCGATGTGCCATCCCAGTAAAACGGAGTGGTGAAGGGCAACACGTTGAGACCCACAACCGGCATCAGCGAAGCATTGTTGTATACTGTGGAAAATGAAGGCGAAACAAATGCCGACATCGTGGTAGCCGTGGTGGTGGCAATTTTCACCGACAGGTTAATCATAGGCAAGGTTCCGGCAACAGTCACATCCAGTGCCACTGAAGTAAGATTCCCTGCACCAAGGCCTGCGGCAGCCAGTTCGGCGGCGGTGATCAGGTGCTGGGTGTGAATGTTGCTATATAAAGAATAAAAAGGATTTGAATAGGTTGCCGAGGTGCTGGCGCCCGCGCCAACAGCCGCATTGCCAGGTGCATAGCTTTCAGCCCCGGCATAAAAATTAGTTGTCGTACTGATCACCGGTGTGGTAAATGGGGAACCTGTGCCGATGGGCGTTCCTCCTGTAGGTGTGGCGTACCAGTTCAACGTTCCTCCAACCGCGGTGGCTGCAAGTTGAACCGTACCGATGCCACAGCGGGTGCCCGGAACGATGTTGGTTATTTGCGGATGGTTAACGGTAACGGTAATTTGCGGCGAACTGCATAATGTGCCTGAACCGTTTTTAATCAGTAATTTAAAGTAGGTAGTGGTTAAAATTACTTTGGTGGTCAGGTTCTGGGTGGTGGCGCCGTCAATATCGGTAAAGGTGATGTTGTCTTCCGAACTCTGCCATTGGAAAGTGGCCGCACCCCAGCCGGTTGCCGGCGAGAGGGTCAACACTGTCGACCCGCTGATGCAGAACGAAGCCGGGAATGCTGAAATTGTCGGAGTGGCGGGTAAAACCGTGATGGTTGATTGTTTGGTGTTTATGCAATTTGTAGAAACTTTGGTAGCGGTACAGGTATAGGTGGTCGCTGCGCCGACGGCTGATTTTGCATACAGAATGGTAGCGCTGGCAGTGCCGTTGTATGCATTGATACAGCCGGGATCGGTAAAGAGATAGGTAGCCGGACTCCATACATAGGTGTCATAATTTGCCAGGGCAGTGGTAACCCCGATGGTGGCAACCTCATTGTTGCAAACCGTCTGGTTCGCGGTTACCGTCAGATCCGGGGGCGTGGTGACCGTAGCGACAACCTGGGAGCGGGGACTTGAGCAAAGAATCTGTCCGGCAAAAGTAAATTGCGGCCTCACGGAATAGGTTAACAGATTCGAGGAAGTATTCGAACATATTGTAGCTGAAGGGGTCGCCGAAGTTGCATGGGTTTTAATGCTTGACACATAAGCTGTTGCATCGGCTTTGACCGTTCTGCTCATCGTGGCCGTTGAGGCTCCATTACCGTGGCAGAATTCCAGTACGATATTGGATGTGCCATCCCAGGCGAATGGAGGACTGAATGTTAAGACATTAAGACCGACAATCGGCATTAGCGAAGCATTGGTGTAAACTGTGGTAAATGCAGGTGTAAGAAACGCCGACATATTGGTGGCCGCAGTAGCGGCAATTTTTACCGACAGGTCAATCATGGGCAAGGTTCCGGCAGCAGTCACATTCAGCGCCACTGAAGTAATATTCCCCGCAGCAAGGCCTGCGGCAGTCAGTTCGGCAGCGGTGATCAGGTGCTGGGTATGAATGTTACTATATAATGAATAGAATGGATTTGAATAGGTTGCTGAAGTAGTTGCACCGGCGCCAACCGCAGCACCTCCGGCAGAAAAGCTTTCTGCTCCAACATAAAAACTGGTGGTCGTATTGATTTCAGGGGTTGTAAAAGGAGATCCGGTACCAACAAATGATCCGCCTGTTGCTGCAGTGTACCAGTTCAATGTGGGTGTAGTGCCTGTGGCAGCAAGGGTAACGGTTCCCAAACCACAACGGCTGCCCGGTGTGGTGCCGGTGATGTTGTTGGCGAAGGTAATTTGAATCGGGGTTGAAGTGACAAAAGCCAGCCCGTTCTGACAGGTTACCACACACCGATAGAAAAGTGAAGATAGGGGGGTGGTGGTATATGTAGGCAAATTGGCATCTGCAATGTCAGTGTATCCCGAACCGGTCGGAGAACTCTGCCACTGGTAGGATACCCCGGTTCCTGCCGTTGCATTTTGCAGGGTGAGGGTAATGGTCTGACCGAGACACAATGAATTGGCTGTCGTGAGGGTGGCGCCTGGCGTGGGTGTCATACAGGTGTAGCCGGGCAAACCGTCATATTCATCGGCGCCGATGTCTGGAGCTGAGCCGCCTCCATTGGTTTGTACAGGATAGCCGGGGCTTCCCTGGCGGATGTTGTTATCGAAGTCATTGTCGATACCGGCAATGGATGAACCGCTGCTTTCAATGACGGATCGCGCTGAAGAGATATGAAGGAAATTCGGATCACCGCATGAGATATTCAGGAAAGTGGGGCCGCTGTCGTCTGTTACCGATTGGGCATCGCGCGGCGCGGTAACCCAGGCCTGGAAATCAGTCAGTGTTCTGTAGATGTTTGTTCCATCGTAGAATACAACGGCGCTGTCAGAAGGGATCCCGGCATAATAATAGTTGTAGTTGGAGGTGAGCGCATAGGAGGCCAGTGCGGTCGTGCTTCTCCTGAAAGCAGCGGTAATTCCCGTTCCCCTGCGTGTTGATGTATTGACCAAGATATTGTTCCTCATATCAAGGGTGGGAGTGATGGATGCATAGAGTGCCGAGCTGCCGAACAGGGCTCCGGTACTCGTCGCATTCAGGTATACCGTGTTATCATATATGTTGTTGGTCGTCCCGCCCGAAACATAGATACCTGCCAGGGGGTTAGCCGAATTGGCTGCTGGGGTGCTCAGGTTGCCGATCATGTTGTTGTAGAAACTATTTGTAGTACCACTAACAAGGTATGCGCCATAAACAACCGGACTTGTTCCTCCTGAAGAAATATCGCAAATTTTATTCCTGAAAACATTGTTAGTAGTGCCTGTTGAAACATACAGTCCATAAACAGATCCGGTGGTTCCTCCTGTAATGTTGAGTGATGATACCTTGTTCAGATAGGCATTGTTGAGCGTTCCGGCGGAGATCCTTAAACCATAAATGGTTCCGGTTGTCCCTGCGTTGATGCTTAAGTTGTTGATCTCGTTGGCACTTATATCATCGGTCGAACCAGCGGCAAGGTAAAGGCCATAAATGGTTCCGCCGCTGGTCCGGTTGATATGATGGACCTGGTTGTTCAGGACTGTTTTATTTCCGGAGCCGCTTGAAAAATAGATGCCGTAAATGGTCCCGGTACCTGTACTTGAAATTCTCTTTACAATGTTATTGTTTACATTTTCAACCGTACTGGAGCTGTAATAACCATAGATAGAACCCGTACTTGTTGCTGCCGTAATGGAAATGCTGTCAAGGATGTTGTTTTGGGCGGTAACAGTTGTGCTGCTGGCAGCATATAAAGTATAAATGGTCCCACTCACCGTTTTCGTGATGGTGCGGATGGTGTCGCGGAGCAAATTCAATGTGACGGCGCCGGTACTGTAAAGAGCATAAATAGAGCCTGAACCGGGCGTCGAAATCTCTGCAATGGTATTATCTGTTATGTTGACGATCGCAGCGGTTGCAGTATTCTGAAGAGCATAAAATGTCCCGGATGTGGCGGTCGGATAGGTGCCGGTAACTTTATTGTGGGTGATATTAATGGTATTGGAACTGGCAGTTGATCCGATGCCATTGTCAATTCCATAAACGGAACTCGTTGTTGCCCCACAATTTATAGTCACATAATTATGGGTGATGGTGGCGTTGGCGCTGGTGCCTGCCTGTGCATAGATACCACGCAGGGTGGATGTATGAAATACCCCTGAATCTCCCAGGTTATTGTTGATGGTATTCCATGAAATGATGACGCCCCACTGGTAGTTGGCACGGATTCCGGCCGAAGGATTGATGGTTCCTGTTCCGCCTCCCCCGAAGTTATAGATACCGTTTCCGTTGGCTGGGATTCCGCCTCCGATATCGTTCCCGATGTCGCCCAGGGTAAAAGGAGATGGCGCAGCATACCCGTTGAGTACGATACCGTTGTTGCCCCCATGGATTACGTTGGCATAAAACAGGTTGTAGGAGTTGGCACCTGCGGGGGTACTAGGGGTTAAAGAGGTTACTGCTGCCGTAGGAATTGAGTTGACCACATTGATGGCGACAGATCCATCCACCATTGGTCCGGCTCCTGATGCATTGTTCACACGCTGCATCTTGAAAGTGCAACGCTTGATGGTGTTGTTCTGCGCCCCGTCGGCCGCATTGAGTTTAAACAAGGCAACCCCGAATTCCATGGTTGCCGGATTTGTGGTGTTTTTATCAATAAAAGTGAGCCCGTCGATGGTGATGTAATCGGCGCCAACGATTTTGAGGATCCCGTCCGGAACGGCGCTGGCCGGAGTGGCAACTCCGACGCCGGCAAAGAGTGTCACTGTTCCCCCGGCCCGTACAATCGTGACCTGGTTGGTAAAGCTTAACACGGCGTTCAGGGAGGTGCTGCCAATGGTGAACCCGGCAGGTGGTGCTACTTCAGAAGTGTCTGCTGCCAGGGTCAGCGTTACGGGTCCTGTCATGGCGGTCACGGCATTCAAGGCAGTAAGCGCGGCCGCCAGCGTGGTGTAGCTGGCATTGAGATTTGGCGTTGTGTTTAAACGGTTTGTTACTGTTACAGCAATATCTGCGCTTGCAGGTTGAACGAAAATACCGGTTATAAAAACCAGTATACTCAAAAAGGTATAAAGTTTTTTCATGGTAGATTGTGTTTGTTTTTAGTTCAAGGAAAGACTACCTAACAAATTTAAAAAAATATTCATTACAATGTTCATTAATAAATTGTTAAATTTTCATTTCGAAAAATTAAAATTTCCGATTGATCACAATCATAACAATGAACGTTTTTTGCCGTCCTCCGGGATGGTGCATGGTCTGAGCCCTGAATGGGCTCAATGTGAATAACCACGGGTGAAACCCGTGGCAAGGATGTCTCCCTGACCCCCAGCACTGGAGGGGCGGAACTTTTTTGATATTCAGCTCCTTGAGAGCTGAGAGCTCCGGGTTGGTCTATCCACGGGTGAAACCCGTGGATATTGAGATTTAGCCGCTTCGCGGCTGATACATTCTCATGGATAAAAGTTAGCTTGCTGGTATGATTGTGATTAATCAAATAAAAATTTTAGTGGTTTAAAAATATTTACATTATAGTATTGTTATTTTAAATTATTGATATTATAGTTGTAAAATAAATAACATTTACAATACATTTTTTTATTTTATATGTTATGGCGCTTACCAACTTTTACGATGTTTTTGCCTCAAGTCACGAGGATGGGTTTCCCCGGATCATGGAGCAGGTAGCGGCGCAAAGTCTGCATGCAGTTTCATCGGGAAGCCCATGAGTAAAAACCAATCTAGTTATCTCTTTATTAAAACTATCACAAAAATTGCCAGGATAACCAAGTCAGTCTTATTCTCGTCCAGGTTTATATTCACTGGTATTTCGCTGAATAATTTAAACACACGCTTTTTCCTCCTCATTCTCTAACCAGTTTTGTGTTTCCAAAGGTAAATCGACTTCCTGTTTTCAAGGCTGACAACAGGCTTGTTTTTTCCGGAGGATGTCCCTTTTAATTGTTCGAGTCTCGTTAATGGTTAAAATAACTCATGGTGATATGAATTCAGCGGTAATGGTTTCTTATGGTCTGGAATTATCCATGGTTGACTGGTTGTCCTTCATATTTTGTATTAATTTCCTAACATTATTATTTGGTTCATAGTCGCCTGATATCTAAAAGGTGTACATTTACATTAAAGTTTTACCGGACAATATTGTTTTGTAATCCCAAAGATCATGAAAACCATCTCTTTATCTTTCCTATTCCTGCTCACCTTCGCAGGAACCGCTGCCGCCCAGTCAGCTGTCATTGGTACAGGCACCGCCAACACCAACGGGAACATTGCCGACCCGACCGAACGGTACTACCAGTATGAACGTTTCCAGATCGTTTATACAGCTGAAGAGTTAACAACTGCAGGGATGCCGGCAGGTGCAATGATTAACGCACTGGGCTTCTCCATCACCCAATCGGCTGTGTCGCTGGCCAACTACACCATTGACCTGGGGCATACTACACATCCTATAGCCGACCCTTATATTCCGGAGGGGCTCACAACAGTGCGAAGTCCGTTTATTTACACACCGGTGGTGCAGGCGGAAGGAAACTTTGACATGATCCCTTTTACAACAGCATTCGCCTGGGATGGTGTTTCAAACCTGGTGGTCAATACTTGTACTGGTTCCAACCCTTTCATTTCTCCATACGGGGGATTGCGTTACACACCCGCTACACTTGGTTCCGTTCGGCACATTCTCAATGATGGAGGAAATTATTGTGCCATAGCCACCGTCACGAATAGTGCTATGCGGCCAAACATCCGTTTCGATTATACACCCGGAACAGGTGGATGTTATGGGACACCTGATCCCGGGAATACCCTTGCGTCTCCCAACCCGGTGTGCTCAGGGTTACCATTTACCTTATCGCTGCAAACTGCCATTTTGGGAACAGGGGTTAGTTACCAATGGCAATACTCTGCAGATGGGCAGGAACCTTGGATCAATACAGGCGTCTCCTCCACCGAACTGGTAACCACACAGACCACTGCAACCTGGTATCGCTGCCTGGTAACTTGTGGCATCCTTTCCGGTACATCTTCGCCCGTGCTTGTGGAAATGACTGGCAATGCATTTGATATTTATTATGTTGCCGGATTCGACGATGCAACCATATGTTACGGTGCCACCAACGAAATTATTGTAGCAGATTTTGACGAACCCTATTCAGTGCTCCCCGGCGGAGAGGTAACCATGATCGCAGGGATGTCTATTATCTTCCTGCCCGGAACCACCGTACAGTTGGGGGGACACCTGCTTGGATACATCAATCCCTGCGGGCCCTATTGTGAACCCCCGGCCTCAAAACACCCCCGGATGGCAGACAGAGAATACAACCCCATGCGGAACAGCGAGCGACACTTTTCAGTCATGCCCAATCCTACAACCGGAGACTTCCTCCTTGAATTAAAAGGAGATACGACACCTGCCGAGGCAATAATCTGTATAACCGGTACGACCGGTGAACTGGTACTCCCAAAGGCCCGGATGACCGGGTCCAGGCAATCATTTTCACTCTCATATTTGCCCACCGGAATCTATTTTGTAAGGGTTATCTCAGGAGATGTAAGTGAATGCGCAAAAATTGTTAAATATTAGTTCGTCATTTTTCAAATCCTCCCGTACCTTCCCACTATCTCCCGATTCACTGGAAAAATCTGTACATTAAGTTTAAGGGTATCTATTCTTACCCAATTGTCATTAAAGAGGTTGGGTTTTATTCGAAGACACACTCATGTTAATCATAACCCTTCAAAATACTTGCCTGCAGATATTTTATAACCTGGAGGACAGCTTTGAAGTGCTTTTATTTAACTTCCATTCAAATTTATTAGCATAACATTTCCGGCATGCTTTTCATTTGGAATTGGTATCATTGTTATTTACCTTTGTTCAAAGAATCTACCTGTAAAACACCATGTATGAAAAAAATGCTGTTCTGCCTTTTTCTCCTGGGATTATTTAACCCTGCCCGGTCCCAGGAAAAGAATTATGATACCACGGCCATTGTGATCCTCGATCATATGAGCGCCATCGTGGGCGACCTCTCCTCCTGCAGGTTCAGGCTTGATACAGAAATCGACCAGACGGATGCCGATTTCGGGGAGATTACCAACCACGAGGTCAGCGATATCTCCTTTTCCGGTCCCGACAAAATGGTGATGGATATCCGGGGGGATAAAGGTCACCGGGGCTATTGGTACAACGGGAAAACACTTACATGGTACTCCTTTACGGAGAACAATTTTGTAGTCATCGATGTCCCCGGCCGCACCGTCGACATGATCGATTCGGTGAATGAAACCTATGGGATAGAATTTCCGGCAGCCGATTTTTTCAACCCGACACTTTCAGATGACCTGATCAACCTGAGCGAGAAAATATCCTTCCAGGGAAAAACAACCGTTAATGGCCACTCCTGCTACCAGATTTCAGCCGTGAACAAAGAGATGACTGTGCAGCTCTGGGTTGCTGATGAGTTGCGTTTCCTGCCCCTTAAAATGGTGATTGTATATCATGGAAAAACTCCGGTAAAGCGATACGAGGCTGCATTTTCGGAATGGGAGATTAACCCCGGCCTGCCTGGCGCCATCTTCGAATTTGCAGTACCTCCGGGAGCTCGCCAGGTTTCGATCCTGCCCAAAAAATAAATCAGCAAAAGACGTAAAAAACTATTTGGTTATGAAAGCATCAGTTCATCAGAAGATATCCCTTGTCATATTCCTGCTGGCAGCAGTACTCCTTTTCGTTCCGGATGCCACACTTGGCCAGCGAATGGGCCGTGGAGGCGGTGGCGGCGGAGGAAACCGTGGCGGCGGAGGAGGCGGTTCGCGCGGAGGTGGGGGAGGCCATTCGATCAACGGGGGCAGCAGAACCTCCTCCAGCAGGCCATCCTCAAACAACATGTCGAACAGGCAATCGTCCGGCACGCGTGACATGAACTCCGGAAACCGGCAGGGAGCCGGAGCCGGCACAAGGGATATCAACACTGGAAACCGCGCCGGAGGAGCCGGAGCCGGCACCCGCGATATGAATAACGGCAACCGCCCGGGAAATGGCTCGAATACGCGTGATATCAATAACGGGAACCGTGATGGCAACAGGGGCAATACCCGTGATGTGAATAACGGCAACCGCCCGGGAACTGGCGCGAATAGCCGTGATATCAATACCGGCAACCGTACGAATATCAACAATAACCGGACAAATGTGAATATCAACAACAGCCGGAATGTCAACGTGAGGGTCAATCCACGGCCGTATCCACGGCCACCTTATGCATATGGCGGCTTCAGGTATTCCTGTTACCATCCCTATATGTATCACCCCTACACGCCATTCATGTGGGGCCCGATGTGGCATCCATGGGGGTTCTTTGTGGCGACAATGGCTGTCACAGCAGTGGCCATTACGGTGGCCAGCCAGCAATATTACTACGATCAGGGGGTCTATTATGTGCAGGGTAGTGGCGGATATACCGTCGTTCAGGCGCCACCGGGGGCAACCATCACGGTGTTGCCTGAAAAAACCGAGACTGTGGTTATCAATGAGACCACCAATAACTACTATTATGGGGGAACCTATTATGAGAAATCCGGCGATGTTTACACCGTGGTTGAACCCATGGCAGGAACCGTGGTTTCAAAACTTCCCGAAGGCGGCGAAGAGGTGAAAGTCGGTGAAATTACTTATGTTAAGGTTGGCGGAACCTATTACCAGCCGATAAAACAGGATGGTAAAGATATGTATGAAGTGGTGAAAGTTGAAGAGGGCCAGGAATAGTACTGGTCGACAGTTTTAATTGATCACGATTTTTTTAGTGCAGGTTTGATTGCCTGTGCAGATTTTTACCAGGTAGATTCCCCCTGGCATCGTCGAAAGATCAATTTCAACTGAGGCACTCCTGCCAAAAGTGAAATTACTGTAAACCGGCTTCCCTGGTGTATTGAAGACTTCCACTGATTCAACCGGACTCTTGCATTCTATTGAAAATTTCCCATTGGATGGATTTGGGGAAAGTCTGATATCAGCGAACTGCTCAGCCGGATCATCCGTTCCCAGGTTCGTATGAAAATAGTAGTAAGAGCTGTCGGCATAGGCCAGGGTTGTACCATTGTCATCCCACTCCCTGTAAACACCGCTGGTCATGAAATTGTTCACATCAAAAGTGGAAGAGAATCCCTGTGAATTTGACCAGGAGACGCCGTCCCAGAACTGGGTCAGTAATTTTGTCTCATTCATGCGGGCATCGTAGGCGTGGATTATCTGAAAATAATTCGCCCAGGCGCTGCCCAGCCAGGTCTGCCTCACTTCAAGGGTAGGTTTGCCGTTAACATCATAGGTGTAAAGTCGTTGGCTGGAGTTCGTCCAGGCGGTTCCGGTCCAGTTTTGCCCGATATAACCGGTCCGCTGGTGGTTTGTGTTGTAGGTGGATGTCGCCAGGGTGGCGTTGAGCCAGCCGCTTCCCGACCAGTTCTGTCTCATCTCAGTGACCGGGTTGTTGTCTGTATCATAGGTATAGAGGAACTGGATTGTATTTATCCACGCAGTGCCATCCCAGGTTTGGGGCAGGTTGCCAGTCATGTTATTGTTTGCATCATAAGTATAAACGTATTGGTTTAAATTTTCCCAGGAACCATTGCTCCATACCTGCACCAATTGTAAGGTAAGTTTGTTGCCGGCATTATAGGTATAGGTATACAACCATAAATTACTCCATGCATTGCCTGACCACTGTTGCTCCAAATCAGACAGGTTGTTATTGGATTCATCATAAGTATACACATCCTGGTAAAAATTCTCCCAGCCAAAGCCATTCCAGCTTTTTTGAAGTAGGAGTGTCGTACTGCCGGCCGCATTGTAAGTATAGGATACCTGGGCGGAGTTCTCCCACCCAAAACCGTTCCAGAGTTTCATCGTATAACCTGTCAGATTATGATTGGCGTCATAGCTGTAGCTGACGTTTTTATTCTTCACACTCCAATCCTTGCTGAGGGTATCCCATACATACCAGTAAGTGCTGTCGTACATATGCAAAAGGGAGGGTTGGCCTGAAACAGATTCCGGTAAGCGTGTCCTGTCGTGCGTCCGCTTGATTTCCGGACGGTAACCCTGTGCATAACCGTGTAGTGATAAGGTCAAGATTGTCAATAATAGAAAAGTTCTCATCCTGTATAATGTTTTATAGTGACTGAAGGAGGAAAAGTGCTCCCTTCCGAAAGGTTAAAGTTACAATATTATCAGGGCAGACATCGTAGGATAATTGAGAATTCGTCTAAATTAATGATCGACATATCCATATATTACATTTCCTTCATATATTTAAGCCCCAAAATACCACCTTAAAATCTATCGCATTATGGAGAATCAGAGACCTTCATTTTATGAGGAAGCCCAGGGGAACGGAGTATCCCGGCGGGATTTTCTTAAGTTTTGTGCGACCATGGCAGCTTTCCTCGGGTTGGAAGCCAGCGGTATAACCCAGATCGTCAAGGCGCTCGAATCAAAGCCGAGGCTTCCGGTCATCTGGTTTCATTTCCAGGAGTGTACCTGCTGCAGCGAATCATTTATCAGGGCATCCCATCCGCTTGTGGCGGATATCGTGTTGAACAAGATCTCCCTTGATTACCAGGAGACGCTAATGGCGGCATCCGGCGTTCAGGCCGAAGATGCCTACAAGGCCGTTATGGCGAAATATCCCGGCGAGTACATTGTGATGGTTGAAGGGTCTATTCCTACCGAAAACGAGGCCTATTGCTGCATCGGCGGCCGCAGCGCCCTGCAGATCCTGCAGGAGGCGGTGAAGAACTGCAAAGCGGTGGTTGCCTGGGGCAATTGCGCATCAGCCGGATGTGTCCAGGCGGCTAGTCCGAATCCTACCGGGGCTCAACCTGTTCACAAAGTGATCAGTGGCAAGCCGGTGATCAATGTGCAGGGTTGCCCGCCTATTGCCGATGTCATGGCCGGGGTGGTGGTCCATCTCCTCACCTTTGACCGGATCCCGCAACTCGACGGTCTCGGCCGGCCCAAGGCGTTTTATTCACGCAGGGTGCATGATACATGCTATCGCAGGGCCAATTTCGATGCAGGTTTGTTTGTGGAGTCGTTCGACGACGAAGGCGCAAAACGTGGCTACTGTCTCTATAAAATGGGCTGCAAAGGTCCTGTTACCTATAACTCCTGCGGCATCATCAAATGGAATGACAGCGTGAGCTATCCCATCCAGTCGGGGCATCCGTGTATCGGTTGTTCCGAAGCCGGATTCTGGGACAACGGCCCCTTCTACCAGCACCTTCCTGAGGTTGCAGGCTTCGGGATCGAAACCACAGCCGACAAGATCGGCGTTGGTCTTGGCATTGCCACAGCGGCAGGTATCGCAGGGCATGCCATTGTTACCAACATCCGCAAGCATAAAGAGATAATCAATGAACCTGCAGAGGGTTCCAAAGTTGAAACCAAGAAAGAACTGTAGCCATGGCAGAAAGAATCGTAATAGATCCCATCACCCGTATTGAAGGACACTTACGGGTTGAGATAGAAGTTAAGGATGGAAAAATCACCGATGCCTGGAGTGCCGGCACCATGGTGCGGGGCATTGAGACCATATTAAAGGGGCGCGACCCCCGGGATGCATGGGCTTTTGTAGGCCGTGTTTGTGGTGTGTGTACTTCCACTCATTCGCTTACCTCCGTCAGAGCGGTTGAAAACGCCCTGGGAATTGCGGTGCCGCCCAACGCGGAACTAATCAGGAACCTCATGGCCAACGCCCTGTATATCCAGGACCACGTGGTCCACTTTTACCAGCTTCATGCCCTCGACTGGGTGGATGTGGTGTCGGCGCTCAAAGCCAACCCCGCTGAAGCCTCCAGGATCGCGCAAAGTATCTCTGCCTGGCCGAAAAGCTCGGTGGGCTATTTTACCGATATCCAGAAAAAATTCAAAAACTTCGTCGACAGCGGCCAGTTGGGCATCTTCGCCAACGGATACTGGGGACACAAAGCCTATAAACTCCCGCCAGAGGTGAACCTGATTGCCGTGGCGCACTATCTTGAGGCGCTTGAGTGGCAAAAAGAGCTTGTAAAGGTTCACACCGTTTTCGGCGGAAAGAATCCCCACCCAAACTACCTCGTGGGCGGTGTACCCTGCTCGATCAACATTGAGGAGGCCAATGCAGTGAATGCCGAACGCCTGGCGTTTGTCGGTAAGTTGTTCGAGGATGCAAAAACCTTTGTCGACCAGGTCTATATTCCTGATTTGGTTGCAATTGCCTCCTTCTATAAAAGCGACTGGGGCGCCATTGGCGGAGGATTGACGAACTACCTGGCATTTGGCGACTTCCCATCGAACGGTTACGACAACCCCGAGAGTTTCAAGATGCCGCGCGGAGCGATCCTGGGCCGAGATCTCAGCCATATCCTTGAAGTGAAGGCTGATGACCCGGAACAGATCCAGGAGTATGTCAACAATTCGTGGTATGAATATTCCAAGGGCGACAAAACCGGTCTGCATCCCTGGGAAGGAGAGACTAAATTCAACTATACCGGTCCCAAACCGCCATACGAACACCTGGACGTTTCACAGAAGTACAGCTGGGTAAAGACCCCGCGCTGGAAAGGCAACCCGATGGAGGTTGGTCCGCTGTCGCGCATGCTGGTTGGCTATGCCTCCGGCCGCGCCGAATACAAAGAGGTGATCGACAGCACGCTCAAAGCCCTGGATGTACCCGTTGCAGCATTGTTCTCTACCCTTGGCCGCACGGCAGCCCGCGGACTCGAGACCAAGCTGGTTTGCGGATGGGCGCTGGAATTTTACCAGCAACTCCTTGCCAATATCAAGAACGGGGATACCCGTACCCAGAACAATGCCAAATGGGAGCCTGAATCGTGGCCAAAACAGGCAAAGGGTATCGGAATGGTAGAGGCCCCGCGCGGAGCCCTCTCACATTTCATCGTGATCGAGGACAAGAAGATCGCCAATTACCAGCTCGTGGTTCCCACCACATGGAATGCCTCGCCGCGCGACCTGAAAGGCCAGCGTTCTGCTTATGAAGAGTCGTTGATCGGAACGCCGGTAGCCGACCCGAAGGTGCCGTTGGAAGTGCTCCGTACCATCCACTCCTTTGACCCTTGCCTGGCTTGTGCCGTGCATTTATATGATGAAAACGGAACCACCATTCATGACCTGAAAACCTATTAAGCCATGAGAAACCGATCAGTCCCACTGCGTGAGGTGCATGTTTGGGAGATGCCAGTACGCATCTACCATTGGATCAATGCACTGTGCATTACGTCGCTCTGTATCACCGGGTACATCATTGGTGATCCGCCCGCCTTCATGAAGGGCACCGAAGCCTATTTCAACTACTGGTTCGGAACCGTACGCTTCTTCCATTTTATAACCGCTTTTCTCTTCTTCTTCAATTTCATTTTCCGTCTCTATTGGGGATTTGTGGGAAATGAGTTTTCACGATGGTACAACTACATTCCGCTCAAACGGTGCCAGTGGAAGGAGATGCTTGAAGTCATCAAAGTGGATGTGCTCCAGGTAACCAATAAAAAAATCGACTCCATCGGACATAACTCCCTGGCCAGCTTCATCTATTTTCTCACCTTCCTCATCTTCCTGTTGCAATGCCTCACCGGTTTTGGAATGTATGCTGCCATGAGCAGCGCTTTTCTGCCGAAGTTGTTCGCGTGGGTTGTACCATTTCTCGGAGGCGACATGCATGTACGGCAACTTCACCACATCCTGATGTGGGGTTTTATCCTGTTTGCCATTGTGCATGTTTACCTGGTATTTTACCATGACTATATTGAGCGTACCGGAGTGACCTCTTCAATGATCGGTGGATGGAAATTCATCGAGGAAGATGTGATCGAGCGCCATGATAACAGGACGGAGGATTGCCCGAAGAACTGACCTTTTAAGAAGCTGACTGTTTGACTGACCTGCAAAGCAATATCCTGGTTCTCGGGATCGGTAATCTTTTGATGAACGATGAAGGCGTGGGGATTCATGTGGTGAACCGGCTTGAGCAGGAGGGGGGAATTCCGGGTGTTGAGCTCATGGACGGTGGTACGGGCGGGTTTCACCTGCTTGGCTTCATCCAGTCCTATAAAACGATCATCATCATCGACGCTTCCCTGGATGACCATCCACCCGGCCATGTCAGGGTTCTTCAACCCCGCTATGCAAAGGATTTTCCGAGGCAGTTGAGTGCGCATGAGATCGGGCTGAAGGACCTTATAGACTCTGCAATCCTGCTGGGAAATATGCCCAAATTGCATCTCGTGGCAATTTCCGTCAAGGATTTCCAGGATATGGGCATGGACCTTTCACCGGAGGTGGAGCAGGCGATTCCGGTTGCCATTAAACATGTTAGGGAGATTGTTGATTCTATTTCAGCGATATCCGGTTAAAGGTGATTCTGCAACTGTTTCCTTAGCCAGTCAAACCATTCGTCCATCCCTTCACCAGTTTTGGCCGACATCAGGATAAACTCAAGATCCGGGTTGAGTTGGCGGGCGTTATTGATGACGCTCTCCACACTGAAATCGACATAGGGCAGCAGGTCGTTTTTATTGATGATGCAGAGATTGGAGGTCTCAAACATATAGGGATATTTGAGTGGCTTATCATCCCCTTCGGTTACACTGATCACCACCACTCTTTTCTGTTCACCGAGGTCGAACATGGCCGGGCAAACGAGATTCCCGACATTTTCAATGAAGAGTATGGCATTGTTGTCAACCTCCATCTTTTTCAGCGCCAGGTGGATCATCTTCGCATCGAGGTGGCATCCCGATCCGGTGTTGATCTGGATTGCCGGGGCCCCGGATTTCTCAATCCGGTCGGCATCCCGCGTGGTTTGCTGATCCCCTTCGATCACGAAGATCTTGTGTTTTGCCACCAGCGATCTGATGGTTTTTTCCAGGATAGTTGTTTTCCCCGAGCCTGGCGAGCTGACCATGTTGAGGGTCAGTACATGTTTCGCTTCGAAATATCCCCGGTTGCGTTCTGCAATACGGTTGTTTTCCGACAGGATATCCATGTTCAGGCTGATCACCTTTTTTGTCCCGTGGTCATGTGCATGGGTATGCGTGTGCCCATGATGGTCGTGTGGATGAGAGTGGCCATGATCGTGGGGGTGTTCATGATCGTGTTCATGATCGTGTTCGTGATCATGTGTATGTTCGTGATCATGCGTATGTTCGTGATCATGACCGTGTTGGTGGTCATGAATTTCAAATTCGTCGGGGTTTCCGCAACCGCAGGTTGTGCACATATTATTTATTTTACAGAGGTTTAAAGATAAGAATTTTCAGGATGGTTGATTATTCTGATCGGGATTTAATTTGTCGCTATTCCAGTTGATGGGATTGTTAACGATATATGCTGCAATCCGAAAAAAGGATTCCTCGTTCCGAATGATGTGTTCCCAGTAATTCCGTTGCCACAATTTACCCATTATTTCATTTTTCGATTTGTAAATTTTCAAACAACCATTCGCCACCAACGATTTATACGCCCCGATTATTTCGCCAACCGTAGGGGCACGGTTCACCCGTGCCCCGTTATCGTCGCCGGTAGGGGCACGGTTCACCCGTGCCCCATTATTCGGGGCAATATCCTGGGCAATATCCTGGGCAGCCGCGAGGGCTGCCCGTACCGGGGCCGGGGCGGGTGATAATGCAAGGATTGCGTGAAAATGGTTGGGCATCACCTGAAATACGTCCAATGTGATATTGGGATATCGTTCGGGTAATTTCAACCATGCATCGTGGGCAATCTGCCCGTATTCGTTCAATATCATTTCACCAATTTCAATTTTTCCAAATCTGCATTGCCTGTTCTGGCAGCATATTGTTATAAAATACAATCCTTCAAGGGAATAATCGTATCCCTTTAACCGGATCGACCTCCGGTGATGAATTAGAGGATTGTAATGATTCATCTCTTCATGAGGGTATTGGGAAGTGGCTATTCTGCCAGTATGGACACGACCCTGAATTCTTTACCACCGGTCATTTCCGAGGGGAAACATTTACATAAATTGCAGTTATCCAGTCTGTTATTCATTATGAATTCCACCTTGCAGTTATTGCACCAGCCCATCCCCGGGGTTCTCTCCAGAGTTAGCAGGGCATGATCAA
The DNA here is from genome assembly GCA_049317265.1 of Bacteroidales bacterium. Lineage (GTDB taxonomy): Bacteria > Bacteroidota > Bacteroidia > Bacteroidales > FEN-979 > CAIVAT01. Next base: position 22,141 of record JBMOIP010000062.1, read on the forward strand.
GAATGGTGTCCTTCACCATCAGCTCCAGGGCCGACTGGAAGGCATCCGCTTCAACACCGCTGAGGTCGCCGACTTCGATCACGATCTCAGTGATATTGGTTACACCGTTTTTACCGGCTTCCCGTTCGGCGAGTTCGATTACCTCCATGGCCAGTGATAATTCATGCATAGATTTTCCGGTTTAGCAGATTCGTGGTAATGGATCTCCGGTAAGGGTATCGATGATCCGTTTGCCGCCTGTGACAGATTTCAGCACCACCTTCGCCGGGTGATCACTTACGACATGACCGATGATGGCGCTCTCTTTTCCAAGCGGGTGGTTTTTCATAACGTCAAGAATGTGTTGGCTCTCCGATTCAGCAACCACCAGGATAACTTTCCCTTCGTTTGCAATGTGAAGCGGATCAAAACCGAGGATTTCGCACATGGCACTGACGCCTTTGCTAATGGGGAGTTCCTGTTCGGAAATTTCAACGCCACAATTGATTTTCCCGGCAAGTTCATTCAATACCGTTGCTACGCCGCCACGGGTAGGATCGCGCATGAATTTCACACCTTCAGAGGCATCCAATACAGCGTGTATCAGGTGGTTCAGTGAAGCGCAATCGGAGGTGATCTGCGATTTGAAGTTGAAAGATTCACGCGCATTCATCACGGCCATCCCGTGATCCCCGATGGTGCCATTGATCAGGATCACATCGCCCGGACGAATGTTCTGAGCTTTGCCGATCTGCCGGTTTTCACTGCTGACGGTCCCGATTCCGGCGGTATTGATGAATACTTTATCACATTTGCCTTTGTTAACAACCTTGGTATCGCCCGTTACAATGGCAACCCCGGCATGCTGCGCCTCTTCGGCCAGTGATTTTACGATAATTTCAAGGTCATTCATAGGAAATCCCTCTTCGAGGATAAACGAAACACTGATGTAGCGTGGTTCAGCGCCTGAAACCGCCAGGTCGTTCACTGTACCGCAAACAGCCAGCTTCCCGATATTTCCCCCGGGAAAAAAGATGGGGTCGATCACGAAGGAGTCGGTGGTGAATGCAATTGACTGACTGTCAACTGTCAATATAGCTGCATCTGTCTGTTCATCCAGGATATTGTTCCCAAAGTACCGTAGGAACAGGTTCCCGATTAATTCGTGCATCATCCGGCCGCCATTGCCATGGCTCAGGAGTATTTTTTCTTCTTTCTGGTTCATGAACGGTATTTAAAATAGGTTGCGCAGGTGCCTTCACCGGAAACCATGCAGGCCCCAACCGGGTCGGCGGGGGTGCATTGCTTTGCAAATAACCCGCAATCGTTTGGGGTTTTAAGGCCTCTCAAAATGGAACCACAGATGCACCCCTTTGGATCAGGGAGCTCCGGCACCGCAAGCGGGTATTGCTTTTCTGCATCACAAGCGGCGTATTCATCCCTGATTTTAAGTCCGCTGCCGGCGATGGTTCCCAATCCCCGCCACCGGTCATCCTTCATTTCGAATACTTCGGTAAGCAATCCTTTCGCGATACGGTTTCCTTCCGGCTGAACGATTCTTTTATATTGAACCTCCACTTTGGGTGTCCCGGATTCCAGTTGGCGGGTCAGCATGAGGATGGCCTGCATCATATCGGCCGGTTCAAAGCCGGAGACAACAACCCCCAGTCTGTAAACCTTCGCCAGGCCCTTGTAAATCTCTGTTCCCGTAATGGCTGTAACATGCCCCGGGGCAATGAAACCATCAATTTTAACACCCTCATCCACAAGTGCTTTCATCACAGGTGGCATGACTTTATGGGCGCTCAGCACAAAGAAATTCCCGATGTTCTCCTTTTTTGCCTGGACAATCGCCGCTGCCGTGGCAGGAGCAGTTGTCTCAAAACCGATTCCAAGGAAAAAAACAGGCCGGCTGGGATGTTCCTTTGCAATGTCAAGAGCCTCCAGCACCGAATAGATGATCCGGATATCGGCTCCGCCGGCTTTCTCCTTTTCGAGGGAACTGAACGAACCCGGCACCCGGATTAAATCTCCGTAGGTGGTGATAATGGCGCCGGGAACCTTGCTGTAAGCGATGGCGGTGTCGAGAAAATGCTGGCTCGACACACACACCGGGCATCCGGGGCCGGAAAGTAGACGGATGGTGGGAGGGAGCAGGGCGTGCAATCCGAAGCGGTGAATCGCCATGGTGTGACCGCCGCAGACTTCCATGAGGGTGATCTCCTTTTTCGAAATCTTCTTCAGCTCTTCTGAAACAGCGAGAATCAACTCTTTTTTGCGGTATTCGTCGACGTATTTCATACGGTTATCCTTCCTGAAGAGTTTTGATGTTGGATGACTTTATATCTTTATTCATAGGTTATTCAAGTTTTTTGAAATTATTTTAATTGATTGAGCACAATTGTACCTGTTCACTTATTGAAACCTCATCCGGTAAGTCAGTGACCCTTCCCCGGCCCTCCCCTTAAAGGGGAGGGGGAACCCTGTGCCAGCCACAAGGGATGTCCTCATTGTGAAACCGCATGGATCGTCCATTCGTCAATGAAATCGTTTGAAATCCTCGACAAACGTACTCCCTCCCCTTTAAGGGGAGTCCCTATGTTTGCAAAAATGTAGCATAAGTCTGGTAATTTATTAGTT
>JBMOIP010000063.1:0-24387 GCA_049317265.1 Bacteroidales bacterium
TCTTCAGGTTGGTGCCTTGGTGTTAAAACAAGCCAGCCGTCTGTCGTATACTGTCTGCGCTTTTTGCTTATCAGCGCCAATCGTAATGGGATTGGTACAGAAAGTTTGAGGGCCTCTATAATTGCCCCATAACCGACTAACTTTCCTTGTTCAGGCGCTGTTATTCCGTGAAAAGCACTTATTTCCCGTGAAATATTCTTATTAGTCGTCATTGGTCGTGAAATTTACTTACGACAAATTTAGGTGAAAAACGCTTACATTTCGTGAAATTTACTTATTATTCATTATATTTTGTGAATATTACCTATATCTATGCTTTGCCAGAATGAATTTGGACAGGATGTAAAGTGAAAATTCGATCGTGTCCGATAGGATTAAATTGTAAAACAGGACCACCTATACAGGGAATACAGTATGATTATACTATTCGAAAATGGAGAAAAACTGTTCAGTTGTAAAGGTAATGTGGAAATAACGCTCACTTTGACCAGCCTTCGCCGGAATAACCTAACCAAATCAGTTTATAAAAAGTCAATATGTTAAGGTGGTCAACTCCTTGTTTCTGCTCGTTTATCTATTCCGACTCGGGTCATAGTCAACCATCCATTCAATGCCATATTTGTCTCTGAACATGCCGAAATACGAACCCCAGGGGCTGTTGGCAATTGGCATTTCAATTTTTCCACCGGCTGAAAGTCCGTTAAATAATTTGTCTGCTTCTTCCTTGCTTTCTGCGCTGATTGAAATTTTACTCCTGTTTTCGTTTTCATTTACCTGTCCCAAAATTTCAGGGACATCACTTGCCATCAACACATTGCATTTACCAATAGGCAAAGCAATATGCATGATTTTATTTGCTTCACTTTCTGAAACAGGATATTCAGGGCTGGAAAATTCTTTGAAACGGGCTACCATTGCGAACTCTCCGCCAAAAACTGATTTGTAAAATGTAAATGCTTCCTCCGCATTGCCGTTGAAGTGAATGTAAGGATTTATGTGTGCCATTTTATTGTTTATTTAGGTTTAGTACTGATGCGTTTAAATTAAGGTTTTATCAGAATGTTATTTCCATAGACTTTCTAACTGATTTGATATTTTGCAAGTAGTTCTTTCAATGATATTTCATCTGGTCAATTCCCAAACTTTGACACATTCTGTTTCCCTCTGTGGCTCTCCCTGAATTCTCCGTGGTACTCTGTGTAATTTTGTTTCACCGAGTACCACTGAGAAATCGCACAGAGAGACACAGAGAGGAATTTTATCAATCAATGATTTATAATAAAATATAAACAGTTAACGCATCAGCAGTAATTTACGTTGTTGAAATTTATTCAATTTATCCGTTTGGTTGTTCCGTTGGAAATTTTGTAACATCCATATAGAAAATCTCCCAGGTGTGTCCGTCAAAATCTTCAATGGTTCTTTGTTGCATAAAGCCGTAATCTTTCATTTCGCTGGGCTCTGTCCCACCTGCTTCAAGTCCCTGGTTTACAATCCGGTTCACTTCATTTACGCTTTCCACCGACAGGGAAAAAAGTCCTGCCAAAGTTGATTTGGTGTCTGCAATGGGTTTGGTGGCAAAGTTTGCAAACTTTTCGTGTGTCATGATCATGACAAAAATGTTTTCACTCCAAACCATGCACTTTGCGGCGTCGTCCGAAAATTTGGGATTGTTTTCAAATCCCAATGCAGTATAGAAGTCCACAGATTTTTGCAGCTCTTTTACTGCTAAATTGATAAAAATTTGTTTGGCCATATGATTAAATATCAGGGGATTAAAAGTTTACTTGCCCATCTATTTTTTTGTGAAAAATAGTCCGAGCGCCAATGTTGAAAGACCCTGCAGCGGCAGCAGGAAATTATTGTAGGTGCCGAAAGCCTCCATGATGCTTTTCTCATGTTCCTTATCCAGGCTCATATTCTGTTGCAAATGGATCAACGGGACAAGTATTGCCGATAGCAGAAGAACAACCAGGAAAAACCAGGAGATGCCCTGTGAGAGCCTGAAGTAGAAAAGGTCGGTTTCGAAATCGGCTGCATTGCTCATGAGCTGGGCAATCAGGATCCCGATCATCAGTGACAGGGGCGGTGTGAGCAGGCGGAAAAGCCATTCCCATACTTCCGGCACATGGGTGGTATATTTTCCGAGGATGGACTGGATAAAAAAAATGAGAAAAATAACAGCGGCCATGATAAGCCACTGCATGAGCAGTTTTCTCCGTGCAAGGTTATAGCTGATCTTTTTCATGATCAATGGGTTAAAAGGTTCAATAAGGGGGTGTTACGGAAATGATCCCGAACGGTCAGCAGTTGCCTCGTATCCAGTAACGGTACCTCACCGATATCACTCTGGTAGAAATTGTAAACAAGCGCAGTCAGCGCTTTATCCGGGAGGGATTCGTATTCCAGATCCGGGGGAAGGGCGGCATAACTGTTTTTCAGCAGCTGGCTCATGACGCTGAACGAAGGAGCAGTGTTGGTTCTTTCTGCTTCCTGCGATGAAATGACAAATGCAAGGATCCTGAAATTCCCATCCGTAGCGAAAAACATTGACTTAAAAAGTGTATAGACCGAAAATTTCCCATCTGGGCCATACGACAGGTTCCACCGTTCATTTGCCGGAAACTGGCTCCCATCCTTTTTGATCTTTTCCAGGCTCGTGGTTATTGCAAAACCATCAGCCGCATAATAGTAATGGCACCGTCCGTCATACCCTGCCCTGTCCAACTGTTTTCTCAGGAATTTATCTACTTCTGTCATGGTCTTTAATCCGGGATGAAAGTGTGGTACTACGGCAACAGCAGAAGGGAATGGCGCCGGATGGGGAAAAACGTACTTTGTAGGAACCGGAGAATCAGACTTTATTGCCTTGTTCACTATATAATCCAGGGTATCTTCAGGGTAATTTTTCTTTAAACGCTGAAGCAGGGCAGCACAGGTCGCAGAATTTAATTCCTTGTTGAAAAAGGTGTCCTTTTTGATCACATCATCCGGATACCTGAATTTTAATGTGTCCTCCGGATCCAGTGCCCTTACAAAACTCCGGTATTCAGTATAAAGACGCCCGATATTAACATGATCTCTTTTTTCCCTGGCAATGTAAAGCAGGTAAAGGTAGCTTTTGATAAGATCCAGTGATGATGACATGAAAAACAAGCCCGAATCAGCAGGTTCTACCTGGAAGCCAAACCCGAATAATTCCATATTTTGATCGTACCCGGCATTCCTGAAACGGTATAATCCGGCGTACCACGAGAGTGAATCCAGGTATATGGTATCCGAATTTTTCGCATTATAAAATATTCTTTTAAAATCGGGATAGATGTCGCGGTTGAATAAAGGTGAAATGACCTCCGCAAGCTGATTCAAACCATCGTTGAAATCATAGTAAGAACGGGTATCAAATTTGATGAATTCATAAAATGAATTGCATTCCAACTCAAGGCAATCTGTTCCCGGCTCAAAATAACGGAGTCTGTTTGGATAATCACCAGCCCAATGCCGGATCAGAGACGGTACTCCCGTCTGGAAATAGCGTTCGCGGGATTCAACAAACAGATCCTTCCACTCCAGCAATGTTTTCCGGCTGGCCAACGTATCTTTCCTGAAGGTTTGTTTTCCCTTGTTGAGCGACCACAGGGCCTTTGTAAAATGGTACAGTTTGCTGTTCAACCGGATGAATTGCGTGTCGCGGATCGAGGATAATTCATGCTCTTCATACCGGAGGATTTTCGAGATCCGGTTTGGGCTGAGGGTGTCAAAATATTCGCACGTAAGGGAGAGGTTCACAAAAGCCTGCGCCAGGGTAAGAGAATCATTGGAGGCTTTTGCCCTATTTATGGACAATATGGTGATCAGAACGATGATTACTGCAAATCTCATGATTGTTGGATGAAAATCTGCCGTAAATATAAAAATATTTTATATTGGTTTAGACTAATTATAAATAATTATAGTTAATTAATGTTAACAAACACAACGCCAATCCTTTCTCCTTCTTTGATCATAGTTTCATAACCCTTTAGCGTATTCATCAATAAATCGTCATCGATGCGGATTTTGTTTTTTTCAAACAGCAGCACGACCGTTGAACCCCCGAATTTGAAATACCCTTTCTCTGCCCCTTTGTTTGCAAAATTCCCTGTATAAGTCTGTACGATACTTCCTACCATGGTTGCACCTACTTCCGTCATCACAACATCTCCAAAAAAGGGGTTTGAAATGATGCAAAATTCTCTTTTGTTGAGGCAGAAAATTTCAGCCATTTTGCGCAAAGCAAGGGGGTTAACTGAATAATAATCACCATCAATCCCGGTGATGGGTGATATACTGCCGCTGACGGGAAAATGGAAACGGTGGTAATCGAAGGGGGCCAGCCGGATGATCACCAGGGTGCCATCATGGTATTTTTGAGCAAGGCGGGCATTGTTTAAAAACGAAAAAACATCGAAACGGGTTCCTTTGATGATAAAATCGCTGTTGCTGATATTGGCAAATGCCAGTATTTTTCCATCGGCAGGCGACACAGCAATGGATGAGCTGGTATCCACCGGCCTGGCACTACTCTTTAGTTTCCGGGTAAAGAAATCGTTGAAGGAGTTGAACTCCTGTTTTTGGGCGGTACCCAGGTCGATACCAAACTCTTCAACAAAGGGTTGTATTTTTTTTGCCGATGAAGGACGGTCCATGCTGTTGCCATAAACAGACGAAACCACCTTTCTTTTTGCCAGCGCCCATAATGTTGCTTCGCCAACCGGATTGTTATACAACCACACCAGCCACTTTTCGCCAGCCACTTTTTCCGTTTTTAACAAGCCGCTTTGCCGGTCGTAATATTGGATGGGAACTTGTGGCGGCAACGGGTATAATGCCAGTATGGCAATGACAGCAAGCAATATCAAAATGAGGCCCCACCTCTTTTGGGTTTTTGAAATGTTCATCTGATAGTATTTGCTTTCATGTTTGCCTTGCTTGCCTTGAATAGCAAATATAGCGTAAAGTCTAATAAACCATAGCACTGATCAGATGCGGTATTCCCGTGACACGATGGAGGAAGTTTATTAAACACCAGAAATCATCCTGGTAGATACTTAAATGCAAAATTGACTTATTGCAGTTTTAAGCAGAAATGGGGGCTCTAAAATCATGAGGTTGATAATGAGGACCATTCAAAGTCCACCAGTTCAGGATCTGAATCTACCTGTTGACCAATATTTTTCGTGTAACCCGGCTATCGGAATTTTGTAAAACAAGAGTATAGAGACCAACCGGCACAGGACCCAGATCTACAACTTTTTCTGCCTTCCCGCTGAGAATGGAAATACGACTGCTGTATATCTGCTCTCCCAGTGTATTAAAAACTTCGACCTGGTAATCGTGTGCGGGGCAATTTAGGATGGTAATTTTAAAATGGCCGATATTTGGGACAGGATAGATCTCAATATTCCCGGTATTTTGATCATCGACACCAACAACAAAGAAAATGGCGTTGGAAGTATCGGATGAACAACCGTTTAGGGTTACCATGGCTGAATACCAACCTGTTGCCAGTGTCACAACATAGGATTGCCCGGTGGCTCCCGGAATGGGAGTCCCATTGTAGAGCCATTGATTTCCGGTCGGAGCACTAGAAGTCAGAACATACCCTACTGCGGTGACTATAGGAGTGGGTGGAATCGGGTTCACAGTTACGCTGAGGTTTGACGCTGTTCCGTTGCCGCAGATATTGTTTCCAATAACCATGATGCTCCCCGAAACAGCATTGGCAGCATAATTCACCGTGATGGCATTGGTTCCGGCCCCGGTTGCGATGGTTGCTCCGGTCGGAAGGGTCCAGAGATAAGTAACAGCCCCCGGAATGGCAGCAACGGAATAGGCCAGTCCCTGGGATCCCGCGCAAAGTGTTGAAAGTCCGGTGATTGTTCCTGCCGCAGATGGAAGAGTGCTGACCGTGACATTGAATACCGTGGGGCTTTGTGCCTGGCAGCCGCTGCCATTGGTGTAGCTTATTCCTACTGATTGTGCGCCGGTCGTATTCCATTGTACGAGGATGGAATTAGAGCCACTCCCCGATACGATCGTACCACCAGATGAGATGGTCCAGAGGTAGTTGCTCATCCCCGATTCGGTCGTATAGGAATAATTGCCTGTTCCAAGGCAGATGCTGCTTGCCCCGGTAACAGTTGGTACTGGCAGTTGGTTCACCGTAACAGCCAAGGCTGAAGTTGGTCCTGCAGAGCAGGAGTTACTCCCGGCAACCGTGATATTGCCGGAAGCAGATCCCGAGGGGTAGCTCACCGTTATGGCACTGGTACCTGCTCCTGCAGTGATGCTGGCCCCGATTGGAACCGTCCAGATATAACTGGTGGCAAAGGCGACAGGTGCAACGCTGTATATGATGCCAACCTGGCCCAGGCATACACTGTTGAGACCCGTGATGGTACCCGGGGACAGGGGGGCCTGGCATCCGGTTGTAAAGCTCATATCCGAACCATAGGCAGTTCCGACAGCGTTTGTTCCGACACAGCGGAAGTGGTAGAGTGTGTTGGCTGCAAGGCCGCTAAGGGATGCCAAAACGGCCATTGGCGTTGATCCGTTGACAGATGAAGGCGACGCCTGCACGTTGTTTCCGTAGCTGGTTGTTAAACCCCAGTCGAATGATGCCGTTGATGTGGTGTTGTTGGCATTGACGGATCCGTTCAACTGGGCGTTATTCCCACTGATGTTTGTGGCCGTGTTGGTCACAACAGCAGGCGCCACCGCTGTTGTGGTAAAAGAAAAATCACTGCCATAGCTGGTTCCTGACGAGTTAGTTCCGGCTACCCTGAAATGGTAGGTTGTTGCAGGTAACAACCCGGTGAGGTTGGCCAGGACAGGAGTGGGAGTGGTTCCTGTTACAGTGAGCGGTACGCCTGCAATCGAATTCCCGTACGAGGTTGTCAATCCCCATTGAAATGAGACAGAAGTACTCAGGCTATTGGCATTAACGGAACCGTTCAGCATGGCTCCTGTCGACGTGATTCCTGTAGCGGCGAGTGTGATGACGATTGGAAGCGTTGAAGGTTGCCCGGAAATGGTGATCAGCAGGGAATCCTTCACTGTAACGTCCTGAACTGCAATGGCTTTTGCATAAATCGTCCCATTGGTGAGGGCAGTAACGAGCCCAGTAGCACTGATGGAAGCTGTCCCCGTTCCCGGAACAATACTCCAGGTGACATTTTGATTGGAGGTGGCAGGTAATACTGTTGCAACCATCTGCAGCGTTCCGCCGAGCGTAGTGATGAGGGCAGGAACGCTCCCCTGGGTTGCAACGACCACACCGATAAGCCCGCCGATCGATATTCCCTGGGCATAACCCATGTAATCAGTGCCCCTGTTCTCAGTCCACACACCCGCGCAGCGGTTTGGCCCGTCAGGGGTAAAACCATACCTCATCTTGCCCGATGCAGCAGTGGCAGTGGTAGAACTGATTTCCACCCGGTTTCCCGGCCACACAAAATTGCCGTTGGCATCCAGCCTGGTTGCATAAATTTTATAACTCACATCATAACTCATGAACATGGGCGCATCAGATGTCAGGGCAAGGTTCCCGCAACGCTGGTCTGTATTGCCACTGATGGCATAAACAACCTTACCCTGGTCGGTAAACTGCCGTGTACCCGTGGTTTTCAGGAATTTCTGAATATAAACACCATAAGTGGTTTGATTGGGGTTTGAAAAATTGCAGACAGACCAAACATAGTTCGAACCGGGAGTCATGTTGATGCTTGTCTCTGCCTGGTAATTATCACCCGCTGCAACTGAAGTATTGAAATTGGAGCCGTTCATACCCCAGGGTATGGTTCCGCCCGGGTTAATCCTCTGAAGAAAGGAGTTGAAGCGCATGCCAGATGAGGCGTAATAACCAAAATAGGTCGTGTCGGATTCGGCTACAATGGAATAATACCTGTACCCGGCCGTAGTCTGGTTGCAGATCTGCAAAGGTGAATAGAGGGCAACACCGGAATTATCAAACATCTGTGCATATAAAGTGGAGTATATTCCACCCTTTTGATATACCATGGTGAATTTTCCGGCTGTATTTGCAATTATCTGACCTCGCGTAGTAGTGGATGTTCCAACTAAAATGATGATGGGGGTTGCCCATGCGGGTGTGCCGCCTGTGGTGATTTTCTGAAGATTCAGGGTGTTCCCTGCATCCCCGTTCCAGGTTACGACAACCTCGCCATTGGTCAAGGCTGCAGGATAAGGGGCAAGGCCACCACCCAATACGATCCCACCTGCTCCCCACAATTGGGCGCCGGTCTGTGATATCTTGTAAAGCACACCCTGCATTGTTCCCGTTCTCTGGTCCTGGCAACCGATGATCAGGTTGTTCGAACCATCCACACAAACATTGAAAACATAAGTAGCACTTCCCGACGATTGGTTGCTGACAAGCATTCCATCGGGGCCAAGCAGTTTATTACCGTCTGCATCAATTAACTGGGCCCTCATGTCGTAATTGCCGGCATTTTCATGGTAAAAGGCGATCCATGTTTTTCCATCTGTTGTTGAAGCCGACTGGATATCGGCGGTGGGAAGTCCTGAAATCAGGAGGTTAACCGAGGTGTTGGTATTCCATTGTGCAAAGGATGCTCCCGGAATAAGGGAGATGAGAGAAGAGATGGAAAACAGGCAAAGACACCGGAACAGCCGGGATATGCCAGAAACTCTTGGAATGGATGTCATGGGTCGGGAATTTGTTTAGGTGATAAGTCGGATCTGAGAAGAAAAAATTAGAAATAATAAAGAACAGGTTTCAACCCGGTTAGTAACACGATAAAGGTATAACAATGTTTTTCTAAAAACAACCTTTTTTCTCCGGGAAAACCACTACCAAATAATTTCTAATTTTGCCCTTCTCAACCTTCAGAAAAAATGAACAAGAACCGATTGGAAGCATTCAGCGACGGCGTACTCGCCATCATCATAACCATCATGGTCCTGGAACTTCGCCCCCCGGACGGAATCTCTTTCGCCTCGCTGAGGCCGCTGATTCCGAAGATCCTCAGCTATGTGATGAGCTTCGCATTCGTTGGGATTTACTGGAACAACCACCACCATCTCCTGCATACGGTAAAAAAGGTGAACGGGGGGATCCTCTGGGCAAACCTGAACCTCCTTTTCTGGCTCTCCCTCATCCCTTTTACCACAGCCTGGATGGGCGAGCACGGCTTTGCAGGCCCTCCTGTTGCCTTGTATGGAGTCGTGCTCCTGATGTCCGGAATTGCCTACTATGTGCTGGTTCGTTTTATCCTTTACCGACATGGGAAAGATTCGGTACTGGCCAGGGCGATCGGCAGCGACATCAAAGGGAAGGTTTCGGTTGGGATCTATGCTGTTGCGATCATTTGCGCGTTTATCCTGCCCCTGATCGCGCAGGTACTTTATGCGCTGGTGGCACTGATGTGGCTTATGCCCGACATGCGGATAGAACGGCTCCTTGAGAAGGAGGAGTGACGGGCGCCGGGGATCAGGGTATCATAATCGGCCTTTCATGGTTTCCGCTTCATTTTAAACTGTTCCATCAAGGCAATAAGGTCAACCTTTGCACAATCATCAAGCAATTCTCTGACTATCTCCAGGGGCATTTCTTCTGCATTTTTAAAATTAATGCACCCTTTCTGGAATTTAGCTTTGTTCAGAAGGCTTGTATACCTGGCATGAAGTGCCGGTGATCCATAAATTGGCATCAGGTGCAATGAAAAATGGTTTTTTGTGATCGCCAATCCATATTTAAAAAAGCCTTTGGCCTTATAGATTATCATTTCGATTCCCATCATTGGCCCAATCTCAGCCGTTACAACTTTGTCTGCCTTGATGATGATATCATGTATTTCTGAAAGGATCAACCTGTTTTCAGGAGTTTGTTTTGATAAAAAATCTGCTACTGTCATTGGATACTTATTTGTTTGGTTTGGTCACTTCGTTAACGTTGTCACCTGATGAAGTTTGTAACAACCTTCTTCTCCGGCATTGGTGGTTGGATGGTCGCAGAGGTGGCTTCCTTCATTTTCAACAGCCAGGCCATGTTTTTACCCAATACACGCATAACTTGCACACCTTCTTCATCCCGGGTAACTTCACCGGGCACTCTTCCATGAATAACATTCCAATACCTGGAGGTGGCAACCACCATTTCAGCGTAGGTGAGATAATGATACAGATCATCCAGCGTAGCCGAACCGCCGGTTCGCCTCACGGCAACTACGGCTGTCGCGACTTTGTGGCGAAACAGGTTTCCATTGGACCCTGAAACATAAAACAACCGGTCCAAAAAGCATTTCATAGTGCCGCCAATCCCCGAATAATGAACCGGTGAGCCAAGGATAATGCCATCGGCCGCTTTAATTAATTGAATCCATTTGTTTAGATCATCGGTCTCAATGGTGCACTTTTCATCCCTGTTCTCTGCACATTTGCCGCACGCAATACATCCGTGAATCAGTTTGTGCCCGACATGCAGGATCTCGAACTCAATGCCTGCTGCCAAAAGTTCATCACCCACCATTTTCAGGGCCTGACAGGTGTTTCCCTCTTTTTTCGGACTTCCGTTGATTGCTATTACTTTCATTGCTTATATGTTTATTGTTCCTGTTTGCCAGTCAGCCATCCGAAAATGACCACTCAAATCTATGCCAAATTTACGGAATTTGCCGTGATTCCGGTTTGGCTGATTTTCGATAAAGTTTCTTTTATACCGGCGGGGATCAGTAATGATCTGTTAACTTTGTCCGGTATAAATGGTCCCTATGAGAAAGCCATTGCAACATCCGATTCTGATCTGCCTTCTCCTGTTTTCGTCAGTTATTTTAGCCCAGACGCCAATTGACTGGCATAGCCGGGGCATGGGCGGTGGTGGCGCTGTTTATGCTCCCAGCATAAGCCCGTTTAACCCGGATGAGGCTTGGTTGTCCTGCGATATGTCTGTCATCTCCCGCACTTCTGATTTCGGGATTACCTGGCGAACAGTGGGTTTCGACACCCTGGCCGGGAAACGTAATTCAACAGTGAATTTCACCAGCCATCCGGATACGATGTATGTAGAAGCAGCAGATCAGTATACATCCAGAAATTACCCGAAAAGGAGTTCTGACGGAGGAAGTACCTGGGCAATCATTCCATCCGGCTCCTATTGGGGAACATATGGTTCATTCCGGCTTTTTGCCAATCAGAAAAATGCAAAGCAAGTGGTGGCCAGTTCCTACACGAATGTTTGTTTTTCCAATGATTACGGCAATTCATTTACCATAATACACACCGCTTCAATCCAGGGTACTCCTTTCATTCACCTTGCCGGTGTGCTGTATACGAACGATTCTATTTATATTTCAACAGATAAAGGACTTATTGTCTCACCAGATTCAGGGATATCGTGGAATTCGTTCATCCCTTACAGTTCAATGGGTATTCCGGCCGGTACCGGGGGCGAAGGTGTGGTTTCATTTGGCGGAGCAGTTTCAGATCATCTGACCCGGTTTTTCTGTGTAACCCTCAGCAATGCTAATCTCACGAACAGAACAGAGCCCCGGGATATTCAGTACTTCAAAAAGCTTTACCGGATTGACTGGCCTTCAAATTCATCGTGGACCGACATCACCCCGAATTTAAAAAATGCCGGTCAGACTCTGAATGATTATAATTTTGTTTACCAGGTGACCATGAACCCTAATAACCCCGACACCCTCTATTTCACTGGCCAAACGCGCTCCCCGGCCACCTCAGCCGGCGCCAGGATGGGAACCGTTTTTAAGACAACCGATGGCGGAAATACCTTCTCAAATGTTTTCCTCAGGAACAACAACCCGAACAACGCAGGAATGACGACAGGCTGGGTGGGTGCAGCAAACTTCACTCCATGGGAACATACCTGGAACAGTCTTAACACCACGGAAGGGCTCTGTATTGATCCAAACAATGTGAACAGGCTGATGCGCTCCGATTTCTCGATCGTCTGCACTTCTGAAAATGGGGGCGCCACATGGGATCAGCGGTATGTCAGTTCAGGAGAGCACCCGGCCCTGACTTTGATAAGCCGGCAGGATTTATACAAATCGAACGGCTTGCAGACAACAGTTTGTCACTGGGTACACTGGATGAGTCCCACGAGAATGCTGCTCACCTATTCCGATCTCCTGTTGAACGAAAGCAATGACGGCGGACTCACATGGGGTTTTCTTTATGATTCGCTCTGGTCTCAAAAGGTCAATGATATCCAGATGATCTGCCAATCGCCATCCGGCAGGCTATACGCCCCGGAAGGGGAAGTTCTTGGCAATAATGGAGACTGGAGTGATTACAGGCTAGGCCAGGCCCCCGGGAAGATCATGTTTTCGGATGATGCAGCTCACTGGCATCTACTCAGGGATTTTGGGGCCCCGGTGAGCTGGGCATCATTCGATCCAAATGATGTGTCAGTTCTTTACACTGCCGTTCAAACGCCCATCCACGCAACCATGGGAGGCATCTGGAAATGCACCGGACTTCCGGCAAATCCCATGTGGACGCTGCTTCCGGCCCCACCCAGGTCAGAGAAACGGCCTACCCAGGTATTTGTCCTGAACAACGGGGATATACTGGCAGTCTATGGCGCCAGGGACAGTACTTCCATTCAACCGGCCGGCTACACTTTTACCGCTTCAGGCGGCGTTTTCATCAGCCACGACCAGGGCATGACCTGGGTGGATCTCTGCAGCGGTTACCCGGGAATGCAGTATGATGCCCGATACCTTACCATCGATCCGCATGATCCGGCTCAGAATACATGGTTCCTTGGGGCAGGAAGTTCGGGTATCGGTTCGGAACCAGGTCTTTACCGTACTACCGACAGGGGGGTGACCTGGATGAATGTCTGGCCAGGCAAAACTGTTTACAGCGTAACGATGCATCCGGAGAAGAACGATGAAATGTATATATGTTCTGCCAGTGACGGACTTTTTTATGCCACGGATGCCAACACAAATACGCCTGATATCAGTGCTGTGTCAAGCTATCCTTTCAAAGCACCGGAAAGGGTTTTCTTCAATCCCTACAATGGAAATGAGGTGTGGGTGACGAGTTTGGGCAATGGATTGCGGGTAGGGACTATTTCCCCTGTAGGGGCTGACTCTCCTGAAAACGAAGAGAACTCTTTGGTCTTGTATCCAAATCCTGCTTCAGGTGAAATAAGATTGCATTGCCAGGTTCCGCTTAAGATGTTTATCGTGAAAGACCTGGCAGGCAGAACCGTTTACCGGATCACTAATCCGAAAGAAGAAAATACCCTGAACATGCAAAACCTTCCACGGGGCATTTATTTTTATCAGGCTAATGATCGCTGTCGGCAATGGCATGGGAAGATCATCAGAAAATAACATCACAATCCCCCAAAAACAATTGATAAATAATTAACAATTGAAATAAATTATTAATTTTATATTTTCATTATTTCCGGCGTGTGTTTTGAACCTGTAAATTTTAACACAACCCATTATATTCTCCCCCAGTTCCGCCACTTTAAATTCAGCCATTATGAAACCTGGTATTTTACTCGTTCTGCTCTTTGTACTAAGCATGAACATGGCGTTAAACGCCCAGAAGGTAACCGTCAGGGCCACTGCCGGAGCCGACAGTACAGACTATACAACCCTGAATGGGGCTTTTAGCGCCATCAACCTCGGCACACACAAGGGTATTATCACGGTAAAGATTAAACAAAGTACTACGGAAGGTGCTTCGGCGGTGCTGAATGCCAGCGGCTCGGGAAGCGCCAGTTACACTTCGGTGAACATTTATCCGACTGTAAGCGGATTAACAGTAAGCGGGAACTATTCGGGTGCGCTGATCGATCTCTACGGCGCTGATCATGTAACAATTGATGGCCGGGTTAATGCTGCAGGATCTTCTACCGATATGACGATCACCAATACCCGGACCAATGATGGCAATTCGTCAACGATAAAATTCAACAACGATGCCACTTACAACACGGTGAAATATTGTGTGATCAAAGGATCCGCGATAAGTAGTGACAGGGGCATCCTGCTTTTCAGCAATACTGCCACTGCTGCCGGAAACAGCCATAACACCATAGATCATAATGAGATCACCAATTCTGGTGGATACAGACCTGTTAATACGATCGCCTCCGATGGAAACTCCAGTTATCCGAATGGTTATAATACGATAAGCAACAACAATATCCACGATGTGTTGAATCCCAACCCCAATCCTGCATTCATCATAAAATTAGGGATTGGCGGAGATGGTGGTCAGAGTTACAACGATGCCTGGACAATATCGGGAAACAGTTTCTATGATACCCAGGATTATACAATAACGACTGGCAATAATATAAGGATTATTTACATTTATGCCGACGGTGGCAATGGTTTTAATATTTCGAACAACTATTTTGGCGGCAGTGCTCCATTATGCGGTGGCACATGGAATAAAACCACAGGGGCCAATACTTTCTCTCTCATGGAACTCAGGGTGGGGTATACAATTCCTACTGAAATCCAGGGGAATACGATAAAAAATATCAATTTTAAGAACAGCAATAATTATATATGGTGGGGATTGAACATGCAGAGAGGGAAAATCAACATAGGAACTACTGCTGGTAACTGCTATGGAGCTTCTGACGGAACCGGTTCTGTTACTTTTACAGCCAACGGCAACTCGGCATTTTATGCAATGTACTTTCAATCCTCTGATGTCAATGCCCAGAACAATATCATAGGTTCAATTACCACTGCTAACACATCATCTGCCAATGCAACAAATTTTTACGGGATCTTCTTTGCTTCCAATGGTAATTCCTGCTCTCTTAGTAACAATACCATCGGCAGTATTTCGACATCCAACAGCATCCATGCGACCTCTGTTTCAACCACTGATGCCCAAAAGGTATGGGGGATTATAAGTTGTAACGGTAATTCAGGAACTGTTAATGTAATTAACAATACGGTTGCTAATCTTACCAACGGAACGACCAACAGCAGTACGACTGTTTACGGGCAGATGTATGGAATCTTTATAAATCAGCCTACCGCGATAGTATCGGGTAACCTGATACATCATTTGACCATTGCCAACGCAAATGCGGCCAGCGATTGTGATCCCGGTAATTTAAACAATCCTTTCATATCAGCGGCCGGAATAGCTTTTGTCAGCAGATACAATACCTCACATACAATCTCAGGAAACACAATTTATAATATTTCCAACTCTTATGCTTCCTTTACAGGGCATGTTGCAGGGATCTATTTTTACGGTCAGCCTACTGCAAGTTCTGTGACAGGCAATTTAATTTCCGAACTAAATGTCAGTTCAGGCAGCAACGCTGCCAACATAGATGGAATCAAAATCGCTAACGGAGTTGCAACCTTTTCCAATAATATTATTATCCTGGGAGGAAGCACGACAACAAATCTTTACGGCATTTATGACGGAAATTCATCAGGAACAAGCAATGTTTATTTCAATTCCGTATATCTTAAAGGATCTCCGGCTTCAGGTTCTCTGAAGAGCGCAGGATTATATAACTCCACCACGGCGAATACCAGGAATTACAGGAATAACATCTTCTTCAATGCCCGCTCCAACAGCGGGGCTTCGGGGAAACACTATGCCATGTATATTGCAAATACAGGGGGTAACCTCACCTGTAATTACAATGATTACTATGTTACCGGAACGGGTGGAACCCTTGGATATTACGGGGGAGATAAGAGTGCAGTTCCCATCGTGAGTGGTGTTACCGGAAACGACGCGCAAAGCCTGAACCTGAATCCTTCTTTTGCCAATGCCGGAGGTACGAATGCGGGGAATTATATCCCTTCAACCTTATTACCGGCAGCAACTGGAACGGGTGTGACTACCGATTACGGAGGATCCGCCAGATCAGGTTCATCTCCCGAGATGGGAGCCTGGGAAAAGAGCAACACACTTACGTGGACGGGATCTTCTTCGACCGACTGGTCAGTTGCAGAGAACTGGGACCTGAATTCCCTACCCCTGGCGTCGTCTAATGTAACCATCCCCTCTGCCCCTGCCAACCAGCCCCATATAACACAGGCAGTGGCAAGTCCGGCCACCTGTAATAGCCTGACCATTCAGCCGGGGGCTGTAGTGACAATCGATCCGGCCAAAGCCCTCACGGTCAACGGCACCCTCACCAACAGCGCGGGTAACAGCGGGCTTGTGATCAGCAGCGACGAAAACGGAACCGGCTCGCTCATCCAGGCCTCTTCAGCTGTAGCGGCAACAGTTCAAAGGTACATCACCGGAAGCGCTACCCTTACCGACAACATTTATCATTTCGTTTCCATCCCTGTCTACAAGGCCAATCCAACATCCAGCCTATTCCTTGGATCTTATCTCTACAACCTTGATCCAACGCAGGCCGAGCCCACGAATAACAACTATTACGGCAAATGGGTCAACCTGGGTGAAGCCACTACCACTCCGCTTTCATGCCTCTCCGGTTATATGATCTATTATCCCGGACCTTCCAAAACCTATACCTTCACCGGGAACCTGAACACCGGTTCCTTCAGTCCCGAGGTTTCCTATGGCGGCACTTATACCTTTAACCTGGTTCCCAATCCTTATCCATCGGCCATCAACTGGGGCGCATCGGGAGGATGGTTAAAGAGCAACATTGGCGCAACAGCCTGGATATGGAACCGTTTAACTGGAAATTACACCACCCTTTCAGGCAACTCCTATGTGCCGGCCGGACAGGCTTTCATTGTCATGGCCAGCGGTTCCCCGGTGCTGACAATGAACAACAGCGCCTGTATTCACAATACACAGCCATTCTATAAATCAAGCCAGGCCAATACCCTCATGATTACCGTTCAATCGAACAATTACTATGATGAGACCTTTGTGGGCTTCGACAGTTCTGCCGGCCCGGGGTTCGACCCGCAACTCGACGGGTTCAAGATGTGGGGACTGGAAGAGGCTCCGCAGCTTTGGACTGAAAAAGGAACTTCACGGCTGAGCATCAACAGGCTACCTCCTCCTTCAGGCTCACTGATCGTTCCCCTTGACTTTAAAACGAGCCATGCCGGGCAAGTAATCCTTAATGTTTCAGGTATTGAAAGTTTTGACTCATCTCTCCCGTTGCGGCTTCAGGATCACCTCAACGGGTCGGTGACCGATCTGAGGCAGAACAGCAGTTATGAGTTTGCCCATCATCCCGCCAACAGTGAAAATAGATTCAGCCTGATCTTCGGCTACCCGGAAGGGATCGGGGCAACTGTTTCCCCTCAGGGCAAAGCCTTTATCAGCAATGGCATGGTATTCCTTGACATACCCTTCATGCAGGGGCATCCTGCCCATATCACGGTGTATGATATGCTGGGACAACTCATCCGCATCCAGGAAAAATCGCTGGAGGGGATCATCAGCATTGAAGCCCCAGTTGCAAAGGGTATTTACATTGTAAGCGTTTCTTCAGCAGGCCGGAATTTTATCACAAAAGTCATCAACAAGTAAACCATCATGAAAACGAGACTTATCTTTTTCGCTGCTATTTTTACTGTAACAACGTTCACTCTTTTTGCACAGGCTCCACCGCCTCCACCCGCTTCGTCGAATGAGGGCGGTAACGGACCTGTTGGAAACGGGGCCCCCATCGATGGCGGACTGGCCGGTGCACTTGTGGTTGTGGCAGGCTTTGGCGCATGGAAATTGCTTAAAGCCTTACAGCAAAAAAGGATTTCAGGTTAACCGGACAAAACTGATCATCTTACCAGCTGGTAATACTCCCACGAAGAGTATATTGCTTTTACCGTAACCAGCGAAGACGTATCCACCACAAATTCGCTCATTCCGACAGGATGAAGAGGGGTGGCCCAGTCATAGGTATAACCCATGCGGGTCCAGGGAAACGCATGAGTTGTTGAGGTGTCATACTTGTTCGCAATCTCATTCACGAACCAATTCCTGTGTTTTTGGGTGGCATTCGATGGGAAATAGAGATCGGCTTCATGGTCAGTGATATCCGGATCCGGTGCAGGGCGGAAGAGGTTCCGGGGGTAAACCCAGAATTCGACGAAATAATCATTCGGGCTGTCGGGAGGCATCCCCAGCACCTGTGCAATACGCAGGTGTAAGGATGACTGGTCTGCAAAATTGTTTTTTTTCAAAAAAACGGCTATCTCAGGCGCAGTGGTTATCCATGACATATAAGCCTGGTTGTTACTCGTTTTAAATGTCTGCCCCAATGGCCAGAACTGTGTGGAACTCTGTTTCATCCAGGATACCACAAGTAGTCGCATATTTCCAGCCGAATCGGCTGACCAGCTAAGATTTCCCTGTCCTGCCATACTATCGCCATAATAAGTTATCCCCACCAGGCTCCGGAATATCTCCCATGGTTCAGCGGTTTTAGCATCCATAACCGCCAGTTTGTAGTTGTATTTCAGCGTGACCATATCAGGCCCCGACGGTTCAACAGTTGCCTCATTTTTACTGCACCCGGAGAACAGCGCCATCGAAGCCATAAAAATAAGAAGTAACCTGGAAAATGTTTTCATATCCTGTGTTATATATAACGATAAATATACAAATTTTTATTTGAGTATATTAAGTGACTTTTATTTGTCTTCAGGTGATTTACATACCGGGATCTGCCGGCTCTGTGTTCGGGGGTTGTCCTGGCTTTTTCAATCGAAATGTTGATTTCGGAACAATTCGAACTGTTTTTACTTTATAAGTTCCAGAATAGCCCATCCTGATTTAATCTGCGGTCAATCACCTGGGCCGATTATGACAATGATGGCGATCTGGATCTGTTACTTGTGAACATAGCCCCAATCTATGATGCCGGTTTCAGGCAGGTGACTTTTCACAATCAATCCTGTTGAATAAATTTCAAAACACAGAAGGCAGGCTGTTCACATTATTGAACAACAATCAGAACAGATTTTGAATAATTACCCTGGATTAGCTGGCAAGTATAAATTCCAGAACAAACACGGTTGCCCTGGTAATCGCATCCGTTCCATTCTATTTCAGAACTTCCGGATTTACAAAAGGTCCGGGCCAGTTCACGCACGGGTTTGCCATTGATGTCATAAATAGTAAGGTTGATGAGTCCTGCATGAATCAGAGAAAAACTCAAAATAGTACTTCCTGACACCGGATTTGGAAAGTTCTTTAATAACAGGCCGGGTTCCGAAACCGGAGGTTGCGTAATTCCAACCGGGGATGTGATAACATTAAGCACAGCAATACCCCGGCTTAAACAACTCATCCACAACTCATAACCATTGGGAGTTACTTTTACTTCCATATCGGGAATCTGGGCATGTGGCAATCCGCCTGCTTCAACAGGAAAAACACCAAATTGAGTCCCGTCAAACCAGCATAATCCAATTCTCGTGGTATCTGTACTTGAAAAATTGGTGAACCACACGAGCCCGTCGGGACTGTA
The DNA here is from genome assembly GCA_049317265.1 of Bacteroidales bacterium. Classification (GTDB taxonomy): domain Bacteria; phylum Bacteroidota; class Bacteroidia; order Bacteroidales; family FEN-979; genus CAIVAT01. The sequence continues at coordinate 19,472 of JBMOIP010000063.1, forward strand.
AGCAAGTGGTGTTATGTTTTCACCCTGGATTGCACTATTTGCGGGCGAGAAGAACTGATATGTGTTATTATTGGCATTCAGTTTGAATAATCCCTTGTTTGAACCCACCCAGGAGATCCCATCAGGTGCAGGTATGACTGTTGTCAGAACATCACTTTGGGGATTTAGTTCCTGGAAGTCGTCAACAACTTTGGAATAATGATAGATTCCATCTGTTCTCAGAACCTCGTATCCTGAACAGGCCCAAACGGTCCCTGGCTTTGTCGGATCTTTCCGGATCCCATTGCCCGTTCCAGAAAATGGCACGGAGGACCATACCTGGCTGGCATCATTATACCAGGAGACTCCCTGGTTTTCACCGAGGCTCCATAACCTGCCTTGCGTATCTTCTGCAAGTCCCCTTGATTTTGAACTGCCATAGTTTAGCGAACTGTAAGATGAGCCATTCCAGCTGTGCAGGTTATTGAACATTGGATTTATCACAATGGTTCCGTTTGACGGGCGGTAGCATATCGCCTCGGCATTATCCGTCGGGAAAGGGAACGGGTAGCCTAACCCGTAATTTTGTTCATTAAATCCGGTCCAGCTTGTTCCATTGAATTTTTGAAAACCCCCGACACCCGGACCTGCATTGCCAGTCATCCACACATTGCCATCAGTATCAATGGTTAAATCATCCACAAAATAATCTATCTGGGATGAGTTTGTTATCCGGTGGCGCTGCCACTGACCTGTTGCCACATCCCGCTTTGCGGCTCCTTCAACACCACTGACCCAGATATTTCCCTGGTTATCAATATCCAGGGCATAGCTGTAAGCGCCTTCACGCCAAATCCCTTTGCTTAGCCAGGAACTGCCGCTAAATTGAAAAACCTCGTTGTTTATACCGGTAATCAGCGCTTCATGATTGCCGAATGCCTTAAACACCCATATATCCGATATCACGGATGCCGGTTGGGCGGGTGTTATCCAGGTTCCATCAGGTTTGCGGTAATCGAGAGAGAAAGGGTTGCCTGGAGCTGTGTATCGCAATGCCCATAGATTCCCCTGTCCGTCAATACAATCATTCCCGGGAAGGGCAACCACTTCACCCGCCATATTATTCTGTGGTAATAAAGTAAAAAGCTGTGTATCACTGTCAAAGGTTATCATCGTATTCCAGCCGGCACCATCAATCCAAACCGTATAACCGCCTGAAGGTTTTACCTGAATTGACAGATGTTCACAAAAACCAATGAGGTCGGGCCAGTTGTTTGCTGTTGAACCGTAACCCCAGTATTGCCATGTATTTGCAACCGGATCAAAGTGGATTAAACCTCCCTGACCCCAATTGGAATAGAAAACAGCAGCCCATATTGAACTATCGGGCGCCACATCAATATCCATGGTCCTTCCGCCCGGGTGCAAGGAATTATTCGCATCCCAGAACATTAAAGAACTTCCCCCGGCCGAAGGATCAAATTTCAGGATTCCCCGCCAGGTTGCCATCCAAAGGATTCCTCCGGAATCTTCAGCAATATCGGATATTCGTGATGAACCAACATCGCTGGTACTGCCCAATACCGGGAATTCAACATTCGAATAATTAACCCACCGGTTGTCTTGCTGAATAAACCTGGAAAATCCCCCCTCCTCCCAGCCGGGAGTGTAGGCTGCAATGTATGGATTGCCTTCGTGATCGATCCAGAGTGCCTCGGAATAGTCGCCCAAAATCCCTGTATTCCCTGTTGTGAAGTACTTCCATGAATACTGATAGGAAGTCTGTGAAAAAGATACAACTGACAGACCCAGAAGTATGAAACTGATGAAGATATTTTTCATTTGTATTTAGACTTAATAAGACACAAGGACAAAGATAACTCCTTTTCCTATTATCGACATTACTTTTAATCTCATTTGTGGAAACAAGCCTCGTTTTGACCACGCTCATCCGGCCAATTTTTCGCACCATCCTTACATCATGTTTCTAATATTCCTTATCGGAAATTTACATGATTTGACCGATTTGATTTCTTTTCCGGCGGAATGTAGTTTAAGTTTGTCACCTGACACTCAACAACCATATGGCTTTCATTTGTTTTACGATCCTGACCATTATCAGCGTTTTCCTGACATTGATCCTCTCCATGTTCTTCTTTGCCAATAAAAGAGGCTTTATCCTTGAGAATAAAATATTGGCGCTCCTTCTGATGGTTTTTTCCCTTCAGATCTTTTACTCTTTCGCAACAAGTTCCTTTGCCTGGCAATACTTCCTGGATTGGCATAAATCTCTTTTCCTTGTCCGGCAGACTTCATTTCTGATCGGTCCATTTATCTACCTCTATGTCACATCATTTTTGAAAAAAAGGGATCTTTTCGATTACCGCGTGACCGCTCACTTTTTACCATTTGCCGCGACAATACCCATCCTTTTGATTTACTTCAGGACACAAAATCATTGGATCATCTGGGAATCGGTCGTTGACCTGGTTGACACCATCCTGATCCTGGCCCATAACCTCACCTATATCGCAATAACCCTGCTGGCCATGAGATCAGCAAAAACCGGCTCCAAAGGATTTTTTAAGCGCATGTTTCTCTCCACTCATAACAAGTGGCTTCAGATTTTGCTGATTGGCTTTATCCTTATCTGGATCGTGAATTTAAACTCTTTCGCTTTATATATGATTGTAAGGAAACCAGGCTGGTGTGCCTATACCGTGAGCATTTATGCCCTGGCTGCTTTTTTATTTGTCAATACCATCATGTTCGTGCTCCTTTTTGAACCGGATATTTACTACATCATTGCGAAGTACAAAAACAATAAGCTTACAGAAGCTGACAAATCGAATTACCTGCAAAAGCTGAACTCCGTTATGGAGACCCATAAGTCCTATCTGAATCCTGAAATTTCGCTGGAATCCCTTGCTGGTGAAATCGAGGTAAATCCAAGGATACTTTCTCAAATTATCAATGAAACGTTTAAAAAGAATTTTAAAAGTTATATCCTTGAGTATCGGATCAGGGAGAGCATGGTGATCCTGTCGGATTCAAAACACAGAGACCTCACCATCCTTGAAATTCTTTATCAGGTCGGGTTCAACTCAAAATCAGCTTTCAACAGCCAATTCAAATTATTTACCAATCTCACTCCCATCGAATACCGGTCAAAAGCCATTGGTTAATTTTGCGCTTCCCGGTTAGACATAGTTTATTAAAGGTTATTTGTTTTGCCCGGTTCGGCAGTAATTCTCACTATCTTTATCTGATATTGCCGATGCTGTTCATGAGCCTGAATCGTATGCATTACCTGCATTACCAGCATTGTTTGCATTGTTGCATTGTTTGCATTATTTACATTGTTTGTATTATTTACCCATGGAGGGTTGTCCGGATACGAGAATAAAAAGCAGGATGGTTCGGGCAAATCGAAGGTTGTTATTAAACTCTTAATGTTGGTGCATAAAACAATCGTGTTCGTTAAACGGATTTTTATGTTGTCGCTCACCGGCTGATCTTTGTTTCATGTTTAACCCATTAAGTTCAAAACCATGAAAAAATCAGTAAGAGTAACCTTGCATGCCTGTTTTTGGGTATTGATCCCCCTGACCTTTACATTGTATACCTGGGCGGGGCAGGCGGATAGTTTTTTTGGCATGGCCAATAATTCGAAAAACTATCTTCAGATCCTGTTTGAGAGCTTCCAATCTTTATTCCTGCGGCCAGACATGGGAAGCAACGCATGGAGCCTTTCAAATTTAACCAACATTGTTGTGAATGTTGTCTGGTATATTATTTATCCCGCTGTCATTTTCTACCTGTTCTACTGGTATTTTTCACCGAAAGTATTGTCTAAAAGAGGTTTCAGCAAGTATCTTTTACCTGTATTGTTTTTGATAATCGCCCCGTTCACCATCGCAAAACTCTCAAGTTTCGTGGTATTTATGGTCAGCTGGAGTTACAACTATTTTCTCAGCCTGACCTATTTGATCACGCTGTTCTATGCCATTTCGGGGTTTTTCTTTTGTCTCCTCGAGCGCTGGTTCCAGGCTGAAAAACTTGCAAAGCAAAACCTCCAAAGCGAACTGGCATTGCTTAAGAACCAGATCAATCCCCATTTTTTATTCAATACGCTGAACAACATCGACAGTTTGATAAAAAGCAATACCGAAAAAGCATCGCAAACCCTGCTGAAACTGTCGGATATTTTACGGTATATGATTTATGATACAAATGTTGCCCGGGTAAGGTTGCCCGATGAAATCAGCCACATTGAAAGCTATATCGACCTGCAAAAAATACAACATGCGAACCTGGAACTTGTCAGCTTTTCAGTACTGGGCAATCCCGGGAATATCGAAATTGCGCCTATGTTATTTATCCCGTTTGTGGAAAATGCATTTAAACATTGTACGGATAAAAGCACCCCGGCTGCGATTCGAATTTCATTTACAATTACCGGCAATCGTGTTATATTTGAATCAGTTAACATATCCGATAACGCCCAAAGGATCAATAAGGACGATGCAAGTGGCATCGGGCTTGCCATCGTTGGGAGAAGGCTTGAACTGCTATATCCCGGGAAGCATATCTTAACCATTAAAGAAGAGAATGGCACTTTCAATGTAACCCTAACCGTGACCACCCATGAACATTAATTGCATTGTTATTGACGACACCCCGCTGGCTGTTGAAAAACTGGAGGGGTTTATCAGGCAGGTGCCTCACCTGAATTTACTAAAGTCTTTCAACAGCGGGCTTGAGGCTATTTCTTTTATGAAGGATAATCCGGTCGACCTGGTTTTTCTTGATATCCAGATGGAGCAGTTTTCAGGGTTGCAATTTCTTGAATCTTTACAGAACCCTCCCCGGATCATCATCGTGTCGGCATACAGTCAATATGCCGTAAGCGGTTTTGACCATTCGGTTACCGACTA
>JBMOIP010000064.1:0-24371 GCA_049317265.1 Bacteroidales bacterium
ACAAACTCAAACCCTTGGTAATACTTAAAAACCTGGCCTTAACCTGACGGCTATGTCCTAAGGGGTAGGTTTGTCTAAGGGAAGGAGCGAATTATTAGTAGGTATTCATGCGGCCCCAATCCTGAACATTTTTATTATCCGATACTTTCTATCTGACTTGAACCAGTCTACATCCTGAGGCAAAAATTCTATTATATCACTAAAAAAATAAAAAGTTTAAACTTTTTTTTATCGGGGCCGCCAAATTTTTTTTAAACAAACCGTCCAGAATTTTATATATAAGAAAAAAATCCAAAAAATATGATCCAATATTTTGACACAACAACAAACCAGACCTTTATCGATGTCAGCACATTAATGGGAATTCTTAAAAAAAACAAGGCTGAGACCCACCGCCTGATTGAGCTTTTTAAAATTCAAAAAGTCACATATAAAAACAGATATCTGCTGGACTTCATAGCCGTTGAACATATTATTAGCGGTTTGAGTCCCAAAGAATAAACAAAGGGCCCTCGGCAAAGGGCCCTCAAAAAATAATGATATGAGTAATGTTTATTATAAATCCAGATTCCGTGGAAATACGTTTCAGACTCGAAGGAATCCAGCTTTCATCTGCATGTATATATAAATTTTCAAAGGGTTTATCTATCCAAAAAGCCAAAACAATATACAGTCCAAAGTTTCATGATAGCTTTGATATAATGATGAATAACCAGCCCATTGGCAATCTCTTCTCCCGTCCAATCCGAAATCCATTTTATCTAAAAAATGATATTGTCATTTTACGAATATTAAACTGGTACTTGTACCAGAAGAAAATTGCGGCCCTAATTAAACATCTGACCAGCGATTTCCTCACCGTTTATAAAGCACAGTTCGAGTTTCACAGTTATGAAAGACTGGATATAGCCTATGATACAGAAGTGGATATCGTATCAAGATTCAAATATATGTATAACAGAAAATCACGCTTTACCTTCATACATGAAAAACAATACCGAGTGAGAGGTCTTGGTCGAAGTGAAACGGAAACAACCATAGGATCGATTAAAAAGCGTAGAAGGATGGTTATGATTTATGACAAGACGCACGAACCAGAAATGCCATATAAACCATATCTGCGAAAGTTATACTCAAAGGTCTTCAGGACATCAACAGTATACCGTTGTGAGATACGCCTTTTTAATAGCGAGGCAAACAGGTTCCAGATCGATCCTATGATGCTGGATGATCCTGAGTATCTGTTATCGATTTTTAGCTTGGTAATTGACCAAATGATTGATTTTAGAAGTAACAACCAGAAGAACGTTACCCGCCAGAAAAAGATAGCATTCTTATCCGTTCAACCCAAGCATCAAATTATCGCCAAGGTGAAAACAATACATAATCAAAATACAAGCAATGCTGTGAAGTTTCTTGTAAAGACCTTGTATGGCGAAAGTGTGGGTCGGCTATCCGCCAACGGGCAGTTATTAAAGTTTGTTGCGGAGCTTTTTATCAAACTCTATAACCTTGATGAATGGTGCAATGCAAAGAATATAAGAAAATAATATGGATCGAATTGTTGTAATAACAGGTCTACTTATTATACCCAGCCCCCAGTTTGACGGGGGTATACACGCCCACCGCACAGGCGGACACGGTAAAAAAATGATTACAAATCAATGTTTAATAAAAATGATGATGTTTATTATGACCTTTACAAACATGTGAAAATCACAGTAAGGGAACTGAAACAGCTTCCTGAATTGGATGGTATGACAGACGAAGAACTTGAGGTCTTAGCTGACCAGCTATTCGACCTTTGCGTTTCAGTACAAAAAATAATTTTAGAACAATGACAGATTTATCAGTATTTAACAGGTTTATTAAAAAGAACAAACAGGATCGACCTAAGGTTGTCAATAACAAGGTTTGGTCGTATACGAGGGTATCGTCACGAAAGCAAAAAGATAATTATAGCCTTGGTGATCAGAAAGAACAGAACAGGCTATTTGCAGAAAAACATGGATATCAGATTACCGAAACTTTTGGGAACACTCATGAATCAGCCTCATCGGACTTTACCCGTAAGGAATTCAATGATCTTATAGCCAAAGTCAGGACAACAAAGGATAGACCCTTTGGGATTTTGGTACATATTATTGACAGGTTTTCTCGAACTGGAGGAAGTGCTGTGGGCATTCTGGAGCAACTTATTACGGAGTGTAATGTGCACCTCATCGAAGTCTCATCAGGCTTAAGTACAGTTACGGAAGAGGGAAAATTAGCCATTTTTGAAAAACTTCTTGATGCTCGCAGAGATAATTTTGAACGGTTGAAACATACGATACCTGGAATGGTAAGATTTGTTCAAGCTGGGTTTTACCTTGGAGTTGTCCCACGAGGGTTCGACCATCATGGGCCCCGTGTAAAAGATTTCACAAAGCGAGCCATTGTACAAGAAATTCTGATCAACGAGGAAGGTAAAAAACTGAGGTTGGCTTGGTCATGGAAGATTCAATACATAAAAGACTTCGAGATTAGGAAAAAGTTGAAAGCGTTGGGTATGGATATATCATTGCAGCAGCTTTCAAGTATGTGGCGAAATCCATTCTATTGCGGGATTCAAACGAACTCATTGGTTGGGGAGAATTCAGTCCAAGGTAATTGGGAACCGCTGGTAACGAAGGAAGTATTCTTAAAAGTTCAAAAGATCGTAGAAGCAAACCATCAGGGCTATAAGATTAAAAAAAATGTACCAATGCGGCCCTTGGTCGGAACTTTATTGTGCCCGATATGCAACAAAAAACTGGCTGGTTATGAAGGAAAGGGCAACCGTACTTATTATAAATGTCAAAAAGGTCATGGGGTTTCAATTAATGCAGTTACATCCAAACGTCAAAATAACAACATAGGCGCACACGAACTCTTCATTTCGAAACTTGACGAGTATATTTTAAACCCAAGGTTTATTGGTGGGTTCACTTGCCAGATGAAGAAATTAATAGATTCTTCATCAAAAACCCAGAATAATGAAGTGGAAATTTACAACCACCAGCTTGCAGACTTGGAAAAGAAACGAGATACGCTTCAGGAGAAATATTACTTGGAAAATATCCCGCCAAAGGATATTTACGAAAAGCTCCTCCGTAAAATTGAGACTGAGATTGCGGCCCTTAATGAAAAGTACAAATCACCCGCAGTGGATGTATCTAACTTGGGAAATAACCTTCAGAAGGCTATCGAGTTCACACAGAATGCCAGTAAATACTGGGAGTCATCAAATTATACAGGTAAACAGATCATACAGGAAATGGTGTTTCCTGATGGATTAATAGTCGATGTCAAAAACAGGCAATATCTAACTTCAAAAGTCAATGCTTTGTTCGCAGTAAAGGCAGAATATATAAGGATTTTGGAAGAGCAGAAAAAAGAATTCCCCACCAGAAATGGTGAGGAATCTTCGGAAGTAGCGGGGACAGGACTTTATTTAAAAACCCCTACTATTGAGAATCAGAATGTTAAAAACTATTTCTTGAAAATATTCATGCCGTATTCAGTGGCTTTGTCTCAGTTTTTGTCTCAGTTTTTGTCTCAATTATCAACTCAATTATCTAAGGTTTATAGCAGTTTCCATCACTGTAATTAACGCTTAGTTCTTTTCAATAATCACATTTCACCCGAAACACCCTCCCCTATTTGGGTCAAATTATCCCGGTTTATCATGTTGAAACTATCAGTAATTTTTGCAATATAAATGTAGATTTCTTGTTATGGGAGTTAGGGAAACTACCTTACAATCCTCAAGTACCCACTTTCCTATAACCGTGCTTCTCTTTCAACTCATCAATCTCCCTTTTCATCCTTCGTTTGTCATCCATGCTTTCCTCAAGTAGTGCATTGAGCCGCTTGATAATTTCCGGGAAAGTTTCCCCGTATTGAATTTCACCTTCAGCCATGAGGGCTTTGTCCTCTTCCAGGAACCAGTACGACATCGGGAGCTTTAAAGTGTTACTGATTGCCTGCAACGTCCTGACTTTCAAAGTTCCATTCTCACAAGCAAGTCTGAAACCATCCGGCTTCATATCAGTGTACTTTGGAATAAAATATTTGAGGTTAAAATTCCTTTGCTCGATCTCAGACTTTATTTTGTTGTATTCCAGCATAATATATTTAAAACGTAACTAAATAGCGTTAAAGCGTAAAATATTAAACCAATAAACGGAATATGTTATACTTTTGCACCCCCTTAAAAAAAAGGATTTGCATCAAAGTTGGCACAACTCTTACACAAAGATAGCACAAAGAAGCAACATTTTTTTCAATAATATTCCATAAATATTCAAAAAATACAAGAAAAATATGCCAATAGACAAGGAGTTATTAATCAAACTGAATGAAGGGTTACCCTATGGTAGTTTTACTAAAATCCGTGCCCGGCTTGTCAAAAAACATGGAAGCAAAGAGGCACCATCCGTCAGCTATATCAGGTCAGTTCTTTCCCCGGATAATCCCAGGACTAGCCCCCTGGTGATCGATGAGGCGATTGCTTACCGTGATGAACTAGAAGCATGGAATGCTAAGTTGAAAGCCCGGATATTCCGGTCCTGAAATTTCCACCTTCACAGAATATTCGGATAATCTGTGTTGAATCCAACTTCCGGCAAAAAAATGAAAACGACCTCGCCAGGTAATTCTTCAGAAATAATTCAGGAATTCATGAACCGGTTTAAAAGTTGATTCAATGCAGATATTCGAAGTAAAAACCTTTGAGGTGTGCCGGCAGACCGGGATCACCTCTTTTGAAATTCAATGGGATTTTGGCCGTGGCCCGAAAACCGACCGGGGCAGCTTTACGGATCAGCGCGATGCCCGTGAATATATCACCTCAAGTAAAAGAACCTTCATCCTGATCATGTTCGCCGATTACGTTAAACATATCCGGACGCTGCTCGAAACCGGCCATCATGATTTTTACAAGAAGGAGGAAAAACTTCAGGCATTGGAGCGCTGCGCAAAATATACTCAATGGCTGGATGACAAAACCCTGCCAGAAATCTGCAAAGTAATCCTGGCACTGCAGGAAGACATGCGCAAGATCCTCCCGGTGGCGGTAAATTCCTCGTTCATGACTTGCGAAAGCAAAATCCTTGATATGGTTGTTTTTTGTAAAAGGGAATCGAGTAATATTTTAATGTCAGCATCCACATCCATTCCCCAAACCACAACATGAAGATAACCCAGGATTGCATCCAGAAAATATTATCCGTTTCCAAAATTGAAGATGTAATTGGAGATTTCTGCAAACTCGAACGATCCGGCTCCAGCCTTTATGCCAAATGCCCGAACTGTGGCAAATCTGGCAAAGGAAAAGGCCTGATCATTACTCCATCCCAGGGGATTTACAAATGCTTTCAATGCGAGTATGGGGGGAAATCACCAGTCAATTTCATCATGGACAGGAAGAATGTTACCTATCCGGATGCAATCAAATACCTGGCCGATAGATACAAGATAGTTCTGGAAGAGGAAGAAAAGCCCAGGGGACCACAGAAGAAAAACGGCAAGAAAGAACCTACCTTCAGGGACCGGCAACTTTCATCCAGTGGCCTTACCGATGCTGATCAGAAGGCGACAGTTTATGTGAATGACCAAACCAAGAAAGTAGTTGATGTTTTTGAGGCCGGTACCCGGGATCAGTACGGTAAGATCGTACCAGGTGATGACATGATCATCTGGTATTATGACCTGGAGGGGAAGCCGGTCATGTTTACCAAGCCAAAAGGCAACAAACAGGAACACCTATTCCGGATGCGGTGGCAGAACCAGGATCTGCACCACGATAAAAATGGCCGGCCGATGAAGTATTCATCTCCTGCCGGTTCGGGATCCCATCTTTTCTTTCCGGAAAATATCCGGGAGGCTTATCGTAATCGCCGGGTGATCTCCCGATTATTTATCCAGGAGGGAGAAAAGAAAGCCATCAAGGCTAGCAAGCATGGTTTGATGTCGGTAGGCGTGATGGGGATCCAGAACATCGGACACAACAATAAACTGCCCTACGAGCTGCAACTTATCGTACAGGCCTGCAAAGTTGAAGAGGTGATATTCGTCCTCGATGCAGATTGGGATTCCCTGAGCAATGACCTGAAGCCCGGCGCCCGGGTTGATCAGCGGCCATACTCATTCTATTGGGCTGTTCGCAATTACCGGGACTACTTTAAAACCTTTGTCAACCTTGGCATCTACCTGGAAATTTACTTCGCTTACATCCTCAGGGATGAATCAATACCTGTGTATGAAAAAGGTATTGATGATCTGCTGGCCGGTTCCCTGAAGGAACGCGAAACCGATCTGTTCAATGATGTCAAGACTTCCATAAATGAAAAGGATGGCAAAGGAAAATTCATCCAGATCAATAAAATCACCACGGTTTCAGATCTCAAGCTGCTTGAATTCTGGAGCCTCCAGGACTCCAATTCATTTGCCACCAAATACCGGGATATCCTTCAGAATATCCCTGAATTCGATATCGGGCGACATAAATGGAAGTTTGATGAAGCCGGTAAATTGGTGCCCACTCAACCTCTGCAGGAGGATGAACAGTTTTGGGAAACAATGGCCAAGCAGGATCGTAAGGGAAATGAATACACCCAGTATCGCTTCCGCTATCTGTATGCGTACAATTTTCTGCACCGGCGGGGTTTCGGCCGGATCGAGATGGCCGGACGACAGTATGCTCTTTGTCACATCATCGATAAAATTGTGCATATCGTTGAAGCTTACCAGGTACGTGATTACATCATGGAGTTCAGCAAAGCAATCCTGGCCACCAATAATAAGGAGGTGATGGTTGAAGTCATGGACATGCTGTATCGCGGCAACAAGATGTATTTCGGTCCCGACTCCCTGGGAAACATCGACTTCGTTAAACCTGTATTCGAATATGCCGACAAGCGCCACCAGTATCTTTTCTTCAAAAACAACTATTGGAAGATCACCGCCGGCGGTATTGAGCAAAAACCGCTGAGTGATCTGCAAAATTATGTGTGGCGTGACAAGGTAAATGATTTTGATGCAGCATTGATCGGCAAGGTGATGGTAAAGGTGGGCCAGATTGATCTTGATTATATCCTGGCTCACAAGTTGGACCCTATGGAATATGAATCTGCAATAGGTCAGTATCATGTTGAATTCACCAAAGAGGCCAAAGAATGCCACTTTGCCCGGTTTGTGTACAATACCGGTGAGTTTTTCTGGTATAAAATCCAGGATCAAAAGACCAGGAAAAAACTTGATCAGGATCGGCGTACCATGGAGGAAAAGATGGAGACCAATCTCCATATGGTATCAAAAATGACAGCCATCGGGTATTTGCTTCATAAATACCGGGATAAATCCTGCGAGAAGGCCGTCATTGCCATGGATGGAAAACTCAGTGAGGTTGGTGAAAGCAACGGCCGTACAGGGAAATCAATCGTTGGTTTTGCCATTGGAGAAGTGATCCCTCAGTGCTATATTGGCGCTAAATCGAAGGATCTGGAAAATGATCCATTCATCTTTGAGGAAGTATCGGAAAAAACAGACAGCATCTTCCTCGATGACGTTCGCGCCAACATCGACTTCGAATTCTTTTTTCCGATCATTACCGGAAAACTGACAGTCAATTCCAAGGGCCAGAAAAAATACACCCTTTCCGAGCGCGATACTCCCAAAATGTACCTCACCACCAACCACGCCATCAATGGGAGCAGCTCTTCATTCAAGGACAGGCAGGCACTGGTCGCCTTCAGCGATTATTACAATGAATACTTCAAACCGGTTGATGATTTCGGAATCAACTTTTTTGATGAATGGGATGACCGGCAATGGAACCTGTTCTACAACTTCATGGCAGATTGCCTGAGGCTATACTTCCATGCAGCCGATCAGGGTTGGGGATATAACCATTCCGGACTGATCCAACCACCAACGGACCGCCTGGATCAGCGCCGGCTTCGCCAGTTCATCGGTGAAGATTTTCTCACCTGGGCCGGGGAGTATTTCAATGTTGAAGGTCCTGAATGTATAAATTCAATGTCTGTGCAGAACATGAATGTTCCGATTCCCCGGGCTGAATTGTACAACGATTTTTTGGAGAAAACTCCTACGCAACGAAAATTCATAACTCCTCACCGGTTCAAGAAAAAGATGATTGCTTGGTGTGAATATCAACTGGCGAAGTTCAACCCTCAGATTCAGGACAAATTTGGCAAGTCAGGTGGGGATCATAAGAGCGGGGGGATTGAGTATTTTACAATTGCAAACGATAAATTATCAAAATGAGGAACAGATAGGGTTTGTTCGAATTTTTTCGGGAGTATAAAATTTGTTCACTTTAATGGAGCTTAATTTATCAGTTATAATTCTCTCTTTTCAGGTAATCCAAAAGAAATAACACCTAATAATGCTCCTGAAGATTTAAGGATTAATGCCCCTCTCGGTGGGAGTGGTAGAAAGAAAACACTTCAAAGGCAGTGGAGCATGTTCTGCTACCTTTGAAAACTCCCATAAGTGTTAACCGTGGCTTAATGATTTTATTAAAAATTGCATTTCAGACTTTTACAACCGATATTTGCGATTTAACTTAAAATAAAGGAGGTAAAAAAATGAAAACGTGCAAAAAACTTAAAAGATTGCTTTTGATTTTTTATTTATTCAGTGTACTGATAACAGTCACTGGGCAAACCCCAGCAAACGACAAAAATTGGGATATTGTAAACCTAAAGTTTGTTGATGAATTTAATACTCCTTTAGACGAAACAATATGGTGGGTGTGGGAATACCCTTATCGTCCTGAGTGGAAAGATTTCTGTTTTACTCATGATAAAGTCAGTATAAAAAATATTTTACCTGGTCAAGGATTGGAACTCAAAGCCGAAGTTGATAATCTGTGCCCTGCTAAAGCAATTTCCTCAGGTGCATTAGAAACATTTGCAACATACCTTTATGGATATTATGAGGCATCTTGTTATTTTCCCAGCACAGGAAAAAGTTATATGCCTGCGTTTTGGCTTTTTGCTTCTAATTGTGGTGCCCTCGAGCCCTGGTATGATGAAATTGATATTGAGATACATAGTATGCCGGATTTACAAACACCATTCGAATATACAACGAATATTTTCTATAAACGGGGTATAGACTGTACACAGTCTGAAGAACTTTTGCGCAGTTATACACCAACCCCATCTTTAAGTTTAGCATTTCATAAATATGGTATTGAGTGGACTCCTGATCAAATAATTTTTTATTATGATGACAATCCTATACGTATGCAAAAAACTTCCGTTCCAAATCATGCCATGAAAATCCTTTTTGATTTGGGATTTATTCATGAATATGGTCTTCCAGGAAATAACTTTCCTGGTTTTATGTATGTTGATTATGTTAGGGCATACAAATTACAGATGGATAATTGCAACAACCCCCAAACAATAACTGACTTTAATTCAGGTACATTTAATGATTATTCTCTTAGGAAAGCAATTACATTTTATGGTACATCTCTAGTGTTACAAAATGATAACGTCACATTCAGAGCACAGGAAGGATTTGAAATTAATGGAGAGTTTACCGTACCATTAGGTAGTGTATTAACTTTACTTCCAACAAAATGTCATCAATAAAATATTTTATATCCCTTAAAAACTAAAAGCCATGAAAAAAATAGTCGTAGTAATCTTTGTCGTTTTGTTTACAATCAATGCGTATGCCCAATTCAAATTAGCAAATAATGGGAATATAGGCATAGGAACTCTTACTCCATCAGAAAGACTTGAAATAAATGGTGGAAATTTATTGCAAAATGACAGTAAGGATATTATTCTTAGAGCTGGTTTATATCCTAACCACAGTAATCCTGGTGATATTGTTTTTCAAGGCTCAATAGGTGATGAATACGCACGAATTTTCTCTTTTCCAAATACATTACGGTTTCGTGCAAACATAGATCCTCGTAACGAAGGAGATATTAGTATTTTATCTAATGGGAATGTAGGCATTGGCACTATTGCCCCTAACGAGCGACTTGAAATAAAAGGTGGAAATTTACTGGTTAATGAGAGTAATAATTTAATTCTTAGAGCTAAGTCAACTGATCCTGGTGATGTTATTTTTCAAGATTCACAACAGGATGAATACGCACGAATTTTTACATTTAAAGATGCCTTAAGAATTCGTACCACAGATGCTATTTATGGTGATTTTAGTATTCTTAAATCAAATGGAAATATTGGCATAGGGGTGATTTCAGCATGGTCATACAAATTAGAAGTTGCAGGAGATATTCTTTGCGAGAGACTTTATGAATTATCCGATGAAAGATTTAAAAAGGATATAAAACCAATTGAAAATTCAAGAAATATTATTGATAAGCTTAATGGTGTATCTTATTTTTTTTCAAAGACTGATTTATCTAATAATAATTCAAATTCGGAAAAAACACAAAATAGAAATATTGATAGTAAACGACAATTTGGTTTTATTGAACAGGATTTGAAAAACGCACTCCCAGATTTAGTTAAAAAAGATTCGTCCGGATTTTATTCCGTGGACTATATCTCCATGATTCCATTATTAGTTGAAGCTATGAAAGAACAATCAAATGTTGTAGATGCACAAAGTCTAAAAATTAAAGAGTTAGGAAATAATTTAATTAGACTTGAAAATATAATGAACGCTGATATAAAAGATGGGACAAAATATACAAAGGGCACAAATAACTTATCATTACCTGTTAATACGACTAACGCATTTTTATATCAAAATACACCTAACCCCTTTTCCGAAAAAACGGAAATTAGATATTTTTTACCCGAAAGTGTTTTAGAATCATCGCTGTACATTTTCGATATGCAAGGCACTTTGTTGAAGACCATCCCTATTAAGACACAGGGACAAGGTTCAGTAACCATCCGGGGTACTGAATTAAAAGCTGGGATGTACATTTATACGTTAATATCAGATGGCACGGAAATAGATTCTAAACGTATGATATTAACTCCATAAAATTAGGGTTTCTTTACTATGAATAGGTAATATTAGTTTGTTCCAGTCTTCACAACAGACTGGGACAAACTAATATTCTCAAGTTTCGGGGTTAAAATGTAATTCATAAGTATTCTTTCTGCCCCGTTGACTAGATGCCCGAAAACATCTATATGCAGCACTTTCTTGGCTATAAGTTTCACCAATGAATCGCAATTCGATGCTTCATTGTTTGTTGAATTGCGAAAGCGTTTAGGAACGGAGAATGTAAAAGCCATCAATGAGAGGATCATGGCATTAAAAACGCACATAGAAGCGTTTAAAAAATTGATGCCACTTGTTCAATACTGAAAAAACTATACATGTAAGACACTCATTAAGATAATATCAAAAAGATAATGCTTTATTGGAATTTATGATATTCAATGACCATGTCATCGAAATAGGAGGAATCGTTGCTGCTGTTATAAATAAAAATGCTGATCTCCTTATTACCCAGATTCTTGCGCACAGTGCAACTGAGTAAAAGATGTTCCCATCCGGAGCTATCTTTTTCAACTGATTCAATCGGACCAATATAGAGATCTGCTATTTCTCCAGAGATGATGATGCTTCCAGTCGTCCCAAACCTCCATACGCCAACATTGATTATATCGCCACGCAGGCAACTCCTCAGGGGATAGGTAAAACCAACTTGATTTTTCGAGGTAAGCTTGGATGAAAACGCGCCTGACTTTGCTTTTTCACGGCTTTGTGTGTTTGAATTTCCCAAAAAGACAGATGGGATGTTCGTCTTGAAACCATGGCCGGCATCAACCGTTTCAGAGTCACAATTGATTGATACAGTTTTAAATTCAGATGCATTATAGTACCTGTTATACAATGCATTACTTGTAAATGATAAACTGGCGAATGAAAAAGCAATCACCAAAGGAATTACAATTTTGGGATAAGAGAATTTAGCATTATACAACAGCATGAATAGGAGTGGAAAAACAGGAATAAAATATCTTCCCTGAATGGTATAGATGATATCGCATCCGACAGCATCCCAAGTTAAATGCTGGGATAACAGGATCAGGCAGACAAGTACGATAAAACTCAGAAACAATATGCTCTTATGAAGGGGTTTAATGGTAATATTCCGGGATCCGCCTGCGAGTGCCACAAAAAATAGCACCACATAAGATCCATATATAAACCACATTGGCAGAAATGTATCAAGCCAGCCAAAAGTACCAATATAGCCCTGGAAATACATATCAAAGGTTTCTACTGCAGAGTTGATAAAAACATACCATAGATGAAACCCGTGATGGAATATATACTCCATCTGCTTGTGCATATCCGCATCCCTGGTCATTGTAACGCTGTCGCGAAACCCCGCATTATAAATGCTATACGGTAAATAGGAACTGTCCATCCTGAATAACCAGAATACCACCGTCCCTAAGGCAATAAGGAATAGTGATATAAGTTGGATATAATATGCCTTCTTATTTAAAAAATTCCTTCGGGGTAATAAAAACAACAACATGATCAGTGGGGAATATACCAATTTTGCCGATGCAAGTAATATCGTTAGGAAAGCAATGATCAGGAAATTCCTTTTGGTAAAGGGCATGTCAGCGTATGCGAGCCTTAAAATATAGACTACCAGGAAAAAAGACAACATATTTGTCACAACATCGGCACTTAGTGACATGTTTATAAATACCGACATGGGCAACAATGCTATAAAAACATAGAACCACTTATAAAATGGAATTGCTCTAATCGTAAAGAAAAGAATGAGTATCCAGCATATCAGGGTAAACAGCCTTGCCCCATAGAAAATATATAAAGGAGGCAATTTGAGCGTTCTGAGGACAAACATCGACATTGCCTGGGGAACATAGGAAACCGGGGAATACATGGCTGTATTTGGGAAATCGACAAACTTTAGATCTTTGCTGTTCAGTGGTACACTGAATTGTTCAAAAACAATCTTATAATTTGTTTTTGCATGCATGTTCCCGATCAAACCCAAAAACGGTTCCGTAATTTTTACAAGGCTTACCGGTATGTCCCCCCCCAACCTGTTGTTTTGTTTTACCGCCATGAAATTGCCTTCCGAAATCTGATAGGCCCTGTAGAAATGGTTGATTTCATCAGGGGCCTGAAAAGGCGGGGTAATCAATAAAATGATCAATCCAAAGAAAGAGGCAAATACGATAAAATATATTTCTGGTCTGAGGTTTTTTAAATACATTTTTCAAATCTCATTTGGAACTGTTTTTTACACCCTATATAATAAAGACAGGATAGATTTGTTATCCCATTGATATTCATAGTTTTTATGTTGCAAGATCATACAGACAATTCAGTGGGTAAAGATATAAAAACCCAATGGAAACACAAGATTAAAGGATACTGTATCAAATATATTATCGGGGACCAATGTCCTGGTGATAAATGTCCCATGGCAAATATGGTTGACTTTACATAAAAGACTTTGCCGGTAACCAAATTGTAACTGCTTTTGCACTCCCAAACCTGTAGAGATACCAGAGCGGTCGAAATGGGACGGTATCGAAAATCGTTGATCCCTTTCCTGGGGTCTCTGGGGTCAAATCCCTGTCTCTCCACCATACACAGAAATCGACATTTCCGAATTCAAAAATTGAGCAAAATCGGCCCCTTCACATGAGGGGCTTTTGCATTTTCCACCCTGCTTTGTGTTGTTTTTTATGTACACAGATCTTGCTCCTGAACCGGTCAATGAAGAAGATTCTCAAGGTCGAAAACCTCCCTCTGGTCATCTAAAAAGGGGCAAAGCTGGTCCAGACTCAGAGAGAACTGGAAAGGTTCCAGTCCGCATCCAATGATTTCAGTCTCTCCATGCGGCTGAACGGTTCAGACTGAAATGTCTTCACCACCAGTTTGGGGGTCCTGAGCTTCTCATCAGACCCTATAACTAAGCCCACTACAGTCCGGTTATTACTCAAACAAAATCTATTGGTTAGATATATCTTGAGTTAACATATTCAAATTCATCTTGTCAAATAGTTGGTTTATAGGCGTTTTCTCAAAAATTCTAAATGCAAAAACTTGAGACATTGTTTGTAAGCTTATTTTTTGATTTAATTTCGCTTTTATTATGGCAAGAAGGAGGTATACTTACCTTTCCGTAAAATCACAGTGCAAAAGAATGGCAATAATAATTTAATAACCTGATAACCTTATACATATATATATTATTTATTTTTTTTCTTTTTGAATAATAGACTTCATAAATATATAGAATGTTTTTGTGCTTTCGTGCGCACGATTTTTAATATTTTGTAACAAGCTGAATGTGATTTTTTTAGGAAGTGTTTTTTACTGCACGAAAATCGCACGAAATGCACGAATTGCACTATTTTCAGTACGAAAATCTTAAGGGTATTGATATTCAAAGTGTTGCAAAATATTCGCACGAAAGCACGACTGCACGAAAATTATTGGCTTTTTTACCAAGTCACCCTGAGGCTCCCGGACTATTTTATTTTGCTATTGATATAAATGTTTTGATATTGGAATTTTGCCTGAAATTCCTTATCTCATTGGTGTTTGATTCAATTGAGCAGGAACAAAACCAACTCAAACGCTTAATGCTATGGCATCACAGATCATCCTCCGGGTTAAATGTGAATCTTACCTGGTAAGGTTTCTCGAGACAATGTATGGCAAGTCCCCGATCTCATTCCCGAAAAAATCAAATTTCAATACCATCCTGGATGTATTTTTGGATCGGCCGCCTCTGGATTATCTTGAACAGGATTTTGGAGGAAGTACCTTGGCTATCCTGCTTCCATATTTCGAGCAAAAGGATATCCGGTCTTACAACTACCTTTCCGAGACTAAGCAACGGATATTTGTCAAGGAAATCTGGAAATTCTTCAAGATCACCTACCGGGGGGAGATCGCAAAATATGTGGTAATGGGCCTTGATCGTCAGGATTCCATTCAGCTTTTCATTGAAAAGTATGATTTATCGCACGACTGCTGGGATTTCTTGGAGAAGGACTTTCAGAGGTATGTGAAGATGAGGAGCAAACATCGCTTATTTAAAACGAATATTAATTCCTCAGATAGAGACCCTGATTGTCCGGCGAATTCCTAGCGTGGAATTTGGCGAATAGGGCGAATGCGGAGAAAACGGAGAACTAAAAACCAATGCCATGATCATAGGTAAAAATTCAAATCTGACCCTAGCGGTGTGCAGGATATTCTTTGCGCCTGTGGATGATGTCAATTCAATTTCACCCATCCCGGACCGGTTCCACCGGCATCTCGCGTTTAAATACAGGATACCTGAACCGACAGAATTATCCTGGAAGGAGATTTACTTTACAGCCGGTACAGCTGAGTTCAGCGAAAAATCAAAGGATACCGATTCCGGCGAGTTGATTGAACAATCCCTGAAATTCATCTTCCCGGGTGAAGATGAATCTAACCTCGCGGCGCTCGATTTGATTGCAGGCCGGCCGGTACTGGTGAAAGTTCAATACTCCACCGGCATGTCGAAACTGATAGGTGATATGGACAATGGTGCAAAGCTTTCACAGATCACCCAGGTTTCAAACAAGATTTCCGGATCGCAGTTGGAATTCACCTGCCTGGCAACTTATCGCTGCTGCTGGATCACCCCTTAAGGCCCTTTTCAGTCCTTTATTAGATTTCTTACACCATATAATATTGTAGTCTCATTGCAGGCTACATGTTAAACCGCATCTTTTCCATTCTCGGCGCTCAATGGCTGATCCACCAGGATACAGCCGTTTCGTATTTGCCGGTGCTTATCGCTTTCGTCAAAGGTCAGGAAATGCTGCTGGGGCCTGCCGATGATAAGAAACCATACGTGGTTGCCTGGTCGGACAGTGCCCAACTCATTCCGACGATTGGCAAATGGAACCTGACCGATGCTTCAATCCCGGAAAATTCCGTAGCTGTGATTCCTGTTGATGGAGTGATCTGCTCCTGGAACAGTGTGGATTTAATGACCATGCTCAGGGATGCCCAAGCCAATGACAGCATCAACTCCATTCTGCTGGTGGTAAACTCTCCTGGCGGGATGGTCTCACAGATCGACCTGCTGGCCGGTTCGATCAAGAGCCTGACCAAGCCAACAGTTTCCGTGGTGATGGGCATGGCCGCTTCGGCTGCCATGTGGGTGATCTCAGCAACCAGTTACAGGATTGCCACTTCACCAATAGATGTGATCGGGTCCATCGGAACAAAAACTTCGATCCAGGATTACTCCGGACTGTTGGAAAAAATCGGGATCAAGATCACGGACTTCTATGCCACCAAGGCCACGCGCAAGGATGAAGAGGTAAGGGCCATCAAAGAAAACGGCGACACAAAGCCGATGGCTGCTTTTGTTGATTTCGTCAACGAGGTGTTTCACCAGGCTATCCGGGAGAACCTCGGCATTGCTGCCGATTCCGAAGTGTTCACTG
The DNA here is from genome assembly GCA_049317265.1 of Bacteroidales bacterium. Lineage (GTDB taxonomy): Bacteria > Bacteroidota > Bacteroidia > Bacteroidales > FEN-979 > CAIVAT01. Next base: position 16,491 of record JBMOIP010000064.1, read on the forward strand.
GTGCCGCCTACTTTGCTGCCAAAGCCCAGGAACTGGGACTGATCAACGAGATAGGTTCAATGGATTACGCGCTTGCCAAAGCCTATCAGCTGGGCCTTCGAAATAAAATCATCAATCAATCAAAATCACTAAACATTTTCAACCAATGAAACAACTCATGATTACGATGCTCACCTTCCTTGGCATCCAGGCGTATGCCAAGGATAAGGATGGGAAGATCGCACTTGCAGAGGATCATCTTTTAAAACTCAGGGGAGAGTTCGGTGAGGATTTCACCGCCCAGTTCGCTGCAGCTTTGACAAAGGATCCCGAGGGTAATTCCACAGATAATGCCACCATGGCCACGATGATCACAGCGATGAGCACCAAGCTTCAAAGCGCTGTGGCCGAAAACACAACGCTGCTGGCAGCGAAACAAAAGGCTGAAGGCGACCTGCTCGCTGAAAAAGCTGACAAGGATCGCCTCGCCGGTATCGTCACCGAAAAGGATGGTGTGATTGCCAAACTCTCAAAAAAGCCGGAAGATGATCCGGACCCTAAAACTGTTACCATGAAATCTGATCCCAAAAGTTGGGTGCCGACCGGAAACGATTCGCACCTGTTCGGCCAGAACCTTTCATTCCTGGCACTGGATGATTCCCACGGGTATAACAAACGTGCTTATGCATCCATTGCCGAAAGATTAGGCATTGATGTGATGACTCCCCGGGCGGCATCATCCCTCGATTACGCTTCGCTGAAAAATGATCTCGGTGATTTTTATCGCATCCGCAAACAGGAACGGATTCAATCCTTCCTGCAGGAGCTTCCTTCACTGACCAAGATCTTCTCCCAGGAAAGTGGGTACCAGGATCAGGCCGTATTGGTCAACCTGTTCCTCTCTGATGACTTCTCACAAGCCGACAGCACTTCACTGGGAAGCTTGTTTGATAATGTGGTCAAGGGTGGTTACAAGTTCGAGCCAGAAATCCTTACAATGTACGACGTGATGTTCGTGCATAAGTTCACCCAGTTGAAAGAGCTTGAAAAAGGCTGGATTGGTTACCTGAACCGTGAAGGATCATCCACCATGAAGTGGTCGTTCATTGAGTATATCCTAGTTGAAACGGCCAAGAAACTCAAGAACGAACAGGAGATTCGCCGCATCCGGGGCGTTCGCAAGAACCCGACTGTGAACGTGGCCGGTGTTGCATTGCAGGCTTCCAACGGACTGATGAAGTTCCTCAAGAACCAGATTGCAGCTTTCAAAATCAGGCCCTTCGCCCTGGGCGAATGGACCTCGTCAACCATTGCACCGTATATCAGGGATGCCACCAAATTGATCCCGGAAGTGTTGCGTGATTCCGGACGGATCGTGCTTTACATGAGTACCGATGCCCTGAGTGATTATCACACCCACCTGGAGACCCTTTACGGTTTGAACCAGGATTACAAGGCCGATCTGATGTACGTCAAGGAATATCCATCGGTAAAGATCATTGCCATCCCGGGCATGGCCCCCAGCAAGCGCTTGATCTGGACCATCGAGGGAAACATCTCTTTGTTTGAAGATCGCCCTGGTGAGATGCTCAACTTCTCGCTCGAGCAGCAGGACTGGACCCTGAAAGTCTGGTCGAACTGGCGTGAATCAGTATGGGCTTACCTGGTTGGCAAGAAGTTCGCTTCCGCCGCTGAAATGCCAGCTGATTACAGCACCCAGCTCATCTTCTGCAACGATGTGGATGAACCGGCTTCCTTCTTTATCCCGATGGAGGCCAATGTTACCACCCCGTCGGTATTGAACCATACCTCGCTGGTAAGTGTGGCAAATTCATTGGCCACGGCCATTACCGATATCCTTGACAGTGCAGTTGGGCAGAATATCCGCCTGAAGTGCGGCAATGCTACCAACGCGATCACCATTGCCCAGAGTGGGAAATTCTCCCTGCTTACTGCAGCCTGGAACCCGGCAGTGGGTGACGTGCTGAACCTTGTGAAAAGGTCGGATGGTAAGTTTATCGAGCTGAGCCGTGAAAACGTATCCAGCCTTGCCATTGCACTGGCAGCGAATGCCACTGCCCCGGATGTTACCGCCGGTGATAAATTCATCACGGTGGCCAACTCAGGCGCTACCGCCCTTACCACCCTGACCAATGCCGTAACCGGTAAGGTTTATACAATCTATGGTGGAAGCAGCACCAACGCCACAACGATTGCAAATGCGGGCAGTTTCGTGCTGACCGCTGCAATGACGCTCAACGCCGGTACCTGGATCCAACTCCAGAAAGCCTCCGATGCTAAATTCTACGAAATCAATCGCGGATAGTCCGGTCGGCAGGGGGAAACCCCTGCCATCGGCCAGTGCCGTCTTAACTTCAAAACTTTTCAAATATGCCATATGTAAAAGTAGATATCGCCAAGCCCGGAGACAACAAAGGTGTCGGGGGCGATAAGAAAGACAAGATCATCATCTTCGATTGGGATGATGTTGCCACAATGCCTTCCAGGGATGCCAATGGAATTGTCATCACCGGAAATATCGCCATGAATGCAGGTGCCTACATGGTAAAACTATACGGCACCCAAAATACGATCAAAGCCAATTCCGACAGCGAAGGTGATCCCGATGCCAAAGGCATCATGCAGGGTGTTGAATTCGAGCACCCGGGAGATTCCCAGGCGATCCGTGAATTCCGGGCAAACTGGATGAACAAAAACATGGGGATCATTGTTGAGCGCTGCTCTTCAACCCAAAAGAACCTTTACGGCACGCCTTGCTCGCCGATGCAGATGGTTTTCAAAGGTGAAGACGACAAGGACAAGAACAAAACCACCTTCACATTTAAGTCCACCCAGAAAGGTCCCGATGTTGCCGATTATCAGGGAACATTGACCTTATCAGCCGTAACCGGGACAGTGGCTGCAAATGCAACCACCGTTCCGCTTGTGGGATCCGGAAGATACCAGCTTACCAATGGAACTTCTGCGATTGCGACCATCGGCACTTGCACCGGCATGACCGAAGGTATGGTGTTTACCCTGGTGGGTTCCGGAGGAACTTATCCTTCGTCCATCATAGGTACTGACTTCCTGTTATCATCTGGAACCGCCTGGAGTGCAATTGCGAATTCGGAGATCACCTTCAAAGCATTCCAGAGTGGCGCAAGTGCCTGGAAATTTATTGAATTAAGCCGCCGGTAGCGAAATCTTCTAAAGATTCTGTTCAGATATTTGTTTTCATAATGTGTGTGTGGCCCGCTGTATCGAAAGGTGCAGCGGGTTTTTTCATGTCCTTTTCCGCGCCCAGTGTGTGATTTAAGTTTGTAAGCGATTAATCAACCTACCAAATCATGAAAGAAGAGATCAAAAACTATTTCAAAACAGACCGAAGCCACAGTGCAGGAGTAGCGCTGATCATTAAACATAGCAACCGGTTGTCACTAAAAAAACAGGTCAATATTCACCCCGCGAGTGAATATATGACCGGCATAATCCATGAAGAGCTGCGTGAACTCGCAGGAATACAAAGAGATGAACTTCATGATTTACTTCAGCTTCCAATTGCTCCAATAATCCCTGTTGAACAGCCAGAGGCCATGCAGGTTGTCAACCCTGAGATCAATCCGGTGTCACCTGAGGCTTCGACTGCAGAAATAGTTCCCAAAGAAAAAAAAGCGAGCCGCAAAAAGTAGCCTTACACTCAGTACCGGCTTTTCGAATCCGGGAAGAATTCCCCTTTTTGCGGCAAAGTGATTGTCCCTCTGAGTTGAAAATCCTTGTGGCTGATATGCTAACGGCATATGATAACTACAAGCAGGCCCATGCTTGTTTGTTTACAGCCACAACCCATCCGGAAATTCACAAATCATCCCGCGATACGGTGGAAAATTACCTGGAGAATCGCAGGATATGGAAGGAACTGAATCACTATAAAGAAAAAGGAGTGATCCTGGGCGAGCATCCCATTTTCTGCCGGATGAGGCGAATCGAAGAGATCAGGCAAATGGGAAATGCAGAGCTTTTCAAATTCAAGGTGAGCCGTGAGAATAACATTTTTCGCAATTCAAAGAAACTTCGCTCAGAGCCTGGCCATAAACAAACCCTCAAGCGGAAAGAAAGTATTCAAGTCATGCAGCAGGAACTCTCAGAGGTCAACCGTTTACTGAACTTCAAATGAAACCAAAGTTTTTTGATATTGCTGAAATCCAGGATGCAGAAATTATTGAGGATGAATCTTCCACTTCACTAGTCAAATCTGGCTTCCATGTTGAACAGTTCCTTCAGCTGCATGAATACCGGATAAACAGCATCAAGGACCTTATTGGTCAAAAACCATTGGAAAACCAGGTTTACTTTCTTTGGTCAGTCCACTCCTTCAATGCTTTTACTTTCATTCCTTATTCGATCAAAGAGTGTGGCCAGATCATTGAATTGATCATCGCCACCTACTCCATCAGTACCCGGATCATCGAGGCACTAATCAAGTTGATTGACAAAAGTCTGGTGCTTTCTGTCCATATTACCATTAGCGATTCCATCCGCACACGACTGCCCCATGTCTATGATCAGCTCATGATCCTGGTCGAAACCAAACCAGTCACCGTGTTGTATTCCTGGAATCATTCAAAGATATCCCTGATCCGCACCCGGGAAGATTATTTCATCGTGGAAGGTTCCGGGAACTGGGGCGAAAATGCCCAGCATGAACAGTATGTATTCCTGAACTCAAAAAGCGTGTTTGAATTCCGTAAAAACGAAATCCTCAATGCAATTAAACCCCGAACAGTTTAACGACATCGAACAGCTTGCTTCAATCAATTACAGTGTCAGGCAAATTGCCATGTACCTGGACATTGATCACAATCAATTCCAGCGTGCGTTTAATGAACCTGATTCACTGATCAGGTATCATTATGACCGGGGAAAGCTGGTCACCCAGGCAGAGATCGACAAAGCCAACCTCAAGCGTGCCAAAGATGGCAACATGACTTCCATCCAGCAGTGGAAGAAGGATTCAACATCTCAAAACCTTGAGAACCTGAAAAAGCAGGTTTTCTATGATGAACAGCAAAAAGAATACGAGCAGCTGCAGGGGCTGATCGAACGGGGTGAAATCAGCAATCTCCCGGAAAAGGTGGTTCAGTATTACGAACAGGTTGACTTCATCCGCTGCCATTACAATAAATATGAATCGAAAAGCTACATCATCAACGCCGTTTCGGTCCAATGGCCAAAATTGTCAAAACAACAGGCCACTCATTTATTCTATGAAACCCTGAACTTCTTTAACCTGGACAACCAGGTGAAAGTTGAAGCCTGGGCGAATATCTATGCGGACCGGCTGGATAATATGTCAAGGATCTGTTACGAGCTCAACGACTTTGAAACTGCCCGCAGGCTGACCATGGATGCTGCCAAACTTCGCGGTGTTGGAAAAGACAAACCCAACGAAGTTCCGGATGAACTTCTGGACCGCCGGCCGGTATTCTTTACCATGAAACTGAAAGAGATCGGGATTCCTGATGCCAATCGCCATGATCTTGCTGCTTTGATTGATAACCTGCCAATCTCAGAACGGCAGAAAGGCAAATTTAAACGTGAAGCGATGATTGAAGATGTACCCTTTGAACTGCTCGAAAATGCCGAAGAATAAGATCACCACACAGGAGGCTGATATCCGTTATTCTAACTGGATATCCACCCTCATTGACCTGATCAAACCGGCCAACCTGTATCTTTACGGTGGCCGCGGAACGGCCAAGAGTACTGATATTCTTGCAAAACGTGCCATCGATGTGATTTATGACATGCCCAGGGCCAGTTTCGCTTTTGTCTCTGATACCTATGTGAACCTGATGACCAACATCATCCCTGCAATTCTGCTGGGATGGGAGGGTAGAATGAAATTCCTTGAAAATTATCATTTCGTTGTGGATGCCCCACCACCGGAAAACTGGAAGAAACCCCTGGTCAAGACCTTTTCTTATAAACACTCGATCTCAACCTTCAATGGTTGTAAATTCTTTCTTACATCCCTTGACCGGCCATCGGCGAACGCCGGGATTTCCGTGGTGCATCATTTCGGTGATGAATCAAAGTACCTGCAATGGGATAAACTCAATAAGCTATTTCCGACACTGCGGGGCGACTATGCGCTATATGGACATTCCCATTACTTTATGGGACAAACCTTCTGCAGCGACATGGCCGACCCCACTGTGGGAGAAAATGACTGGATGCTGCGGATGGAAAAGAATATGGATCACCGTCAGATCACCCAGATTATCCAGACAGCCATGATTGTGAATGAGATCAACCTGGAACTTTACTATGCACAGCAAAAAGATGATGATCCCCGGCGCATTGACAACATCAAAAAGAACCAGGCCAGGTGGATCGAGCGGGTGCGGAAGATCAGGCAGGACAGCACATTCTTTTACATCGTCAGTTCTTTTGCCAATGCTGATATCCTGACCTTGAAGTATTTTGAAAACCTTCTGGCGACATTGACATTTGAAGAATTCAAGACCTCTGTTTTATCTATTCGTAAAACACTGGAAGAAGGTTCCCGGTTCTATGGCGCCCTGTCAGATAAGCATTTTTACAGCGATGGATACAACTACGACTATTACGATAAGTTCGGCATACGCGACAATGTTTCCCAGACATCTGCAGGGTTAAAATATATTCAACATGATAAGATCCTGGAAGGTGGCTTTGATGCAGGGAACATGATGAGCCTGGTAATAGGGCAAGAGCAAGGCAATAACTATCGCTTGCTCAAGGCAATGTACACCTTAACGCCGGATTGGATCCGTGAACTTGGAGATAAGTTCATCCAGTTCTTTGAACCCCATAAGCGCAAGGTGTTGCATTTATATCATGACAGGTCAACAAACCAGTATCGCAAGGCAGGACGTGACTTTGCCACACAACTCAAACATGATATCGAATACAATCGCCATGGTGCACGTACTGGTTGGATTGTGCAACTGATGAGCATTGGCCAGGGGAACATCACCCATGCTGATGAGTTCAACCTGATGAACATCATGATGGGTGAGAAGGACAAACGATTGCCCAAACTATTGATTGATAAGTTTGAATGCAAAGAACTAAAGAGCCAGCTCGAGATAACCCCCGTTACCAAGAGTGGCAAGGGTGAGATACAGAAGGTCAAGACAGGGGATAAGTTATCCCCATCCCGTTTGGCAATGGAATCAACAAACCTTTCTGATGCATTCAAGTACCTGCTATGCCGCACCAAATGGCTGGCTATAGCAAGGCAGAAGCGTGGCCTTACCTTTGGCTCGCTTAACATCTGATCAACAAACATTATTTGTTTATTAGCAGTGGTGGGATTTCTGAAAATGAAATCCCGGCACGTGTGTGATTTTATATGTGCGCTGCGCTCATATATCCGGATCGGAAGCGAGCGCGCACTTGCAACCATCACGCCGGGCGGGTCGTCCTGACGTGAGTCTAAACTTTTGTAAAAGTTTAATAAAACGGGTTAAAGCGGTGATATATTGACACTTGGTAAATATATCGTTATTTTTTTACTGAAATATCAGCCTCTTAATTTCCAATATCGGAAAATTGGACTTCCTTTTCTTTGGATAACGGCAAAGAAAAGGAAGCGAAAAGAAACCCAACCGGGCAGCTTTTATTAAAAGCAAGCAAAACCCACCCCACAATATAATACTTGAAATCCTTACAAAGCTACCTATATCGACAGGGCTTCCAGCTCGAAGAGAGCTGCAGCTTGGAACTGTAAAGGGCGACCTCCTTCAGGAACAGTCGTACTCCGTAGGCTTTCAGGTTGTACCAACCAGACCCGCCCCCTTGACATTATCCAATCGATCCGGTTTAACGCTTCGCGGTCAGAAAATTTCAAGTATC
>JBMOIP010000065.1:0-24016 GCA_049317265.1 Bacteroidales bacterium
TTCAGGAATTTTGGTCAGCGATCCTGTTATAGCTGTAGGAATCAGAGAGCAACTCCTCTGCGGATTTGTCGCCATTTTTATGGGTCGTGGTTTCTTTGCCGGCATCCAGGGCTTTGAAGTCTTCAAATTCCTTTTTTACTGCAAGGGTTTCGGCCTTTGATGCTGCAAGCAGGGAATTGACTTCTGCGAGCTTCTCATCCCGGGATGCGAGGTCAGTTTTGAACTGGGAATTTTCGGTAGTAAGATCGGCCAGTTTATCATTCACCTGGCCAACCATTTCCTGCGTGAGTTCTTTGCTTTCAATGTTCTCAGTGAAGCCAAAGAAAGAAGCGATAGCGGTCCAGACCGCCAGCATTTTAATACTTTTCATGTCATTATTTGTTTGAAGGGTGGAATTTTTGGTGGGAAGCGTATCTGCCAGCTCCAGTGCATAATCAAAGGATCCGATCTCATCCACAAGGCCCATGGCAATAGCATCTGAGGCAAAATAGGTTTTACCAGTCAGTGCTGCAGGATTCAATGAAGGCCTGTTTGCCTTTATTGTATCGTGAAATTTTGAATTGATGCGATCGAGCAGATCTTTTCTGAGCGGCTCGTAATTGCCAGCTCTCAGATCCGCAAGCATCTGGTTCTTTTCGGTGCTGAGCGTAGCATATACTTCATGGATAACGACACCGGCCTTTTCAAAATACGGTTTCATATCCATGTACTCAAGCATGGTGCCGATGGAACCAACGATATCCAGATCGGAGGAACAGATGATTTTATCTGCTCCGGAGACGATCCAGTATGCGGCGCTGGCTGCAGTTCCTTCAACGAAAGCCACGACGCGTTTTTTACATTTTGAAACGGTATCTGAAAGAATATCAGTGTAGGAGGTTGTACCACCGGGAGAACTGACTACCAGGAGAATTGATTTTATATTTGGATTGGCATCTGCTGCCTGGATATCCTTGGTGATGGAAACACTGCCCCGGGGACCGCACTCAACATCATCCTTCATGATGATTCCGCGAATAGGGATAACAGCAATGGATCCCTGCGAGAGGTTGGTTGCGTTCAGGGGTTTTGTTTCTCCGGTTGCCCGGTCAGAGTAACTCATTACGAAAGGCCGGTTTTTTTCCCGGGCCAGGGAGAAGTCTTCTGCATTGATGCGATCACCACGAAGCAATGAAACAAGCATGGCCCCGTATGCATCTGTATTTTCAGCGTGTAGGAGCCATGTGGAAGTGAGAATATCAAGCAGAAAAGGATTCATTGTACCGATGTTAATGTTTACCCATTAATCAAGGTACAATATTAGAGCTGCGAAATCCCTTGATAAAGGACTGGTTTATTACTCTTCGCTCACTGGTGGCGGATCGACAGGAACGTAAGTTCCAACGGGAGCGTAAGCGGCCGGTTGGGAGAATTCACCATTGAATACAACCTCCCATCCCTGGTAACTCTCAATGGTAGCAGGCTTTAGCAGCTTGCCAAGTTTTTTCATTGGCTGATCCATGGTACCATAGTACCTTGAAACGCCATTTTTATCAATGGCGTTGATGATCAGGTGGCGCTGGTTTAGCTGCATGAGATTAATTTCAACATCCTTGCGATCCTTGGGGATCAGCATTTTGAAATTATACGAATACCTGATGCCTGCAGGCAAATCTTCCTCTTTACCTTCGAGCTGAATTGACTCGGGAGATCCGTACAGATAGTTCCAGCCTTTGCCAGGCTTGAATGTGATGGCACCGGCCAGCGTATCGGGATTGATCACCAGTGAAGCGATATCTTCTTTGAAAGCATATTGAATCGGATTGATCCCGCCAACATTTCCACCTGTGTGTCTGAGAACTGTCATATGTAAAAAAGTCTATATAATGTGAAATAGATATCCAATCGTCATCCGTTTACTGGCAAGACTTGTATACTTTAAACTCTTTTGCCGGGACCGGTAGTAACCTTTTGAAACCATGTCGAAGGTGATTTGATCAAAGAGGATATTTGTGTCCTCACAAAACTGGATGATGATTTTCTTAATGCTTCCTTTCATAGGTCCATTTTCCTGAATATACCTGACCTTATCATCTGCATACAATCTGAAATGAAGCCGGAAGTGATATTCAAGAATCTTCTGGATATGCACCTGGTTCTTTTCTGAAATCCATGCCGTGTTCCTGCGGGTCTCCATGTCATCGTAAAGCGGAAGTCCGAATGTGAAGCAGTCGGGAAACTTCCCGGGTAGCAATGGATTTTCAGTACAAGGCCGGTAATCCAAAAATGGAGTGATGAGCCTTCCCAGGTACGAATTTTTAGAAGCAATCAAGGGCTGATCTATTGGGGTGTCCCATTCAAGGCCCATGACGTAACGAAGGTAGTCCTGAAGAGGCCTTTTCAATCGGATGGTAAGTGTTGGCCGGATCACTGGCTGTTTCATAGGTGCAAAACTAGTTTAGTGGTTAACTTTTGTAAAGGTCAATTGAATCAGATGCATATAAAAAAGGCTCTGGTAACGGGTCCGGAGCGCCAGCGGAGTTTTCTTTGCTTCCCCCGGTCCCGGCCAAAGCGAATTGAGTATTCATGAGTTTTCGCATACAAATACGCGTTTCGATTCAAGATGCGGATTCAATATTGCCCTGGTTAAATTGATGGAAACATAGCATATCTGGTAGAAAAAAGCATTATCAACCCATTGAATAAGGAACATCATGCCTAATTTACGCTTGCCATCCACAATGAAATCATCAATGGTTGCTAGGCGATAGCCTTGTGGAAGCTCATTGTAATACTCGAACCCGCTATCATTGATGAGAATCTTTAATTTTTCCAAGGTGTTTTCAATTGACATGTTTCAATAAATAAAAAAAATAAACTGCTTTACTGGCCCCACTTTCCCAAACCTACATACCTACAAGACCTACAACAACCTACATTGACCTACATTGACCTACAATCATTTTCCCTACTTAATTTAATATGAATCAATAAAATATAATATATGTAGGTGTGCAGGTATTGAATGAACAGGGAAAAACAAGAAATTCTGACTATAATTTATTTTTTCATTCATTTCAGAAAGGTGGTTCGGGTTCAAAATCGACACTTTGCTGCGTAGGTTCCGGCTTTGGAAGCGGCTCTGCTTCGCTGCTTGCTGCTTCTTTTGCTGCTGAAAAAGAATCCCTGACGGTACGTTCAAGATTAATGTTCAACTCATTGTGGCCATACTTGAAAACAAAGGCAGAAGTGTTGCTGGTATCAAACCGGACCTGGGATGCATTGCCGATATATGATTTATGGTTTTTGAGGTAATGCAGGATGGAAACAAGATCCACCCCGTTCTTTCCGGTTTGCTGCCGGTGCTTCTCCATGTACAGGGGATGCACCCGGGAAAAGCGGATATAAAGATGCTTTTCAGGAGGGCTGAAAGCCTTGTTGAGCACTTCGGCGCCGTTCTTATCCGTAAAGGAGAGTTTGACGGTATCATGAATCTTGAAATCAACACCGGCCTGTATTTTTCCTTCATCCAGCAGAAAGGCAACTGTATTCCAGAATCCTGAAATAGATTCTGAACTGCTGATCTGCTTTGACATTTGAGAAATATCATGTTTGACCAGGGAGTACATTTCAGCATAGGTGAAATTAACCTCCAGTGGATTTGCGCTGTCAAGGATGATCTTGACCGGTGCAAGCAGACAGCAATAGTTTCGCACGAGCCTTTCATCAAATGGAAGTTTCTCATAAATCATTTCATTTTTCAGCTTCTCCTGGATTTCGGAAAATACGACCGCAAATTGATCTTCCATTACTTTCCGATGGTCAAGGATGTCACACACCAGGGAACTGATCCCTAAAACTTCCAGTCTCTTCAGTTCTTCATACTGCGCCATCTCTTCCGCAGTATATTTTTTCCTTACGAAAGAAAGCAGGCAGGCCCGGGTCAGCAGCGCGTTGTCATCAAGCGTTGGGAGATACTGACCGGATATGACAAAACCACCATTTACTTTCGTGGTTTTGGTCCGGCTGTCCTGGGTCATGGTGCCTTTTTCATGGCCGACTCCGTCATAGGCAGCTTTCACCAGCTGGAAGCGCCGGGGGTCAATGTCATTCGTGTATTCATCAAGCCATACAATACAATTTTTTCCCCTTGAGCCTTTACGGGAAAGGCCGACATGAGTTCCTGAATTGAGGTTAAAGGCTGGGAGGTTATGGAAGAATAAGTTTGAAAGTGACCAGGCTAACTGGCTTTTTCCGGATTGCTTTTCACCGAACAGGAACAGGTGAGGAAAGATCTTGTATTTCTCATAGATCAGATCCCGGAATGAAGTAGCGATTGCAAAGGCCATGGCGATGATGGCATTTGTGCCATAAACATTGATCATGAGTTTGGACCATTGGCCGAAGGTGCATTGGGCTTTGTTGTAAACAAAATAGCGGTCATTTTCATACTCATCATCATCCTCCCTTACATCGCTGTATACTATTGAGAAAGCCGGGGAGAAGTATTTCTTACCGTTATGGGTCGTGATGCCATATTCATCCACCGGCTGCCAGGTGCCATCATAGATACCATTGGCGAACGCATAGAATCCTTCGCGTTGCCAGCCTAAAGTTTTAAGTTCTTGACACATCGGGAAATTTTTAGAGATAAATTTTAAGATTTTGAGATACTGGGCTTTACCGGCAGACCATAGGAAGTTTCCTTCATTGTAAACATAAGCCTGGAACTGCTCAACGGAAATAATGTTCTTGGATGGGATATCAATGATCTTGGTTTCGCCATCTTCATTGATGATACGCACCAGGCGTTTGTTATCTGTTTTTGAATTTATGTGGAACAGAGGCTCAATGATGAAATTGGAACCGTAAACCGGCCCTCCCTCCTTCTGATAAAAGTAGTAGCAGTTTTTCCGGATGAACCAGCCTTGCTTGTTTTCAGGATCATCATCATCTTCGATGTAATCCTGTTTTACTGCGAATTTTGGTTTCTTGGCAGCATCGTAAAGGGCTTTCAGTCCATCGGAGAATATCTTCTTAGTGATCTTGAATTTCTTTGAAACATATTTGAAGAACATATCTGCCGATGCCGGATTATTGAACTCAAAAAAACTTTTACAAATAACTTCAATGGCCATGGATTGAGCAAAGAAATCCCCTTTGGCTGCGGTGAGCATGCTTTCGGCATCCGCACAGATTTTTTCAAGCAGGCCGGCATCTGTTGGAATGATATCAAGGTCTTCGGGAAGTTCCGTCATTTGTGCACATCGTTTAACGCTTTTTCTAACTTTTCAACCCCCCATTCCATCAGGTCATCAACAAAGGCAACTGTTTCCTCAAAGTTGCCCTGAAGTTTTGCCCGGCGAAGGATGGTGATGGAAAGATTTATTTGCTCCAGGTGTTGATTGCGGGCTCTCAAATATTGATTCTCCTGGCGGAGCTGTACATTCTGCTGAAGAATCCAGTCAAGGCTGCGCATGTAATCCCAGGCATACTTCATGATGTCGCTGGTTTTCTTCCAGAATAGCCAGGATTCAGTTTTCCCTGATTTCAATTCAGATTTGCCCAGGAGGGTGTTTACCTCGTGAATTCGGTCAATGAGCATTTTTGCAGCACCGGTATAGATGGTATGACCATCAATATCAACATATGCCATCTTGGACTATTTAAGAACTGTAAAAATGAGCATAGAGATTATACCGAAATCCGATCAAGCATTTCTTGACGAATTGCATCAATAAGCTCACGGATGCGGCTAACGAGTGGGACTACTTCCTCAGTCTTTATGGAAATGCCATATGGCATGCCGTCAGTGCCAGGAGGCGATGTTACAGGAAAGATGAAATCTTCGGTAATGGCTAATCTTTCGGTGAAAACGCAAAGAGCAATCTCAACAATAGAAAGGTCCTTGTCACACATGTTCGTGAATGTTTTCATTCGGCGACAGCCTGAGTCTTCATTGGAATAAAAGACATCATGATCTCCCGCGCCTTTAGTTGATCTATTCTGGCTTCTGCAAAGTGGGCCAGAGCTTCATTCATGATTTTCTTGTTGAACCTGGGATTATCCGGATCAAGAACCATATTGATATAGTTCAGCGAATATGTTTCAGCTTTTCCGTGTTTGGCAATCAGGCGTTCGCATAGAATTCTGGAGGTACCATATGGGATTTTTTGGAAAAACGAAATAAATTCTTTGTTGCGCTCAAAATAATTTTGCTTTTTACTTGCTTTTGTTCGTTTTTTGTTTGTTCTTTGTTCGGTCTTAGTAGAGTTCATGTATGTTTGATGTTAGATATATGAGCCGGCAAAGTAACGGTTAATTTAGCTTGAGACGAAATATATTTTGTCTAAACATACTTATTTATACTGAAAACAAACTTAATAGTGCGGTCAAATGATTAATCAAGAGGATATAGCAAAATTCGGACAAAGAATTATTCGAGAACTTGCTAACCGAAACATACATATTAAAGACTTTTTGAAGGAATTGAAGTGCAGGTACCCAGATGAACGTGGACTAACTGAGAATGGATTCAGGTACTCCTTAAAGCATGGAACTTTGAAGGTATCCTTACTAGGGAAGATATCTGATCAATTAGATTACCCCATTGAATATTGGTTTACAGAAGGAGGAAAATATAATATGCCGGAACACCAGGAATATGTTAAAAGGATTGAAACCCGGCTAAGAGAACTGGAAACGGATAAGGAAAATCTGCAAGAATTGGTTGGGGTATTGAAAGAAAAAGTTAAAGAATTGACCAAATGAATAATAATGGCTTAATCCTGGAAGACTTTGCAACCAATTGATTAAGAGGAAGGCATTGTAGGAAATATATAATGCTTCGAAGACTTATAATAATTCACGGTAACTTATATTGATTGGATTTCCATACAAACTGATAAAGTGCTGAATATTAACAAAACGCAAAGCACAATATATTTTGTTTAGAAACAATTAACTTTTACAGATATATTAATTATAAGACAAATATGCTTATATAAAACCTTGATTATCATGTAACTAAAAATATGCCATAATTTCGAAAATATCCTAATTAACTGATAATCATTCAACTCCTATTTAACACCTTTTAGAAAAATATTTACCAGGCAGTTACAAAATCAATTCCTCATTTATTTTCCTGGTCTATCTCCTTTCCCTGCATGGCCTGTTGAATTAACACGCCAAGTTTGAAGGCTTTGTATTCAGTTTCCAGTTTGTCTCTTTTTTTCGTCCCTTTAACTCCATATTCATTATCGACGAACTGACCAAGACTTGTGAGATTGCTATTTGCTTTAATAACACTCTCTAGAAAAAACAAATTCACCATTAGTCTTACTTTTTGACTCAACTAATTTTTCAAAGGCTAACTCAATTCCCTTTAGAATTTTACTGCGTAATTCGTTGATCTTATCGGTATTCAATGCTATATTCGTCACCATTGCACTAGAATTCTTGAAATTTTGAACGTGTTATAATAGGTGAATACACTTTTGAATACCGGCCAAAACCACCTCAAAATCCGGTTGCTCTATGTAATATAACTTAGAAGAGTTCTTGTATTGTTTCTCAAATATACTGCGCATTTTTTTATCTGGTAAAAGTAATGCAGGATGCTCAGATAATGGGATTCCTTTGTCGGCACCATGAAACCGGGCTGCTTTGTGGGCTTCATATTCCTGAGTGCCGATAAATTTCAGAACGTCCGGGTGTTTGAGCAGGCAATAAACATCATAATACTGACGCAAGAAATTCCTGGGTTTCTCCATGTTCTCTGATTCCTTCCGGAATTTATTTACAATGGTCTGGAGCTTTTCCACGAATGTGTATCCCGGTAGATAACACAGCACAGCCTTGGCGGTATTATCGATATAATGAAATGGTCCTTCCAACGATTTTACATAATCCAATACCCAGGATGAAATATCAACAGGCCGGTTTGGCGTAACCTTATCAAATCCTGCTTCCAGGAGAACACCCTCCTTTAATCCTGCCAATGCTGCAGTGTAAGTATTATAATAAAGCCTGATGCCGCCGCTTCTATATTTATCTGGATCATCAAATTCGTGGTCTCTTTCAACTTTCACAATCCCGTCAATAGAAATTTCGTCCGCCAGTTTATCGTAAAATGCTTTGCGCGCCTCCTTTATCGCTGGTTTATCGTCCTTCCCTTCCGTGCTGAATCCGAAATTCGTTTTGATATGAATATCAATATCCTCGGAGAAACGCTGAATTAATCCAAATCCTTTTGAAAGTGATGTACCGCCTTTTAATTCAAACTCTATTCCTTTATGTAGCAAACCATAAAGCGCCTGCATGATCCAATAGTCCTTTTCCACCAATGCAGTATCAATGCCGAGCTTTGAGGAAACTATGGCTAAAAGTTCTCTGAATTCGGGATCGTTATGGAGAAAATCGGGCATACATCAATTCGGTTTTACGCAATACTGGTTTTAATAATTTTTTTGTTGCTCCCGCTCCATACTGTTGCGCCATCTTCATCAATGCCAGGGATTCAAAACGGTCAATATTTTCCTGGAAGGTCTTTATTACCAGATCCTGGTCTTCTGCCAACTCATCAAGATTGTTCAATAAATCAATAACAAGGAACTCCCTGCTAAGTGTGGCCGGGAATGCTGATTTCAGCTTAAACAGGAAGTTCTTGCCATTCAAAATGAATTCACCATGGCGTTTGTGGTTATAAACCCATGTGGTATTATATAACTGCGTTAATCCAAGTCCAAGGGAATTGTAAGCATTGGGTGAAACAAGCAAAAAGGATTTGTCTTTGAGGAAGCGTTCAACAAGGTCTTGATCGTTAGGTGGAACTATTCCGAATTTTGATTTTTTCGGTGCATAGTAAAGCCCCTGCCCTAGCTTCATTAGCAAACCATCCTTGGTTAACCGGCTTAAATGTCGATCCACCGCAGTAGAATAATACTCTAAGTCGGAACGGCGATAAACTTCACCTGGTTTGATATGTTGCTTTAATAATTCCATAAAAATCCATGCAAAGATAAGAACAAAAAATAAATGTGCATGCAAATATGTGAAATATTCATGCAATCAGTTGCAAATAAGATCCCAGCCCCCTGAAAAAATAAACCATTTTTGCTCTAGAAAAACTCAATTTTCAACTAGGTTTTGTTCGTTTCTTGTTGTAGCTTTGTTCGTTCTCAGTGAGTTAACTTGTTTTCACTTGGGTTTGTGCAAACGTGCGCATGATTGTTGAAATAAAACGTAACTTAAATTGCTGAAAACTCAATATGAAGTAGGAAATTGCCGATTATCAGCATATTACAAAGCACAATATATTTTGTTTAGAAACAGTTAACTGACCTCCCAATATTAATTATAAGACAATATATTAATTAGTATAATACAGATTATGAATCATATCTGTATTTGAGATCAATCAATCACTAATTTCTTGACGCCCACTCCCAGTCGCGATTGAATTTGAACAACGTAAATACCTTTGACCAGGTTTTTGATATCGATCTCCAATTGCTGTTGGTTCTTGAATTTTAATTTCAGGACTTCTTTGCCTGTTAAGCTTAAAATCCTGACCTGGGTTTCCTCTGATGGTAATCCAACCTTAACAAGGATTATTTTTTCGTTTGCCGGGTTTGGAAAAAGAGTGAATGCCGAAACAGGACTTTGCATTTCATTAACACTGACCGTTCCGCCCCCGTTAACTGTTTTCAGAATAATGCCCGCATTTCCGGTCACAAAACCTGTTGATGCATCTTTAAAGAAAATTTGTGAAAGTGGTTCATAGGTATTCGGTACCGGCTGATCAAACCATGTAACGCCTCCGTCGGTGGATTTAATGATACCGCCGGCATAATAGCTGTCACCACTTGCTACATAACAGGTATTGACATCTGTGCAATAAACCGATTGCAGCCAGTTTTTTGTCCCTTGGAACATTTTTTGCCAGGTTGCCCCTCCATTGGTGGTTTTCAATACGATTCCGTTGATATGCCAGCCGCCCACAGCATAACCCGTAATTGCATCAGGAAAAAAGACTGACATAAGGGCTAATTTTGTTCCGCTTGACTGGGGCAGCCATGATTGGCCTCCGTTGGATGTTTTTATAATAATGCCGGAATCACCGACTGCATAACCGGTGGAGGCATTGGTGAAGTAAATTCCATGCAAAGTATAATGTACATTAGTGGTCACATTGTACCAGGAATTCCCTCCATTGGTGGTTTTAATCATTTTTCCATTCACCCCGATGGCTAAACCTGTGTCGGAATTAATAAAATAAATTGAATTCAAATCATAGGTGGTACCTGTTGTTAGTGAATTCCAGGTAGTTCCACCATCGGTTGTTCTAATGATTTTCCCGTGTGTTCCCACCTGGAAAACTGTATGACCATTGGTTGCCGTAAGTTTGCCCCCGGTTGTAACCAATCCTCCCGGCAAAAATTCCCAGTTATCGCCCCCATCAGTGGTTTTCATAATTGCTGTTGAACCTGAACCCAAATATGAGTAGCCCGATGCATATGCTGTGTCGGAACCTGAAAATGAGAAGGATGTGATGTTATACAGGCAATTCTGATTCGAAGTTCCTGTCCAGGTTGCCCCTCCATCGTTGGTCCTGGCAATTTTTCCTTTATAACCAACAGCTATCCCCTTCGATAAACTTGAAAATCGAATTGAAGTATACTGAAAACCAAGAGTAT
The DNA here is from genome assembly GCA_049317265.1 of Bacteroidales bacterium. Taxonomy (GTDB): domain Bacteria; phylum Bacteroidota; class Bacteroidia; order Bacteroidales; family FEN-979; genus CAIVAT01. Next base: position 10,680 of record JBMOIP010000065.1, read on the forward strand.
CGGAAATCATGACTGACCATGAGGCACCACCATTGACAGTCTTTAAAAGTGTGCCCGAGCTCGCGGCCGCATATCCTGTATTAACATCACTGAAGTTAATATCCCAGATCGGGCTTGTAGTCCCTGATGTTTGAAGAGACCAGGCAGCGCCGCCATTGACAGTCTTTAACAGGGTCCCATAACTACCGGCAGCATAACCTGTAGAGGGATCTGCAAAACAAATGGTATAAAGGGTTAATGCCCAGGGACCAATGGTATCCAGTGTCCAGTTCAACCCACCATTTGTGGTTTTTGCGAATAAGCCATCACCCCCAACGGCAAACCCGGTATTGACATCTGTAAAGTAAATGGAGTTTATATCAGTCGTGATTCCTAATTCCTGGATGTCCCATGTTTCTCCTGCATCAACGGTCTTATACATTTTACCAAGATAACCAACCGCATATCCTGTCTGCGCATCTGGGAAAAAAATATCCCTGAAAGCAACATTTTCATACCCGCTGCCAGATGTGAACCAGGTTAATCCACCATCAATGGTTTTTCTGATGGTACGGTCGCCAACTACATAACCGTTATTCGGATCTGTAAAAAAAATGGAATAGAGATCCCGGGTTGTTCCGCTTGTCAATATTGTCCAGGTCAGCCCGCTGTCTTCGGTTTTTATAATAGTTCCGCATTCTCCTGCCGAAAATCCAGTTGTTGAATCGATGAAACAGGTTGTATTAAGCGTATTCCCTTGTGGCAGAGGATTTTTCCATGTCCATTGAGCATGCGATACGATGGTAAAAAGGGATAAGCAGATTAAAACCAGTGCCCTTTTCATTGGATAAAGAATTAATTGAACGTCAAGTAAAAAAGAGGTTGTCTCAAAAGTCCTTCGTGGTTAAAAAAAGACTTGAGGGATAACCTCTTTTTTAAAGTTAACACTGTATTTTACTTTACAGGAAATACAACCAATGTTTCCCATTTCAAGGTATCCTTCTCAGACATGGGATCTGTAATATATATTTCCATCGGATTTCCTGCGATCTGTTTTTCATTTTCCCTGATGTACTGTTCAAGGATATGATAGGTATGGCCGATTTTTTCGTAAGATCCAAAATAGTGGGCCTGTACAACTTTTTGTTCCGGATAATGCTGAACCCGGATCCTTCCTTTACCTTTTTCTGCACTTTCAACGGCCATTCCCAGATCCATGGTTGATTTCATGGTAACGGAGTCCCACGTTATTGCAATGGAAAAAGGCGCTCCTTTGGTTTTCAATTTATTACTTTGAATAAATGTGAAGATCTCTCCATAGCCTCTTCCCATTACCATCGAATAGGTAGCGGGGCCGGCGGAATCACGGATGGTCAATGCTGTTTGGGCTTCCATGGTGATTTCTTCCATTTTCGGCCAGTCATTGCGTGATTCAGCCACTATTTTAAGTTTGGCCAATCCCTTTTCAAAATCGGGGCCCATCATGCGGCCCATGAATAATCCCATATAACGGCTGATCGGGTTATATCCGAGATCGCCCTCATCGAGCCACGAAACCTTGCAGGAGTCACCAGCAGGCTCAATGACAAGCTTCCCTTTTGACTTATATTTCCCCTGGTCAAATGCAAGATCGTAGGCGACAAGTTGCCCGGGAATTAACTCAGTCAAAATCATCTCTCCATTGCCAAGGATTTCCCCGTTCCATTTCCAGGATGTCCCAACGGAACCAGCCTCACCCGTGATTTCGAACACTACGGTAGAATCTACCTCCTTTGTCCAGGCAACCCAAAGGTGCCACTGTTTAAAGTTGCTTGTGAGGCCAAATATGACTTCGGGCTTAGCTTTAATAACTGTGATTCTTTCAACCTTATAAACTTTGGGCAACAGGAACGAAATAACCAACAGAACCGCTATAATGCCCAATATCCAATAAAAAACTTTTACAACTGTTTTCATATCATTGAGAATTTTATGTTAATAATAAAGTTGATTTCATATTCAATTTTGCGTGAAATTAAACAATTTTTTAATTCTCTTCCATTTTGAGATTAAAGGATCTCAGCTACGGCGTTTTTTCGCTATTTTTGCCTTTTGACCAAATCTCGTAAAAATGCAAATTGCTGTCACCGGCGCTAACGGACATGTTGGCGTAAATTTATGTAAGGCCCTTATTGAACAGGGACACCAGGTTAGAGCGTTAACACACAAGCATGACCAGGGGCTTAAATTACTTCCGGTAACAATCATCCGGGGAGATTTGCTCGATCAACAATCGCTTACCCCATTGCTTTCCGGCATCGATGTTGTTTTTCATCTTGCAGCGAAAATCTCCATTACCGGTGACCCTGACGGTATGGTTACCCGGATCAATACTGAAGGCACGAAGAACATGATTGCTGCTGCCATTGAGTGCAAGGTAAAACGGTTTATCCATTTCAGTTCAATACATGCATTTCAGCAACACCCCCAGCACCAACCCTTAAATGAACATCGCCCACTCGTTGAGAATGAGGGATTTGCTTATGACAGGTCAAAAGCAGCCGGGGAACGCGCGGTAATGGAAGCTGTAAGAAATGGTCTTGATGCATTGGTACTAAGTCCAACCGCCATCATCGGCCCTGCAGATCCCGAGCCATCTCTCATCGGCAGCGCTGTGATTGACATATACAACCACAAGATTCCATCCCTTGTTCCAGGAGGTTACGACTGGGTGGATGTCAGGGATATTGTGGCTGCTGCTATCTCGGCGATAGAAAAGGGCAGAACCGGAGAAAAGTACCTTCTATCCGGTCACTGGCACAGCTTACAGGAGTTTTCCACCCTTATCAGTTTTCATAGCGGACGTAAGACAGTGACTGCCATAGTACCCATATGGCTTGCAAGAATTGGCCTCCCGTTCATTGATCTTTACAGTAAAATATCGGGGACCAAACCACTTTATACAAGCGAATCCCTTACCATCATCACCGAAGGAAACCGGGCGATCAGCAATGCCAAAGCTAGAGCCGAATTAAATTTCAATCCCCGTCCTTTGACTGAAACAATCAGGGATTTTTTAGCTGCATTGAAGGAAAATGGAACCATCCACTAATTAACATCATATTTGAATGAAGGAAAGCACCTTTTACATGTTTGTTTATGCATGGATCGCCATTGCGATTTTCATTTTCCCAATTGTTATCAAGGTTACTGCACCTTACGGACGTCATACGACCAAAAAGTGGGGTGTACTTATCGACAACCGCGCTGGCTGGATACTGATGGAACTCCCGGCACTATTGGTCTTTGCGGGATTTTATCTCTTTGGCAAAGGTTCTCACCCGGTTGTGACCTGGGTGTTTTTTAGTCTGTGGATATTGCATTATGTTAACCGGACCCTCATTTTTCCATTTCGCCTTCAAACCAAAGGGAAAAAAATGCCGCTGGCTATCGTTTTCATGGCAATAGGCTTCAATTTTGTCAATGGCTTCATCAATGGCTACTATCTAGGAACACTGGCTTCCGATGCGCAATATCCCCTCTCCTACCTTTATGACGTTCGTTTCATGGGAGGCTTGTCAATATTTGCCTTAGGGATGTTTATCAACTGGCAGTCGGACAATATCCTGATTCATTTACGAAAACCAGGAGAAACAGGCTATATCATTCCAACCAAAGGATTTTTCCGCTTTATTTCCTGTCCGAACCACTTTGGTGAAATTGTTGAATGGTCAGGCTTTGCTCTTATGGTGTGGTCTTCACCTGCACTTGCATTTGCACTATGGTCGCTGGTCAACCTTCTTCCCAGGGCTCTTCAGCACCATAAGTGGTACCAGCAAACTTTTCCGGATTATCCGGTTGAGCGAAAGGCTGTATTACCGCACATCCTGTAACCCACAGGAGACTCAGCCCGGGAATTGTAATAAAAGTGAGGTGATGGTTATTCAATGGAAACTGTCAATCCACGAAATGTCATTTCATCATACATCGGCTTGATTTCATAATAATCGCCATTTTTGATGTTGCATTTGCCCTTGAAATGCGTGACTATTGCACATTGTTCAGCTTGCTCATGCTCATGATTACAAACCTCGATGAGCGATTTGATCACAAAATCGAAGGTATTGACATCGTCATTGAATAGAATAAGCCCACGCTTCAATGTCTCTTTATCCTGATGAATAGTTGACGGATTATCTTTGTGTTTGACCATTGATCTTGATTTTCAGGTACAAAATTACAAATAAAATGTTTTCAAACCCGTACCTTTGATTTGATTTTCAATTGCCCTCATGACCTTTACCGAATTTATCGTCTTACTTGAACAGCGCCTTCGTGGCCCGCTTCCTGGCAAATCAGCTCAGCTGAAGATGTCATCACTGGTGCGGATTCAGGAGTTGATGAAATTTTCGCAGCCTGAGGATGCCATGCAAAGCAGCGTATTGATCTTGTTGTATCCGCAGCAGGAAAGTATTGGTTTGGTGTTGATGCTCAGACCTGAATACAAGGGAGTTCACAGCGGGCAGATCAGTTTGCCCGGGGGAAAATATGAGGATAGTGATGAAAGCCTGATCTTTACCGCATTGAGGGAGGCAAACGAAGAGATCGGAATTGACCCAGGGCAGGTTCAGATCATCGGGCAACTCACTGATTTATACATTCCACCAAGTAATTTCATCGTTAACCCGGTGGTTGGCTACCAGGCATCCAGACCTCAATTTACTGCAGATCCTTCAGAGGTAGCAAGGCTCATTGAAATCAGCCTTGAAGAGTTGCTTGACGATAGTAACCGGCAGATGAAAAAGATGAAACTCAGCATGGGGCTTTCGATCAAGGTACCCTCTTACTATATCAATGGTGATGTAATCTGGGGAGCAACCGCCATGATATTGAGTGAATTTCGCGAAATCGTGTCGGAAATCTATGCGGGCTAACCTATTTGGAACTGCCCTGGGTAAAACAGAATGAACCAGGAATTCTGCCAGTATTATACTGTTTTACCAGGTTACCAGTCACGGTGTATTGGTATGCCGTACCATTCTGCACATAATCTTTTGCATCGCTCACATAGATCCGTCCTGTAACCGGGTGGATATTCAACCCGTAAAGCAAGCGACCGTCCTGGCTTACCAGTGGTTTTGCCGGAAGTGAGGTTGAAGTTACCGGCATCTGGTAAATCCCTCCTTTTAAATAATAGATCGTGTCGCCCGAAGGATTCATGCAAAGCCGGCTGGGAGCCGAACCGGGTTCAGTGAATGTAAACACCTTTTCAATCACCCTTAATTCGGGGTTGATGCGCATCAGTGTGGCAGCCTCAAAGTTATCATAACCACCTGAGCATAACACCCACACCTTCTGTTTTTTATCAATCACAATACCGATGGGTTCCTTGCCGGACTGTATGCTGTCGACTATAGCATCCGATTGTGTATCAATGACCAGTATCTGCGCCTTTCGGACAGCAGTTGGTTCACTGAACCTTCCGATAGAGGTGACCAACATAAATTTATCATACCGGATTAAATTTTCAGTCCAGCTCGTTGTCTTGATCGTGCCGGTAACCGTATTGGTTTTCAGGTTGATGATCGAGATGTAATTCTGGAGGTTCGTGGCATATGCTTTTGTAGAATCAATCACAGCCATGTAACGGGGAGCGTGTAATCCGGAAATGGTGTTAACAGACTTGAAATCTTTCAATGAAACAACTTCAATTTTGTTGGAGTTATTGATAAGCAGGTATCCAAGGTTTCCGGAAATAGTCATGGATTCAGCAACATCACCAAGGCTCCGGCTGTTGGACTTTGTAAAAATATCCTGGATTACCGTGTTGTTTTTATTATCGAGAAAGGTTACTGAGGCATTCCCCCAGTTGTAGTTGCCTTCATTGACCACAAAGATCCCATGTTCATAGGTAACCGCCCTGGTAGTATCGGTATCAACAATTATTTCACGGACCGGAGTTTTAGAGCAGGCAGACTGGAGCAGGGAAAGAGCTAATAATGAGCAGAAAATCGTGAAATTATATGTAAGGAAACTATTCTTCTTCACTTTCAACTAATTTGTTTACAATCTATTGCCTCTTTACTCCTGGAAATGCCACCTTAATGGTAAACGAACAATTAATACCGGGCATAGGCCGACTTGGTAAAGATTGGTAATCGAGATCAAACAGGTTATTAATATTTAGCTGTAAAGATAAAATAAATTTTTTGACCTGAATATTTTTTCCAAAAATAATATTTGACAAGTTATAGGCAGGCATCATGGATAAATTATTGGTTGCAGTATACCTGTCACTAATGTAGCAAAAGTTATAATTCAGGTAGAATTTCCAACGTTCCACAGCCAGGGTACTGTTGAACGTATGGACCGGAATATAAATCAGTTGTTTCCCTATTTTTTCGTCATAGGTGGAACTTGCCTTCTGATAGGTGGAGTGACAAAAATTGTAGTTGTTGTCGAAAGTAAATTGAAACCTGATCAATTCAAATTTCACCTGCAGACCGGATTCGATGCCACGGGCCCTTATCTCATCAATATTTTCGGGTTTCCAAATGTTGCTGTTACTGTTTGCAGGCGACCATGTAATCATCTGGTAAATCCAGTTATAATACCCTGTAAGGTTCAAATTGATTGAAAATTTCTGATTTTTGGAATGATGATTGAAAACTGAGCCCAATTCGATGGAATAATCTGTTTCCGGTTTCAGGTCAGGATTACCGGAGAGGGACCAATAAAGGTCGTTTAATGTCGGGTACCTGTAGTTCCTTGCAATGTTCATGCAAAAGGAGAGATCGGCCTTTTTCCAGGGAAAATATTCTATCCCTAATGCCGGTACCAGTGGAAGAAACTGTGTGTCAATTAAATCCTCGCGTAAAACAAGGGATGTTCTGATTTTCTTCCCGATATCATAATTGAGTTCCGAGAAAAAACTGGTTGTATTCCTTGTTTTTGTTCCGTTGTAGGCATCGGAGTGAACCTGGTCAAAAGTAAAATCAATGCCCGCCTTGATGGAAAGTCGTTTAATTCCGGAATAGGTGAATTTAATCTTGTTGATGAACTGATAGTATTGGTGAACTTCGTTGATGGTACTGTCTAGGATATAGTGCATTTTCTGATCTGAAAAGGCCGACCGCACAAGAAGATTGTATTTTTTCTCAACGAACTTGTAGTCAAGTACCGCAAAAAGATCATTGGAATTTTGAACCTGGTTGTATGATTCGTTGTAGTTTGTCGTAGTGGGCGGGAGATTCCTGTCAGCCTGGTTGTACCTTAACTTTAAAGATATCAGGTGTTTATCCTTTATCTTTCGAAAGAGTTCTTCAGAAAGGCCAAATAAGGCAAATGAGGCGCTTTGCTGTCGAACATTCTCTTTCAGGTAATCATTGTAGTAAGGGAAGTTATTTTCTGACGAGGAGAAATTAAACTTGGTATGCGATTGAAATGAAGGGGAACCTGCCACGACGTTAAGATTGGTGGTAAAGGTTTTAAAACTGCCAATCGATTGGCTCACCAGCACATTAAACCTGTTAGTCCAATCGGGATTCGTCACCAGGTTGACTACACCTCCGAATGCTCCTGAAGTTCTCGAGATACCCGCAGCGCCATATAGTATCTCCATCCCGTCAAACTGGGAAACAGGGATTTGGGAAAGGTCAACCTGTCCCAGCATTGGAGAGTTAAGGCTGATGCCGTTCCACTCCACCTGGGTATGTTGTGCAGTAGTACCCCGGAATGAAGGAGTTGCCAGGCTGCCGTTCCCGTATGATTTGATAAAGATTGTTGAATATTGGGAGAGAATCGATGAAAGGTCAGCGTTGAGATGATTCACCAGGAATGCTGAATCCATCGATACCCTCTTGAAACCGCTGTTGCCGGTTTTAAAAGTGGATTTCACTTCAAATTCCTGTAAGCGGAGTGTATCCTTCAGGTTTTGGGCATAGAAATGCCCGGGTACAAAAAGAAGGCTGATGGAATTGAGGATTAAAACAACGTATTTGTTCAGAAGCCTAATATTTAATGATTTTCATGGTTGTCGAACTGCCATCCGGTGCGGTGAAGAGAGCCAGGTAGATTCCCTGGTTCAGGCTTGACAGGTCGACAGTAGTTTTTGCGGAAACGGTAGCCAATAAAAGGACTTTGCCTGCCAAATCTGTAATCTGCATATTGACGCCGGTCATAGAGTGCAGGTCGATGGTGACTTTCCCAACTGCCGGATTTGGATATAAGGCAATGCGGGGAAGCAAGATTCCATCTGCCTGGCCTTCGGTTTGATTGTGAATTACACCTATGGCATCAAAATCAAATCCTCCTGTATCAAAGGGTGTGGGCCAGGGATCGTTCACTTTATGCCCCTGAGAATCAAATGTTGCAAACGAGTCCCTGAGGCAGCCAATCACATCGGTAACCCGGATTTGAATAATATGATTCAGGTCAATCCCTGCACTGTCGCTGAGATCATCAAGGTTGAAGGGAGTTCCAAAACCGTGCTTGTACTTACCAGCGAAATTATTGATTTTAGTTGCATCTATTGTATCAAAAGTGTTGACCTGCTGATCATAAGGAGTCAGTGAAACAGCAGGGAACCTGACAAACCGCTGACCATCTGAGCTAACTTCTACAAAACCAAGCTCCAGGAATCCATCGCCAAAGGAGTTCTCAAAAACTGCAAAATCGGGACCGGCGCGGTTAACAATCGGGATATCAAAGCCTAAAAGGGCTGAACCATGATCGCCAAGGCTAACCACAAGTTCATCGGCAGGTCCGCTGCCATAGAGATAGCTCCCATATGCGGCCTTATTCGATCCATTGTACATTACAGTTGTATCGGTAATATCCACAAATCCTCTATCAATTAAACATGTTGAAGCCCAGCCAATGATGGCAGAACTATCCTTTGATACAGCAGTTGTTCCAGGGTGACCCACGGGAGGAGGATACTGGGCAAGAACGGATATCGGCAGTAATAATAAACTGATAAACAAATTTTTACACCTGGAAGAAATTCTCATTATTTTCAAAATATTGAAACTTGACCTTACAAAAGTAGAAAAAAACGGTCGTAACTGTTTATTTATTATTTTTGCCTGATTGCTTCTTTCTTCAAACCACGTTCTGATGAACATAAAACGAATTATTTCAATCGGACTCTCCCTTGTGATGCTGTGCATGGTTGTCCCAGGTACTTCGTGTAAATCCAGGAAAGCAGCCTGTGAAGCCAATGGCACATACAAAACCAAAAAGCATAAAAAGAATAAAAGCGGCTATGGGAGCAGGTATGGCGGTAAAAGTAAACCTGTCAGAAAGGCCTATGTAATTAAAAACAGCAGGAAAAAGATCAATTAACCTGTTCCTCAAGGTGCAGCGTAAAACTCAGAATGGTCAGGATAATACATTGACTGTTTTGACTTATCAAGTGGAAATGTAAAGAAAGTCAGAATTCCTTCTGCACACAGAATGCCCTCCTTATCATAGAGTTTCACTTCAATATCTGCCAGGTTTCTGCGCATTTGTTTCACCCTAGACCTCAACATAACCGGGCCACGGTCGATCCCCACAGTTTTCAGGTATCTTATTTCCGCTTTTGATGTAAAACCTGCTGTTTTCACTTTTACATACACCGTCCAGCTGGCAATTTCATCCATCAGTGTGGCCTGGATACCACCATGAAGGATGTTGAAGTAGCCCTGGAAATTTTTACCGGGTTCCCAGTGGGCTACAATTTCATCATCCTCTTCAACAAAAGTCAAATGCAGACCCAGCGGATTGTTTGGAGAGCAACCAAAACAGTTATAACCCTCAAGATGTGTAAATGGATTCCTGAGCTTTTTCATTGGGATAGAAATGAAGTGGAAAGTCTATTTTTTCCTGGCCTCTTCGCCTTCTTTGAACCTGGTAACTTTCTCAACTTTACCTAATTCATCGTATTCTGTCCATGGGCCATCCTTTAATCCGTTGAGGTATTTGCCGGATACTTTGAGCTTCCCATTTCGGTAATACTCCCTGCTTTCTCCGGACAGTTTGTTATCCAGGTAGAAGTTCGCAGTCTGCAGAGAATCGTTTTCATAAAAGGTTTTTTGCAACCCATCAAAATTGCCATCCTTGTAATTGTATTCTGCAATCCGCTGACCATTTTTGTTGTTGAATCTTGAAATGCCGTTTTTCAGATCATTCTTATACATCGACTCTTCCTGGATTTTCGAATTTTCATAAAACTGGCGTGAAAGGCCGTTTTTCTTCCCAACAGCATATTGTGTTTCGGAAGTAACCTGGTCGTTGAAGGGGCTGTAATAGATGGTTTGACCATCGTTCAATCCATTTTTAAAATGTTCGATCATGGAGAGTTTGCACTTACGGTCAAATTGAACAGCAATTCCTTCCCTAACCCCGGCGGTATAATATTCTATCCGGTAGATCGTATTGTTGGGATAGTATCCTACCCAATCTTTTATCTTCTTATTATCGGCATACTCCCCTTTGAAGGTAAGTTCGCCTCGTTTTTCGGTCCAGAAACCGTACATATGGCCATTAGCATCTGTTCGGTTGAGCGTATCAGGTACTTTTTTATCGGCAGACTCCTGTGCAATCAGTTGAAAAGAGACGGCAACCAGGAGGGCCATCATCATAAACAGATTTTTTTTCATGGTTTTAGATTATTGATGGTGCAAATTTATCGCATTTCGGCATACAAGTCAAAACTCTCCGCCCTGATAATTTCGACATTGTAAAATGATCCGGGAGCGCAAATCTGCCCCGTTGCTTCAATTAAAACTTCGTTATCCACCTCCGGCGAATCATGTTCGGTTCGGGCAATATAAAAATCTCCTTCGCGGCGGTCAACCAGAACTTTCATGGTTTGCCCGATTTTGCCTTCATTCAGGGACATTGATATGCCTTCCTGTAACGACATCAGGTCGCTGACCCTTTCCATTTTAAGTTTTGCCGGAACAGAGTCCTTCAGGTTAAATGCGCCTGTACCTTCTTCATGGGAATAGGGAAAAACGCCAAGCCGGTCGAACCGGTAATCGGCAATAAATTTTTCAAGTTCCCGGAACTCCTTTGCGGTTTCGCCCGGGTAACCTGCAATGAGGGTTGTTCTGATTGCCACACCCGGAATGGTTTCACGGATCTTTTCGACCAGTCGCCTGGTTGAATCACCATCCATCCCCCGGTGCATTGATTTGAGGATTCTGTCACTGATATGCTGCAGGGGGATGTCGATATAGTTGCAGATATTTTCATGGGTTTTTACCACATCCAGCAGTTCGGAGGGGAATCCGTCAGGGTAGGTATAATGCAGGCGGATCCACTCCAGTCCGCTGATGTTTGCCAGGGAGTCCAGCAGTTCAGGCAATAACCGCTTCTTGTAGATATCCAGCCCGTAATAGGTTGTATCCTGTGAGATGAGGTTGATCTCTTTGATACCTGCAGAAACAAGTCGGGATGCCTCACTGACGATGTCTTCGATAGGCCTGCTAATATGTTTTCCCCTGATCATGGGGATCGCGCAAAATGAGCACTTTCTGTCGCACCCTTCAGCAATTTTCAGGTAGGCATAATGAGCCGGAGTGGTAAGCTTTCTCTCCCCTACCAGCTGCGTTTTATAGGTTCCGCCGATGTGGCTGACGATTTTCTTCAGGTCATTTACCCCGAAAAATGCATCCACTTCCGGAATCTCCTCCTTCATCTTTGAAAGGTACCGTTCAGAGAGGCAGCCCATTACATACACGTGGTCGATCAGCCCGTGCTGCTTGGCCTGAACATACTGGAGAATGGTATCAATGGATTCTGTTTTGGCATCGTTGATAAAGCCGCAAGTGTTGATGATAGCGGTATCAATGTGTTTATGATCAACCGGGTCGAAAACAAGATGGAACCTGTTTGCTTCCAGCTGTTTCATCAGGAGTTCCGCATCAACCAGGTTTTTTGCGCAGCCCAGGGAGATCAAACCGATTCTGTGGGGTCCGGATTTTGTTTTCAAGAAATTCAGGATTAGTTAAAAAGGCTGTCGACAAATTCGACACGGTTGAACACCTGTAGGTCTTCGATGCCTTCGCCAACACCGATATATTTAACCGGGATTTTAAACTGATCGGAGATTCCGATCACCACGCCGCCTTTGGCTGTGCCATCCAGCTTTGTTAGTGCAAGTGTATTGACCTCTGTGGCAGCAGTGAACTGTTTGGCCTGCTCAAAGGCATTTTGCCCGGTGGATGCATCCAGAACCAGCAGCACCTCATGCGGGGCATCGGGTAACAGTTTCTGAATGACTTTCCGGATTTTGGAAAGTTCATTCATCAGGTTGATTTTGTTATGCAAACGGCCGGCTGTATCAATAATCACCACATCGGTATTCCTCGCTATGGCTGATTTGACGGTATCATAGGCAACAGAGGCAGGATCAGCGCCCATTCCCTGGTTCACAATGGGAACTCCTACCCTTTCGGCCCAGATGGTGATCTGTTCAACAGCCGCAGCCCTGAAGGTATCAGCGGCTCCTATCAGCACCGATTTGCCTGACTTTTTAAACTGGTATGCCAGCTTGCCGATGGTTGTTGTTTTACCAACTCCATTGACCCCTACCACCATAATAACATAGGGCCTCTTGTCGGCAGGGACAGAGAATTCGGTAAAATCGAGGATGTTGTTTTCCTGAAGAAGGGCCACAATCTCATCTTTAAGCAGATTGTTCAGTTCACTTGTTCCAAGGTACTTATCCTTAGAAACCCTTTTCTGAATACGCTCTATGATACGCAGGGTGGTTTCAACACCAACATCGGAGGTGACCAGAATCTCTTCGAGGTTGTCAAGAACTTCATCATCAACCGTTGATTTTCCGACGATGGCTTTTGAAATCCTTGTAAAGATGTTTGATTTGGTTTTTTCCAGCCCCTGGTCAAGACGTTCCTTTTTCTCGCGCGAAAAGATGTTGAAGAATCCCATAAAACGACTTTTTATAATAAAAAAAGCTTTTTTCCGGGGAAAAAAGCTTTTCAGCAGGAAAAAATATTTTGTTAATTTTCTTTGGTTGCTAAAAAGTCTTTCAGCATTTCATTGGCAACAATTGTTTCCTTGAAAACAAAGGCTCCTGACTTGGGGGATTTAACCATGCGGATGACTTTTGTGAAATCTTTTCCGGAGGTAGCTTTAAACGAAGCAACTACTTTCTTAGCCATATCGTAAGTTATTTAATTTCTTTATGAACCGTAATTTTCTTTAAATAGGAATTGTACTTTTTCAGTTCAATTCTCTCAGGCGTGTTCTTTTTGTTTTTAGTGGTAATGTATCGTGAGATGCCGGGGATGCCGCTGCTCCTTTGTTCAGTACATTCTAAAATCACCTGAATCCGTTGGTCTTTGCTCTTTTTTGCCATCTTCTGA
>JBMOIP010000066.1:0-23840 GCA_049317265.1 Bacteroidales bacterium
TAACGTTTATAGCACATGATCAGACTATTAGCGAACGAACCAAACTCCCTCCCCCCTGGGGGAGGGTTGGGGAGGGGGTCTCCATCCTGGGGGAGGGTTGGGGTGGGGGTCTCCACCGCCTTCCTCCCCTGGTTCATCGAAACCTGGCCCCAAAGCCGGAAAACCATGCAACAAAATCCCGGGTTTGCCAATCGCTTCAACCCCTTAACACTTAAATCTTAACCACTTAACACTTAAAACTTAATACCTTAACACTTAATATAGTTCTCGGCGCGTACGCATTTTCCTCAAATATTATGTAACTTTGTTGTAAACATTAAAGCCATGACCACTCTTGAATTAAAAAACAACTTCCATCAATTAATTGACAGCATTGAGAATGAGAATCTTTTGCAGAAATTCTATGAATTGATGTTGCGGAAAAGATCAATTCGGGATGGTGCGCTTTGGGCAAAATTAACGCAGGATGAGGTTGATGAGTTATTCCTTGCAAATGAGGAAAGTAATGATCCCAAAAACCTTATATCACATGATGAAATGAAGAAAAAATATGCCCAATGGCTTTGAAAATTGTTTGGTCTCATAAAGCAACCCTAAGATTTGATCATATTGTTTCCTTTCTCCTGAATGAATGGGGCGAGAAATCTGCAAAAGACTTTATTATTAAGGTATTTGACTTTCTTGATACCTTGTCAGAATTTCCTGAAATTGGATCCCTGGAAAACAAAGAAAAAAATATTCGTGGATTTACAATTATTAAACAAGTGAATCTTTTTTACAAAATCAAGAATGACACAATAATTCTTTTGCTTTTCTTTGATAATCGCCGGAATCCAAAAACAAAAAAAATCTAATTCTGCTGGTCTTAAACATAGTTTCCACTCCATCCTTAACTATATTAATACGGCCTTCACCCCCGGCATGCCCGCCGAATGGCAACTCCGCCGCCAAAGGAAATTCAACGACAAGATCGACGTCACCGCCTTCCTCCTCTGGTTCATCGAAACCTGGCCCCAAAGCCGGAAAACCATGCAACAAAACCCCGGGTTTGCCAATCGATTCAATACGCTTAACACTTAACGCCCCCACCCCAGCCCTCCCCCAGGGGGGAGGGAGCTACGTGCACCGTTTCCTTAACGTTTATAGCACATGATCAGACTATCAGCGAACGAACCAAACTCCCTCCCCCTTGGGGTTGGGGAGGGGGTCATATAAAACATCTCCCCTTTATCTTATTGCAACCCCGGTTACCGTAACCACTGTTACGAAAAAATTGTATCTTTGGAAAAATTGTTGTAAAGCTTACAAAACGCAATAAAACAAAGATCAGTCCTTCCCTTCTGAAAGCAAAATCAACTAACCTGCTGCCTTCTTTCCCTGGCTATAAGATTACCTATGCCCATCTTTCAATGGAAGACATGTAAAAAATAACCGGAGAATCCCGTACCTACGGCACGGAAGAACCCCGAAGCCCTCTGATTGCTACCAATATGCGGCTCCTCCGGAGCCAACCTTCAAAAACTGTCTCAACCCTTAAAACTTAACACTTAATCACTTAACACTTGCGTTCCCTTTTCTACTCCTATCTCTTCTTCTTAGCCCTGATGGCCATCCTCCCCCTCAACGGCTTCACCCACAACACCATGAACCAGGTTCATATCATCCATATCCGGCTCGACTATTTTCTCCATGGCATCCTCTACCTCCCCTGGTGTTTTATTTACTGGAACTCCTTTCGCCCGGCAGGGTTTGCTGCCACCCTGCTGATGATCACCGCCGGATTGCTGATGGCTTTTACCACCGAAGGCGTACAGTATTTTCTCACCTACCGTACCTACAATATCAACGACCTCCTCTCCAACTTCCTGGGGGTCCTTCTAAGCGCCATCGCCCTCCTTGCTTATATCAAAATTAAACCCAAAACCACCTCCTGATATTATCCCGTACCTAAGGCACGGCAACCCACCGAAACCTCCAATGATTTTATTATCTTTGTACCAACTAATCCCTCAACAACCGAAATACCTGTTAAACATTAAAACAAATGGGTCTCATAACAACAACGATAAAATTATCGAATCCGCGGTTCCCGGAAATTCAACCCATTGAAGTGAATTGCCTGGTGGATACGGGTTCTTTGCATTTGTGCATCACGGAATCACAATCCATTCAATTAAAACTTGAAGAGTTTGAAAAGCGCCCGGTAACAATTGCTGACGGAAGCATTCATCAACTGCCTTATGTTGGCCCCGTGAAAATAGACTGGCAGGGCAGGGTCAGCTTTTCTGGTGCAATGGTCATTGGTAACCAGTGTTTACTCGGAGCCATACCCATGGAAGATATGGATATCATGGTTCATCCCTCCAGGCAGTGTGTGATTGCGAACCCCCAGCATCCCAACATCCCCGCCTCCGTAGCCTATTAAACCCCGTCACCCTGTTATCCTGTCACCCTGTCACCCTGTTACCTCCCCCCCCCAATGCCCTCCAAACCCCTCCTCCTCCTCTGTGCCATCCTGCTGCCGCTGCTGTCGCTCATTGCGCAGACAGTCCCCACGCATACAGCAGATGACATCTCCGGGGAGATCGTTAAAAAAGGCTATGAAAATGTTCGGGTAACCCGGCGGCACGACACCCTGATGATCGGGTTCGAAAACAGGGTGTGGCGCTGGGAGGTACGGGGTGTGGCTGAATTGCTGAAAACCGTGATGCCGCTTACCGACTCCGGCACAGTGGTGTCGCTTACCCTGCTCCGCACCGGAATCCCCGTGACCACGGTGACCGTATCGCGCAAACAGTATGACCATCTCCTTACAGGGAAACTTACGCCGGCCGCCTTCTCCGACTCCGTCAACGCCCTCCTCTCCGACCATGGGTATAAATCGGCCCTCCGCCTTATCAAGCCGGCAAACTCCTCCTTCAACAACTTCGATGTGGTGGTGATCCCGCAGCTGAAGTTCCAGTTCGGCAACTTCACCCATCCGCTGGAGCTGCAGTTCAACATCGCCCCGGCGGTGCAGATCAGCTTTACCCGTGGAATGACCGCCACCCTCCAGGTGATCTTCCCTGTCTACAACAACATCATCGGCGATCCGGAAGGCAACACCATCCGTCCCGGGCTGATGGTGCTGAGCCAGGCGTTCCGCCTCCCTTACAATATTTTCACCACGGTGAGCGCAGGCTACTTCACCCGTAACCGCTACGGGGTGAATGGGGAAGCCCGCAAATACTTTTTTAACGGGAAACTCGCCGTAAGTGCCGAAATTGGTTACACCGGCCAGCTGCAGCTGATCGAAGGGCAGTTCAACTACTCCGAAATGGATGTGGTCACCTGGTTCTGCGATGCCGCGTACCGTTTTGCCCCGTACGACCTCACCCTCCGTGCCGGGTATGGCCGGTTTCTCAATGGTGACATGGGGTGGCGGGTGGATGTAGGCCGGCAGTTCGGCGAAGTATCGATCGGCTTTTTCGCGATGCGCAGCGACGGCATGGTGAACGGGGGTTTCAACTTCACCGTTCCGATCCCCCCCCGGCGATACGGGACAAAGAACAGGATCCGCCTGCGGCCGGCCTCCTATATCCCCTGGGAATACAGGGCCAAAGGGCTTCCCGACTATGGCAGAAGTTTCACCACAGGCAGCGGAACGGATGAGTTGATGTTTAACATGAACCCCGACGATATAAGGAAACAATTAGGGAAACATCTTAAAAATTATTAATAATCATTTTTTTTTCCCGAAAGCAGAACCAATTGAGGAAAAAAGTTCTATCTTTGACTGATTATTTTCGCGGGTGGAGATGGAACCACCTTGTGAAATTTAACTTATTTAATATCTTAACATCATGAAAACGAACACCAGGACCTCGATTTTGTTAGCGTTACTACCGGTTTTCTTCCTGCTGCTGCTTACAGTAAGCTGCAAGAAAGTGTCTGACACCACCTATCCTGCCCCGACTGACAGTGAATTCCTGCTCAAGGGAAGCGTCATCAACGCAGTGACCCACACCGGCGTTGCCAACGCCAAAGTTTACTTCGGCGCCTCAACCATCCTCACCACCGACGCCAACGGAGTGTACCAGTTCAACTGCAAAACCGTTGAAGCCGGCACCTACAATGTGTGGGTAAAAGCCGCCGGTTATGCCTACGGGATGGTTTCAGCCACCGTTGCCAGTGATGCAGCCATGGTGAACACCATCATGCTGAACCCGCTTTCAGCTCCTGTTACAGTTGGTTCAGCCGGAGGCACAGTAACCGTTGCCGACCCCGAGAGCCTCACCCCGGGAGCCAGCACCACGCTTACCATTCCATCGGGTACCTTTTCAGAAAACATCAATGTCACCCTCTCCCGCTTTACCGGCATCGAGGTTCCCATGCGTGCCTGGGGCAACATGCTGAATGCCTGCACCGTGAACATCGGACCTGAAGGGACCGTTTGCCAGAAGCCAGTTACCCTGCGCTTTGCACTGCCCTTTGCCGACCCCACCGTGAATGAAATTCCCGTGATCCTCTATAACCTCAAGCCGGACGGATTCAGCGGCGTCACCACCGGGTTGTTTGCCCAGGTTGATCACGCCACCAACACCGCCACCGTGGAGGTCAGCAACTTCGGCACCTATTGCCTCGGCGTTGACGGCTCCTACCAGGAGTCAAACGGCACCGCAGGCACCGTCATCACCGTGCCCCTCGACCGCACACTCTCTTCCGTTGACTTTGCCTACCAGGCCAGCAACAACTATCCCGGCGGAACACCTTCAACGATATCGCTTGCATGGTTGAAGAACCTTGCCTCACAAAATACCG
This sequence comes from Bacteroidales bacterium, assembly GCA_049317265.1. Classification (GTDB taxonomy): domain Bacteria; phylum Bacteroidota; class Bacteroidia; order Bacteroidales; family FEN-979; genus CAIVAT01. The sequence continues at coordinate 4,801 of JBMOIP010000066.1, forward strand.
TCCTCAACGGGGAGCGGGTCAGCTTTACCAGCCTTACCACCTTTACCTTCAACTACATTGGTTCCAAGCCCGATTCGCTTGCACCGGTAAAAAATTCGGGCTACTATCGCTGGAACCCCAAAGTAAGCTATGCCACCGTGCAGATGCCGATGACTACCAACATCCACGGGGTTTCCGTGAGCGGGATCATTGAAAAGCAGGTATATGCTCCTGCCAGCGGATACGACTATGTTCATGACCAGGGAGGCGGCGGCAAATAGATTCGGATAAGAGATGCGGGATGTATAACCCATTCCCGGGTTACGTAATCTGTTGTTCATGAAAATCTGCCTGTACACCTTGCTTACCTGTTTCTTTCTTTCATTTTCCATTGCCGTTCAATCGCAGTCCGATTCAGGAATTCCTGGATATGTACGCATTCCTGTGGCTACCTTTCATGAAGACGGATCACTGCTCTTCGGCGCCAGTTTCCTGCCAAAGGAACACCTCTCCTACTCCAAATACAACCGCGACGCCCTGGCGGTGTATGCCAACCTTACCTTTCTCTCTTTTATCGAGGTCGACCTGCGGGTGACACGGCAGTTGAATGTCCCGTCGGGTACCAGCCATGTGGTCGACCGGGTTCCTACGGTCCGCTTCAGGATCTTGAAGGAGCAGAAGTGGGTTCCCGCTGTTGCCGTAGGATTTCACGATGTGCTCACCTCCATCGAAACAGGGACTGCCCATCACTTCGGGGCCACCTACGTGGTGGTGACCAAGAATTTCCATCTTGCCCCTCTTCACCTCAACGTGGGAACCACGGCCGGGTGGGGCATGAGCAAATTCATCTGGAAGAGCGACGAATTCATCGGGTTCTTTGGCGGGATCTCCCTCGGCATCGACCGGGTGAAATGGATGCAGCTACTCTGCGACTACGATGGTGTTACCATTAACGCCGGCTTGCGTGCCACCTTGTTCAAGAGGCTCTGCCTCACGGCAGGGACCATCAACTTCGACTCCTTCACCGGGACCATCAGTTACCGTTTTAGCCTCCTCAGATGACCATCATCAACAGAACCCGGATTATCTTCGCCATTTTCGACATCATCCTGGTAGCCGGGAGTACACTGTTTACCGCCTGGCTCCATGATGGCCTCACCTTTGCTCATCGCGACGGATCGTACTTCTTCGCCTTTATGACATTCCCTGTCATCTGGATCCTGTTATCGTTCATTACCCGAAAATTCCGCATTGGGGAGAAGAGCAGCCAGATGGATGTATTTCTCTCTGTGCTCTTCTCCAACTTCGTCATCCTTTCGTTTACCACCCTCGTGATGGTGCTGTTCGGCCTCACCTACTTCTCCCGGTTTATCCTCTTCGGCACTGTGGCCGGGATCACGCTCATCGAGCTCCTCACCGGCATTTTCTATGTTTCGGTGCAAAAGTCGGTCTATATCCGCGACTGGATGGGGCTGGACATTCTGCCAGCCGCCCCCGTCATCACAACGGTACCATCGCCACGCGAACCCCATGCCATTCCTCCCAATTTCAGCTCGTTGCGCGACTCCATGGTGGAAGAGTCGGGTGACCGGGTGTTTACCTGGATATGGAGCCATATCGATATCGGCGACCCTAAAACGCTCATCACCTCCACCGATACCCGGTTCAACATCATCAACCAGCCCGGCAATCACTTCTTTGCCCTGGTGAACCTTCACCCGGTGAACAACCTGCGGCGCATCAACAAATTTTTTGAAACCGTCAATGAAAAACTGACCGACAACGGCATCTTTATCGGCTGCGGCGAGACCTATACGTTGCGGAAAATGAGGATCCTTGCCAAATTTCCGCCGGTGATCAACTACATGGTCTATACCATCGACTTCATCGTGCACCGGGTCTTCCCGAAACTGGTGATGACCAACAAACTCTATTTCCTCATCACCGGCGGAAAGAAAAGGGTGATCTCCCGCACAGAGACGCTTGGAAGGCTTTACTCCTGCGGGTTTGAAGTATTGGAGGAAAAATCGATCGAAAACCTGCTCTACTTCAGGGCACGAAAAACCGGGAAGCCGGCCTTTGATCCCGACCCCACCTACGGGGTGTTCATCCACCTGCGACGGATCGGAAAGAACGGCAGGGAGTTCAGCGTGTACAAGCTCCGCACCATGCATGCCTATTCTGAGTACCTGCAGGGGTATGTCTACCAGCTTAACCAGCTGGCCGACGGGGGCAAGTTTGCCAACGACTTCAGGGTGACCACCCTCGGACGATTCTTCCGGAAATTCTGGCTCGATGAGCTCCCGATGATCCTCAACGTGATGAAAGGAGATATGAAAATTGTGGGGGTGCGGCCGCTCAGCAGGCACTATTTCAGCCTTTACACCCCTGAGCTTCAGGAAAAGCGCACCAGGACAAAACCCGGCCTCATCCCCCCCTACTACGCCCAGTACCCGACGCCGGTCTCGATCGAAGATGTCCAGAAAAATGAATGGGATTACCTCGACGCCTGGGAGAAACATCCCTTCAAAACCGACTTTAAATACTTCTGGACCGCGTTGTACAATATCTTCCTGAAGAGGGCGCGGAGCAAATAGAACCACGTGATTTACGATTGGACGATTTACGATTTACGATTGGGCGTAGCTAACCGAATTGGCTTGTAGAAATTCAATCTTGTGCCCTGAAGGGGCATTATTTCAATAACCACGGGTGATGCCCGTGGCAGGTGCGACCCGGAGTGCTGTCAGCCCAGAAGGGGCTGAAGGTGACGCCGGCATCGTTGCCACGGGTTGCACCCGTGGTTATTCATATTTAGCCGCTTCGCGGCTAACATAAAACCAAAACCAATGTTTTGCGTGGCGGCCTGTTCATCGGGTGGGGCCCATCCAATCGTAAATCGTCAATCAAAAAATTCAATCGTAAATCGTAAATCGTCCAATCGTAAATCCATTTTTTTGACTTTCCGTAAATATTCAAACATTTGAGTACCGTAATTATTTTGTTATTACATTTATAACCGAATTCCATGTAGTTCAAAAAAAATCGCATGAAAACGACGTTACTCTTCCTGGTATTTTTCCTGAGTGTTACATTACAGGCACAGCAATATCCTGATAGTTATACCAGCGCCACCATTCCCTCTGAAAACGGAACCTGGGGATATAATATATACCACGACAACAGGCTGTTCATCCACCAACCCTTTCAGCCGGGAGTAACGGGAACGGATGGTTTTAAAACCGAAGCCGATGCCGCTGCGGCAGCCGTGAAGGCGATCGAAAAGATTAAAAAAGGGGAGATGCTTCCCAACACCTGGATCCAGAAAAGCGATTTCGGAACCAACCAGCCCAATGCCGCCACCGTGAGGAACGGGGCGGTGGGATTCAGCATCGGCGCCAAAGGATACACCGGCACCGGCCAGGATCCCGGTGTCCTGAAGAACGACTTCTGGGAGTTTGACCCCGCCACCAATGTATGGACCCAGCGGGCCAACTTCGGAGGGGTTGCCAGGTCAGCCGCTGTGGGTTTCAGCATCGGAGCCAAAGGGTATATTGGCACCGGGGCGGCCGGGAGCAGCAAGAATGATTTCTGGGAATACGACCCCGCCACCAATGTATGGACCCAGAAAGCCAGCTTTGGAGGATCGGCCAGGAACAACGCCACGGGCTTCAGCATCGGTACCAAAGGATACATTGGTACCGGTTATGACGGCGCCAATAAAACCGACTTCTGGGAGTATGATCCCGCTACCGATGCCTGGACGCAGAAGGCCCCCTTCGGCGGAACCGGCAGGTATGGCGCAACAGGTTTCAGCATTGGCGCCAAAGGATACATAGGCACCGGTTATGATGGCAACTACAAAACCGACTTCTGGGAGTATGATCCCGTCCTGAACACCTGGACCCAGAAGGCAGCTTTCGCCGGTGCCCCGCGATATGCGGCGGCAGGATTTAGCGTCGGGTCAAAGGGATACATTGGCACCGGGGCCGATGCGACCACCTCTAAGAGCGATTTCTGGGAGTATGACCCCGCAGCAAATACGTGGAGTGTAAAGGCGACCTTTGCCGGGGCGGCAAGGAACAAATCATTTGCCTATGGCATCGGTTCCAAAGGGTATTTCGGAACCGGGACCGATTTCAGTGACTATAAAAGCGATTTCTGGGAGTTCGATCCATTGTCAAACAGCTGGACCAGGGAGACGAACTTTGCCGCCAACCTCCGGAGCATGGCCGTAGGATTTGCCATCGGAACGAAGGGATATATTGGAACGGGGAGTGATCTCTCGGGGAAACGCAACGACTTCTGGGAGTATGATCCCGTGGCCAGCACCTGGACACAGCGGGCCAGTTTCGGTGGGACAGCCCGGTATGGCGCGGTAGGCTTCAGCATCGGAACCAAAGGATATATCGGCACCGGTTTCGACGGTGTGGTGAAGGGCGACTTCTGGGAGTATGATCCCGCGGCCAACACCTGGACCCAGAAGGCCGCTTTCGGGGGAAGCGCCCGCATGCAGGCCATAGGATTCGGCATCGGCACGAAAGGGTATATCGGAACCGGCTACGATGTGGCCAGTAAGAGCGACTTCTGGGAGTATGATCCCGCAACCAATACCTGGACCCAGAAAGCCGCTTTCGGGGGAGGCGCAAGGTATGCCGCCACCGGGTTCAGCATCGGTACGAAAGGGTATGTCGGAACCGGTACCGACGGAAACTATAAAAACGATTTCTGGGAATATGACCAGGCCACCAACACCTGGAGCCAGAAGGCCGCCTTCAGTGGTGTTGCCCGGGCCTATGCCACAGGATTGGCCATCGGGTTGAAGGGTTATATCGGGACCGGCACAAACGGCACCAATAAAAACGATTTCTGGCAATACGACCCTGCAGCCAACAGCTGGAGCCAGAAGACTGATGTGGGAGGCGCAGCGAGGCAAACTGCCGTTGGCTTTGGGATCGGAGCCTACGGGTATATCGGCACCGGTATGGATGCCACCAGCCACCGAAGCGATTTCTGGGAATACAGCACCGCCTGCATTGAACCACCGGCACCGGTCAACACCACCCCGCCGGCCAATCTCGCCATCTGCAGCGGCCATCAAACCGTGCTGACTGCCACCGGTACTGGTACCATCGGATGGTACAACACCCCCACGGGCGGCACCTGGCTTGGCGGAGGCTCCTCCTATACAACGCCTGTAATCAGCGCCAACTCGGCCTATTACGTCCAGGACAGCACCTGCGCTGCCAGTCTCACCCGCACCGAAATTGCCGTGACGGTTGCCCCGTTTCCCGGCGCTGCCAGCGCAGTGAACGGCCTGCCAGGGGTTTGCGAAGGAGCCATGGGAGTCATCTATTCCATCGCCCCTGTAACCAATGCAACCGGGTACACCTGGACGGTTCCCCCGGGAGCTTCCATCACCAGCGGATCCAATACGAACATCATTGCCGTCGATTTCGGCATAACTTCGGGTAACATCTCTGTAACCGGGACAAACGACTGCGGCCCCGGCACGGCCTCTCCCGGCTTCTTCGTCACGGTAAACCCTTACCCCTCAACGCCCTTCATCACGCTGAGCGGCTATACGTTAACCTCATCCGCCGCTGCGGGCAACCAGTGGTACCACGACGGCAGCATCGTTCCCGGCGCCACGGCCCAAACCTACGCTGTTCCTCCGACAGAACCCGGGTGGTACTGGAGTGTGGTCACGCTCAGCGGTTGCGCATCAGACACCTCCAACCATCAATACATCCTGGGTGTGGGCACCGGCGAAAAGTCGTTGCCCGCCATCACCGTTTACCCGGTGCCGAATGACGGGCGCTTCAGCCTCTCCATCAGCCAGGGAACAGCGCATTCATACCATCTCGAAATCTTCAATGATCTAGGGGTGAAAATCTATGGAGGCCAAACTACTCCTTTCCAGGGCAACAGCGTTATCCCGGTTGATCTGCGGCCACTACAGAGTGGAATCTATACGCTGAAACTGATCGCCCCCGACGGGTTCCGGGTGTGTAAAATCATGGTGACAGGGCAATAAAAGCGACGGGTTGATATGGGATTTTTATATCTTTACCCCTGAAAAATCCCGGGAACATGCTCTTCACCTCTTTCACTTTTGCCTTTTTTTTCCTGCTGGTATTTTTCCTCTACTGGTTTGTTTTCAGTGGCAGGCTCCGCTGGCAGAACCTCTTCCTGCTCGCTACCAGTTACGTTTTTTATGGCTGGGTCGACTGGAGATTTGCCCTCCTGCTGCTGGCGATCTCGCTGGTAAATTATGGCCTGGCCATCGTGATGGATGGTACCTCGAACCTGTCAGGGCGCAAACTCTTTTTCAGCCTTGCGCTGATCGCCAACATCGGCACCCTGGTGGTTTTCAAATATGCCGGTTTCTTTATCACCTCCTTTGCAAATCTGCTCTCCCTCTTCGCGGTTAAACAGGATCCCTTCACCCTGAACATCATCCTGCCGGCAGGGATCAGTTTTTATATTTTCCTCTCGCTCAGCTATATCATCGACGTTTACCAGCAGAAACTGGCTGCGGTGCGGAACATGACCGACGTTTTACTCGCCTTCAGCTTTTTCCCGATCATCCTGGCAGGGCCGATCCACCGGCCCATCGGCCTGCTGCCGCAGATACAGCGCCAGCGGAACTTCAGCTACGACCAGGCGGTGGACGGGCTGAAGCAGGTCCTGTGGGGAGTGTTCATGAAGATCCTGATCGCCGACCATTGCGCGGTTTATGTGAACACCATCTTCTCCAATTCCGCCAACTTCCCGGGAAGCATGCTGCTGACCGGCATTTTCCTCTTCACCATCCAGATCTATGCCGACTTTGCCGGCTATTCGAACATGGCCATCGGCATCTCGAAGCTGCTTGGGTTCAGCATCATGAAGAATTTTGCCTACCCTTACTTTGCCAGGGATATCAAGGTGTTCTGGACCCGGTGGAACATCTCGCTCACCAACTGGTTCAGGGATTATGTTTTTCTGCCGGTGGCTTATGCATCATCCCGCAGGATCAAGTCTGAACGGTTCCTGGGCATTCATTCAGAGGTGGTCATCTATCTTACGGGGCTTATCGTCACCTGGGTATTAACCGGGTTGTGGCATGGCGCCAACTACACCTTCATCGTGTGGGGGCTCATCCACGCCACGTTTCTATTCCTCTATCACATCAGCTTCAAACCCCGGAAACGGTGGTTGAAACGGTGGGAGATCAGCAATAACAACGTGCTTTTCATGGCTTTTGAAACCGCGTTAACCATGGTCATCGTCATGTTCGCCTGGATCTTTTTCAGGGCCGACAATCTCGGGCAAGCCTTCGCCTATATTTCCGGAATTGCCTCCTGGTCTTTATTTCAATCGCCTCAATTCGCACTTTTACCGGAGTTTTCAACCACCTTTGCCTTTATCATCCTTTTCCTGGTGATGGAGTGGTTAGGGCGGGAGCACGATTATGCAATTGAACGGCTGGGCTACCGGTGGCCAAAAGCTTTGCGGTGGTCGATGTATTACCTGCTGATCATTACCATCTTCTGGTTTGCGGGAGAGCGGCAACAATTCATCTACTTTCAATTTTAGGCGGCGTGAACGAATTTCCCCGGTTTTTCAGAAAGCTATTCAAAGGACTCATCATCCTTTTACTGATCTTTTCTCCGCTGCTGATATTCAACATCGTCATCGATCCCTATGGCATCTTTCTGAATTTCAACAAGTATATCCCGATGGAACCCAATAAACGTTTCATCAAAATGAGGTATATCCTCCGTCATCCCAAGAAGTATCATTCGTTTATTTTCGGATCGTCAAGGGTTAACTTCATCAACCCGGACAACATTCATGATGCCCGCTACTTCAACATGACCTACTCGAACGGTGCACCCAGGGACCACTATGAAGATGTTCAGATCATGGTTCGTCATGGTGTGAAGATCAAAAACCTGCTGATCGGTGTTGATTTCCTGTCGCTGCTTGAAAACACGGAGCCGGTGGAGAACGACCTTTTGCGGCAGGGATACCCGGTGTCGTGGGGTGACAAGTTTAACTTTTACAAAAGTTACATCCTGTTTCGTCCCGACAAGGATGTGATTAAAATAGCCTTTTCAAAAGGTGAAATTGACCGGTCGCGGCTCCTGGAAAACGGAACGGTAAAGGCAACCCTGGAGGATTCAGGGATCGAAGAAAACATTGCAGAACATGTTGCAGCGAGGAAATTTTTCATCCCTTTTTCCACCTATAAGAAACATCCTGATACCGACGGTGCGCTGCGTGAGATCGCCAATCTGATCCGGTTTTCAAGGGAAAACCACATCAACATCCGGTTTTTCATTCAGCCCACACACTGTGTCACCTACCTGAACATGAACCTGGAGGCCTATTTTATTGCATTGACAAAACTGGCATCCCTCACCGATTTCGACGATTTCAGCGGCCTCAATTCCGTTGCCGTGAACAGTTACTATTTCCACGAAGCCTCCCACTATCGCCGCAAGACAGGCGACCTCATCATTGCCCGAATGTTCGGCTACCCGGCAGCCGCCCTTCCTTCAGATTTCGGACGGAGAGTCACTGCTCTGAACATCAGGGACCAGATCGCTTTCCACAAAACCCTATTAAGGAACTATTTCAACAGTGCCCGGCTGGATAGCGGTTACAAAGCCCCGGTTGATCTTTCCACACTCAAACGAACCGCAGGAAAGCCAGCCATTAAGGTTGCCAGGATCAATGGCATCGCCTTTACAGGTAACAGCAACCAGACAATTCTCATCACTACCCCCTGGATAAAAATAGAAAGCATCGCCACCGGGCCTGTACCCGCCGGTTGCAAAGTTTACGTCAAGATCGGAAAGTGTCTTTTCGGTACCACCGAAATCAGTAAAAGCAAAGAGGACAGTGTACTTGATTGCAACGGCCAGTCCGGACCGGGATGGTCAGCCTGGATACCTGTTAACCTTTTGCAGCCGGGAGAACACTTTTTAAAGGTCGCTCTCCTTGGCGCTGGCAGGTCGGACTATACCCTCTCCGAGGCCATTACCTCGCTTAACATCGTTCAGCTAAAAAAGATCCCGCCAGCCGATTCACTGGAAAAACTAAAACCCTCTGCCAAGATGTGGGTCGATTACATCAACGGAATCAGTTCAGATACCCTTACTTTGCTCGACAAAGGCACCCGTTACCTGAACATTACAGGCTGGGCGGTCGATTCGCTGAACAATTCCGCCTCGGGCGGGGTGATTGTCACCCTCGACGGAGTCTCTTACCCAAGCCAGTTCATCCTCTCACGGGCCGACCTGATACCCTATTTTAAAAATCCCAATTTCAAACATGCGGGCTGGGGAGTTACGATTCCCGTTGAACCCGTGGAAGGCGGCACCCATGAGCTGACATTCAGGGTGCTGAACCAGCCCCGGACAGGATATTATATTTCGGAACGGATCATCCGGTTTAAGTAACAAAAGCTACACTTTTTTCAGTTTCCAGGTCCCTTTCTTAAAATACCACAGCGCCGCCAGGGTCATCATGCTTTCGGCCACCACGATGGACCAGTAAACCCCTGCCTCACCCATTCCTGCCTGCAATGCAAGCCAGTAAGCGAGCGGTATCTCCAGCAGCCAGAAGCAGAAAACATTGATCCGCAGCGGGGTGAGCGTATCCCCTGCCCCGTTGATGGCGTTCACCAGCACCATGCCCAGTCCGTAAGCCATCGATCCCAGGCTGATCATGCGCAGGGCCGTGATGCCTGCCGCGACAACCGGCGGGTCGGTTACGAAGAGCCGGATGAAACTTCCCGGCCAGAGGGCCAGGATCAATCCCACCAATCCAAGCAATATCACATTCGTCCAGGCGGTGATCCACACCGATCGCTGTGCCCTTGAGGGTTGCCCGGCACCCAGGTTCTGTCCTACCAGGGTTGACGCGGCATTGCTGATGCCCCACGAAGGCAGCATCGCAAATATGAGAATCCGCAGCGCGATGGTATAGCCTGCCACCACAACACTTCCAAAGATTGCGATGATGCGCACCAGCACGATCCAGCTGGAGGTGATGATGAGGTGCTGCCCGGTGCTGCCGAGCGCCAGCCGGACCAGGGTGGCCATCACTTTTTTGTCGAACCGGATATGGCGCCATGCAAGTTTCACCCTTCTCTTCCCGTTGAACAGCAGGAAAAGCTGGTACATTACCGCCATCCCGCGGCCGGTTGTGGTGGCGATGGCAGCGCCCCGGATCCCCAGTCCGTGGAACGGGCCGATGCCGAAGATGAGCAGCGGGTCGAGGAGGATGTTCAGGATGTTGGCCATCCACAGCACCCGCATGGAGAAAGCTGCATCGCCGGCGCTTCTGAAGATGCCGTTGATCACGAACAACAGCATGATCACCGTATTCCCCCCAAGCATGATCATGGTAAAACCCGACATCTCGTTGACGATGACCGGTGATGCCCCCATGAACCCGAGGAGGCGCCGGGCAAAAAGCGCCCCGGGAATGGCGATCACGGCCGACATGAAGAGAGCGGCCAGGATTGCCTGGAAAGCCGCCACCGAAGCGCCTTCGGGGTTCTTTTCGCCAATACGGCGGGAGACCACCGAAGAGGCAGCGGTGCTGAAGCCGATGGCGATGGCATAGACGATGGTGATGAGCGATTCGGTGATCCCGACGGTAGCCACCGCTTCGGGTCCGAGGCGCGATACAAAGAAAATATCGGCAATGGCAAAGACCGACTCCATCATCATCTCGAGCGCCATGGGGACAGAGAGGAGTAAAATGGCGCGGGAGATCGGCCCCTGGGTGAAATCCTGTTCGGAACCGCCGATGGCCTCCCGCAGGTCGCGCCAGAGGCGCATTAGCCGGTTAAATTTGTTGATCGTGTTGTGCGATGTTATACCTGGTTGTGTCATATCAATGTCGTTTTCGGTTTCGATGCCTGTGATCTGTTCTTCTTTTTTTCTGTTCCGGTGCCGTGGTCATTACGGATCAGGAAGAATTTCTGGGGGAAGTAGCAAAGCATAAATTTTCCCCCAGAAATTCCTTCTGATCCACATTTCGACGCATGCAGGCACAATAAAAAACTAAGTCATGGTTTTCATGGCTTACCTCCTTTGATTTTTGGTGATTATTTAACGGGAAATACTCTGGGAATCGTGAAGGAACAGCCTTACCTGGCGGGCGGGGTGCCCACCATGACGGAAAATCGGGTTATGCAAAGGTTGATTTCCATGGAGTGTTCCTTGAAATTGAGGGCACAAATATAAAAATAATTTTAAATTACATAACAACATTAAAATAAACCGGGTTTTTAAACCCGGAAGGTATGCAGAGATTCTGGACATCGCCGCCCTATAAACATGATATTTTTCCTGATTTGAACCAAATTTCGCCACTTATGCATGCCTGGTACCGGTTATCCGGAATTGGAGATTATTCATTTTAAGCACTCGCCGGATTGCCATTAATTTGTTTCAGGAAATTCCCTAATAAAATCGTAATTCAAGGTTAGGAAATAAGGTTAAGGTTTTCGCTGCAAAACTATGCTCTTTAATATATAATCATTTACTATGAAAGAAAACAAGACCCCTGATTCCCTCAACAGAAGGGATTTCTTTAAAAAGGCAGCAAAACTCTCCCTGCCGTTTGTTGCCGTTTTAGGGTTAGGTGTGACCCTGTCAAACTGCAAGAAACCCGACAATACCACATGCGACGGCTGTGCAAATGATTGTTCCGGCGCCAGTACATCTTCAGGATGCAGTGGTTGTTCGGGCAGTTGCTCGGGAACATGCTCGGGCAGTTGCACGGGTAGCAGCACCGGCGGGTGCTCCGGATGCTCCGGCAAATGTTCGGGAGCCTGCGGCGGAACCTGCACGGCTTATTGCGGATATACCTGTTTGTCGGGGAAGTAGCAGCATGGAGATCCTGCGGTCAACCCCCGGTAATTTCGCTGAACAGCCCACAGCCTGGAACGAAAAAAACGCCAAAACCATTACGTTCATTGTAACGGAAGATTGCCAGTTACGATGCAAATACTGCTACATTCCCGGCAAAAATTCCCTGAACAGGATGACATTTGAGGTGGCTAAAAATGCCGTGGATTATATCCTGGAAAACAAAACCCTGTTCAAAGAGTCATCCGTGGTCTGGGATTTTATCGGGGGTGAACCATTCCTTGAAATTGAACTCATTATCCGCATCTGTGACTATATAAAAGTGCGGATGTTTGAGTTAAACCATCCCTGGTTCAACAGTTACCGGTTTAACTTCTCCACCAACGGGATCAATTACGCCGGCAAGCTGGTTCAGCAATTTATCGAACGCAACAAGACCCATCTGAGCATTGGCATCTCTGTTGACGGAACCCGGGAGAAGCACGATTCTCAGCGGATTTTCCCGGGAGGGAAGGGCTCTTACGACCAGGTTTCTCAGAATATCCCTCTTTGGTTAAGCCAGTTCCCTGATGCCTCGACCAAAGCCACCGTGTCGCATGATGACCTGCCGTTCGTAAAGGAGAGTGTGCTCCATCTGTGGAAAACCGGCATTAAAAATGTAAACATCAACGTGGTTTTTGAAGATGCCTGGCACGACGGAGACGACCTGTTGTTTGAATCGCAGCTTCGCGAACTGGCCGATGTGATCGTGGAGGAAAAACTGTTTGAACAATACTCCTGCTCCTTTTTCAACGATGAGATCGGAAAGCCGGTCAACCCCGAACTGGATAACCAGAACTGGTGCGGTGCTGGAAAGATGCTGGCTATCGACCACCTCGGGAATTTTTATCCATGCATGCGCTTTGCCGCTTATTCGCTCAACAACCACCCCCCGGTGATCATCGGCAATGCCGCCTCCGGCATTGACCAGGATAAGTTGCGGCCCTACCTGTCACTTACACGGACATCCCAGAGTACACAGGAGTGCATCGGCTGTGATGTGGCCAGCGGTTGTGCGTGGTGCATCGGCTTCAATTACGACATGGCGGTTACCCCCACCATTTATCAGCGGGCAACCTTTATCTGTAAAATGCACAAGGCAAGAGTGAGGGCAAACAACTATTTCCGAAACCGATTGAATGAAACAACTGAACAACGTCAACCATGATGAAGCTGGATTCACTGGAGTATATAATTGTCCTTTTTGACCACAGTGCACCCTCGTTTTGTTACTATGAACCTCCGGTAACCGGCACCTGTGAAACAAGGCAGCTCTCCCTGCCCGATTTCCAAAAAGTTGTGCTGTTCGCAAGAGACAATGGGTATAAGCTCACTATTTTGCCAGGTAAAGAGAATCTGCCTGAGCCTTATTGCGAACTCCTGGCACAGGCGGAATATTCTGTTATAAAGCCTCTTTCTAAAGAGAATTCCGCCACCGATACGATCTTTACACTGGATTATCAGGGTGACGAAGGGGTGTTTGAAGCGTTGAAACCTGGTGGAGGTATAAACCTGATCCTGCGGATGAATTCCTGTTACCTGGCTGATATTCCAGCCATTATCAGTAAATGGTCTTCCCGTTTTACCCGTTTGAATATCTTTATCTCCGACCTGGATACCCTGCCATCAGGAAAGCTGGATGAGTATAACAACATCCTGTTGGCGACAGAAGAACTCGTTTATGAGCATTTTCTCCGTGGAGCGGGCGTCGAACTGAATTTTCTGACCGACAGGCTGCTGCTCGATGAAATGAACAATTGCAATGCAGGCATCCGTCATATAACGGTTGCCCCGAATGGCAAATTCTACCTGTGTCCGGCATTCTATTACGAAAATGAGTCCGAGGATATCGGATCGCCGGAAACCGGCATCGAGATCAGGAACCAACACCTGCTTCATCAGGACAATGCCCCGATATGCAACATCTGTGATGCCTTCCACTGCAAAAGATGTGTCTGGCTCAACCGTAAGAAAACCCTTGAGTTAAATACACCATCGAAGGTTCAATGTACAGTGGCACACCTTGAACGCAACATGTCAAAGAAGCTGTCCGACCGCCTCCGGAAAAACCCGTTGTTCCGGGATTTTCAGCCCATCAGCGCTATCAGTTACCTCGATCCATTTGAACTCATCAGCGTAAACCCTGAATTAAAGAGAGGCTGGCAGCGTGATGAAGCCGGAAGCGACTTATCATTGGAACACCTTTCAGAAAGGGAATTACTGATCAAAATTTACAACATACAGCTTGATATTCTTAAACAATTGAAAAAAGGATGATATGACAGGAAAACGACTGATCGGAAAGGTCACTCAACAGGAGAGGGATGAGATACAATTGCTTCATGAGCGAAAAAACGGACTGACGGAACTCATCAAATCAATCAACCTGGCTGACCATGAAATTCTGTATGAAAAGATCGTCAGAGACATGGGTGAAACGTCGGCAAAGTTTCAGAAATGGTGGGATGCTAAATCACTCCAATACGGTTGGGATAACATAGAGGGATATAGTTGGGAGATCAGTTTTGAAAACTGTGAGATTTACCTGGTGAAAAAATAAAACATTTGGTGATAATTAAATCACATCAAACTTCTCCCTCAGCAACATCATATACTGCCTCGAAATTTTCAGCGGTTTCTGGTCAAACGGGGGAAAGAGGTAACAGTGGAGCGTTTTATATTCCACCATGCTTACGTAAGAGATATTTACGATAACCGATTGGCTTAAAGCGATAAACTGGTCGGCCCCAAGGTGACTGATTATCGAACAGGCATTGGTGTTGGGGCGGAGCTTGATCTGCTGAGTATTGTTCAGGACAACAGACCAGGTTGACCGGAGGGAGAAAGAGGATTTCAGGCACTCCACATAGACCAAATCGGATTTGGGAAGAAATTGCAAACCGATGCTTGTTGGCAGTGCGACCATCTGCGACATTGACTGTCCAGGACTTTTGCCCGGCGCCTCCGGCGGCAGTTTTTCCTGCTTCAGGAACCTGTGTATGGCCTCTTTGATTTCAACCTCCCTGGGCGGCTTCAGGATGAAATCGAATGCCGCTTCACGTATGGCGGCGATGCTATATTTGTCATAGGCGGTATGAAAGATCACCTTGAAATTTCGCGGTGACCCGTCTTTCTCCAGCTCTTTCAGCAACTCGAATCCTGATTTCCCCGGCATCTCAATATCGAGAAATACCAGGTCGGGCGCCTGTTCCCTGATCAGTTTAATCGCTTTCTGACAGGAGGTTGCAGTTCCTTTGACGGAGACCTCCGGTATTAACTCAAGGAAACTCTGCAGGGCGAAAATTGCCGCTTTGTCATCATCTATGATCACTGCTGAAACAGGGTTGGCGGTATTCCTGGTCATACGTTTTCAGGCTGGCAGGTGAAGTTTTCGGGAATATTGATTTTTACGATGGTTCCGGCTGGTTCTCTGTCAAGGATAAGAAATGAAACCGGCTCCTTGTTTTGCTGATTCAGCAAACGGATGGTTTGCAACAGCACCCTGAGCCCGGTTCCCGTACCCGGGGTCCTGCCTTTTGACTGCTGACGGCCGATGCCATTGTCGGTAACCACTATTTCCGTAGACTTGTCAACCTTGCGGATGGTAACATCCAGTATCTTCTCACCCTCCAGCGGCATCAATCCGTGTTTAATGGCATTTTCAACCGGTACCTGGAGCATCATGGATGGGATGAGAATCTCGCGGTCAACCGTCTCTTCAATGGTGAACGCTACTGAAAAAGGCCTGGGAATCCTGGCACCCTGCAACTCCACGTATAATTTGACCATTTCGAGTTCTTCTGCCAGTGAAATGACGGTGCGCTCTGCGTTCTCGAGGCTCATCCGCAAAAGATCGGCAACCTGTTTCACCTGCAGTCTTACCTTTTCCGGATCAGCGGCATCACCGGATACCGATCCAAGCATGTTGAAAAACAGGTGCGGCGACAAACGGTTGCCCAGGTTCTGCATTTTAAGACGGGTCACCTCATTGAGATGTTTCTGGTACTCCACATCTTTTTGCCTGGCTTTGTTTTTCAAATAGAGGACAGCTACGACAACCATTAAAACAAGCACGAGGAAGATGGCAACGATCATTGCCATCAATCTGCCGGCCAGGGCCGATTGCTGGTCAATGACTTTTGCCTGAAGCTCCTTTTGTTGTTCAAGGCGGCTGATCTCTGTTTGCTTCCGTTCTGCATGCCAGCGGATCTCTGCATTGATGATCGCTTCTGCCCGTTGCTTTTTGTTTAAACTGTCGGAAGATTCCAGTTTTATCCTGGCATATTGCAAGGCCATTGTTGTATTTCCAAGTTTGGAGTAAATATCCATCAAATACCCCGCCGACTCCCGCTTTCCTGGCAGATAGTTCATACTGTCGGCAATCCGGAAGGCCCGCTGTGCATAGCGAAGGGCTGTGTCGAGAACCGGTCTCCCCATGACAGGTGATTTACTCAAATACATCGCAGCAAAAAGGCTCAGCAAGTTATAACTGCCGATCCGGTCACCCAATTGGTTTTTTATCTCCTCAGCCTTCCTGTAATAGTTCGCAGCCTGCTGGTAATTTTTACGCGAAAAGTAGACCTTTCCAACATTCAGGTAAACATTGGCCAGGTAATCAGGCTGCTCGTTTCTTGCATAGATATCTTCCGATTTCCTGAAATAATACAATGCACTGTCTCCATTATTTTGTTCGGCCAGGATATTCCCGATATCTCCATAACTGGCTGCCATGCCGTTTACATATCCTATCTTCTCATAATCTTTAAGTGATTGCCGGTAATATCCCAGGGCGCGCTTCAGGTCGCCCTGCATATAGTTCATGTGACCGATGGAGGAGTTGGTGATGGCTATCTCTTTTGTATCCCCGAGTTCTGTTTTTATTTTCAGCCCCTTGATAAAGTATTCTATCGCCTTTTCATAGTCGCCGATTTGTGAATAGCACTCTCCGAGGTTTTGTAATGCTTTGCCCAGCCCGGTTTTATCGCCAAGTTCCATTGAAAGGTTGAAATTCAGCATGCTGTATTCGATGGTCTTTTCCGTATTTCCCTGCGCCATCCATATATTCGCAAGGTTCTGATAGCACAGTACAAGTCCGTCCTTGCCATCGATCCGCTGATAGATGGCGGCCGATTTCCGGATATACCCTTCGGCTGCCGGATAGTCGCCGCCATAGACATTTAAAAGTCCGATGTTCAGCAGGCCGGCTGCCAGCAGATCATCATTGTGACTGGCCTCTGCCAGTTTAATCGGTATACGGAAGAGTGAATCTGCTTTTTTCGCATTTCCGAACATGAACTCGATGGTTCCCATGTTTGTAAGGATCTTGCCCTCTGTGATGCGGTCGCCGGTGGTACGGTTGATCCTCAATGCCTCCCTGTTGCATTGCTGGGCTTCATCAAACTGTGAACGACCGTAACAGATGCTTCCCCGGCTCATCAGGACAGCTGCTTCCTGTTCGCTGTTTTTCAACACTCTTACCAGGTTAAGTGCCACGGAATCAAGTAACCATGCTTTTTCAAAGTTGCCCCTTGCTATTTCAACGGATGCCCTGCCCACCAATACCCTCACCCGGATCAACTCCTTTTGCTCCCTATTCGTGAAGGATTGAGACAGCACTTCTGCCCGTGTGAAATAATAGAGTGCTGAGTCCGGGTTGGAACCCTTGATCTCATTGGCCACATCAATATAAATTTCTGATTTCCTGAGTGGATTGTTTTCCTTTGCAAAGGCATTCAATAACTTTTTAACCTTATAGGAAGAGGCGGAGGCAACAATAAAAATGTACAAAAAAAGGGTCAGTAAAACAGAGCTCTTAATTTTCATGAAGTAATACGAGTGTTGAACCTGGCAGAAACGCTCAATAGTGTTTCAAAAATAATAATTCTAAGATAAACGGACTCTCCATATGGATTAAATTAATGTTAATTTATTAAGGGCACCTCTAAAAACCTCTATTTTTGATTCCAGTTACGGCGCAAATATATAGTATGGTTTTCTAAAAACCTAATTTTACCCCCCCCTATTTTGTATATAGCTGAGTATCAATATTATGCAAAATGGTGCCTTTCACGTCTGGACATACCTATCCCATGGCAACCACTATTTTTAATTGAGTACAACGACAAATATTGTAAGTGAGGTTCATCATCCCGATTTTTGCATTTGCCCTGGCAATGCCAATGGTACGCAGAATGGAGCCATGCATGCTGTTTTCTACAAAGCCGAACACGTGTTCGACTCTTACACGTATGCTTGATTTCTCTTTATTGCTGGCTTTTTGCGTTTCGGTCAAAGGTTTGTTTCTGTATCCTTTTTCATGTACTTTGCTATCACCTCTTTCTTTTTATATATTTTCTCCTGATCTTCACCGGTATAAGCACTGTCAGCATAAAGTGGCTGATTCTTGTCTTTCTCCGTTAGCAATTGTTCTACGGCTTGCGAATCATGTACCGAGGCATCGGTAACAATGTATTCTTCAATGAGTTTTGTCTTGGTGTCGGCTTTTATATGGTTTTTATATCCATAAAAAACAGTGTTGTTCTTTTTTGTCCATCGAGCATCTACATCTTTTTGAGACAGCTTATGAGGCTTCACTCTCCATTCCTGCGGAGCCGTCCCGGTTTCTTTAATGTGCTTGTTCTCTTCACGGGTATTGCGTTGGCGCGGGGCTTCCACAAAACTGGCATCAACCATTTTGCCTTCGTTTGCAAATACGCCGGCCGCATCAAGGGTTTCATTGAAACACTTGAATAAGCCCAGGATAACATCCTTTTCAATAAGTTGCTCACGGAATAACCAAAATGTACGACTATCAGGAACTTTATCACTTTTCTTCAATCCGAGAAACCGTTTGAAACTTGCCCGGTCAACAATCTGAAATTCCAACTGGTCATCCGAAAGATTATACAAGCTTTGTATGAGCAGGGCTTTGAACAATATCAACTTACTGAATGGAGGTCTGCCCCCTTTCAATGAATCTTTTGTTTCATTTATAAATGCCTGATTTAAAGGAGATTTAAAGATATTCCAGTCAATATACTCATTCAGTTTTAACAAAGGATCCCCAAGTTTACTGAGCGTTTCCAATAAAAAATGATCGTCAAAAAGTCCGAGAGGGTTGATGTTTTTCATGGCTTGCTTTTTTCT
>JBMOIP010000067.1:0-23396 GCA_049317265.1 Bacteroidales bacterium
ATGGGAGCTGGTTTCATCGGTTGAGTTTTAACGCCCCCTCTCCAGCCCGCCCCCATGGGGGCGGGAGCCTGGTTCGGGTGCTGATTGTTAACATATGCGTTTTCAATAAAACCCCTTGCATGTCAAAGATAAGCAATTCGGCTTTATTGCACGCTTTATCTAATTCATATTACTAATATATAAGAAAAAAAGTAAGATTAAATGGTAGGATTTCCGTAAATTTTCAAGGGCAATATTATCGCCAGACAACATGCAAATTAATTGCATGTATTTGATCTTTAAACTTATATTATGAATTGTCAACAATAGGATTTGCCAGCCTGAAAAATTGGCATGCGTGAAAAAAAATGATTTCAGCGCTACTTTCGGGGAAGGTCGTTTTCCAGACCGGGGAAAAAATGATGCCTTTCCAGCATTCTGATGAGTTCAACAGTATTGGCAGCGGAAAATTGTTTGCGGAGTTTCCCGAGTAATTTTTCGAGCGAAGATTCCGAAATCTTCATCCGGTCTGCTATCTGCTTCTGTGGATAGCCTTGAGCCAATTGCGATAATAGTAATCTTTCTGAAGGATTGAGGTGAAAAAGATGCCGGTGTCCATGGCTGTTTTGCTGCATGGACAAAATTGGCGCCAACTGTTCGCTCAGTACATTCTCACCCCGGAATACCCGTTTAATGACTTCGATCATCTCTTTTTTTGAAGTATGTTTGGTAAGGTAAGCCATCGCACCCGATTCAAACATTTGTATTTTCCAGATCTCATGATCCTCGGCCGTGAGAACAACGACTGGTTTATCAGGATATCGCTCGATTAAAAGTCGTATATTCTCAATCGGCTCTGTATCGGGAATAAACAAGTCGAGAAGAATGATATCGAATTCCTGCTCCCTGTTTCCCGTCAGTGCATTTTCCAGGGTAGTGGCGCTGCAGGAAATGGCAATCCCGTCTCTCGATCCGCGGAATTTTGTCCTCAGGCCATCGGTGACAAGCCAGTGATCTTCGATTGAAAAAAGCCTGATCATGTGATACCTCCAGTGAATTTTTCCAGCATTGTTTTTTTAACCCTTAACGGGACAGATATTTCCCAGGTCACGCCATATCCGGGTTGGCTGTCAAGGCTTGCTGCACCGTTCATCAGCCTGACACGCTCATAAATATTAATGATTCCAATCCCTTTTTCTGTCGCGGCTTCCCAATTAAAACCCGGTCCCTGATCCGCGTATTTTAAAAATATCCGATCTTCTTTAAGAGATATTTCGAGCGCCACCTTTGACTTTCTGGCATATTTCGACGCATTGGTCAAAAGTTCCTGAACAATCCGATACAGGTGCAATTTTTCTTCATCCGGAAGTTCCGGATATTGCGGTGGCTGGGTAAAGGCAAGATCAATATCGCCAAACCGGATAGTTTCAGCGCAAATTGCCTCAAGGTTCCTGCTGAAGCTGAATTTTTCAAGCCAGTTTCGCTTGAATCGGTGGGAGATTTTTTTCAACTGATCCTGCAATTCGGAAAGCATCCGCAATCCGGTAATTTGTTCATCAGTATTTTTGAATGAAGCGCTTTCCATAAAATTCATGAAATTGAGCAATTTATGTCCCGTGAGATCGTGAAGATCGCGCCCGAGTACTGCTTTTTCATTTTCTTCAACCAATATGATCTTCCGGGCTGCATCAAACATTTTTTCCCGGCTGGATGCCCGGATGCGAACAAGTAAAAATGAAAGGGCTGCAACCAGGAATAATGCCAGCAAAATGATTACGGCAAACCGGAGCCTGGCTTTTGCCAATGATGATCTGCTTTGTTCCGAATCCCTGATTGCTTCCTTGGCAATGGTCTCTTTGTTTTTAAGGTCCAGCATGACTCCAAGCAGTCTTACCTGTTTATCAGCCGCCTGTCTGTTGGCATCTTCTGATAATTCGATGGATTTTTTTTCAAATTTTAACGCATCCCTCAGGCGGCCTTCCGCAATCATAACATCGGCGTAAGTGTCATACAGGTTGGAGGTCCAGGAAAGGTTGCCAATCTTTCGTGCCAAAGGAAAAGCAAGATCGACCAGATAATGTTCGGCTTTTTGCAACTGCCCTTTGTCAAGATAACTGTACACCATGTTATTATATGCTGCCAACAGGGTAAGTGGGGCATTTTCAGCATTGATCATGTCAACTGCTTTATTGTAATACAAAATTGCCGAATCGGGGTTGTTCATGTTCATTCCAGAGTTAATCAGAATAGAAGCAGTTTGTTCAGCGCCATCCCTGCAGTTTTCAAGGTACTGCATGGCCATTCTTTCCTGACTCGCTGCAATACCTGGATCGGTTTCAAGTTTTGCAAGGTTGCCCAGCGCTGTAGCCGACTGTAATGGAAGGTGATACAGGGAGGAAAGCCGTAGAGCTGAATCGTATTGCTTTCTTGCGAGGGAATCATTTCCAAGATCTGTGTAAATATTTCCAAGTGCGTTCATGACGTTGGAAACAACCTCATAGTTCCCGAATTTGCCAGCTTCAAGCCTTGCAGAATCAAGCAATTGGACGGCCGTTTTCAGGTTCGATGCAGCAACATGCAACATGGCGATATTATACAAAAGCATTGGTTTCCCGGGAAAGGATGAAGAATCTTTAATTAACTCCAGTGCATTGGAGTAGTATATAAATGCTGAATCCATCATCGACAGGGACCAGGCATTCCCTGTGATTGTGTAAGCTCTTACCATCGCCTCTGTTGTGACGGCTTTGGCGGCAATATTTACCGCAATCCTGGAAAGAACCACAGCAGAATCGAGATTGCTAACCCGTTTTTCGAGCACAAGTCTGCCAATCCTGCTGATCGAATCAAGTATTAACTTGGTTTCCTTTTCACTGACATCCCTTCTCTTTTCAGTGGCATTTTTACATCCGGGAAATAAAAGTAAAAGAAGTAATATAGCGGGAAGTATTATTTTTATCATCTGAATATTAAAATCCAAATGTAATTAAAATCCTATCCTCTCTGCCTACATTGACAAACAAGTCTACCATCCAGGGAAAAAAAAGACCCTACAGGCCAAATCTCATTCGTCATTCGTATTTCACCATTCGTAAATCTTTTTCCTTATGTTTGTATAAATTTAATCCCCTCTCGCATGGCAAAGTCAAAACACAACTACTGCGTCATCATGGCCGGCGGTATCGGCGCACGGTTCTGGCCCATGAGCCGCACCACCCACCCCAAGCAGTTCATCGATATCCTGGGAACAGGGGAAACGCTGATCCAGCAGACTTTCAAACGGTTTACGCGCATTTGTCCCAAAGAGAACATCTACATCGTCACCAACGAGATCTATAAATCGCTGGTGCAAAAACAGATCCCCGGCATCGACAGCCAGCAGATCCTGCTGGAACCCTCGCGCCGGAACACCGCCCCGTGCGTAGCCTATGCCAACTACTGCATCCTCGCAAGGGACCCCGAAGCACGCATCGTGGTCGCCCCCTCCGACCACATCATCCTCAAAGAAGAGATCTTCCTGCATAACATCGAATCGGCCCTGGATGCCGCCACCGAAAACGACTGGCTCGTCACTCTCGGCATCCGCCCCAGCCGCCCCGATACCGGTTATGGGTATATCCAGTACGTAGATGGCAAGAAACATGTCTATCCGCCCGAACCGCAGATCAGGAAGGTGAAGACCTTCACCGAAAAGCCCAACCTCGAACTCGCGCAGACCTTTCTCAAATGCGGGGACTTCCTCTGGAACGCGGGGATCTTCATCTGGTCGCTGAAAAGCATCATGAAGGCCTTCGAAAAACACCTGCCCGATGTGGATAAACTCTTCAAAGAGGGGATCGGGAAGTTTGGTACCAAAGATGAAAAAGCGTTCATCTCCAGCACCTATACGGTGTGTAAAAGCATCTCCATCGACTACGGCGTGATGGAGAGCGCCGATAATGTTTATGTGCTGGCGGCCGACTTCGGCTGGTCCGACCTTGGAACCTGGGGTTCGCTCTACGAAAACCGCAACAGGGACGACCAGGGCAACACGGTGGTGGGCAAAAATGTGATGCTCTACGAAACCAAAAACTGCATCGTGAACATGCCAAAAGATAAAGTCGTTGTGCTGGAAGGGCTCAACGACTTTATCGTGGTGGAATCGGATAATGTACTGCTGGTTTGCCGCAAATCGAATGAGCAGCAGATCAGGCAGTTTGTGAACGACGTAATGCTCGAAAAAGGGGAGAAGTTCGTTTAACCCTATTTCAGGTGTTTCGCCAGAAAGGCCTCCATCGCCCGGTAAAAGTCGAACCGGTTCTCTTCGTTGTGGAATCCATGGCCTTCATTGTCTTTGACCATATACTCCACCGCGATATTGCGTTTCTTCAGCGCATCCACAATCTGGTTTGATTCGTTGATGTTCACCCGCGGGTCGTTCTTTCCCTGGGCTACAAAGAGCGGTGTTTTGATCTTTTCTGAATTCAAAGCCGGGGATGTCGCCACGAACTGCAGGCTGTCGCCCACGGGATTGCCCACCATCTGGTACATCATGTCGAGCATCGGCTTCCAGTAGGGAGGAATGGTCTTCATAAAGGTGAAGAGGTTCGATACCCCTACGTAGTCAACACCGGCGGCATAGAGATCGGGTTCGCGCACCAACCCCTGCAAAGTAGCATAGCCACCATAGCTTCCGCCGTAGATGGCGATCTTTTTGGCGTCGGCAATGCCCTTTGTGATGAGCCACTGGGTTCCGTCGGTGATGTCATCCTGCATGGTTTTTCCCCACTCCTTGAACGACTTCTCCCAGAAGTTCCTGCCATAGCCGGTCGATCCCCTGAAGTTCATCTGCAACACGGCGTATCCGCGGTTGGCGAGGAACTGCACTTCGGGGTTGAAATACCAGCCATCGCGCGCCCAGGGTCCTCCATGGGGATTCACCACCACCGGCAGGTTTTTCGCGGTTTCCATGGTGTAGCCGTTGGGAAGGGTGAGATAACCCTGGATTTTCGTGCTGTCGCGTGCGGTGTACTCAATGGGGACCATTTCGGCCAGATCCTGCTCGTTTAACCACGGACTGATGTCGGCGACTTTCTGAAGGGTGTCTTTGGTGAGGTCGTACACGTAGTACCCGCCCATCGAGCGGTCGTTGTAAGCGCGGATCATGAATTTGGTCTCATCCTTTGTCAGCGAGGTGACGTTGAAAGTGTAGTTTCCGAGTTTTTGCTGGATGTTGTCGAAGAACTTCCTGCTCTCCTCATCAAAATAGTAGCGCTCCTGTTTCGACGATTCGTAGTTGGCGCAAACCAGCTTTTTCTGCAGGCGCGACCAGGTCACATCGCCTACGTCGTAGTCCTTGTTTTCGTAAAGCATTTGCATCTCCTTGCCGTTGGCGATGTCGAAGATCACCACGGCGCTTTTATCGCGGCCGAGGTTGGAGGTGGCAAACACATTCTTGTTGTCGAAGGTGAACATCAGCGGCGAGAGGTTCTCTTTGAAGTTGGTGGTCAGCACGGGTTTGAACTTGTCGCTCTCCTTTTCGCGGTAGAGAATCTGGGTATTTACGCCATCCACGATGGCTGTGGCGGCCCTCAGTTTCCCTTCGTGGTCGAGGAGCCACCCCTGGATGTTGCCTGGATTTTCGGCCAGCTGGGTCATCTTCCCGGTGACGATGTTCAGGCGATACGGGTCAAATACCTCTGGATTGCGCTTGTTCAGACCGATGATCAGCTCATCGGGAAAGTCGTAAAGGTCGTCGAGGATCTCGGTGCGCACCTTCGGGAAATCGGTGAAACACTGCAGGTTCGTCCCGTCGATATTTACGCCGTAGAGTTTGAAATTCTCATCTCCGCCGGTATCTTTGAGATAGACGATGCGGGTCGGATTTTTCCAGAAATAGCCGGAGATATCACGGTCTTTTTCGGCGGTAAGCCTCACGGCGGTCTCTTTGCCGATCTCCTGAACGAAGATGTTCATGCGCTTCTCATAGGGCGCCATGTAGGAGAAGTATTTCCCGTCGGGAGAAATCTGGTAGCGCGATTTATCCGGGTTTTTGAAGAAATCTTCCAGCGGGATCTGTTTCGCCTGCACCGGCTTGTTGGGTTTGCATCCCCCCAGCAGGAGGGACATGCTCATCAATCCTCCCAGCAGGAGGTACATCATGGTTTTTGTTTTCATATGGGTTAATTTTAGGGTGCAATTTTAAACAACATCCGGTAAACATACCCGATTTTTCGATCATCCTTTAAAAAATCTCTGTGTATTCGTGAATTGGCATGATAAAAAACACATATCTTTGATAACCAGATGAAAATATAATTGCGGGATTATCGTTAAGGAGTTGGAGGCTGTTTAAATTCAATCGTAAATCGTAAATCGTCCAATCAAAAATCATAGCAGTCGGGATTTTAATGAACCTATGTTACCATCTATAAATTAATCACCTCTTGGATATATACCTCAAAAAAAGGCGCTGGAAACTGTTTCTCTTCGCCTTTGCCATTCTAATCGTAGCTGCATCGCTCTACTATACCAGCATCCTGGTCAACGAGATCAGGAAGGATGAACGGAAAAACGTGGAGATCTGGGCCGATGCCATCCATCAGAAGGCCGACCTGGTAAACTATACCAACAACCTCTTTGAGCAGCTTAAAACCGAAGAGCGGAAAAGGGTCTCCATCGTGGCCGAGGCGCAGCGCCGCATCCTCACCGCCACTTCGAATGAAGACCTGAACTTTTTCCTCAGCATCATCGGTGAAAATACCACCATCCCGGTAATTGTCACCGACGAAACCGGGAAGATCATGACCTCCCGCAACACCAACCTGGGCGATTCGGTCAAAATACTCGATGGAACCCTCAAACAGGAGTTTTCCGTCTACCCTCCCATCGTGGTCAACTATATTTTCAACACCAAAATCTACCTCTACTACAAGGATTCCAACATTTTTGCCAAGCTCAAAACGGTGCTCGACGACCTCATCCGCTCCTTCTTCTCGGAGGTGGTGCTCAACTCGGCATCCGTACCGGTAATCATCACCGACAGCACCGGCGTGAACGTTTACCAGTCGGGAAATATCCCCGAAAACAAGTTGCACGACAAGGTCTGGCTGTCAAAAACACTCCACACGATGGCCTCTCAGAATACCCCGATCAAGGTCGACCTCTCCGACACGGGTGTTCATTATATCTATTACCAGGATTCGTTCCTGCTCACCCAGCTGAACTATTACCCCATTGTGCAGCTGGGGGTCATCTTTGTTTTCCTGATGATCGCCTACCTGCTCTTCAGCTATGCCCGGAAGTCGGAACAGAACCAGGTGTGGGTGGGAATGGCCAAAGAGACAGCCCATCAGCTGGGTACGCCGCTGTCGTCGATGGTGGCCTGGATGGAGTTGCTGAAGTTAAAGGGGCTGGATGAAGAGACCATCCGCGAAATTGAAAAGGATGTTCAGCGGCTCGAGACCATCACTGACCGGTTTTCAAAGATCGGCTCAGCGGCAAAGCTTGAAAAGACCAATATCGTCGCGGTGATGTACGATACCGTCAGCTATATCCGGTCGAGGATATCGGCCAAAGTAACCTTCGATATCAGGCCCGGCATTGAACAGGAGATCCTCATCCCTCTCAACCTGCACCTCTTCGAATGGGTCATCGAAAACCTGCTGAAAAATGCCGTGGATGCCATGGAAGGCAACGGGCAGATCTCCATCGAGATCACCGACGATGTAGACCATATCCACATCGATATCAGCGATACCGGCAAGGGGATCTCCAAATCGTTGTTCAAGACCATCTTCCGGCCGGGATATACCAGCAAATCGAGGGGATGGGGACTCGGGCTGACCCTTACCAAGCGGATTGTCGAGAACTACCACTCCGGCAAGATCTTCGTGAAATCCTCCACCCTCAACAAGGGAACCACCTTCCGCATCATCATGAAAAAATAGCCTCTTGGCCGGAATCTACCTCCATATCCCGTTCTGCAGGCGTAAATGCCACTACTGCAACTTTTTTTCGCTGGCTTCTCAGAAACAGAAAGCGCCGCTTCTCACAGCGTTGAAGCAGGAGATTGCGGCCACCCGCGATTACCTTCACGGTGAACCCGTCAACACCATCTATTTTGGCGGTGGAACACCTTCGGTGTATGCGCCGGAAGAGCTTGGGGAGATTTTGGAGATGGTGGCCCCTGTGCATAAAGCTGCCTCACCCCCTGACCCCTCTCACGGGGGAGAAGCGAGACTGGTTGTTCCTGATAGCAGTGAATTTACGCTGGAGATCAACCCGGAAGATGTGACAGAGGCATTTGTGGAGGAGTTGAAGCACACCCGGTTCAACAGGTTCAGCCTGGGGGTGCAGTCCTTTGACGACGAAGACCTGGCCTTCCTGAACCGATCGCATTCGGCCGAAAAAGCGATTCTGGCGGTAAAGATGCTGCAGGAAGCCGGTTACCGCAACATCAGCATCGACCTGATCTATGGGATCCCCTCAGCCGATAACAACCGCTGGCGAAAGAACCTGGAAATAGCGTTTTCGCTGGACGTTCCCCACATCTCGGCTTACGCGCTTACCGTGGAGCCAAAAACCCCGCTGGCATGGATGATCGGCCACCGGAAATCTGCCCCGGTGAGCGATGAATCGCAGGTGGAACAGTTTAAAATCCTGATGAAAGAGTCCCGTGACAACGGGTTTCAGCAATATGAGATCTCCAACTTCTGCAAACCCGGGATGCACGCCATCCACAACACCAACTACTGGAACGGGATCCCCTACCTGGGGCTTGGCCCCTCGGCACACAGCTACAATGGTACCTCGCGAAGATGGAACATCTCCAACCTTTCTGCCTACATCGACCGGCTGAATGGTGGTGTTTGCCTCTATGAAGAGGAAACACTGACCAATATCCAGCAATACAATGAATACGTGATGACCTCGCTGCGAACGATGTGGGGGTGTAACCTGGAGAAGATCAATGAGCAATTTGCAATGAGCAATGAGCAATTGATCTTGAAACGGGCTCAGAAATTTGTAACGGAGGGACTGCTCACCGAAAAGTCGGGGGTTTTCTTTTTAACAGATGAAGGGAAGTTGTTTGCTGATGCGGTGGCTTCGGAGTTGTTCATTACAAAATGATGTTATGGGAAAGATTTAATTTATCCGTCGTAGTGAAATCTACATTTTGCTATGAGAATTTCATCATCCTTATAACGATAAATCAGTCGATGTTCATCATTAATCCTTCTTGACCAAAACCCTTTATATTTGAATTTTAATGGTTCCGGTTTCCCACTTCCAGTGAAGGGGTTTCTGGCAATATCTTTTAATAATTCGTTTATTTTGATCATCATTTTCCGATCATTCTTCTGCCAATAAAGATAATCTTCCCACGACTCATCAACGAATGTGTACTTCATGGTTCAATGAGTTCTTTTTGGAAGGAATTTCCATTTTTTAATTTTTCAACAGCAGAATCAAGCCTTCTTTCATTGGCCCTGGAAGAAAGTTCATGCTGTGTTGCACTCAGTGAGTTGTATTCATCAAGCGACATGATCACAACCCCACTGTCTTTTCCTCTATTAATAATTAGTGTTTCAAAGTTATTTGTCACCCGATCAAGATACCTTTTAATATCTTTTCGAAAATCGGAAATGGTTGCAGTTAACATATAATTTATTTATGTACGAAATGTAGTACAAATATACGTACAAATATTGAGTTTTGATCAAGCGATGTCATTTTTATTCAAAAGTCAAAAGTAGACGCCATATGGTGGTTAGCGAGAATAAGCCAATGGTATGGCCACCGTATGAAAATTACGAGCTTTGACAACTTGTTTCCTTGCGGTGATAAAATGCAATTATCACCGCATAAGTGCGGTAAATAATTCGTACATTTACCGCACAATAGTTATAGGTGATGGCAAAATACATTTATGAATACAAGAACTGGACAGATTTTTCGTGGCAGGACAAAGCCATAAATGTCGTATTTGGCGAGGTGCGGCTTATGCAGGGTAAAATAATAGGGCAAATGAACGCTTTGGGTTTTTCTGCTAAAGAAGAAGCCACGCTTACCGCCTTAACCTTAGACGTAGTAAAATCATCAGAAATAGAAGGCGAATTGCTCAATTATGACCAGGTACGTTCGTCCATTGCAAGGCGTTTGGGCATCAACACTGCAGGACTTGTATATAGCAGCCGGCACATCGAAGGCGTAGTAGAAATGATGCTGGATGCTACACAACGCTACAACTTGCCTTTAACCGAAAAACGTTTGTTTGGTTGGCACGCAGCACTTTTCCCCACAGGTTACAGCGGACCCTATGCAATAGAAGTGGGACAATACCGCACTGGTAAAATGCAAGTGGTTTCAGGTGCAATGGGCAAAGAAAAAGTGCATTACGAAGCCGTAAATCCCAAATTGGTAAAACCGGAAATGGACAAGTTTTTGGATTGGGTCAACAACGACAATCGTCTTGATCCTGTTTTAAAAGCCGCCATAGCACACTTTTGGTTTATCATCATTCACCCCTTTGATGACGGCAACGGCAGAATTGGAAGAGCTCTGACAGACATGTTGCTTGCCCGTGCCGAAGGGAGCAGGGAACGTTTTTACAGTATGTCGGGCCAGATTTTAGCCGAATGCAATCGATATTACGAAGTATTGCAAAAAGTGCAACATAGTTCAGGCGACATTACCGAATGGCTTGACTGGTTTTTGCATTGCCTTAAAAATGCGATGCTCGACACCGAAAATATCACACAAAAAATATTGAGCAAAGCTGAGTTTTGGAAATTGCACGAACATACCCCCATCAATGAACGCCAACGCTTAATGCTCAACAAACTTTTGGACGGTTTTGAAGGAAAACTACAAACTTCAAAATGGGCTAAAATTGCCAAAACCTCTACTGACACCGCATTAAGGGACATAAAAGACCTGGTTGAAAAAGGCATCCTGCAACAAACTGACGAAGGAGGCAGAAGCGCCAGCTACGAATTAGCAGACTTTAAATCGGAATAAACTCAGTCATCCAAGCCAGATGCCAACACAACTCCCCGGGGCCAGGGCAATTGAATTGCGGTTATCTCGAAAACCTCAGAAACGTACCCAGCGGCAGCCTCCGGTTTCCCCGGTCGCCGAAATAAAACTCCCCGCTCTGCATCCCCGGCACATCTCCGAAGCGCGTTTTTGCAAGGTTTTCGCAGATCAGGGCTGAAAATCCCATCGAATAGAGGCTGAGCACAAAGAAACCATGTTCAGGCTGGAGCAGTTCTTTGCAGATGGCGATGATTTCGTCGATCGAATCTTCGAGGATCCACTTTTCGCCATCCGGACCCCTTCCGTAGGCCGGCGGATCGAGGATGATGCCGTCGTAGCGGTTGCCCCGCTTCACTTCACGGCGTACGAAGTTCATGGCATCCTCCACCACCCAGCGGATGTTGCTGAGGTTGCTGGCCTCCATCATCTCGCGCGCCCAGGTGATCACCGGTTTCACCGAATCCACGTGCACCACGTCGGCCCCGGCTGCCTTGGCGGCAAGGGAGGTTCCGCCGGTGTAGGCGAAGAGGTTGAGGATTTTGGGAGGTGAACTGGTAAACGGGTGAACGGGTGAGCTGATCAGATCATACACGTAGTTCCAGTTGATGGCTTGCTCGGGGAAGACCCCGATATGGCCGAACGCAGTGAGGCCGAGCCTGAAGCTGAGATTCATCTGCTTGTATTTATAGCTGATGTTCCACTGATCGGGCATCTTCGGCTTCCTGACCCATGCGCCGCGTTCAAAATCATCGCCTGCTGTTTTCTTGCCCTTTACCCGCACATACCGGGCGTGGTTGAGCCGCTCCCACTCGCTTTCGGGCAGCGACTTCTGCCATACCGCCTGGGGTTCGGGCCGGATGAGGGTGTATTTGCCAAACCGTTCCAGCTTTTCGCGGTTGCCGGTGTCGATCAGTTCATAGTCGGTCCAGTCGGCGGGGGTGAGGATTTCCATGGGATTGTTGTTATTTTTCAAGGTAATATTTATTCACAAGTATTCTCAACGGTACAGTACCACTATTTTTCCAGCCACGCAATGCCCCCGCTTTCACATGAACGGTTGTGTTTTCAGCAACCCGGAGCACCTCCTCCCCTATGGCCAGCGAACCAGATCCTTCCACCACGAAAAATACCACATCCATGGGCTGGCTGTGGAGCTCCATGCCCTCTCCCGGCTGAAGGGTGAGGTGGATCAGTTCGCAGGTTTCGCAGGTAAAGAGAATCCGGCCGTCGAATTTAAAAGGAACGCGGGGGGCGGAATCCAGGGAATTTACGGTGTAGTTCAGCATAAAATATGGCAAGATGGGAAATAGCGAAATTAATAAAATCTGCGGGAAATAGTCGTAATTTCGCATATCTGATTTCCGAAAATGATCCCAAACGATACCATCGACACCATCATCCAGACCGCCCGCATCGAAGAGGTGGTGGGCGATTATGTCAACCTGCGCCGGCGCGGGGTCAACCAGATCGGATTGTGTCCTTTCCACAATGAAAAAACCCCCTCTTTCACCGTCTCCCCCGCCAAAGGCATCTACAAATGCTTTGGCTGCGGAAAAGCCGGGAATTCGGTCAACTTCATCATGGAACATGAGCACTTCTCCTATCCCGAAGCGCTCAAATACCTCGCCAGGAAATACAACATTGAAATTGAAGAAGAGGAACAAACCCCCGAACAACTCCAGGAGCTCAATGAAAAGGAGAGCCTCTATAACCTCAGCCTCTTCGCCCAGCAATATTTCACAAAAGTCCTGACCGATTCCGAAGAGGGAAAGGCGATCGGGCTGAGCTATTTCAAGGAGCGTGGCGTGCGCGACGACATGGTGAACAGGTTCCAGCTTGGATTCAGCCCGGTGAAATGGGATGCCTTCTCCGAACATGCCATTCAGCAGGGTTATAAAAAGGAGTTTTTGGTGAAAACAGGTCTCTCGATCGAAAAAGAGACGCGATTGTACGACCGCTTCCACGGACGGGTGATGTTTCCCATCCACAGCGCCTCCGGCCGGGTGATCGGCTTCGGCGGGCGTATCCTCGGGAGTGATAAATCGCATGCCAAGTATGTCAACTCCCCCGAATGCGATATCTACAACAAGAGCAAAACCCTATACGGGATCTACTTTGCCAAGAATGCCATCATTTCGAAGGATAGCTGCCTCCTGGTGGAGGGTTACACCGATGTGATCTCCATGCACCAGGCGGGCATCGAAAACGTGGTAGCATCGTCGGGAACCTCCCTCACGCACGACCAGGTGCGGATGATCCAGCGCTATACGTCGAACATCTCCATTTTGTACGATGGGGACCCTGCCGGCATCAAGGCCTCCTTCCGGGGCATCGACATGATCGTGGAGCAGGGAATGAATGTGAAGATCCTCCTCTTTCCCGATGGGGAAGATCCCGACTCCTACGCCCGCAAGCACCATCCCACGGAGGTGGAAGCCTTTATTGCCGCCAATTCCGTTAACTTCATCCTGTTCAAAACCAGGCTGCTCCTCGGGGAGACACAGAACGACCCGATCAAAAAAGCGGCGCTTATCAAGGAGATCGTCAACACCATCGCCCTCATTCCCGACGGAATCTCCCGCTCCGTCTATGTTAAAGAGTGCTCCGGCCTGATGGCCATCTCCGAGCAGGTGCTGATGAACGAGCTGAACAAGATCCTGCGGGCAAAGGTAAAAAAGAGCTCTCCTGAACTGGACAAAGAGGCGGAGGTGATCCCGGAAGATCAACCCGTTTCGGAACCGCAGTTCGACATCGACAATGATTCGGCCGAATACCAGGAGAAAGAGATCATCCGCATGCTGCTTCTTTACGGCCATGAGGTCATCCATATTAAGCTGAACCCAGCCGATGAAGAGGAGGTGCCCGTGGGAGTAGCCGATTACGTGGTTCACGACATCACCCACGATGAGATGTCGTTCGAAAACAATATCTACAAGACCATTTACGAAGAGTATGTTCAGGGAGTTGAAAAGGATGAAATTCCTGACCGCAACAGGTTTCTTTCGCACAGTAACCAGGATGTTTCATCCATGGCGGTCAACCTTGTTTTCTCTCCGTACGAACTGAGTGAAAACTGGTTCAAAAACAACATCATGATCACCACCGAGGAGACACGGCTGCAGATGCACGTAATGCTTGCCCTGCACGCCTTCAAGGCGCGGAAACTGGATAAACTGATGACTGAAACCAGGAAAAAACTGGGGGAAGCAACCCTCCCCGAAGAGCAGGACCAACTGATGAGAACCTTTCACGAGCTAAAAAAGCAGAGTATCCGCATCAACAAGGACGGACTGGGACGGATCATCACCCGTTAAAAACCATTACCTCCCCTTCATAAACACAATCTGCCGGTACCAGGGATTGTTCCAGTAATCCATCAGGATTTTGAAATCTCCGTAAGTTGACAACGGAAAAACGCGGTCGCTGAATTTCAACTGTCGTTTCACAGTCAACTTGCCATCCTCCGTTTTTACTTCCCACACGAAGGTGCCGGCTTTGTTGCTGATGGTCATCTTTTTAACGGGGGTGAACAAACTGAGAGAACCCGGCAGGGTCATCGTATAGGAATAGCTTTCATCGGCCATGGAAGGGATCTCGTACGGTGTGGTCCGCTTCACCGAAAGTGCCTTGATACCCCAGCTCTCAATTCCTAACGAGGAGACCGGCAGGTTGAAATAGTAGAAATTTGAATCCTTCCGGAAGGGCTTGTCGCTTTGCGCAATATAGGTCTGAAACCCGTTTTCGGTATTCAGCGTACTGACTTTCAACAGGTTTGTGTCGTTTCCGATCAAC
The DNA here is from genome assembly GCA_049317265.1 of Bacteroidales bacterium. Classification (GTDB taxonomy): domain Bacteria; phylum Bacteroidota; class Bacteroidia; order Bacteroidales; family FEN-979; genus CAIVAT01. Next base: position 14,791 of record JBMOIP010000067.1, read on the forward strand.
CCCCCGGTAATCGAATTTTTCATCTTTTTTTTGTCCCGTAACAGTCCGGCCAGCGGGTAAACGCCTCCTTCATAATAGATCGATATCTCGCCGGTGAGCCTGGGATCGGATGAAACGATGAAGTTCCCGAGAACTTTGACCATCTGTTTGGGTGTTTCAGTTTTGGCGATGGCCGCCTTTTCACCCGGCATCAGGGTGATAAACGATCGCCCCGGAAGAGTCAATTTCAGATTCACCGGATGCAACGCAGTGACTGACAGATACCATGTACCCCGCTCCCGGTTTTCAATCCTTACGGCAACATCCTCGATATCGGAAAGGGTGGCGATTTTTTCGTCGGTAAATGCCGTTCTTACGATAGCCGCAACACTGGCTTCGATACCCGCAGATTTTAATAACGCCGTGAGCAGTACCGCTTTTTCAACTGCCGTTCCGCCGTTGCTGTTCCAGGTTTGTTGGGGGGTGCGGCATTGAAACAGGGCAGTTTTCAGGGGAATGGGAAAGAGCCGGAGGTCGTTCACCACCAGCTCCTGGATTTTCAGGGCGATCTCGAATTTGTCCCGCTTTTCGGTAGCAATATCGTTCACCTCCTTTTTCATCTCATCCGTCAGGTCGAACCTGAAAGCCGGCTGATTCGTTAAATAGGAAAACACCTCAGCACGGCTGTTTGATGTGCTGAAGATAAGCCGCGGATAGAGCTCATTCGTTCCCTGCTGACCCTCTTCAACCGAGATGGCGGGAAGGTCGTTCAGCTTCCAGCTGTAAACCTGGAATTTCCCGTCCGTGCTCTTTTCGGGCTGAGTCTCCGCGTTAAAAAGATGATAATAGAGATTCTGTCCTACCGGAATCCGAACCCTGATCTCCAGGCTCTTCACGGGTTCATTTTCGGCAAGCAATTCATTACCCGTCAGGGCCGGAAAGTAACCTTTGGCAGTGTGAACCTGGTAATCGAGGTTCACCGTAGCGTTACGCTCGAGACCGGTGTGGGTGATCACCATTTCACGCAGCGGATTGTAGGCTGCACTATTGGCTGCATAGCCCGGTAGTACCTCATTGAATGAATTTTCTGGTGCAACAACCTTTTTTCCATCGGCCATGATGGTGTAAACTTCATTGGTCTTCAACTGCTGGAAGGTTGGATTGTAAACAATGAATGTCTCACCATACAGGTTGTGAAATGCCCTGTATGTCAGCAATTTTTGCTGTTTGACAAACCTGTAATCCATGCTTCCGTCGGGGTTCAGGGTGTATTCCTTTACCTGGGAAAGATAACAGGCATCATATCGGTCATCCTGCGCCCGGATAAGCGGGGAGATGAAGATCGCTGCGAAAAAAAGTAATAAGATCGGGGTTGTTGTTCTCATCTGGGAGAAGTATTTTGATAAAACCTGCTATTTATAACTCAATGACCACCTGCTGTTCGGCAAACCTGTTCTGGGCATACACTGCTGCCTTGAATTCGGTCCACTCCTGCGGTTCGTATTGCCGCTTGCCGAAGACCGATTTTCCCGAGAAGATCACCACTCCGTTGGTCACGGTATATCCCCCCTGGTAAGAAACCGCATCACCGGGTTTTAAAACGGAACCGGGCAGCTGAAGGATGCTTTTATTCTCTGGCAGCCTGACAGATTCATTGATTTCAACCTGCCTGGAACAACGATCGCGGAATGGAAATTTTCGCTCTTTGATCCCGGTATCAAAGGAGAGTTGTCCCTGGAAATTTTTGAAAATGCCTCCTGCCGAAAGCGGGGTAAACATCATCATCTTTTCCGAAACCATCGCAAATTCAGGAATGGTGAAATCGATGGCAACCCAGATGTTATATTTCTGGTAATCAACCGGATCGGTGTATTTAACCTGCGAAACCTTTGCCTGGGGCCACATGCGCAGCAATTCCCGCTCCACGTTCTGGTACCAGGCCGTTTTGTTGGAACTTTTGAACAATCCACGGATGGCGGCATCCGATTGCCCTTCACCGGTAATGGTGATCCTTCCTGCAAGCGTTCCATTTGCCTCGAGCTGGGAAACCCCGTCGATCTTAATATAGTGGTTCATCGGATCGGAAACCGGGGTGGTTGCAAGGTCGGCGCCTTCGGGAACTCCCATCAGGTATTGCTGCTGCTGTTCAGCACTCGACCACAGTTCGCGGACGAACGGTACCCAGGTGGGGTCGAGGAGATGGTACTTTCCGTCGCGCAGCTTCACCACCGTAACGCAGTGGTTGAACTGGTCGGCCGGGATGTAATCAATACGCGATCCGGCCATGGTCATCGCGGGATAGGATTGAAATCCGGCGGCACGCAACATGGTAATCAGTATCCCGGCTTTATCCTTGCAAACGCCGCAGCGGTCGGTAAAGGTCATGGGTCCTTTGTGAAGGGTAAATCCTTCGCCACAACCCATGGAGATGCCCGAATAGCGCACTTCATCAGCACACCAGTGGGTAAGCCTTGATACGGAATCCATCTCGTTTTCGGCTCCCTTCAACAGCTCGTTGACTTTGTTTTTTATCTCCTGGTCGGGGATAAAACTGCCAAAATCCTCATTGACTTTATTGAACCAGGTCGACTTTGAATTCCAGGTGCCGGTGGTGGATACCAGCAGTTTCGGGGCAACATCAACCATGGCCACCATCCTCGATTCGAATTTCAACGGAATAATCTCCTTTTTGCTGAAGGTGTAAACAATTTTATCCTTTGCAAACCAGGATGATGTTTGTGCTTCGCCATTGTAAAACTGGTACTGCAGCGGTTTATCCTTCGGAACGGATACCTGGTAGACTTTGCTTTTAATCGGGTAGCTTCCGAAAAATTCAACAATGTCGTAGAACTGCCCCTTCATCGGGGGGATGTATTTGCTGTCATCGTCGGATGCCAGCAATGCATAGGTAAACCCTTTCCTGAACATGGTCATCTCTACGGCATCGCCAGGCTCAAGCCGGCCAATCTCCAGCATCTTCTCCCTGGCTCCCCAGTAGATTGCCCGTGCAGGCGCCGGATAATCCATGGTTTTCTGAACGTCAAGTTCGATTACGCGCCCGTCGCCCTTGTATATCACGGCTTTTCTGATCTCCACATAAGCCGACAACGGATCATAGCCGTATTTAACCACGCTAAGGTCAATGGCGCCGTGGTTATTCAATACTTTGGTGAGGGTATGGTTCACGACATAGGTGAGCCCGGTTTCCTGCATGTCGACCGTGGTGCTGTCGAAAATGATCAGTTCATCATGGTTGGGATAGGCAGCTGCGTCGCCGGCTTTTTTAACCATCTCCTGGATGGATTGTGCATACATGCCGGTTACAAAGGTCAATTGCAGCAACAGCAAAAGGCTTTTTTTCATGGTGTTCGCTTTAAGAAAATCCGGGAAATTCAATTGTTCGCACTGTAAAAATCGGTGATGTCGAGGAAGGTCTGATGCAGCGCCGGTTTTCCCTTGAACAGCACCGCCTTCACATGGGTTTCGATGTATTTCAGCTGCTTTTCACGGGTGAAAATCCGGATGCGCTTGTTCTGGGGGAATTCAACTCCGTTCAACCTTGACTGCGACTGTGCAATCACTGTTTTCTGATCTTCAGGATGCAGCAGACCAATAATGTCGGTGATGGAAAATGCAAGGAACTCATCCAGCGGATATCCGAAAATTTCAGCGGTGCGTTTGTTGGCAAAGACAAATTTTTCATCCTGCATGATGGTCAGCCCCATGAGAGAGTTGTCGACAATGGTCTGGTACATGGCCATCAATTCGATATTTTCCTGCGACCGTTTTTCCAGCAGCGCCTCAAGATCTTTCTGATAGAGGGTATTCTCAATTTCGAGGTTTCGCTGGTAAGAGGCAATTTCAATCGTCATCTTGGTCTGCTCCATGTCGATGGGCTTCAGCAGGTAACCGAACGGCTTGATCTTGAATGATCTTTCATAGATCTCCTTCGAACTCTGCCCGGTAAGAAAAATAATGGCACAGTTGAATTTTTCATTGATCATCTTCGCTGTCTCAATCCCGTCCATTTCACCCCTCAGGTGGATGTCCATCAACACAATTTCCGGCTCTTTCCCCTGCCGTGAAAGTTCAGCAATATCATCGAGGCAAGACTCTCCCCGGATGGAAGAACCGGAAATCTCATATCCGAACTGCTGGAGCTGGGATTTTAAACTGGCAGAAATAAGTAATTCGTCTTCAACAATATATATACTGATTGGATTCATAGGCTATCATGGTTTTGAACTGATCATCTTCAGGAGGTTGATCTCCTCTTCATCCAGCAGTCGCCAGTGCCCGCGGGGCAGATTCTTTTTGGTGAGGCCTGCATAATAGACCCGGTCAAGCCGCAAGACTTTGTGATCGAAGAACTCGAAAATCCGCCTGACAATCCGGTTTTGGCCAGAATGCAGCTCCACGCCGATCTGTTTCTTATCCTTTCCGTCGCCGATGTACTCAATGCTGTCAACCTTGATCATCTCCTCTTCGAGCCTGAAGCCTTCCGAAATTTTCACAAAATCGGCTCGTGCAAGATTTTTATCCAGCTCAACATGGTAGATCTTCCTGATTCCGTACCTCGGATGGGTGAGTTTTTTGGCAATGGTCCCGTCGTTTGTAAACAACAGCAGGCCTGTGGTGTTGCGGTCGAGCCGGCCTACCGGGTAGATGCGCTCCTTGCAGGCGCCTGCCACGAGCGTCATGACCGTTTTCCGCTGGTCGGGATCGTCTACAGTCGTGATATAGCCTTTGGGCTTGTTGAGCAGCACATATCGTGGTTTTTCCCTGTTGATGGTCTGGTCGCCATATTGAACCTTGTCGCCCGGACCCACCTTGATGCCAAGTTCCGTTACAATCTCACCGTTTACCGAAACGGCTCCTGCTTCAATCAGGCGGTCGGCCTCGCGCCGCGAGCAGATTCCGGAGTTGGCAATATACTTGTTCAGCCTCATCAGGTCGGGGTTGTCACTCTTTCCTTTCCGCGGAACGGCCTTTTTGGGCGTGGTCTCCCGGTCAGGAAGGCTGGCCCTGTCGAGTTTGATCGATCGCCCTGGTTTGCCGGTCCTGAAGGGACGGTCAGATCGTTCTGAACGCTCCGGTCGTTCAGAACGTTCCGGTTTGCCGGGTTTAAAAGATCGCTCCGGGCGTTCATGTCTTTCCGGGCGCTCTGGCCTGCCTGTTCTTTCTGGCTTGCTATAGCGCTCAGGCCTTGGTGACCGCTCGGGCTTTTCAGATCTTTCTGAGGATCTGACTACACGTTTTGGTTCGTCATCACGGGTGGTTTTACTGCCCCGATCGGGACGAAGGATCCGTTCCGGTTTTTCGAATTTGTTGACCCGTTCCGGACGGGGAGACCGTTCCGGTTTTTCAAACTTATCGGACCTTGCGGCTCTCTTTGGTTCGCCATCACGGACAGGTTTGCTGATGCGCTCCGGACGGGGAGACCGTTCCGGCTTTTCAAATTTATCAGACCTTGGAGCCCGTTTGGGTTCGCCATCCCGGCCGGTCTTACTGCTTCTTACGGGGCGTGTAGATCTTTCAGGTTTGGCGCTTCTGTCCGACCTGCCCGATCTGCCCGATTTTTCCGGTTTACCTGGTCTTTCGTTCTTCATCTATTCCTCCTCCTTTTCATATGGGGGTTTGATCTTTACGCCATCATAGCGTGTTTCAACACCCTGTTTGTATGTAATGATCATGAACAGCGTTCCGTCAAAATTGTATTTATACCAATCGCCCTCTTTCCGGCCATTGATATAGCTGCCCTCATCCTTCACCTTTCCGTTTTCCCAGAAATAGGTGTGTTTTCCATCCGGGTTATCATCTATAAAGCCTCCTTTGAAAAAACAGAGACTGTCGGTTTTCCCCTCTTTGACATCGAGGTAAAAATTGTACCACATGCCGTTACGCAGTCCATCCCGGTATGTTCCGCGGATAAAACAATCACCCGTAAGTTCAAACCAGGGTCCCTCTTCATTGCCATTCACAAATTCGCCGGAGGCGATCACTTTCCCGGTTTCGTCGTATTCGGTGGAAATACCATCCCTCGCCCCGTTACGGTAACCCTCCTCTTTCAGCAGCTGGCCATTGTCAAAATACCATTTCCATGTACCATCGAATTTTCCCTGTTTGCTGAATTTGCCGGTTTGCTCGATTTTTCCGTTGGAATGGTAAAATTTCCACTCTCCTACCTGCTTTCCGTTATCATAATTACCTTCAGCTTTCAGCGATCCGTCGGGATAAAAATCCTTCCAGGGGCCGTCCCGGTTGCCATCCTCCTTCACTATCCCCTCCCCTATGATCAGCCCGTTTTTGTAAAGGTAGGCTTTTTCAACCGTTCCATCGGCAGAAAACTCCCTTTTGATTCCTTCGGGAATGCCATTCCTGAACATGGCGCTGGCTTTTAACTTGCCATCCGGATAATATTCATTCTGGGTTTCAAGCTTCTGAATCTCCTCAGCCTCAACCTGAACCACATCGTCAACGTACTTCAGAATTTTCTGCAAATCGCCGTTTTCAGCATACTCCTTGTAGTAGCCGTTCTTCAGGTCATCGCGGTAGGTGCCTTCATTTTTCAGACTGCCTAGTTCATAAAAGGTGCACCACCGGCCCTGTTTTCTTCCATTCCCGTCTTTCCGGTTGATCCTGAGGCGGTCGACAATAAAGCCGCGCTTGTACTCCGTGAGGGTGATGATGGTTCCGTCAGACCCATACTCCTTGCCGTAACCTTGTTCCGATCCTTTCACGAAAGGGATCTCCTGTTTCAGTTTTCCATCAGGATAATAATACCGGGTGTAACCCTCTTTGATGTCATCCTTGAAACTCTCTTTCACCGTCTCTTTGTCGAGATGGGTGGTTTTCAGTCCGTTCTTTTTCCCGGAACGGTAAAAAATTTCAACCAGCAACTTCCCGTCGGGATTGTAAAACTTCCAAAGGCTGTCCAGTTCAAAATTTGCACGGTTTCCTTCCGACTTTAGGGTTCCATTTTCATTGTAAGACTTCCAGTAACCATCGGGCCGGCCGTTTTTCAGGAAACCCTCGCTGGAGATCTTTCCATTCGGAAAATAGAATTTGGTAAAGCCCTCCTTCTGAATGGTATCCTGGGAAAAAGCCTTAAAAGAGAAGACAAGCACCGACACGATTAGCAGGCTTCGAAAAAAGTAAGGTCCGGTATGCAACTTCATAAGTACGCTAACATTTGATTATTCCGATAATTCGAGCATCCGCAAGATAGGTTTTCTTGCCTGTTCCATCACGCTTTCCGGTAAGATCAACTCCGGCTTTTCATTAACCAGGCAAGCATGGAGTTTTTCAAGAGTATTGAGTTTCATGTATGGGCAATCGTTGCAGGAACAGGCTTCATCAGTGGGGACAATAAAAAACTCCTTATCCGGCGATGCCTTTCTCATCTGGTGCAAAATGCCTGTCTCCGTGGCGACAATAAACTTTTTACTGGTGCTTTTCATCGTATAGTTAAGCAGCGCAGTGGTGGAACCAATGTAGTCGGCCAGTTCAAGGATGACCGCTTTACATTCAGGGTGAGCAATCATTTTTGCATCCGGATGTTCGGCTTTCAATTTTACTACTTCTTCCGTTTTAATGATATCGTGAACTTCACAACTTCCGTCCCATAGCACCATGTTTCGGCCTGTGATGGCGTTGATGTAACCGCCCAGGTTTTTATCCGGCGCAAAAATGATCTTCTGGTCACGTGGAAACGATTCCACAATTTTGACAGCATTGCTCGAAGTACAAATTACATCCGACATCGTTTTAATCTGTGCCGAGCAGTTGATGTAGGAGATAACCACATGATTGGGATGCGCTGCTTTAAACTGACCGAATTTATCTGCCGGACATGAATCTGCCAGCGAACACCCGGCGCTTAAATCCGGAATTAACACTTTTTTTGACGGATTCAGGATTTTAGCCGTTTCGGCCATAAAATGAACGCCGGCAAACACAATAATATCTGCTGTTGTTTGTAATGCATTTTGCGATAATGCCAGGCTGTCACCAATAAAATCGGCAATATCTTGAATTTCACTAACTTGATAATAATGTGCAAGAATCACGGCATTTTTCTCCTTTTTCAATGCCAAGATTTTATCTGTTAAAGAGTCCGAAAACCGGTTTTTCATTTTTTTAATAATAATAATAGATTACTATTTCTTTATGTTTATTATAACTGCTGTTAGTGTTGTTAATTTCTAATTGAAGGATAATTTTGATAGTTGATATTTACCATTTATTGAACAACTTATCAACAGGTTATATGTTTACAAAATGTTAAAATACAATATATTGTAAAAAATGCATAAAATTGTTAATAGGCTTGAATGTTTATAAAATGCTTTTTTTTTATCCTTGTTCATTGTTGAAACATAGTGAAAAATTCAGGCTTATTCACATACCGACTGGTAAAAGGTGTTCAAATGGTGAAATTTTGGTTTAGTTATCAATATTTAGACACAAAATTAATCAGTTGTTAACATAACGCTGTGAAAAAAATAAAAAATTGATACTGAGGAGTATATTAATATCTGAAATTTCATCTTGCTTCATAATGATTGGTTTATGATTACATTTGTGAAAAAAAGTATTAACAATGGTTGATTCTTTCAAACAAATTG
>JBMOIP010000068.1:0-23199 GCA_049317265.1 Bacteroidales bacterium
ATCATGGAAGAAGGAAGCGAACTACTCGACCGCCTTACCCGTTACCTCAAGGGTGACAAAAACGTCAAATTGCCTATCCTCACATCCTGTTGCCCGGGATGGGTGAACTTCTTCGAACACAATTTCCCTGAGTTGATGGATGTGCCTTCCACGGCTAAATCACCCCAGCAGATGTTCGGCCCGATTGCCAAAGAATATTTTGGCAAAAAACTGGGTATTGACCGTAAAAACATGATCGTTGTATCCATCATGCCTTGCCTTGCCAAGAAATATGAGTGCCAGCGGGATGAATTTAAAGTAAACGGCGACCCGGATGTTAACTTCTCATTGTCGACCCGTGAACTTGCCGCGCTGATCAAATCAGCCAACATCGATTTCAACAGTCTCCCCGATGAAGATTTTGACAATCCTTTGGGAGAATCAACCGGCGCTGCAGTAATCTTTGCCAACACGGGGGGTGTAATTGAAGCTGCCTGCCGCACAGCCTATGAACTCTACACAGGGAAAAAACTAGATAAGGTTGAATTTAACGAACTGAGAGGACTGGAGAATATACGCCATGCAACGCTTGATTTTGATGGATTACCTTTAAACATTGGAATAGCTCATGGCTTAGGAAATGCGCGGAAATTGCTTGAAGATGTTCAGGCAGGGAAAAGCCAGTTCCATGCCATCGAAATCATGGCCTGCCCCGGTGGTTGTATCGGAGGTGGAGGCCAACCCTTCCATCATGGTGATTCAGAAATTATTAAGCAAAGGGCCGCAGCAATTTACCGTGAAGATGTTGGCAAACCAATTCGTAAATCACATGAGAATCCCTTCATCATTAAATTATATGAAGAGTTCCTGGGGAAACCATTGAGTGAGAAATCCCACCATCTTTTACACACCCACTATTTTGATAAAAGCCAGGGAACTTTTGTGGACGAATAATATTCAATAGCGAAAAAAATAAATTATGGCAAAGATAAAATTATCAGAGAAAAAGATTGAAGAGCTGAAGGAGGTTTGCAAGTCCTTTAACAATGAAAAGGGTGAACTGATCAATGTTCTTCATAAAGCACAGAGCATTTTCGGATACCTTCCTGCTGAGTTGCAGGAGGTCATCGCTAAGGAGTTGAATGTATCAGTAGCCCATGTTTATGGCGTCGTGACTTTCTATTCATTTTTCACGATGACTCCAAAAGGAGAGCATCCGATCTCGATCTGTCTTGGAACGGCTTGTTATGTTCGGGGGGCTGAAAAAGTACTCGAAGAGTTCAGGCGTGTTCTCAAGATCCAGGTAGGGGAAACTACCCCCGACGGGAAGTTTTCACTTAGTTGTCTTCGCTGCGTAGGCGCCTGCGGACTTGCGCCCGTTGTGCTGGTGGGTGAAAAAGTCTATGGACGGGTATCTCCAGATGGGGTTAAAGATATTGTTGCCGAATACAACAATTAGGTATATTTTTCAGGTTAATACATGAATGTCAAGGCCTGCCGGGTGTAAATCCGGCGGGCTTTTGATTTAAATGCATAGAGCAGAACAGATGGGTTTCTTGTTCAGATAATATCTTATTTCAGACTTTTGTTATATTTTGTAATTTTAAAACAGTCTAAATAATGAAAATATTTATCTTTGACAATCATTTTCCGGTGCGCCCTCGAATTGATCAACAAACAACGCAGGAATTTTGCAACAACCCACAAATTCTAACAATTATGAAACCATCCGTTTTATCAATTTTAGCTTTCATTTTGTTTATCAGCTCTTTGAGGGCCCAGGTAGGTATCAATTCCGATAATAGTCAACCAGATCCATCTTCCATGCTGGATGTTAATTCTACCACAAAAGGCGTTTTACTGACCCGCATGACCCGTATTCAACGGAATGAGATCATAAATCCTGCGAATGGATTAATGGTTTATTGTACGGACTGTGGTACGGGCGGGTCACTGAGCATTTTTACAAACGGCTCCTGGATGACATTTTCACCATGCCTGGTTGCCCAACCAATTGCTGGGCTTCATACTCTTACACAGGGACAGGTTGTATGGAACTGGGCACCAGTTGCGGGAGCAACAGGTTACAAATGGAACACAACACCTGATTATGAATCTGCAATTGACCTCGGTGCAACAACATCCTATATTGAAACCGGAACCAGTTGCGGAACAACGTATAATAGATATATTTGGGCGTACAACACCTGCGGTGAATCAGCCATGGCAGCATTCACTGCATCGGTGCCTTTAACTGCTCCGGAAGCACCTACACCTGCCACAAATATTTCAACCAGGATCTCAATCACTTGGAACTGGAATGCAGTTGCTGATGCAATTGGCTATAAGTGGAATACCTCTGATGATTTCTCAACAGCAACCGACTTGTTTAACGGAACATCAAAAGAAGAAACTGGGCTTGAATGTAATGCATCCTATAATTGTTATGTTTGGGCCTACAATGGCTGCGGGACCTCTTCATCTCTCAACCTGACTCAAACGACCCAGGCCTGCTGGGCTTGCGGAGATCAATTAACCGTCAGCCATATAACCTCAAACGGAGTAGCACCAGTTGATAAAACCACAACTTATGAAACTACTAATGGCATTCCGGGTGAAACAGGTAAATGCTGGATTACCAAAAACCTTGGTGCTGATCAACAGGCTAGCTCAGTAATTGATAATACTGAACTCTCTGCAGGCTGGTATTGGCAATTTAACCGCAAGCAGGGATACAAACATGATGGCACAACCCGCACACCTGCAACCTTATGGATAAGCAGCATCAATGAACCCAGCGACTGGACAACCTTAAACGATCCATGTGCCATTGAACTTGCTTCCGGCTGGCGAATACCTACCAACACCGAATGGACCAATGTGGATGCAGCCGGAGGCTGGACAAGCCAGAATGGCCCTTACAGTTCAGTGTTAAAACTCCATGATGCCGGGTATCTTACCAGTTCATATGGTTTCCTGGACTTTCGTGGTTCATACGGTTTTTATTGGAGCAGTACACAATTCGCCGTGAATACCGCATGGTTCCTTGATTTCTCCACCAACTTCTGCCTGACAATTTCAGACTACAAGGCATTCGCCTTTTCCCTTCGTTGCATCCGCGCCAATTAGAGAACCTCTATTGGAATAACACCTTAAACAGTAAACCAGACAGGTAATTGCTAAAAGAACTTCATCGTCACCTCTTTTAGGAACTTTTCCTCCAGGGTACGCGTAATTCGATGAACTACCGTCCTTCTCAGTTCAAGTTCCACAGGCATCGTAGGGTCCTGATGCGCCGTGTTGATGTTGGTTCCAACCAGGAAATGGATTTCGTCGCTGTCGAGCAGGTATTTAACAATCTCATCTGCAGGGCCTTTCCCCAACTGGTAGTTGTTGTTATATTTTTTCAAAAGTTCACTCACTTTACTGAGTGTCAGAATCCCCTCCGTGATCAGGTCAACACCGTTCATATGTGAAACCGGGGGAAGATCAGGGTCGAGCATTTCGTTGCTGTCGATAATCTCCTCTTTCCATTCGCGTGCAACCATATCTCCCGTGGTTGCACCGCAGATGATCTTTGTTCCCTCAAACTGTTTCAACAGTCCGGTAAACATTGTATCGTTGCCGGGATCCTGCGGGGGTCCGGAAAAGATCATCAGTTTCCTGGGTTCCCGAAAGTAGATGACCCCACAACTGATGTCGTCGAGCGGATGAAAGCTATCGTTTTGGTTTGCCTTGTTTATAACTTTGGTGCTTAACTTCACAGCAGAAATATCTCCCTCTTCCCGGATAGCCTCCTCTACAAAATGCCGGAGGTTTTCGAGGCCCCACCCCATCTGGTATTTATCGCTTCCAAGCCCCGACTGGGTTACACCATCCGAGCAAAATACGATCCTGTCTTCCTTTTGCGGTCTGAAAGTCGTGGTAAGCACCTCTCTTCCTGCATTTTTATCTCCTTCAAGAACAACGCAATTCCAGTCAGGTTCGTACAACCTTGCGCCACGCATCACCATTGTTTTCGGATTTTCATACTCAAGGATGCGCACCTCTCCCTCCACATCGATTTCCACAATGGTAAAAGTTGAATAATTCATATTTTTCACGCTGTCGACCGGCAGCGTTTTCATAATGATCTCAGTACTCTTCTGAACACTTTTATGTTCCTGCGTAAAATTTACAACCAGCGTTGCTGTAAGCGTTGCAAGCATATTGGCTTTGATCCCATGCCCCATACCATCCGACAGCACCACGATGATCCTTCCCTCCTCCTTAATGCGTTTCGTAAGGAATACGTCACCACAGACACGCGCTTCACCGTGACACTTTTGCTGGCAGTTGACCTCAATGAAAAACTTTTCGTCCATAAAACAACAGAATTCAATTCTCTATTTCTTGGGTGGGTTTTTATAGGAATCGATGACCGAATTGAGCATCTGTTCGGTTTTTGAAGCTCCTTCACCCAAGAGGTACGCTATCTTCTGAACCATGTCAAAATTTTCATCGATCACCTCCGTCAGCCGGGTGATAATCTGTTCTTTTCTCACTTCAGGCACATACATATCCCTGAGGATTCCACCGACATATTTATGACTTCGGATCGGAAAAATGGAGACCCCCAGTTTGATCTCTCCAAACTGAACATCCTTGTTTTCAATGGGTTCATCGGAGGAGAGGACGTATGAAAACATTTTATAAAAATGGACGGGAAGCAATGATTTCAGGTCGGCTCCCACCAGGCCGGGGATCACCTCATCGATCATGGCAGCCTCTTCACCGATGATCCGTATGAAGGCCTTATTGCTCTGGTAGATTTTCAGATCGTCATCGACAATCACCACCCCAGAAAGTAAATTTTGTAACATCGTGGTGATGATCTCGGCCGACTCCTTTTGAGCCTCCTGCTCATGCTTGGCTTTCTCTTCAGACTCTTTGAGGGCGACTTTGGTAGCGGCCAGGTTTTCATTCGTTGTCCGAAGTGTCTGGATATACTCCTGCCGGTTATGCCCGCTGAACACGTGACACATCTCCGTAGTGGCCAGGCCCTGGGTAATGGCAATGGCAAGGTCGCGGCAATTGGGGTATCCACAAGATTCGCAACCCACCTCATTGTCCATATGACCTTCCCTGTTGATCATTTTAAGCACCTCTTCAATTTTTTCGTCATCAGGAAGAGGCAACCGCTGGTCATCGGGTTCAAACTGCCTTGACAGATCGAGGTTTTCAAAGGAAGCTATTTCATTTTCCCAGGTATCCTTGTCAAATGTCAGCAGGCGCTTATTGGCATAATCGGTGACCAGGGTCATCCGCAGGAATTTTTCACCTCCCGGTGAAGTGCCGGGTCCCATCAGGCAACCCTCGTCATAGAAAATATTGAAATTTTTCCGGATGTGCTCGATCCTGGTATCAAACTCCTTCACGGCATGAACCATGTTATTTCTTCCTTCTGTGGTGATAACGCTTCCGGTAAGCAGGTTTTCACCAATGTCAACCGCCTGGAGGAAGCCGTTACTGATTGGATATAGCGAACCTTTGTGTCCCAGGGGGGCATCGAATTCCGAAAATTCAAGCTGGCTCTCCCTGATGTTGAATTCATCAAACAACTGCCTTAACTCGACAAAAGTAAGGACAGCGTCAATACGGCCATCATCACTAAATTTCAGTGCTTCATCTTTAGTGGAAATGCAGGGACCGATGAATACCACTTTAACCTCGTTGCCATATTTTTGACGCAGCACCTTTGCAGAAGCAACCATTGGCGAGACAATCGGGGCAAGGTTTGTAATAAGTTCGGGGTAGTACTTTTCAATATAGGCAACAACCGATGGGCAATTTGCGGTGATATGGTACTTCCCCCTGAAATTTTCAAACAGCTCCTTGTATTTCATGGCCACAAGGTCAACCCCGAAGGATGCTTCACTCACAAAGGCGAACCCAAGTTGCCTGATCATTTCGACAAACTTCCTGTAATCGGTAATGTCGTGAAACTCACCGGAAATGGTCGGATCGCAGATGGCTGCAACTTTGGTTGTCCCGGCAAGCAATTTTTTAGTCTGCTCAACGGAACTCCGAAAAGAGATGGCCTTGGGGGAGCAGGCCCTGTAGCAACTGCCACAACCGATGCATCGTTCAGGGATAATGGTGGGCAGTTCGTTTGTAATATCGACCCGTATTGCTTTAACGGGACATATACGAACACATGAATAGCATTTGATGCATGCTTTATGGGAAATATGAAAGAGGGGTTCTGTTGGCATATGCTGTTTATTACCGCCAAATTTAAGAATATCTGACGGTAAAACCCTCAATCCTCTAAATATTTCAGTTAAAATATCATCACAAATGTTTGTTTATTTATTCACATTGCTAATTTATTCACAATTAATTATTTTGTTATCATGTTAATTTTCTTATTTTTGTAGGGCAGTTATTGAATTTCACGAAATCATGACAAAAGAACAACTGGAAATAATACTTTCCAAATACCCGGTGAACAGAAAGGATGGTTTGCTTCCATTGCTGCAGGATATTCAGCACCAGGAAGGCCATCTTACCGACGCGCTACTGAATGACGTAGGCAAGCACCTGAATATCCCGTCTAACAAGGTCTATGGAGTGGCAACATTTTATAACCAGTTCAGGTTCCATTCAACGGGGCTCTATCACATCAGGATCTGCGGAGGTACTGCCTGCCACCTTTACAAATCATCCACTTATCTTGAAGAGATTGAAAAACAGTTAAAAGTAAAGGAAGGCAACACCAGCAGGGACCGGAAATTCAGTCTTGAACTTACGACCTGCATGGGTGCTTGTGAATCTGCACCAGTTATCCAGGTCAACGAATCTTTGTATACACATGTAAATGAGGCAGAACTGGATAATCTCCTCCGGACTCTTAAAGAAAAAACAGAATAGAAATGGATTCCTCGTTCTCCAACGACACCAAGGATTTTCTGGTTGAGAAAATCCTTAAGAATTATTCGAATATTTTTGACAAAACAACCGGCGAAAGGCTTTTGCACCTTAAGCGCGCGAAAGTCGCCAGGCCCGTCATCTACATTGGAATGGGCAGTTGTGGCATCATAGCCGGTGCCGGAGACACCCTGAAGGCTGCCGAAAAATATCTTGCAGCAAACAAAATCGATGGCGACATTATCCGGGTGGGATGCCTGGGGCTTTGTTCAGCCGAACCCATCATGGATGTTCAGTTACCTGGTAAGGCAAGGCTCTCGTTCCAGCATGCAACGGAAGATAAAGTTGAAAACCTTCTCAATTCAGCCTTTCACCAGACACTGCTGCACGAAACACTCCTTGGCCAGTTTAAGAATGATTCATCGGAGATGTGGCCGGGTATTCCAAGGATCGACGAACTCCCCTACTTTGCAAGGCAACACCGGATCATTCTCAGGAATTCAGGAGTCACCTCCCCCTACCTTATTGATGATTATATTGCCCACGGCGGCTACAAATCCCTCTACAAAACGGTGCTGAACTACACTTCCGACAAGGTTTGTGAAATTGTCGACCAGAGTGAACTACGTGGTCGTGGCGGCGGTGGATTTCCGACCGGGAAAAAGTGGTTTGTAACCCTTGAAACCGGCAGCGACAGGAAGTACCTTATATGCAATGCTGATGAAAGCGACCCCGGGGCATTTATGAACCGGGCCATCATTGAAGGCGACCCTCACCGTGTAGTGGAAGGGATTGCTATTGCTGCCTATGCTATCGGTGCCAGCGATGCATTTATTTACATCAGATCCGACTACGAACAATCACTCACCATTCTTGAAAACGCCATCAGGCAAGCCAAAGAGTACGGATTTATCGGTGAAAATATCTTTGGCAGCGGTTTTAACCTGGCTATAAATATCCGCCAGGGTGCCGGCGCATTTGTCTGTGGCGAAGAAACTGCGCTAATTGCAAGCATCGAAGGCCGAAGGGGAATACCACAGTCAAAGCCACCTTATCCCGCCGAAAAGGGCTTGTTCGGACATCCAACTATTGTCAACAACATCGAGACCCTTGCAAACATTCCAACCATCCTGGAAAATGGCCCTTCCTGGTTTAAATCAGTTGGCACCAAAGAGGGCCGTGGTACAAAACTGTTCAGTATTTCAGGCAAGTCATTCCGTACAGGATTTATAGAGATTCCAATGGGGATAACCCTTTCGGAAATTGTAAATTCCATTGCCGGTGGCGTGAAAAACGGGAAAAAGTTCAAGGCCATACAACTCGGAGGGCCTTCCGGCGTGTGTATCCCCGAACAACACCTGGAGACAACCATTGGCTACGAATCGTTGCTGGAGATCGAGGCATCCATCGGATTGGGCGGCTTTGTAATACTGGATGAGGATACCTGCATGGTCAACCTCGCAAAGTACTTCATGGAATTCCTTCAACATGAAAGTTGCGGAAAGTGTATTCCATGCAGGGAAGGAACCCGGCGCATGCTGCAAATTCTCGATGAAGTTACCCGGCGTCCAAAAGAAGAGAGCACCCATGAGACACTGGAGCGGTTTAAAGGAGTAGTTGAACTGGAGAGCCTTGCACAGGTTATCCGCGACACATCGCTTTGCGGCCTGGGCCAGAATGCACCAAACCCGGTTCTTTCATCCTTGAAATGGTTCAGGGATGAGTTTGAGGAACATATATTTGACCGCAAATGCCAGGCGGGAGTGTGCCACGACCTCAGAACCTTCGTTATCGAAGCCGATGTATGCAATGGCTGCAATATCTGTCAGAAGAAATGTCCCGAAGGTGCCATTATCGGATCAGTTAAATTACCGCACTTTATCATCGAATCGAGATGTACCGGGTGCGGAATTTGTTTTGACAGCTGCAAATTCAATGCTATTTACTTCAAATAAACTGGAAAATGCAATTTGATGTTGAAATAAATGATCAGCCGGTAACTGCCAAAAGAGGGGAAACCATCAAAAATGTCCTTGACAGGATCGGGATCAAAGTACCCACACTTTGCTACATGAACGGATTTTCGCCGACAGGCGGCTGCAGGATGTGCGTTGTCGAAGTTGACGGAATATCCGAACTGGTGCCATCCTGCTCACATCCGGTTACTGAATGGATGAAAATCAGGACCCACTCTCCGCGTGTATTAAAGGCCAGGAAAGTTCTGGTTGAACTGCTTCTGGCAAACCATCCCGACGATTGCCTCTATTGCGAGCGAAGCGGGAACTGCAGTCTGCAGGATCTGGCCGCTGAAATGAATATCCGCGAACGGAAATATCATGGAAAACGCCAAAATATCCAGATCGATAAGGCATGTCAATCCATTGTACGTGATCCGGCTAAATGCGTGATGTGCGGACGCTGTATCAGGGTTTGCGATGAGGTCATCGGGGTATCTGCCATCGATGTCATTGGCCGTGGAAGCGACAGCAGGATTGGAACGATCTATAACAAAGGGTTAAATGCCCACACATGCATCAAATGCGGACAGTGTATCATGGTATGTCCGACTGGAGCGCTTACCGAAAAATCAAACCTTCACCTGGTAACAGATGCACTGAACAACCCCGACCTGTTCCCGGTAATTCAGTTCTCTCCTACTGTTTCCGCTTCCATTGGGGAAGATTTTAATCTCAAAGCTAGCAAGGACATCCTCAACCTGCTGCGGGCTGCATTGAAAAAAATCGGCTTCCGCCAGGTTTTCGACACCTCCATGGCTGCCGATCTTACCATCATGGAGGAGGCAGCCGAATTCATGGAGAGACTGGGTAAAAACGAAAATCTTCCACTCCTCACCTCTTGTTGCCCCGCTTGGGTAAAACACATCGAGGGGATCAGGCCACAGTTACTGCCAAATCTTTCATCAACATCGTCCCCTCAGCAAATGATGGGCAGGCTGATTAAAAATTATATCACCACCTCTGCAGGCCAGAAAATCGAAAAAGTCTTTGTCGTTTCTGTCATGCCTTGTACCGCAAAGAAATACGAAGCCGATGTTGACCGCATGAAGGACGGGATTTCGAGAAATGTTGATGCGGTGATCACAACACGTGAACTTGTTCGTCTGATCAGGCTCCTGGGTGTTGATTTCAACAACCTGGAACCTGAACCAAGCGACACCCATTACAGCATGAGAAGCTCGGCTGGCAATCTGTTCGGGATTTCCGGCGGACATCTTGAAGGGCTGCTAAGAACCATTCATTTCATGATGACCGGCCAGGAGATGAGCACATTGAAAATAAGCGAGTTGCGCGGCATGAAAGGCCGGAAGGAGGCAAGGATTAAAATTGGGAAAACCTTCATCAATGTTGCAGCAGTTAGTGGATTGCCCAATGTTAAATCGTTGCTTGATGATGTGGAAGCAGGTCGTCAGGATGTCAGCATTATCGAGGTAATGGCCTGTCCGAATGGTTGTATCAACGGAGGCGGACAAAAACTGAATTCTGATGAAAAGAACCTGAAGAGCCGGATGAAAGCGCTGTATGATGTGGATGAGGAAGAGATGATAAAGGTGGCACATAAGAACCCGGTAATCATTGATTTATACGATAAATTCCTGGCCCAGCCAGGGAGTGAACGCAACATTGAACTGCTGCATATTTCAAGGAATATTAAAGAGGTATTATGAGTCATTCATTCCACCGCCAGCTTGTTTTTACCATTAAAGACCGTTGCCGTGTTTGCTTCACCTGCGTCCGTGAATGTCCTGTTAAGGCCATAAAAATAATTAACGGGCAGGCAGAAGTGATTAACGACCGTTGCATCGGTTGTGGTAATTGCGTGAGGGTTTGCAGCCAGGGGGCCAAGATTCCGCTGAGGTCTGTTGATCCTGTTAATGAGTTGCTGAAATCAAAAAGCACCATCGCTGCCTGCATCGCCCCAAGTTTCCCCGCTGAATTCGAGGAGATCCAGGATCACAGGATACTGGTCGGAATGATCAGAAAGCTCGGATTTGACCTTGTAACCGAGGTCTCCTTCGGGGCAGATATTGTTGCCCGCGAATATGAAACCATGATCAACAACAGCGATTATGAAGGTGATATATCTTCTGATTGCCCTGCCATTGTCTATTTTATCCGCCACTACCATCCCGACATGGTGCCCTATCTTGCTCCGATCGCCTCTCCAATGGTTGCCATGACCAGGGTCATGAAGAAAAAGCATGGTGAAGATCTGAAAGTAGTATTTATAGGTCCCTGCTTCGCCAAAAAAGCGGAAACAACAGAAGTAGACGAGGTGCTTACTTTTCGTGAATTACGAGAGATGTTTGACAGTCTGAACATCCGGCCGGAGAATACCGATCCTTCAGAATTTGACCCTCCGCACAGTGGAAAGGGTGCCATTTTTCCGATTAGCCACGGGCTTTATTATACGGCGAACAACCAGGAAGCCATTCCGGAGGAACGGGTGATCATCGCCGAAGGACAGGCCAACTACAAAGAAGCCATCAGGGAGTTTGAGGAGGGGTATATCAGGAAAAAACACCTCATGCTGCTTTGCTGTGAAGGGTGTATCATGGGACCTGGAACCTCGCCCGGCGGAAAACGGTTTGCCAGGAGCAATGCTGTTGGTGAATATGTTACCGGGAAGCTGCAGAGAATTGATAAAATTAAATGGGACCAGGAGATTGCTGAATACAGCAACCTTGATTTTTCACAAAGTTTCACCCCCGAAGACCGGCGACTCGCTCCTCCCGGTAACGACGCTGTATTGAATGCATTGCAATCGATGGGCAAGTTTTCTCCGAATGACCATCTGAATTGTGGTGCCTGCGGATACGATACCTGCGTTGATCACGCAAGCGCCATCGTCAATGGCCTGGCGGAGACGGAAATGTGCCTGCCTTACGCCATAGAGAAACTGCACATCTCTATCTCCAGCCTCAATGTCTCCAACGAAAAACTTGCCCGTGCCAAAGCCGCATTGAAACAATCGGAGAAATTGGCACATATGGGACAACTCTCTGCAGGCATTGCGCACGAATTGAACAATCCTTTGGGCGTAATTACCATGTACAGCAACATCCTGATGGATGAAGCTCCTGAAGGCGACTTGGTTCGCGAAGACCTGAAACTAATCGTTGAACAGGCTGAAAGATGCAAAAAAATTGTCAGCGGCCTGCTTAACTTCGCCAGAAAAAACCAGGTTAACCTGAACGAAACTGATGTGGTGAAGTTTATTCAGCACAGCCTCAACTCTGTTGTCAAACCCGATAACATCACCTGTTCCTTCGATTCAGCTATCGCGGATCCCATCGCCCGTCTCGACATCGACCAGATGATGCAGGTTCTTACAAATCTTGAAAAAAACGCCATTGAGGCAATGCCCTCCGGGGGAACCCTGATGGTAAGCGTTGAGGGTAATAAGGAAGATGTGACCTTTATCGTTGCTGATACAGGTTCCGGGATTCAAAAGGAAAATATGGACAAGTTGTTCACCCCCTTTTTCACCACAAAAGAGATGGGGAAAGGAACCGGGCTGGGGCTTGCATTGATCTATGGAATCGTTAAAATGCACAAAGGTAAGATCCATGTCGATTCCAATGCAGATCCCTCACAGGGACCAACAGGTACTACTTTCAGGATTACGGTTCCAAGAGGGTAGCAGGAAAATTGAAGAATATTCAGTTGAAACAGATACTATTGCATTTTAAACTTTTTTTTCATGAAACCGGGAAACTACACCATTTTACTTGTTGACGACGACCAGGATTACCTTTTCCAGCTGCAGACAAGAATTCAGAACTTCGGGTATAAGACAATCACCGCAGAAGGGCAGAAGGAGGCTGAAGAACTGCTTGAAAAGACAAAACCCGACCTGGCAATTCTTGACCTGATGATGGAAAATGAAGACAGTGGTTTTATCCTCTGTTATAAAATGAAGAAGAGATATCCCGACATTCCCATCATCATCGCTACGGGTGTTGCGGCTGAAACAGGCATTACCTTTGACATCAACGATGAAAACAACCGTAAATGGATCAAGGCAGACAGATTCCTTGATAAGGGAATCAGAACTGAACGTCTCAGGGAGGAAATTGAGAATTTACTGTTAAAAAATAACAGTTAATGTATTATTATCCGCTTTTCTGCTTATTTTTGACCTGAAATAATCCTATGTCGACTCTTAAAATACTCGTTGTTGATGATGAACCCGGCATCCGGAGCGGCATTTCCCGGATCCTCCGAAACTTCAGGGTGGACTACCCATTTATGGATGAAGCCTTTGAATTTGATGTGATAGAAGCGCCTACCGGTGAAGCCGGGATCGATATGATTGAATCCGACCAGCCTGATATTTTGTTGTTAGACAATAAGTTGCCTGGCATACAAGGAGTTGAAGTGTTGGAATATATCAAAAAGAAACAAAAAAACATTATTGTGGTGATGATTACCTCCTATGCATCCCTTGAACTGGCCGTTAAGGCAACCAGCGACGGCGCATACGACTTCATCCCGAAACCATTCACACCCCAGGAGTTAAAGTCATCCATTGAAAATATCACCAAGCGGGTATTTCTCAAAAAAATGACTGTTAAACTGCAGGACACCGGAAAACAGATCCGGTTTACATTCCTATCCGTCCTGTCTCACGAACTTAAAGCACCCCTCAATGCCATAGAAGGCTACCTGAAAATGATCAGGGAGAGGCAAAACGGGACCAAACTCGAGGATTATGATGTGATGATCGACCGCTCTCTCGACCGAATTAAGGGAATGCGCAGCCTGATCCTCGACCTCCTTGACCTTACCCGGGTTGAATCGGGAAAAGCCAAAAGGAACATTACTGATGTCGATCTTTCCATGATTGCACGTACCGCCATGGATACAATGCGGCCGTATGCTATCCAGCGTGATGTTAAACTCAACCTGGTCCATAATGGTCCTGTAATTATCCCTGCTGATGCAGAAGAGATGGAAATAATTTTCAACAACCTCATTTCCAATGCAATAAAATACAACATGGAGGGCGGAACCGTTGATTTTTCCATTGAGAGGGACGGCGGGTGTATGAATATCAGGGTAGTGGATACAGGTATTGGGATGACACCACCAGAAATTGAAAAGATATTTGATGATTTTGTACGGATAAAAAATGATAAAACCAAGAATATAACCGGAAGCGGACTTGGACTTTCCATCGTTAAAAAACTGATTGACAACTATGCGGGAAAGATCGAAGTAAGCAGCATTCCGGACCAGGGTAGTATTTTTAATGTCAGACTTCCAATTGATAAGCCATGTTTATAAAAAATTTACCTCATAAAACCGTTGAACGGTTAAGCCAGTACCGTCGTGCATTGCTGATGATCCTTTCGAAGGAAAAAACGCATGTGTTCTCGCATGAAATTGCACAGATGCTTCATATCACTCCTGTTCAGGTGCGTCGTGACCTCATGCTGATAGGCTATTCAGGAAACCTTCGGAAAGGTTACGATATTAAGGAGTTGATCGAATTGATCGGTAAGATTATCGACTCCGACCGCGGGCAACGCGTGGCAGTTGTTGGTTTGGGAAACCTTGGAAAAGCAATCATAAGCTATTTTAAAGGCAAGCGCTCAAAACTGGCGATCATCGCAGCATTCGATGTGAATCCCGAAAAGATCAACCGTGTTTACGATGGTGTAGCATGCTACCATATCAGCCAGATGACGGATATTATCAAGCAAAACAACATCTCCATCGGTATAATATCTGTACCCTCTGAACAGGCTCCCGAAATCGCTGAAACAATGGTACTGGCAGGCATCAAGGGAATATTGAATTTCACTCCAAAGCCATTGAATGTTCCTCCTTTCGTTTACCTGGAGGAGTACGACATGATCACCTCCCTGGAAAAGGTCGCATTCTTCGCGAAAAAAAATGATGAACGCTTTAAGTAGAAAGAACTAAGTGAAAATTTTTTATGATTTCGACCATGTCGGTGACATCCGCAATGCGGTAGTCACCACAGGGTCGTTCGACGGTGTCCATATCGGGCACAAGGTCATTTTGCAACGGCTTAAGAAACTCGCGGTGGAAATCAGCGGGGAAACGGTACTGATCACCTTCCATCCGCACCCCAGGAAAGTGTTGTACCCCGAAACTGCCGGCAAGGAACTGTTCCTCATCAATTCACAACGTGAGAAGATCAATCTGTTACAAAAAGCCGGTCTCGACAACCTTATTATAGTTGAGTTCACCCTGGCCTTTTCAAAGATAACCTCCATAGACTTTGTGAAGAATATCTTGCTGAACAAGCTGCATGCCCGCCGCATTGTCATCGGGTTTAACCACCACTTCGGACACAACCGTGAAGGAGATTTCGACGAACTCCGGAAACTTGGAGCTGGTAACGGGTTTGAAGTTGAAGAGATCCCCGAACAGGACATCCACAACGAATCGGTTAGTTCCACAAAAATCAGGAAGGCCATTCAGGATGGCACCATTCAAAAGGCCAATGCCTATCTTGACCACCAGTATATTATGATGGGGCTGCTGTGTAAAAGCAGCCAGGCCCTCGAAGACATAGGATTTCCATGTTACAGCATGGGTATTGAAGAGGATTGTAAACTCGTTCCTCCGAATGGTGTTTATGCGGTTACCGTGATCGGGGAAGACAGTTTTTCGAGGGCAATGTGCTTTATCAGGAAAAACACCGATGCCCCTCTCGATACACTGATTGAGGTGCATCTTCTCGAAAATTACGGAAGCATTGAAGGTGAAATCGGAACGCTTTTGTTTCACAAACGGATTCGTGAAGAGCGTATTCTGACTACACCTGAAGATTTGAAAAGACAACTCACGATCGACCGCAACCAGGTTGACGAACTTATTTTCTGATGCCGGCAAACTCAAATGAAAGACTGAAAGTCACATTCCTCGGAACGGGAACTTCCATCGGAGTGCCTGTGATTACGTGCGATTGCCCCGTTTGCATCTCCCCCGATGAACGTGACAAACGAATGAGAACATCTGTCATGCTCGAAATTAACGGGCTGACATTTGTAATTGACTGTGGCCCCGATTTCAGGCATCAGATGCTCCGGCAAAAGGTGATGAACCTCGATGCTGTAATCTTCACCCATGAACACAGGGATCACATTGCCGGCCTCGATGATGTACGAGCATTTAATTATGTCCTGAATAAAAAAATAGATATTTACGGTACATCCAGGGTTATGGAGTCAATCAGGGTTGAATTTCCTTATATATTTTCCGAATCAAGGTACTTTGGCGCCCCGCAACTTACCATTCATCCGATTGATGAACAGCCATTTACGATCATGGGAGTTGAATTCACTCCCATTGGCGTGATGCATGAAAAGCTACCGGTAACCGGATTCAGGGTGGGTGACTTCACCTACATTACCGATGCTAGTTATATCAGTGAATCTGAATTAGAGAAAATTAAGGGTTCCCGCATCATCGTTTTAAATGCCCTGCGTAACTCTAAGCACGTCTCCCATTTCTCTGTGAGTGAAGCAGTTGAAATATTGACAAAATTAAATCCCGAATCCGCCTACCTAACCCATTTAAGCCATTTTGTAGGATTGCATGCCGACGTGAACAAGAAGTTGCCAGGATTTGTTCAACTGGCCTATGACGGGTTGGAACTAAATTTGTAAAGCAGTGAAATTCATAAAATGCAGATTGATATTTTAACCCTTTTTCCCGAGATGTTTGAAGGGCCTTTCAGCCATTCTATTCTGAAACGTGCCCAGGCAAAGGGACATTTAGAGATCAACCTTTACAACATTCGTGACTGGTCGGTAAATAAGCATAAAACCGTTGATGACTATCCCTATGGCGGTGGTGCCGGCATGGTGATGATGGTTGAACCTGTGGTTAAGTGCATCGAAGCTTTGCAATCCAAAAACACTTATGATGAGATCATCTATCTGAGCCCCGACGGTGAACTTTTAACCCAGGGTCTAGCCAATCAACTTTCGACAAAGCAGAACCTGTTGATTTTATGCGGCCATTATAAAGGCATAGACGAACGCATCCGGACCCACTTCATTACACGCGAGATATCCATAGGGGATTACGTACTCTCCGGAGGAGAACTGGCTGCCATGGTCCTTACAGATACCATAGCGAGGATTATCCCGGGTGTTCTCAACGACGAGACGTCAGCGCTGTCCGATTCCTTCCAGGACAATCTTCTTTCACCCCCGGTTTATACTCGTCCATACGAATTCCGTGGACTGAAAGTTCCCGACATCCTGCTTTCCGGGAATGACAAGGAGATTGCAAAATGGAAGTATGACCAATCAATTGAGCGGACAAAAGTGCGCAGACCCGGACTATTGGAGGAGGGAATGTGATACAACATGCGCTGTTCCTGTATTGCCATCATTTTCTTCCATACTTTTTTAGCACACCTCGTTTTTATTCAAAAAAAAAACATATATTTGCAAACTTTTTAGTGCGTAACTGATATAATTACACGAGAGCCATGAACAAAGCGGAAATAATGAAATTTGTCGAAGAGACAGTTATTCAGAAGAATGAATTACCTTCTTTCAAAGCTGGAGATACCATCACAGTGCATTATAAAATCAAGGAGGGAAACAAAGAACGTATTCAGACATTCCAGGGCGTGGTTTTACAGCGTGCAGGCAAAGGTTTGAACACAACCTTTACAGTCAGGAAAATTTCAGGGAATATTGGTGTTGAGCGTATTTTTCCATGCACCTCCCCATTTATCGACAAAATCGATGTTAACAAACGTGGCGTTGTCCGCAGGGCACGCATCTACTACCTTCGCGGATTGCAGGGTAAGAAGGCACGTATCAAGGAAGAACGGATTTAATGCTGAATTTGATCCAACAAAAAACCCCGTCAAAAGCGGGGTTTTTTATTTAGTTCATCACCAGGTTGATGTATCCGGTTTCGTTTGTTTTCAGTACTGCAAGCGCTTTCGAGTAATTGAGCAGGTTTCGGATGACCGATTCGCTGGGAGAAACTTCTCTTTTTCTCCTTCTTCTGTCAGCAGATGGAACAATCTCCCCTGACGGAAATGAGGTTAACGAATAGAATGTAGCAGTTCGCTTCATAGGCCGAATGTTGATTTAAGTTAATATTCATGCCTAAAAAACGCAAATTAATACTCAATATTTTACAGGTTGAAAAATAATTTACTAATTCATCAAACAGTCAGGATCACCTCTTTCTCCTTTACCAGTTTACGCAGGTTTATCAAGGCATAGCGCATCCTTCCAAGGGCTGTATTGATACTGACATTGGTCACTTCAGCAATATCCTTGAAACTCATATCGCCATAATGACGCATAACCAATACATCCTTCTGCTCTTTGGGGAGGTAATCAATCAGCTTTTTAACATCCCGATGGATCTGTTCGATGATTAACTGGTCTTCGACCGACTCAACCGGAATCCTGACCTTGTCAAAAAGATCATAGTCATCGTTGTTCTCCACAATAGGGATCCTTTTAGCCTTGCGGAAATAATCGATGATAAGGTTATGGGCAATTCGCATCACCCATTGGATGAACTTTCCCTCCTCTTTATACTGTCCGGAGCGAAAAGTGTTGATAACCTTTATAAAGGTATCCTGGAATAAATCCTCAGCCAGCTCCTTATCCTTAACAACCATAAGGATATAGGAGAATACACGGGATTTATGACGACGAATAAGTTGTTCTAATGCTGATTCATGACCGGCAAGGTATTTGCCAATCAACTCCTGATCACTAACGACATGGGCTTGCATAGGGCCTCCTTTTTTTAGTTAAAAAAGAGTAGAAGTCAAGTCGATAGTGTCCCTCCTATGTTATGCGCAGGGGGTTTGTCGCTGCGCAGATTTAGTCCGTATACGGGTCATTCCCGGTTTTGGTTGCAGCAAAAGTAAATAAAAAAAATCAAAAAGCAAGTTTTCTTTCTAATTTTGCCAAATTATATGCAGGAACGACTTAATTAATGAATGTAGATACTCTCGACCCAAAAGATTTCATCATCATCAAAGGCGCACGGGTCAATAACCTTAAGAATATCAGCCTTGGTATTCCACGTAATAAATTCGTTGTAATTACCGGGCTTTCAGGATCGGGGAAATCATCACTTGCCTTCGACACGCTTTATGCCGATGGGCAACGACGTTATGTTGAAAGCCTCAGTTCCTATGCCCGGCAATTTCTTGGCAGAATGAGCAAGCCCGAAGTGGACTATATCAAGGGAATTTCGCCAGCCGTAGCCATTGAACAAAAGGTAAACACTTCCAATCCCCGATCGACTGTCGGGACATCCACCGAGGTTTATGAATACCTGAAACTGCTCTATGCCCGCATCGGTAAGACCTACTCCCCTGTTTCTGGGAACCTTGTGAAACGTGATACTGTGACTGAAGTGGTCGACAGGATTCTTGCCCTGCCTGAAAACACCAGGGTGAACATCTTTGCCCCACTCGACCTGGTAAAAAACAGTGGTGACCTGGCATCAAAATGTACCGTTTTGTTGCAACAGGGTTTTACCCGTATCATGCTGAACGGAGATATTATGCGTCTGGATGAGATCGCTGAAATAAAAAGAAAAAAAATCAAGGAGTTTTTTATCCTGGTCGATCGCTTCTCTGTTACTGCCAATGACGAGGAACTGCCAGGTCGGATTGCCGATTCAGTGCAAACCGCCTATTTTGAAAGCCATGGATATTGCACAGTTGACACCTCTTTACCGGAAATCCCAAGGATGGTTTTCTCCAACCGTTATGAAAGTGACGGAATGATTTTCGAAGAGCCTTCAGAAAACCTGTTCAGTTTCAACAACCCGTTTGGAGCATGTAAATCGTGTGAGGGTTTTGGCAGTGTGATCGGGATTGACGAAGACCTGGTCATTCCCAACAAACGCTTGTCGGTATACGAAAACGCCATTGCCTGCTGGCGCAGCGAAAAAATGAATGAATGGCAGGCTGAACTGCTTCTCCATGCATACCGGTTTGATTTTCCTATTCACAAACCTGTTGAAGAACTTACACCTGCTCAACGGGAATTATTATGGACGGGTAATGCGTTTTTTAAAGGATTGAACGAGTTTTTTGAATTCGTGGAAAGCCAGAATTTCAAAGTGCAATACCGGGTCATGATGTCAAGGTACCGCGGTAAAACAGTATGCCCCGACTGCAAAGGTACACGGTTGAGAAAGGATGCCTCCTATGTTAAAATAAACGGGAAATCTATCAGTGACCTGGTACTGACCCCAATCAGCGAGCTTGCCGGCTTCTGTAAAAACCTGGAACTTTCTGAATATGAGCAAACAGTTTCACGCAGGTTGCTGACAGAGATTGACAATCGGCTTGAAGTCCTCAATGACGTCGGTCTAGGCTATCTTACCCTGAACCGGCTCTCGGCGTCCCTGTCGGGTGGCGAATCGCAGCGCATCAACCTTTCCACCGCTCTGGGCAGCAACCTGGTAGGTTCCATGTATATTTTGGATGAACCGAGCATCGGCCTTCACCCGCGCGATACCCAGCGGCTCATTAAGGTCCTATTACGGCTTCGCGACCTGGGAAACACCGTAATCGTAGTGGAGCATGATGAGGAGATCATCCGGGCAGCCGATGAGATCATCGACATCGGTCCGATGGCGGGTCACCATGGCGGAGAAATAGTATTCCAGGGAGATTTCCGGACATTGAATGCCGATACCCGAAGCCTTACGGGCCAGTATCTCAACCATATCCGTAAAATTGACATCCCCCTGAAACGCAGAAAATGGATGGAATTTATCGAGATCAAAGGCGCCCGTGAGAACAACCTGAAACATGTGGATGTCAAGATCCCCTTGCATATCTTCACTGTAGTAACAGGTGTCAGCGGTTCCGGTAAAACTTCCCTTATCAAGCGGATTTTATATCCGGCATTGAAGAAAATTCATGGTGGCTATGGCGACAAGACCGGGAAATTTGACCGTCTTGACGGGGATATCAGCCGCATAGGTTCTGTGGAGATGGTTGATCAGAACCCGATAGGCCGTTCATCACGGTCAAATCCCGCCACCTATATAAAAGCTTTTGATGAAATCCGTGAACTTTATGCTGATCAACCGCTTGCACGGGTCAGAAATTACAAACCCGGTTATTTCTCCTTCAACATTGCAGGTGGCCGTTGTGATGAATGTGAAGGCGACGGTGTGGTGAAGATTGAGATGCAGTTCATGGCCGACCTCTATCTCCCCTGTGAAAGCTGCCATGGAAAACGGTTCCGCGATGAAGTCCTCGATGTTAAATACCGCGAGAAGTCGGTGGTTGACATTCTGAACATGACAGTTGACGAAGCAATGGATTTCTTCCAGCAAAACACCAAATCCAATGCCCATGAAAAGCATATCCTTGCCAAATTAAAACCCTTGAAGGATGTCGGATTAGGCTATCTGCGTCTGGGACAATCATCAAGCACCCTTTCCGGAGGTGAAGCACAGCGTATTAAACTGGCATTTTTCCTATCCAAGGGAATCAGTGAAAAACCCACCCTGTTTATTTTTGATGAGCCCACAACAGGCCTTCACGTACACGACATTCACAAACTATTGATTGCCTTTGAATCGTTGATTGGCAACGGGCACAGCATCCTGGTCATTGAACACAACCAGGAGGTGATCAAATGTGCCGACTGGGTTATCGATCTCGGGAAAGAGGGAGGCGATGCCGGGGGAAATGTTGTTTTTGAAGGCACTCCGGAGGACCTTATCAAGGTTGACGGGTCGTATACCGGGTTTTACCTGAAGGAGAATATGAAGATGAGTTGAATATCGAATATTGAACAAGGAATTTTGAAGAATGAAGTGAACCACCATTGAGGCATCATGAAAAGTATTAATCCTACAACAGGCCTTGTTATCCGGGAATACCGTGAACACTCCGGCAAGGAGGCAGAAGAGATTATCCATCAGGTTCATTCGGCATGGACAGACTGGAAGGAGACTTCATTTGAATCGAGAGCAATCCTGCTGAAAAATGTTGCTCAGGTCCTGCGGGATAAGAAGGAACAGTACGCCCGCCTGATGACCCTTGAGATGGGGAAACTACTCCGGGAATCACTTGCAGAAATTGAAAAGTGTGCCTGGGTTTGCGAATACTATGCCGATCATGCCGCTGAAATGCTGAAAGACGAAATCATCGCTACCGACGCAGCGAGGAGCTTTTTAACGTTCCAGCCCATAGGGCCCGTCCTGGCGGTGATGCCCTGGAACTTCCCGTTCTGGCAGGTCTTCCGCTTTGCCGCTCCTGCCCTGATGGCCGGAAATGCTGCGATTTTGAAACATGCGTCCAATGTTCCGGGGTGTGCACTGGCCATTGAAGGTATATTCATGGAAGCTGGACTTCCCGAACACCTGTTCAGAACGCTGATGATCCCCTCTTCTGCTGTTGAACCCGTCATCGCAAATCCTTTGATTGCAGCCATCACCCTCACCGGCAGTGAAGCGGCAGGCAGCCAGGTGGCATCACATGCGGGCAAATACCTGAAAAAAACACTCCTTGAACTTGGCGGCGCTGATCCATTTATCGTGCTTGAGGATGCTGACCTTGAGGCTGCCGTGAAAACGGCAGTCACAGCAAGGATGATCAACCAGGGACAGAGCTGCATTGCTGCTAAGAGGTTTATCGTGGTAAAATCAATCGTTCAGCAGTTTGAAACCGGTCTTAAAGATGCTTTTAATAAACTCCGAATGGGCGATCCCATGGACAGTGATACCCAGGTAGGCCCCATGGCCCGTCCCGACCTGGTAGACGAGATCGAACTGCAGGTTAAATCCTCCTTGGAAGCAGGGGCGCGACTGGTCACGGGCGGGCATCGTCCCAGCTGTGAAGGATGCTATTTTGAACCAACGATCCTGGCAGATGTCGTTCGGGGCATGCCAGTCTATTCACAGGAGACCTTTGGTCCTGTGATTCCCATCATTACCGCTGAAGATGAAGAGGATGCCATCCGGATTGCCAATGATAGCGAATTCGGCCTCGGAGGTAGTGTCTGGACCCGTGACTTGCCCAGGGGAGAAAGAGTAGCGCGAAAAGTTGAAACCGGGGCCATGTTTGTGAACGGGATGACAAAATCAGATCCGCGACTACCCTTTGGCGGAGTTAAGAAATCAGGCTATGGGCGGGAGCTGGGAGCCTATGGAATCAAAGAGTTTGTGAATATTAAGACGATTTGGATCGCAAGTTGACAATTTATCAAAAAAAGTTCTTATTTTTGCACCCTCAAATTTGGCGGGGTAGCTCAGTTGGTTAGAGCGTCGGATTCATAACCCGGAGGTC
>JBMOIP010000069.1:0-22955 GCA_049317265.1 Bacteroidales bacterium
AGCTCCAGTTCACTGATGATCCGGACCGGGTCAAGGTTTTTCTCAAAAACACCGGTCCATTCAGGATGCTTTTCAAAATCAACCTTATGAATCTTTCCATTAAAATGTGTGTTACCAAAGTCCTGTACTGTATATGATTTTCCAACCTGTCGTGCCCCCCGGATGATGAGTGGCTTTCTTTTGGGGGTACTTTCCCATTCTTTCAACTTAAGGGTAAATAATCTTTCCACAGCCATCCATTTTAGAAATACAAGGCAAATATAGTACAATTACTTTAAAAATACAAGGTTATTATGATTATATAACTTTAGAAAAGCAAGGCAATACGGTTTTATTTCTTTCCTCATGTAAGGAAAATTGATTTTTTTTAACATATATTATGGCCTTTGTCAATCTCGCAAACATCTCACCGGAAAAGCATTTGCCCTGCTTGATGGATACAATGAAACAGAATAGTTGTATGTGTTCATCCCGTGTGATAATGCTTTAAACTGACCCCATGGGGTTGAAGACCAAAACAGGGTTGCGAAGCCATTGAAGCTCATGCTTGAATTCAAAAAGAAAACGCCGCTTCTCAATGCATTAAACCCGTTAAATCCTAAGTCCTGTAAAGGTCTTCCTGCAAATCCATTACCATTGTAAAAATTAAACAACGTTTGCCATTCGTTTTCAGTTGGTACATGCCACCCAGGAGGACACTGCCCCTGACCAGCTGGGGTATCATCGAACTGCATCATCTCATCCCACTGGTAAAGTCCGCCAAAGCTGGTGCAATTACCGGCTAAATCATTATAACAATACTTTTCTGAGATGCAATTATCATTTTGTACCAATGAAGATAAGACAGTCATTCCGTAATCCAGATTTTTTGCCATCCAGCATTGGGAACCGATTTGAACCGATGGATATATTTTGTTATCACGGATATCTGTCAGGTTATTTCCACATACAAAGACAGGTGCGGCTTGTACCATTATATTCCTTGATTTGTTTGCACTGCACAAAGAAACATTCGTATATGAATATGTAATGATCTTGGTTCCGGTTCCTGCTGTTGATGGTGTAAAAACCCCAGTGGGAGAATTCACTCCGGGACCGGAATAGGTTCCACCTAATGGAATGCCTCCTTTAAGTTTAAAGGGTTTTGCATTCACAGATGTGATCGTATCAAAGCAAGATGTGAAGGTAACTATTGGTGCCAGGGTACCACTCATTATAATCTTTGCAGAGCTTGCAGGATTACTGGTAACACAGGCCAAATTCGATGTCATCACGCAGCGAACGCTGTCTCCATTTGCCGGGTTATATGAATAGGTATTTGAGTTGGTACCAACATTTGCCCCGTTGACCTTCCACTGATATGCTGGTAATGGTCCGCCGTTTAATGGTGTTGCATTAAAAGTGACGGACGATCCCGGGCAAAATGGGTTTGGAGTAGCTGTGATAGATACCCCTGCAGGAAGGTTTGCATTGACAATCATCGTAATTGAATTCGATGTTGCAGGATTACCTATCGGACAGGAAATATTTGAATTCAAAACGCAGGTAACAACATCACCGTTATTGGGAAAATATGAATACACCTGATTATTCGGACCTACACCGATGCCGTTGACCTTCCATTGATATGAAGGTGGAGTGCCGCCATTGTTCGGAGTCGCAGTAAATGTAACTGAACTTCCTACACAGAAAGGATTTGAAGATGAACTAATGGATACGCTTACAAGCAAGTTGGGATTGACGGTCATCGTGACGACGGGCGAAGTGGCAGGGTTGTTTACGGCACAGGTCGCATTTGAATTAACCGTGCAGGTTACTCCATCACCGCTTAAAGGAATATAGGTGTAGGTTGGCAGATTAGCTCCCACCGGGTTCCCGTTGACCTTCCATTCGTAGGACGGTAAGGTTCCTTCGTTTAGAGGGTGGGAGGTAAAAGTCACAGATGTTCCCGCACATACAGGATTTAGGTTAGGTGTCACTGTTATACTAACTGGAAGGTTTGGATTCACTGTCATCGTGATCCCATTGGAGGTTGCAGGGTTGTTTGAAATGCAAACAGTGAGGGACGATGTAAGCTCACAAGTTACAACATCCGTGTTCATGGGTGTGTAACTAAACGTGCTTGAATTTGGTCCGGAATTGATACCGTTGACTTTCCACTGGTAAAACGGTGTGATACCAGGGTTTGTCGGAGTGGCTAAAAATGTGACAATCGTCCCTGGACAAACATTATTTTGTGATTCTGAAATACTGATATCAACGGGGGTGCCAACAGCAACATTCACAGGAAAATGATTAGGAACTGAGGCGCTGCAGCTGTTGAAATCCGTATAATTAACATCAATCCACTGGTTTCCTGAATTGATCCATTTTAGTTGTATAAAATCATCAAACACTGTCCCACCGGAAATCTGCTGACCTCCTGAGGAAAAAGTCCATTGGTAATTTGACATTCCTGATTCAGTAGTGTAAACCTTGATTTCACCTTCACAGGGAGCATTATCACCGGTTATTGAAGGCAATGGACGCGAATGAACTATCACATTGACCGATGAAGGTATTCCATCTTCGCAGCAACTTGTTCCAAATACTGAAATTGTTCCTGACACAGCATTCCCTGCGATACTCAAAGTGATCTGGTTTGTATTTAATCCGCCGGTTATTGTAAAACCTGCAGGTAGACTCCAATTATACCCGCTTGCATGGGCAATTGGGGGAACTGTGTAAACAATTCCAATACTGCTCTGGCAAACAGTTAATGGCCCTGAAATCGCCTGAGCAGGATCAGCGCCGGTACATTCTGCAAATTTTACTAAAAAATCGTCATAATTTCCTGCCATCGATGTCTGGAATGCACCGGGTGATGAGATATTATTCAATGAATTTGAATAACCTAAAAGATATAGATGCCCACATGGATCAATATTACAGGCTGTCCCAATATCCTGACCTATATCGCCATAGTATGTTCCCCATACTCTTTGGCCATCCGTTGCAAATTTTGATAAAAATGCATCGGTTGTTCCCCCTCCATAAAGAGTTTGGTATCCATCGGCTGATGCGATATTTGATGAAGATGCCGTGGCTCCGCATATAAAAACATAACCACTGTCGTTAACTGCACAATATCCCCAGTCTTCAGCATCACTGCCTCCATAGTAAGTGCCCCAAACTCTTGATCCCGTTGAATTGAATTTTGCAAGGAAGACATCTTTGTTACCACCTATTGCGGTTTGAAAACTACCTGGTGTGGAAATGTTGTTCGTTGACATAGTTGAACCGGTAAGGTAAACATTGCCATTAGTATCGTTTGCACAACAACCAGCCCTGTCGGCAAGGGTTCCACCATAATATGTTCCCCAGAGTTTCTGGCCTGTTGATGTGAAAGAAGCCAAAAAAGTATCCATAGCTCCACCACCATATATTGGCTGAGATGCACCTGGTGATGAAATTCCATTTGTTGATTGGCTTTCACCTGAAATGAACACGATTCCATTATGCAGAGTCGAGCAATCTTGAATATGATCGTAATTTGATCCTCCATAATAGGTCGCCCATATACGCTGTCCACTGCTATCAAATTTAACAAGAAAACCATCAATTAACCCTCCTGATGCAGGTTGATAGGAACCTGGGGTTGCTATATTTGTTAAGGAAGAAGTTTCTCCGCCAAAATATACGTGACAGCTATCATCGGTCTTACAAAAAGTTGCAGTCTCATTGCCCAATCCGCCGTAATATGTTCCCCAAATTCGTTGTCCGTTAGAATTGAATTTTGCAATAAAGGCATCATATGCGCCTTGAATTACCTGCTGGTATGAACCAGGTGTTGATATGTTATTTGGAGAATGTGTTTCACCACTCATGTAGGAATTTCCTGCAATATCCGTGGTTGAGCTGATCCAGACTTCGGAATTTGACCCTCCATAGTATGTTCCCCAAAACCGCTCTCCGGCTTCACCAAATTTTACAAGAAAACCATCCATGTTTCCACCATAAATTGTCTGGTGGGCGCCTGATGTTGCAATGTTACCTGCCGACATTGTTACACCAGACATAATTACATTGCCCGCATTATCATAAGAACACCCTTTTAAGGAAGACTCAAGCTGGTCTCCTCCATAGTAAGTGGCCCATAATCTTCTTGGCCTGGGATCAATAACAAGGTTGGCATTATTAGTGGTTTTTCCTTCCACCGAAAAACCTATATGATTGGCATCTATCCTTGTGAACCTTACTTTTACAGGCATCGTAGTATCCTTCGATTGATAATAACTCAAAGGAATCTCCTCCTCAATTCTTCCAAGCGATGTTGTCAATAATAATGATCCCAATGAGGTAAGTTCAATATCCGGGCCTGTGATTTCTAACTGAACTTCCTTCAAATCACCTCCCGGATGGACCACAAGGTTATATTTGAAATGCCTGTCCTCATTGCAATTGAATTCGAGGTCAATATTCGGATAGATGTTCTTATAGATTACCGATTTGAATGACCTGACATTCGTCACTCCTTCAGCGGGAGTTCCAGTAGTGTAATAATTCAGATAATCGGAAGAAGGGTCTAAAGTCAATATCTCACAGACAGGGTTGGAACCGATCAAGTTAAAATCGATGCGGTGAAAGGAGAGCGAAGTTTTTGTTGATTCAGATATTGTATCATGGCCAGGTTTAATGTGCTTTGTTGTATCGGAAATACTTTTCCTGAAGATGTCATAACTAAATCCACTCTTCCGTAATTGCACATTCATTCCAGGAGAGTTCAAAAGATATTGAACTGTTTGATTAGGATTGTTATTCTGGTCAATGATCTGGCCTTTGTTTTCGATAAAGCCAAATCGATGATCATGGGATAATTTTGAGTCAGAA
The DNA here is from genome assembly GCA_049317265.1 of Bacteroidales bacterium. Taxonomy (GTDB): domain Bacteria; phylum Bacteroidota; class Bacteroidia; order Bacteroidales; family FEN-979; genus CAIVAT01. The sequence goes on from JBMOIP010000069.1 coordinate 4,870, forward strand.
ATTACACCCTGACAAACAGAAAAATTTGTAATGAATAAAAGCAGACAAAAAAAGAAAACAGCCTTCATTTTCATTGAATAGTCAAGTAAAAGTAAATAATAAAATTGATTTTGAAGCAGGCCAATGCTGTAAATCTCTTTACTAGTCAAGGTCTACTAATAAAGAATATAACTTAAGACAAAGAAACTTTATAATAGTTGTCTATTTTTTGTGTCCTTTATCCGGCAAAACATTGTGTTTTTCTTTGCTCAATGCAAAGCCCTCAACCCAAACTTTCCGAACGTGAAATAGCCGAAGTCTGGGCTAAGATAACTATTCAACTTTGGAGCAAGAACCTGCGCCGAATGAAGATCGGTCAGAATTCCTCAGGAGACCTCAATTGAAGTTCCAAGTTCAAATTCATCGCCGGGCACCATGAAAACGTGGGCCTGATTAAAATTGCCTTCAACTATTACGGAAAGTTCCATTTGGATTCTACGCAGGATTCAAACAGCAAGTGTATTGCGATTTGACTAAATGCCAGAAATTCAAGTGAGTGTGTGTGAGAAGTAGGATAAATGATGAAAAAAAAGAACCCCAAAAGTGGGGTTCTAAATTGTTGGTTATCAATTATAAATTCTGTAACTAATTTATAATCAATGAATTAAAAGTGATCAGCCTGGGATTCGAACCCAGGACCCCCGCCTTAAAAGGGCGATGCTCTACCGGCTGAGCTAGCTAATCAGCCTCAATTTTGAGGGTGCAAAGTTAATTCTTTTCTGATAAAGTCAAAGGAAATAATGAAAATAAATTCTTTCGTACGAAACCCAGCTACTCCGCCAGTCCGCCCGTCCGCCCGTCCGCCTGTTCAAAGGTACTCCTCCAAAAAACCCTTCCCCTGTCTCACCACCTGCATTTCGCCTGTAGTACAGTCCACAACCGTTGAAGGTACATTCCCGCAGTGGCCCGAATCGATCACAATATCCACCAGCTTATAAAACATTTCATAAATCAGTTCCGGATCGGTTTGATAATCAATAATCTCATCTTCAGAGTGAATGGAGGTGGTCATAATCGGGTGCCCAAGCAGTTCTACGATTTGAATGGGCACTTTATGATCAGGAATACGGATTCCTACGGTTTTCTTCTTGCTCTGAAAAAAGTGGGGAACTGTATTGGTTGCATCCAGGATAAAGGTGAAGGGGCCTGGCAGCGCCCTCCGCATTACTTTAAAGGTGTGGTTGGGGATTGGCTTGGAATAGCTGGAAAGTTGGCTGAGATCACTGCATACGAACGAGAAGTTTGCCTTTTCCCGTTTGATACCCTTTATCTGTGCTACCCGGTCAACCGCCTTGATTTGTGTTATGTCACAGCCCATCCCATACACTGTGTCGGAAGGGTAGATAATCACTCCGCCTGAACGCAGGCAATCAACGACAATTTTAAGTTGCCGCTCGCTGGGATTGTCGGGGTGGATCTTTAATAACATTTACGATTGGACGATTTACGATTGACGATTGAATTGACGATTGAAAATATTTTACGATTTTAAGAGTGGAAAATATCTCCGGCGAAAATGCTAAAGTAGCAATTATTCGTCAATCGTAAATCGTCCAATCGTAAATAAAAAATGGGTAAGCCCCTTATATCGCACCGCTCGACCATCGTACCCTTGCTTTCTTCCGAACCTGGGGGAGTTAGATAGGAGCTGGTCGTATAAGACTTACCCGCTGCAAAATTACAAATTTATCCGGCTCTTTTCACATGACGCATGATTTTTTTGTAAGTTTGCCACGTTTGAAACCTTAAAAACCTTGTCCAATGGAAGAAAAATCGCGTTCTGTCATCTCTAACGGAATCTATTTTGGCCTGATCACCGGCGCAGCCCTGATTGTCTTCTCCCTGATCATGTTTCTGCTCGATCTCTATTTGAATAAAGCAGTGAACTGGATTGGCTATGTATTTCTTGTTGCCGGAATGATTTGGGGTACAATAGAATACCGTAAAAAATACTCCGGGGGATATCTTACCTATGGTAAGGCATTCAGTTCATGTTTTTGGATTGGCCTTTGCGCCGGTGTTATTTCAACGATCTATTTTTTCATTTTTATACAGTTTATCCACCCTGGTTTTGTCAATGAATTGCTTGACCAGATTCGCACCAATATGGTCACTTCCAATCCTGAAATGACGGAGGAACAGATAGAAAACGCTGTCTCCATGTCTGCAAAATTCATGTCCCCCCTGATGATGACCATTTGGGGTTTTGGTGCTTATGCAGCCATGTCGGCCATCTTCAGCCTCATCATTGCCATCTTCCTGAAAAAGGAAGACCCTTCGCTGAATACTACTGTCTAACCCTTCCTGGATGAATGTTTCTGTTGTAATCCCACTCCTGAACGAAGAAGAGTCACTGCCCGAACTGGCTGCTTGGATTGACCGTGTTATGCGGTCGGCCGGCTATTCCTACGAAATCCTCTTTATCGATGATGGCAGCAAGGATCGTTCCTGGGCAATAATAGAGGAACTTCAGAAGGATAATCCTTGTGTGAAGGGAATTAAATTCCGCCGTAATTATGGAAAGGCGGCGGCATTGAATGTGGGTTTTATCGCTGCCTGCGGAGAAGTGGTCTTTACCATGGATGCCGATCTTCAGGACAGTCCCGACGAACTTCCCGAAATGTACAGGATGATCATGGAGCAGGGATATGACCTCGTATCAGGATGGAAGAAAAAACGGCATGACCCGATTTCAAAGACCATTCCAACGAAATTTTACAACTGGTCGGCCCGCAGGATGTCGGGGATCATGCTTCATGACTTTAACTGCGGGTTGAAAGCTTACAGAAATACCGTTGTGAAGAGCATCGAAGTATATGGCGACATGCACCGATATATCCCGTTCCTGGCAAAATGGGCGGGGTTCTCTAAAATTGGAGAGAAAGTGGTTCACCATCAGAAAAGGAAATTCGGGAAGACCAAATATGGACTTGACCGTTTCTACAAAGGATACCTCGACCTGGTAACCATCACGTTTACATCACGTTTTGGAAAGCGCCCCATGCACTTCTTTGGCTTATGGGGAAGCCTTATTTTCCTGGCCGGGCTGGGGATTGCCGGCTACCTTGCCTATGAGAAATTCTTCCAGATGGCCTTTAAAATGACAGAACGCCCGCTCTTCTATTTTGGATTGCTGGCCATGGTCATCGGAACACAGCTGTTTGTTGCAGGATTCCTGGGTGAACTCATCTCCAGGAGCTCCTCCGACCGGAACAACTACCTCATTGAAGCGAAACTGGGTGTGGAATGAACTCCCCAAAAAAAATTGTATTGATCGGACCGGCACACCCTTTGCGTGGTGGACTGGCAACTTTCAATGAACGGCTGATCAGAGAATACCGGAAAAATGGCGATGATGCTTTTATCTATACCTTCAGCCTTCAGTATCCTTCTCTTCTGTTTCCGGGGAAAACCCAGATTTCATCGGAACCTGCACCCGAAAATCTGCCGATTCATATCAAGGTCAACAGCATCAACCCTTTCAACTGGCTGAAAATTGGTCTGGAACTCAGGAAACAGAAACCCGATCTCGTAATCGTAAAATACTGGATGCCCTTCATGGCTCCCTGTTTCGGTACCATCTGCAGGATCATAAAAGGGAATCACCATTCCAAAGTCATAACGATCATCGACAACCTCATTCCCCATGAACACAGGCCGGGCGATCATTTACTGTCATCCTACTGGATCGGAAGTGTTGATGGGTGCGTGGCCATGTCGAAATCGGTGCTTGATGATCTTGAAAAATTCGATAAGAAAAAGCCGAAAAGCTATTGTCCTCACCCTTTGTATGACAACTTTGGGGAACCGGTTTCGCGGATCGACGCGTTAAACCGGCTGCAATTTGATCCTGCTTTCAGGTATGTGCTTTTCTTTGGCTTCATCCGCGATTACAAAGGTCTTGATCTTCTCCTCGAAGCCTTTGCTGATGAGCGTTTCCGGCAATTGAAGGTTAAACTTCTTGTTGCGGGTGAATTTTATTGCGACCCGAAACCTTATGAGGAGATCATCGCCCGTCACCACCTGGAGGACCTTGTGATCATGAGCAACGATTTTATCCCAGACAGCCGGGTTGTGAACTATTTCTGTGCAGCCGACCTTGTGGTTCAGCCTTATAAAAGCGCCACCCAGAGCGGTGTCACGCAGATTGCCTACCACTTCAACAAACCCATGATCATCACCGATGTGGGCGGACTTGCTGAATTTGTGCCTCATGAAAAAGTTGGTTACGTGGTAAATCCTGTCCCATCAGAAATTGCGGCAGCCATTGTTCGCTTTTATGAAGAAAACAGGGAAGACGAATTTTCAGCCAATGCCGCCCTTGAAAAACAGAAATATTCCTGGAAAAACATGACTCAGGCCATTAATAAACTACTTTTAAACCCGTGATATACCTGCATTAAGGTGGATTCTCCAACTAAAGCGGTTTTCTTTGTTTTTTTGCACCTCTGGACACTTCTCTCTGCTGTAAATGCTCAGCATACGGTAATTATTCAGCCGGGACCGGTAGATGGAATGGATTGCTACATTAATAGTGCGTTTCCGGATGTAACCGGAGGACTGAATGAGGGATTGATTGCCTGTGCCTGGACCTTTAATGGTGATTTCGGGATAGGCCGGTCCCTGATAAAATTTGATCTTACCTCAATTCCGGCCGGCGCAATTGTTACCAATGCAAGGCTCACACTCTATTACGATGCCTCCATCGCAATTGGCCAGCAATACGGTGCAAATGCCAGTTTTCTGCAACCGATAACCGCCGATTGGGACCAGATGACGACAACCTGGAACAATAAGCCGCCCGTTAATACGGTTGGTCAGATCTCCGTTCCAGCCACTTTGAGCCTGACCGAGGATCTTGCTGATATCGATATGACTGCACTGGTTCAGGGTTGGGTTAACGACCCGGCAACAAATTTCGGATTTTCACACCGCATGCAGGTCGAAGTTACCTATTGCAGTGTGGTCTATTCTTCGAGTAATAAACCGATCGCAGCCAAACGCCCTAAACTGGTGGTAACTTATAATTGTGATCTTCCGATGACCCTCGGTGCGGACAGAACAATTTGTGATGGGGATGTAACCACCTTTGATGCCGGTTTTTGTGCCGGGTGCACTTACCAATGGGACAATCTCACCACCGGCCAGACCAACATCGGAACAGGGCAGACATTTACCACCGGAATTGCCGGGGAGTACAAGGTTACCGTTACAGGTGCCAATGGATGCATGGGAAGCGATATAGTTCAATTGTATATAAATCCGCTTCTTACTGTCAGTGTAAGTATTACCTCTTCATCCACAAGCGTTTGCGAAGGGTCAACGGTAAATTTTACAGCCTTTGCATCAATGGGGGGAAACGCTCCCTTGTTTCAATGGAAAGTGAATGGTCTAAACCAGGGGCTGAACGATGAACACTTCTCTTGGATTCCAACAAATGGTGATTGCATCACATGTTCCCTTTCATCAAGCAGTAGCTGTACTACCGGAAACCCGGCAATCTCCAATCAGATATGCATAGCAGTTACCCCTGCAATGGTCATCGGTGTCAATATTGCACCAACAGCTAACCCGGTATGTGCGGGCACTTCCGTTACGTTTATTTGTGTGCCAATAAATGGTGGTGTATCACCAGCTTACCAGTGGAAGGTCAACGGGATGGATGCTGGCGGAGCCACAAATTCAATCTATTCATTTATTCCGCTGAATGGCAATACCATCCAGTGTACAGTTTCAGCAGCCGAAGCCTGCATCACCGGGAGTCCCGCAAACTCAAATACAATTATAATGACGGTGAATCCGCTCCTGCCGGTTAGCCTGGCGGCTGCAGTGTCTGCAAATCCGGTATGCAGCGGAACCCAGGTCACCGGTATCGCAACACCCGTAAATGAAGGGACATCACCGGTTTACCAGTGGAGCCTGAACGGCACAAATATACCGGGTGCCACCAATCCGACATACTCCTTTGTTCCGGCAAACGGCAATTTGGTTCAATGTGTTCTGACTTCCAGTGAAGCATGCACCACCGGAAACCCGGCAACTTCAAATGTCATCATAATGGATGTAAATTCAATGTTGCCGGTAAGCCTGTCGATCCTGGCATCTGCAAACCCGGTATGCGCGGGGACTACTGTAACATATACTGCAACTCCCATTAATGGCGGAATTTTGCCTGGCTTTCAGTGGATGGTCAATGGCACGGGTGCGGGTTCAAATGTTCCTTTTTTTGATTATGTCCCTGTCACCGGCGATCAGGTCTCCTGCCAGCTGAACTCCAGCCTGGGATGTGTAAACAACAATCCTGCTGTTTCCGGAACGATCATAATGAATACCTGGCCGGTCCCTGGTGTTACTTTTAGCAATTGTTTTGATCAGATGACCTCCACCGATGCCAAACCCTTTAAATTAAAAGGAGGGCTGCCGTTGGGCGGCATATACAGCGGTGCAGGAGTAAACTCACTTACCGGGGTCTTTGATCCTGCGATTGCCGGAATTGGGATACACGTGATTAACTACAGTTATACGAACACCTACTCCTGCAGTTCTGTCGCTGCACAGAGCATCACTAGCCTCTCCGCCGTTCCTTTTACCTGCGGTAACCTTCTCACTGATATCCGGGACAATAACAGCTACCCCACTGTTCAGATCGGGACCCAGTGCTGGATGCAGACAAACCTCGATTTTGGCGCAACCATCAGCGATCTCCTCCTCCAAACCGACAACTGCCTGGCAGAGAAATACCATCGTAATTCTAAATTCGTTAATCAATATTCAATATTCTACCAATGGGACGAACTCATGCGCTATACGACTGCCCAATCTCCGCAAGGCCTCTGTCCACCTGGCTGGCATGTCCCTTCATCCGCAGAATGGGATATTTTGCTGACAACTACCGAAGGCCCCGGACTGGCAGGCGGAACCCTTCAGGATATGTTCCTCGTCAATGGTTTCCGATCTGAACAGCATGGGATTTTCTACATGAACAGGATTTGGGCTTTCGCTGCCGGTATCACTGCCGGCTCGATGTACTGGACCTCCACACCCTCGGGTGCCACCCGTGCAGTGGCGCGAGGGATCAATGAGTTTAATCTTGGGGTTTCGAAGTATGAGGGAGCACGAGGCAACGCATTTTCGGTGAGGTGCCTCACGGATTGATTGTAAAACATGGTTTATCCTATTGACAAACTCCTTGAATAACCCTATATTTACAAGGATTATTAAACAAGGAGGGTGCCATGAGATATGTTATTCTTACGGTCTTATTTATTGGGTTATTTTTGGTCTCAGTACCCGGTCAAACGACTGTGACTTTGCAACCTGGCCCGGTTGAGGGAATAGATACCTACATCAACAGTGCATACCCCGACAGGCAATGGGGGACAAATCCCAATATGATTCCATCGGCATGGACTTATGACGGAACATTTGGAGCCGGCAGGTCACTGATAAAATTCACCCTTTCACAAATTCCGCCTTCCGCACAGATTCTTGATGCCCGGCTCACACTTTTTTATGACCCGGATGCCGGATGGGGTGAACAATATGGTGAAAATGCTTCATACCTGGAGCAGGTTACCCAGGAGTGGGACGAAATGGTTGTGACATGGGCATCGCAGCCATCGGTGTCCACTTCCGGATTGATCTTCATTCCAAAAACAACTTCCCTTACCATGGACCTGGCCAATATTGATGTTACCGGTTTTGTGGCTGACTGGGTAAGCCATCCTGAAACAAACTACGGTTTTATGCACAGGGTAACCGATGAGGTTATTTATTGTTGCCTGACCTATTCATCCAGTGACCACCCGACTGCGGTAAGACGGCCCAAACTGGTTGTTACCTACCGTAACTGTTCGGCCCCTGAGGCTGGCTTCTCCTATGTAATGAACATCCCTTCAGTCACCTTCACCGATACCTCAAGCGCTGCCTCCTCATGGTTCTGGAATTTCGGAGATGGCTATTTTTCCAGCCTGCAACATCCGCAACACATATACAGCGCTCAGGGAATATACAAGGTTTGCCTAAGAGTAAGTGATTCCTGTGGTTCTGATTCAATCTGCAGGGACCTGCACCTTTGCGAACTGCCAGATCCCCATTTCATCTATTCCATGAATTCAAATATAGTCTCTTTCAGGGATTCATCCACCCTGCCACAATCGTGGTTCTGGGATTTCGGGGATGGATTCTATTCCGATCTTCAGCATCCGGTACACTTTTTCAACCAACCGGGCACGTACTATGTTTGCGAAAAGGTTACCAATACCTGCAGTGAACAAAGTTATTGCGATTCTGTAAAGATAATTACCAATTCCATTGATGACTACTCCAGGGTATCGGGATTGACATTGTATCCGAATCCCGCACAGGAGAAAGTTTGGCTGCAGGTTAGGGGTCTGAAAGGAACAGGTATTTCAATCGAATTGTTTACGCCTCAATATATTTCGGTTAGAAAATGGGACAAATTGAATGTTCCGGGTGAAACTCCTGTCTCACTTAAGCTTATCGGGTTGCCGAAGGGTCTCTATTTTCTGCAGACAAAAATTGAGGGGAAGGTTTGGTTGAACAAACTGATAATCCTGTAAATTTGCACCAGATATGCCCGATTTGTTATACCAATCCTTTATTGAATGATCATTCGAAGCAAAGCCCCCCTGAGACTAGGCTTGGCCGGTGGAGGAACTGATGTGGCCCCTTTTTCAGAACTCTTTGGAGGCGCCATCCTTAACGCTACCATCAGCATGTATGCCTATGCGACCATCCAGCCAAGGAACGATGGTAAGATCGTGTTAAATTCAATGGATAAAAGAGAGTTTTATACCCTGGATTCCGTTGAACAACTTTTAATTGACGGAAATCTTGATCTCCATAAGGGAATTTACAACAGGATTGTCCGTGATTTTATACACAAACCGCTCTCGTTTGAATTGTCAACCTATGTCGATGCCCCTCCGGGTTCGGGATTGGGCACTTCGTCAACCCTGGTGGTTGCAATCGTCGGGGCTTTTGCCGAATGGCTCAATCTGCCCATGGGCGAGTATGACCTGGCCCATCTTGCCTATGAAATTGAACGCAATGACCTTGCGATGGCTGGAGGCAAGCAGGATCAATATGCAGCCACTTTTGGGGGTGTAAATTTCATGGAGTTTTTCAAAGAGGATAAGGTGATTGTCAATCCGTTGAGAATCAGGGATAAATACCTGGATGAACTTGCGCATAACCTCGTTCTTTACCATACTGAAACAAGCCGTTTGTCATCGAAAATCATCGAACAGCAAACCAAAAATGTGCTGGCAAACAATGTAAAGTCCCTGGAGGCCATGCATAAACTTAAGGATCAGGCGGTCATGATGAAAGAGGCTATCCTGATGGGGGAATTGGATAAAATCGGTGAAATCCTTGATTTTGGATGGCAATTCAAGAAAAACCTGGCCGATGGTGTGAGCAATCCTTTTATAGATGAAGTTTATGAAACAGCGATGAAAAATGGTGCTACCGGTGGTAAGATCTCCGGTGCCGGGGGAGGAGGATTTATGTTCTTCTACTGTCCCGGGATTAACCGTTCACGGGTGATCGAAGCGTTGAAAAAATTCGGAGGCCAGTCCAAACGGTATGAGTTTGCACCAAAAGGGTTGACGACCTGGACGATATGAGAATTGCATTAACCAAATACCGTACTATTGAAATTTGTTAACTTTGCCTTGTACACGAAAATCACCATTTTACCGTTTCTCTCATTCACCATTTCACAAATCATCCTATGCGCATCATCGAATCTATCAGTGAATCCATCGAAGTAAAACAAAAAATCCTGAAGGATTCATTACTTATCAGCGATATCAGAAAAGTGGCCGTTGCATGTACCAATGCTTTTTCAAGGGGCAATAAGGTTCTCTTTTGCGGTAACGGCGGAAGTGCAGCAGATGCTCAGCATCTTGCAGCTGAATTTTCAGGCCGGTATTACTATGACCGTGCACCGCTTCCGGCGGAGGCGCTGCATGTGAACAGCTCTTTCATGACTGCTGTTGCCAATGATTATTCATTCGACGAGGTTTATGCAAGGCTTGTGAAAGGTATTGGCAAAGAGGGCGATGTATTGGTCGGACTTTCAACTTCCGGGAATTCCAAAAACATCATCCGGGCATTTGAAACAGCACGCGAGATGCGGATTACAACCGTTGGCCTTACCGGTGAGACCGGGGGAAACCTGGCCGCCCTGTGCGATTTTCTCATCAATGTCCCCTCGCAGGATACACCCAGAATTCAGGAATCTCATATCATGATAGGACATATCATCTGTGAGCTTGTTGAATCTACCTTGTTTCCGCAGGAGGGCTGATTGTGGAGGCCATCATTTTAGCCGGAGGATTTGGTACCCGTTTGCAAAAAGTGGTCAGTGATGTGCCAAAATCGATGGCTCTGATCAACAAACGGCCATTTCTTGAATATCTTTTCGATTACCTTATCACACAGGGTGTCACCAAAGTAGTTCTCGCTGTTGGCTATAAGCATGAAATTATTTCGGACCATTTCAGGAAACAGTATAAAAGTCTGCCTCTCCACTACAGCATTGAAAATGAGCCGCTGGGTACCGGTGGCGGGATACGGCTGGCCTTGTGGAAAGTTGACGGATTGCGCGCCCTGGTAATGAATGGCGACAGCCTGTTCAAAGTGGATATGCCCGCGCTTATGGATTTCCACTTGAAGAAAAAAGCAGATGCAACCCTTGCCCTTCGAAAATTAACTGATACCGCACGTTACGGCAGTGTCAAAGTCAATCGGGCCAGGCGCATAACCGGGTTTGCAGAGAAAGGAGCAGAGAACGGCCCCGGATTTATCAACGGAGGCGTATACATCATTGAAAAATATTTCCTGATGGAACCGGAATTCAGGGGACGGTTTTCCATGGAAAAGGATTGTTTCGAAAACTATTATCCGCATTCAAAACTGTTTGGATTCCCGGCAGAGGGCTATTTTCTTGACATTGGAATCCCTGAAGATTATGAGAAAGCACAGCATGAATTTGCAGCATTTAAAGATTGATTCTTCCTGGACCCTGTTTCTCGACCGCGATGGGGTGATCAACCGCCGCATTGTCGACGGATATGCCAAATCGTGGGATCAGTTTGAATTCTTACCCGGAGTTCATGAAGCCTTGAAACATTTTCGCCAGGTTTTTGGAACTATTGTCGTAGTAAGCAACCAGCAGGGAGTAGGGAAGGGGTTGATGACCGATTTGGAGGTTCAGGGAATTCACCGTGAAATGGTCCGGCAAATTCATAACTCAGGTGGGGGAATTGATGCTGTTTTCTATTCACCATACCTTCACGCTGAACGATCAATCATGAGGAAGCCCAATATTGGCATGGCATTGAAAGCGCGCAAGCAATTTCCGGCCATCCGCTTTTCTCAATCATTGATGGTTGGCGATTCACTTTCTGATATGGTATTTGGTAAACGCCTGCGGATGACCACCGTTTTCATATCACCCGACGCACTGATTGCCCGGAAACATCCATGGCAAATAAATTTTCTCTTTCCTGATCTTATCTCCCTGGCCCATGCCCTATAATGATCCGGTCGTACAGACGCGGCATGCCGCGTCTCCGTGTTCATTGAAGCGGGATCCCGCAAATCTTCCTGGATACGCGGCATGCCGCGTATCTACATGCCACATCACGGCGAACGGAAACGCGGCATGCCACGTATCTGCGAAATCCCAATTCACCAAATAAATAACCGACCCTGTGACTCCGACAATTATTCTGCTCTGTTTTCTGGTTTATACTGCGCTCCTTTTTGTCATCACCTGGCTGACTGCCCGCAAGTCGACCAACCGCAGTTTCTTCCTGGGCAATAAATCCTCACCCTGGTTTGTTGTGGCCTACGGGATGATTGGTGCTTCCATGTCGGGCGTAACCTTTATGTCGGTGCCAGGTTGGGTTGGAACAGCCGGTTTTTCCTATATGATGGTGGTAGTCGGCTACATCTTCGGATACATTACAATCGGGACAGTGCTTTTACCACTCTATTACAGGCTGAATCTGACCTCCATCTATTCCTACCTTGAGACAAGGTTTGGATTCTGGTCATATAAAACCGGCGCTTTTTATTTTATCCTGTCTCGTGTGATTGGCGCATCCTTCAGAATGTTTTTGGTAGTGAATGTGCTGCAGGTTTTTATTTTTGATGCCTGGAACATCCCTTTTTTCGTGACCGTACTGATTTTTATCGTTCTAATCCTGATGTATACATTCAAGGGAGGCATTAAAACGATCATCTGGACAGATACGATCCAGACAACCTTTATGCTGCTGTCGCTGGTGATGTCGATCTACCTCATTATCGACCACATGGGGTTGAACCTGGGTGAGATGATCAGTAAAGTCTATACAAGCAGTTATTCCAAAATGATCATTACCGACTGGAGCAATAAACGGTTCTTTGTGAAGGAACTTCTCAGCGGCGCTTTCATTTCGATCGTGATGACCGGGCTTGACCAGGAGATGATGCAAAAGAATCTCAGTTGCCGGACACTAAAGGATGCACAGAAAAACATGTTCACGTTCACCGCGATCATGGTATTTGTCAACTTTGTCATTCTGTTCCTGGGTGCTTGTCTGTACCTCTTTACGACGTTTCAAAACATCCCGTTACCTGCCAGAACAGACGATCTGTTTCCAGTGGTGGCTATAAACCACCTTGGACCGTTGGCAGGATTGGTTTTCCTCATAGGCCTCATTTCCGCAGCCTACCCCAGTGCCGACGGCGCGCTTACTTCACTCACCACTTCATTCAGCATCGATTTCCTGGGAATCAATAAAAAAAGTGACCTTTCTGAATCTCAAAAGAAGCGGTTAAGACAAAAAGTTCATATTGCATTTGCATTGGTGCTTTTAATGGTGATTGTCCTTTTCAGGGCAATCAACGACAGGGCGGTCATAGATAAACTTTTTACCGTTGCAGGGTATACATATGGCCCGCTGCTGGGTCTCTTCGCTTTCGGGTTATTCACAAAATTCCAGGTGCGTGATCGGTGGGTTCCTCTGATAGCGCTGCTCTCACCGGTTACCTGTTTTTTTCTGAGTGAATATTCTGTTTATATCTTCCATGGTTACCGGTTCGGATTTGAACTGTTGATTTTAAATGGATTCATTACATTTGCCGGATTGTTCCTCTTCAGGAAAAAGACAAAAAGTTAACGTTTAAATTTTACTTGATATGGATAACTTACGATACAGAGCCCTCGGAATCGCCATGACACGCAAACAGCATGTTTTTGACTTTCCGTTGATGAAGGCTTCCGAATATTTTGGAGAACTTACCTTTAATAAGGCTGCCATGCGGGAATATCTCACCGAGGAAGCTTACAACCAGGTTATGAACTCCATTGACAAAGGTGAAAAGATCGACCGGAAAATTGCCGATCAGGTTGCTGCAGGCATAAAAGCGTGGGCCATCAGCAAAGGAGCAACGCATTATACCCATTGGTTTCTGCCACTCACAGGCGCTACTGCCGAAAAGCATGATGCCTTCGTTGACCCTGTTGAAGGCGGGAACGGGATTGAAAAATTCCGCGGAAATGAGCTTACCCAGCAGGAACCTGATGCATCCAGTTTCCCCAGCGGAGGAATCCGGAGCACCTTCGAAGCCCGTGGATATACTGCCTGGGATCCTACATCCCCGGCATTTATCATGGACCGCACACTGTGCATTCCCACCGTTTTTGTCTCCTATACCGGCGAATCACTCGACTATAAAACCCCGCTGCTCAAGGCAATTTATTCCATTGATAAAGCGGCTGCCGAGGTTTGTCAGTATTTTGATAAAAATATCACCAAGGTGTTTGCTACACTTGGATGGGAGCAGGAGTATTTCCTTGTTGACAATGCACTTTTTCTCGCCCGCCCCGATCTCGTGCTCACGGGAAGGACGCTTTTCGGGCACTCTTCTGCCAAGGACCAGCAGCTGGAAGATCACTATTTTGGAACGATTCCACAACGCGTGCTGGCTTTCATGCAGGAGTTTGAGTATGAAGCTCACCGTTTGGGAATTCCGGTTAAAACCCGTCATAATGAGGTGGCCCCCAACCAGTTTGAATGCGCCCCCGTTTTTGAGGAGGTCAATCTCTCCATCGACCATAACCAGCTGATGATGCATCTCCTCGACAAGATTGCCATGCACCATGATTTTACCGTGTTGCTTCACGAAAAGCCCTTCAGCGGGGTGAATGGTTCCGGTAAGCACAACAACTGGTCGTTGGCGACCAATACCCGTGAAAACCTTCTTTCGCCCGGGAAAACGCCCAGGGAAAATTTGCGTTTTCTTACGTTCCTGGTAAATATTCTTAAGGCAGTTCATGATCATGCTGATCTGATCAGGGCGATCATTGCCACGCCTGGAAATGATCATCGCCTCGGTGCGAATGAGGCCCCACCTGCAATTATTTCAGTGTTCATCGGCGCACAGCTTACGCGTATGCTTGATGCCATTGAAAAGTCAGATAAGCACGTGGTTGCAAAGTCCGCAACTGAGAGTGATTTGCTCAAAAATCTGCCCAAGATTCCAGAGATCCTGCTGGATAATACCGACCGAAACCGTACATCGCCTTTTGCCTTTACAGGTAATAAATTCGAATTCCGGGCAGTGGGCTCCGCCCAGACCTGTGCACCTCCGATGATTGTCCTGAACCTGATCGTGGCCGACCAGTTACGGAAGTTTAAAATGGAGGTTGATGCCTTGATCGCAAAAAAGACAGGTAAGGAAGATGCGCTTTTCCAGGTTATTAAGAAATATATCAAGGAATCGAAAAAAATCAGGTTTGAAGGGAATAACTACTCCGACGAATGGGTGAAGGAGGCCGCCAAACGCGGGATGTCGAACCGGAAAACTACTCCAGAGGCATTGAAAGCCTATGTTGAAAAGCAGACTACCGACCTGTTTGAGCGCAACAATGTGCTTTCAAAAAGGGAACTTGAAGCCCGCCATGAGATCGGCCTTGAAAACTATACTAAGAAAATCCAGATCGAATCGCGCGTCCTGGGCGACCTTGCTGGCAACCATATCATCCCGGTAGCAATCCGCTACCAGAATACCCTCATTGAAAATGTGAAGGGATTAAAACAGGTGCTCGATCTTAAGACTTATGGGAAACTTTCCCAGAACCAGATGGAGACCATCACCGAAATCTCGGAGCATGTAGATAAAATCAAAACATATGTGAATGAGATGATTGAAGCAAGAAAAGAGGCCAACAAAATTCATGAACCGGAGGAAAAGGCATTTGCATACTGCAACAAGGTTCTCCCGTTTTTTGAGCAGATCAGGTTGCATGCCGATAAATTGGAGCTATTGGTGGATGATGAGCTCTGGCCCTTGCCCAAATATCGCGAACTATTATTTACCCGTTAAGCCCCGACTATGAAAAAAAACATTGCAGTATTCATATTGTTGCAGGTCCTGTTTGGATGCATCGTATTTGGTCAGATCAATGTTCTGCACATTGATAACGGTTCAGCTCCTCAGACCAAGGATGGGATTTTTTATTCCCTTCCGAGAACAGTGGTTAAAATTGATGTCAAAATTGACCGGATTGAGAATTACAAAGGTCCGTATGCCGATTTTGCGCTCAGGTTCCTGGGATTGAAAAATGTTGTTGCGGAGAATTCTATTGATTATAAAATCAGTTCTATCTCTATCACAACCTATCCGGAACCGGATCCCGACCAGTACTATTTTGTTGAACTGGGCGATAAATCGTCAAAAGGGGAGCAGGCCGGTATGATCTCACTAAGCGATGCAGGAATCATTCTTGGAACACTACCGGGTGTTGCCGATACCATTGGGAAATTTCTTAGACCCTCGAAACTGGAGGAAACAACTGCTGATGGTGATAAAGATGCTTTTGGCGAGTTATTCAAATACTCCGCCGACGTAAGTGTATTTGAGAAGGTTGACACCATCATCCGGAAGATAAATATCGATACAATGACGGTTGAACGTCAGTATTACAAAAGGACGATGGTTGAAAAATCTCCTGAACAAAAGGCCAAGGAGGCAGCCGACTATATCTCGAAAATCAAGGACAACCGCTTCAACCTCATCAGCGGAACCCAGGAGGTCAATTACAACAGGGAAACCCTGGAGTATATGGGAGATCAGTTGAATAAGATGGAAAAAGAGTACCTGAAGCTATTTACAGGGATCAGCATCCATAAGAGTCTGAATTTTAGCTACAAGTATATTCCTGTTCCGAATCAGATCAATACGGAGATCCCGATATTCAAGTTTTTGAGGTCGAAAGGTGTTATCGACCTTGATGAGCCAGGTGGCAAGGTTGTGACAATCAAAATCCAACGGGTCGGAAATACCAATACGGTTGCCAATTACCTTAAAAAAGCGGAGAAGGATGCAAAAACACAGGGATTTTCTTACCGTATCCCTGAACTGGCGAGGGTTGCCGTGAAACTGGATGAAAATACCCAGGAGGAGACCCAATGCCTGGTATCCCAGCTTGGGGTTGTGACAAATTTACCCGCCAATAAATGGAAAGTGATTTTCCACAAGGAGACAGGTGGCATCAAAGGTTTGGAAATTCAATAAATAGCTTTCCTGATCTTAACGAGTTTCTCCAGTAATTCTTCCAGAAGGTCCATTTGTAACATATTGGCCCCATCCGATTTTGCGTTTCCCGGCTCAGGGTGCGTTTCAATGAAGATGCCATCTGCCCCGACAGCAATAGCCGCTTTGGCGATCGTTTCAATGAGGTCTGGCCGTCCACCCGTTATGCCCGACGACTGGTTGGGCTGCTGCAGGGAATGGGTGATGTCAACGATAACCGGGACTCCGTTTGCCTGCATGTCGGGGATGTTCCGGAAATCGACAACCAGGTCGTTGTACCCGAAGGTTGTCCCCCTTTCTGTCAGCATGATTTGTGCATTTCCGGTTTGCAGTACTTTTTGAACTGCATATTTCATCGATTCGGCAGAAGCAAATTGCCCTTTCTTTATATTTACCGCTTTCCCGGTGTTTCCCGCAGCAATCAGCAATTCGGTCTGGCGGCAAAGGAAGGCCGGAATCTGCAAAATATCGACATAAGAAGCAGCCATTGCAGCTTGTTCTTCTGTATGAATGTCGGTAAGTACGGGGATATTCAGCGACTTTCCAACCTGCCCGATAAGCTGAAGCGCTTTTTCATGCCCTATTCCCGTAAAGGAGTCAACCCGTGAACGGTTGGCTTTCTGATAGGAGGCCTTGAAAATAAAAGGTATTTCGAGACGATCCGTAATTTTCCTGATATATTCTGCAATTTCCATCGGCATCGCCTCATTTTCTACCACGCAGGGCCCGGCAATCAGGAAAAATCGGTCGCTTCTGTTATTCTTCAGATCATTGAAAAACTCATTATCCATATTCGTGTAATTTCTATGTTCATCCGGTTAATATTTATATCGCTCCTTCCACAACTCCTTCAGCTTTATCCTTAGCTCATTTTCCCGTGGGTTATTCTGGGGATCGTAGAATTTTGTCCCTTTTATCTTTTCCGGCAGAAAATCCTGGTCAATGAAATTGTTGTCATAATCGTGGGCATATTTGTAATCCTTGCCATACCCGATCTTTTTCATGAGGGTGGTGGGCGCATTCCTGATGTGCAGAGGCACAGGAAGATCACCGGCATCTTTGAAGGATCTCTGTGCATTCCGGATGGCAAGGTAGGAGGCGTTGCTTTTCGCAGAACATGCAAGGTATATCGCAGTTTGTGATAAAATAAGGTCACACTCCGGGTAACCGATCACATCCACCGCCTGGAAACAGGATGTTGCAAGGAGCAATGCGTTAGGATTGGCATTACCAATATCCTCGGATGCCAGGATCAGCATGCGCCGGGCAATAAACTTTGGATCTTCGCCTGCCTGGATCATCCGTGCAAGCCAATATACCGTTGCATTCGGATCACTGCCCCTCATCGATTTGATGAAGGCGGAGATGATGTCGTAATGCATCTCCCCGGTTTTATCATACATGGCCAGGTTTTGTTGTATGATCTTGAT
>JBMOIP010000070.1:0-22919 GCA_049317265.1 Bacteroidales bacterium
AGTGGACAAGTGGACAAGTGGACAAGTGGACAAGTGGACAAGTGGACAAGCGGACACCGGTTCGCCTTGTTACCCTGTCATCTTAAACTTTCGAATTCATGAAATACCTTATCATTGGTCTTGGGAATATCGGGGATGAGTATGCTGATACGCGTCACAACATCGGATTTACGGTGGTGGATGCATTGGCGGCTAATTTAAAGGCAACCTTTGAACCGGGGAGGCTTGGCTCCGTTGCCAGGATGTCGCTTAAAGGAAGGACGCTGGTGGCGATCAAACCGTCGACCTACATGAACCTGAGCGGAAAAGCAGTACGGTACTGGATGCAAAAGGAGGACATTCCTAAAGAAAATATTCTTGTTATCGTAGATGATCTTGCCCTTCCGCTGGGGACGCTGCGCCTGAAAGCAAAAGGGAGTGATGGCGGACACAATGGACTGATCAGTATCATCGAATTAATTGAAACCACCGATTTTGCCAGGTTGCGTATTGGTATCGGCAATGATTTTGCAAAAGGGTACCAGGTCGATTATGTACTTGGCAGGTGGAGTTCCGAAGAGGTTAAAACCCTCGCTCCAAGAGTCGATATCACGGTCGACCTGATCAAGAGCTTTGTGCTGATGGGGGTTGAGCGGACGATGAATGGGTTTAATAAAAGGTGAACGGGTGGACGGGCGGACAAGCGGACTTAGAGCCAGCCCTGGAGTTTATAGTAGGCGAGGGCGATGTATTCCCTCAGTGCCAGGAATTCGTATCCCATTTGCATCCAGAACTGATAGCGAAGTGTGATGTTACTGCCTACGTCGGGCATCCATGGGCGGGCTCCCAGGGTGCTGGCATTAAAATCGAGATCTGCCTCTATGGTCTTTTCAAAGGCAGGGAGTCCGTCGACTTTCAAAAATCCGGCTTTTTTAAATGTAAGAACTGCCCTGCAGATATGTTCAGGGGAGGAGACCACAAGAATGGACGATTGACGATTGACGATTGACGATTTGGGCCCAGGATGCCGGCCTGGTTCAATTTTCAATTCCCGATTTTCAATATCCGATACTAATTTGAAAACATTGACTGCCTCTGCCCGGGTGTTGGTTCCTGAGTCCTCAAGGAATATTCTATCATGAGCGATACCGCGAAGTTCCATCTCCTTTTTCATCAGGTTCACCGAGCTGAGACTGTCATGCCTGTTGCCGGGAAGGGCAATGATGACGCGGGCTTTAGTGTATTTGTTGGCAGCCAGCGCTCCATACCAGCAGCGCATCAGTCCTGAATTGCTGGGCATTCCGCCGCCACCCATTACAATGATATAATCAGGAGGCCGGTGAATCCCGGCTTCTTTCACACTAAGCTTATACCAGATCCAGAAAGGTGCGGAGGTGAAGGCAAGGATAACCATGATTAAAAAAACCGATCCAAAAAAGATCAGAATAACCTGGAGTATTTTATATCCTGTCCTCATCGTATACTGTAAATAACACCTGTCCTAATGTGCTTTTCTAATGTGTTCTAATGTGCCTACTGTGGTGAATTAACGCCGCTTTTACCACAATAGGCACATTAGGGCACATTAGGGAGGCACATTAGAAAAATTACAGATTGGCCTTTACAACTTTTAAAATATCATCGATGCTGATGCGCTCCTGCAACATGGTGTCGCGGTCGCGGATGGTGACAGTGTTGTCTTCGAGGGTCTGGTGGTCGATGGTGATGCAGTAAGGCGTTCCAAGGGCATCCATGCGGCGGTAACGGCGGCCGATGGTGTCTTTCTCCTCATAGTAGCAGCGGTAGTCCTGTTTCATCACATCCATGATCTCGCGAGCCTTTTCGGGTAACCCGTCCTTTTTGGTCAGGGGTAAAACGGCGAGTTTGATGGGGGCCAGTTTTGCTGGGATGCCAAGCACCACACGCTCGCTGCCATCTTCGAGTTTCTCTTCACGATAGGCATGGCTGAGGATGGCGAGGAAGGTTCGATCGAGGCCGATGGATGTCTCCACCACGTATGGCACATAGCTTTCATTGGTTTCAGTATCGAAATACTGCAGTTTTTTGCCGGAATATTGCTGATGGGCGCTGAGGTCGAAATCGGTTCGGCTGTGAATGCCTTCCAGTTCCTTGAAGCCGATGGGGAATTCAAATTCGATGTCGGCTGCGGCATTGGCGTAATGTGCCAGCTTTTCATGGTTGTGATAGCGGTATTTGGAGGCAGGGATTCCCAGCGAAAGGTGCCATTTCATACGCTCTTCCTTCCAGAATTCATACCATTTCAACTCTTCACCGGGTCGTACAAAGTATTGCATCTCCATCTGTTCGAATTCGCGCATACGGAAGAGGAACTGCCGTGCAACGATTTCATTACGGAAGGCCTTCCCGATCTGGGCGATGCCAAAGGGGATTTTCATCCGGGCCGATTTCTGCACATTCAGGAAGTTGACAAAGATGCCCTGGGCGGTTTCGGGCCTGAGATAGACCACGGAGGTATCGTCATTGACCGATCCCATCTGGGTGGAGAACATAAGGTTGAACTGGCGTACGTCGGTCCAGTTTTTTGTTCCGCTGATGGGGCAAACAATACCGGCTTCCTCGATCAGCAGTTTGATGTCGGCGAGGTCGTCCTTCCCAAGGGAGGCATAAAACCGGGTCTTGATGGCGTCGATCTTATCCTGGTATTCTTTAACGCGCGGGTTGGTTTCGCGGTACATTTTTTCGTCGAAGGTTTCACCGAACCGGCCGCGGGCTTTTTCGACCTCTTTCTGTATTTTGTCTTCGATTTTCTGAAGGTGGTCTTCAACCAGCACATCCGCACGGTAGCGCTTTTTGGAGTCGCGGTTATCGATCATCGGGTCGCTGAAGGCATCCACGTGACCTGAGGCTTTCCAAACGGTAGGATGCATGAAGATGGCACAATCGAGTCCTACGATGTTTTCATGAAGCTGGGTCATCCATTTCCACCAGTACTCCTTGATGTTGTTTTTCAATTCAACGCCGAAGGGGCCGTAATCATACACGGCGCTGAGCCCGTCATAAATTTCACTGGATGGGAAGACAAAGCCGTATTCCTTGGCGTGGGATATGATTTTTTTAAAGAGATCTTCGTTGTTGGCCATAGTACATCTGATTTTGGCCCACAAAGATAGGAAAATTAAAAAACCGGTGGCAGGGTCAATTTTTGATACATCTTACGGAGAGCGCACTGGGCTGAAACTCCTCATAGGTGTCGACACCGCTGTCCCGATAGGTTAAATTAACCGCAACGGCTGTTCCTTTGGAGATGATTTCCGAGGTCCAGAAATAGGACTGACGGTACTGGTCGTGCCATTGCTGCGGCATGGAGTCGAAGTAGCCGCCAGGGTAGGCGGAAAACCCGCTTGCATTGGTTGCCCCGACATTGGGGGTTTGCCATTGCAGGGTCGACTTGAGCTTTCCCCCGGCTGATTTGTCCCCGCCGTAGTATCTGATGAGGGATTTCCAGTCATCAATGGAGGGAACATGCCATCCCGGGGGACAAATTCCCTGTACCCCGGATGTTTCGGTATACCCCATCAGTTCATCCCACTGGTAGAGGCCTCCCCAGAAATCGCACTGTACAAAATCGTTGTTGAAACAGTACTTTTCAATGATCCCGTTGTTGGTCTCTTTTTGTGACTGGCTGCCATCAGTCCATTTCCCGATGTTCAGGTTTTCGCTCATCCAGCACTGGTTAACAATCCTTACCGTGTGATAAACCTGGCCACCATAGTTGAGGAGGCCACAGGTGAGGCTGTCGCCTTCATTAATTGTATTAGAAGAGGTGGTTGGTGCAGCGTTAGAGACATGTTCCGGGCTGGTTTGACTTTCCTGGGGAAAAACGGAAAGATCATACACCAGGAGTGCCAGCAGCACAGGCACCCAGATCTTGATTGCTCTCATGGTTATTGATTTAGAAACAGGTTTTCAAGCGACAGGAGGTGGTCTCGAAAAAGTTGCTCCCTTGCAGGATTTAACACCACAAGGTAGGTACAAAATCCGGTTTTCAGTCTTGTGGCAACCGGATATTTTTGCCTGTAGTGAAATCGAACCGTTTTTGTTCCACTTTTACAGCGATGAATTCAGTTTGTTGCACCCATGAAACGTTGAGATGGCGGGCTTTTGCAATATTCACAAGCGTGATGGCCTTTTCCATTCCGTCGCCGCGCTGGAAATTGACCACCTCGTCGGGAAGGGCAAGGCGGTTGCCTTCATAGATCGATTCGTCTGGCCAGGATTTCATCTGGTCATAAACGGTTTGCATTTCAATCTCCCTGAAATATTCCACCGATACCGGGTTCCGTTCAAATGCTGCCTTGAAAAAGGGTTCCCATTCGCAGGAATCCATGTAACGGCCGGCATAGAAGGCGAGATCGGCAATGAGGAGAGAGGAAGAGGAAATATCGGATATCGGGTTTCGGATTTCAGATTTCGAATTACGAAGGGTTGAGAGGTATTCAATGATCTCTTCGCGGGACTGGGTGGGGGTGATGCTGATGGGAACAGTGTGGATGAACTCTTTATTCGCCGGGGGAAGCAGGGGCACGGTATGGACGAACTTTTTAAAGTCGGAGAAGAACTCGGGATGGTTTTCGAGACCGGGGAAGTTCTGCGTTAGCCTGCTGATGAACGCTTCATGGGACTTCATTTCAAAGAGCTCATCATCCTGGTATATCCGGAAACGGTGATCGATCGGCTGGAGGTAGAGGTCCTCTTCATCCATCTCACAATAGAGTTTCCTCCCGGTTTTATCGCCAAGGCGATTTTTACTGCCGTGCTCGTATCCGAAAGCACGTTCAAGCTTAATGTAGCGGTTACATCCCTGGCATTGGAAACAGAGCTGGAAAAGTTTCTGATGGCGGCTGTAATCGCGCAAAAAATTCATAAATATCTCGAAATCCACCCTGGTAACCAGGAATTCAGCGAGTTTATTCCTGAATAGTCCGTAAGCCTCCTGGTCAATGGTTGCCTCAGGGTACATGGCATGTATCCACCCGGTATTATGGGCGATGTAGGTAACCTGTTCATGTTCCAGGGCACGCCGGGCAAGGGCCGAGAGCTCGGTGCCGTTGTACCACATCGATTTGGTGACGATGCGGCGGTTGTTGGTAAGGACACCCTCATCGACCATCACGAAATTCTGAGAATGAAGCGGTGTTCCCATGAGGAAAATTTTCTCCAGCGGCACTTCTGCAACGATGAAAAGTGCTGCAGCGTAAAGACATGCAAGCGATACACACTCTCCTGCACCGCTTTCATGGTTCGGCTTGAAGCGGAAAGCATTCATCGCTTCCACGGTTTCTGTCTTCCAGTACGGAATGGTGTCTGTGTCAAACTTGTCGAGTCCGAAATGGCGCCGGATATCCATGTCGAAGTAATACTTGTCGCCTTCATATCCGAAGAGGGCGTTTGACCTGGCCAGCATATCGATATCGACAAATTCGCTGAAACGGCTGATCTCGGTCTGTTTATCAGTTAGCCCCCATGTTTCGAGGTCGAGGTTGAAGTTGTAGTGGTCCATCACGTACTGCTTGACCCGGTGGATCTTTTTGAGCGGACCCATCTTGCGGATCCCGTTAAACCATGGATCATCGCGCCATTTCCAGATTTCGGGCGACATGATGTTGGCAAGCACCAGCGCATAGAGCAGGTCGGGGAAGATGAAAATCTCCATATCGCTGAGGGTGAAGGCGGAGCTGTATTTTTCGAGGGTTTTTGGGGTCATGTTGATTGGGGTGATAAAGTGACAAGGTAATTGGGTAACAAGGTAACAGGGTAAAGGGGTGCAAAGATACCAAATAAAAACGCCCGGAGAGATTTCCGGGCGTTGGTGAAATTAGGAAGGTTTATTTTCTGTGGGCTATTGAACCACCAGTTTAATGGTTTGGTGAAGCTCCTGGCCCGAGATGCTGATAAAATAGATCCCTGGTTTCAGTGCAGAGATATCCATTATATAGTTGCCAGTGAGATCGGTATGGTCATGCCTGATCATCTCAGATCCAAGGGAGTTAAAGACCAGGATATCTGCATTCATCCCGTGGGTCGGAATGATCGTTACGACACCCCGTGCAGGGTTCGGGAAAATGATAACCGATCCTCTCCTGGTGGTTTCCTGCATTCCCACACCACCAGCGGCTACAGAAACCGTAAATGTGGTGGAGAACGAACTTGATCCGCAGGAGTTAACACTCTTTACTTTTACGGTTGCCGAGCCTGTAAATACAGGATTCCAGGTTGCGGTGCCTGTAGTTGTCGCACCGCTCATAGTACCCGCATCTGCTGGGGTCACTTCCCAGGAATAGGTGGTGGCATAGGCTCCTCCAGAAGTGGTGTAGTCGGTGGTAGGAGTTGAGCCGGAATAGACATTGGAGGGTCCGACAGGTGCGGCAGGTATGGCTGGTGCGGAGGGGTCAACCGATACAACGGCTGTGCCTGTCATGTTGTTGGTGCAGCTACCGGATGTCGTGCTTGCCAGAACGGTATAGCTCCCGGTGGTCATCTGGGTGCCGAAGGAGATCGCACTGCCGGTTCCGGAAACGACGTTGGTGGTTGCAACATTGTTGAGGTAAAGGGTATAATTCGTGGCTATTTGTGAACCGCTCAGTCCGATGGGAACACCGGTTCCGCCCACTGCGCAATAGCCGCCGCCCCCGGTGACATTAAAGGCTGCCGGGCCTGCCAGTACGTTGATATTCAGCGGATTTGACCAGGCGCCTTCGCAACTGTTGTTAATACCTTTCACCTTCAGAACGGCTGTACCTGTAAAGGTATTACTCCAGGCGATGGAGAGAGAGGTTCCGCTCGGGTAAAGCGCCCCTGCTTCGGGTGGTACGAGATCCCATGAGTAGGTGCTTGCATTGGAAGCGCCGGTGGTGGCATAGGTCGTATTTCCGGGGTTCATGCAAATCGATGTCGGCCCTGTGGGTGTAGCTGCCTGGCCTGGTTCTGTGCTGATGGTGATGTTCAGGTAGGCTGTCCACGGGCTGTTTCCGCAGGCGTTAAATGCCCTTGCTTTGAGCTGGGCAATGCCGGTGAAAGCGTTGTCGAAGTCGATGGTGCAGCTGGTGCCATTGCTGGTAAGGACACCTGCTGTTGCCGGGAGAAGTTCCCAGGTATAGCCGGTGGTGTTTGGAACGGCATTAATGGAGTAAGTTTGCGTGGGGGGATTTACACATAACCCACTGATTCCCTGAGGCATTTCCGGGGCAATCGGAGCGCTGTTCACGCTGATGTAAGCAGGTTTTGACATGCTGCCAGCCTGGTTTCCTGCCAGGTTGAAGGCATTGAGGGAGACGTCATAAGTACCGGCGGTATTGTAAACGACCACGGGATTCTGCAGGGTTGAGGTTGAAGGGGTTCCTCCGGGGAAGTTCCAGTTCCAGCTGGTGGCGCCGGTCGACAAATCGGTATAGTTTACAGTCATTGGGGTGCAGCCGCTGGTGGGCGTTCCCGAGAAGTTTGTGGGAAGGGGAAGGGCAAGTGCATTCAGGGCTTTTTTGGCGCCATTGAAAATAGTTTTGGTGCCATAATCCTGGACAAAAGCAACAAGTTCGCAGTTGTTGGTAATCCAGGAGGCATCTTTGGTAAAGGTAAGGGTAAGAACCACGGTATTTCCGGAGGTGAAGTTAATATCGGTTCCTGAGACGCCCGGGACCATGAGCCGTTCGGTGCTGTTGATCTCCGACTGGCCTTGCCATGAATAGGGAATCCCTGATTCGGTGAGAACGAGGTACGCTTTCATATTGGTAGCTGTGATAGCCGCTACTTTGGTGATGGTGAGCGTAATGGTGTAGTTGTTGCCGGTATTATACCCTGAAATGTCGATGGTAAGTGGCGAAAGCACGCCATAAGCCTGGTTGTAAATTGGCAGGTAGGTGGAATACATGCTCGCTGTGTTGCTTCCACCAACTGAACTCAACGTTCCATCAAAATAGGCGGTCGGATAACCTGTGATGCCGTAGTAGCTGGTCCTGGTGGCCGCTTCCGGTGTGTTAAACGGGTCGCTCGAATTATAACTGTGGTATTCGATGACAGCCACGTTCTGTCCATTGTTAAGCAGGTCTTCGGCGCCCATGGCCGATCCGGGGCAATACTGGCATCCGGTTCCCGTGCCAATCTCCATGATGACCATGTTCCGCTGAACCGCCTGGGAGACGGCGAGCAAAACGGTAAATACTGCAATGCAAGTGAGTAGGGTTTATTAATAAGTTGAAAAAATTGCGTAAGTTTGCGTGACAAAACCACAAAACATGTATTATTCAGGACAAGAGATCGTAGAAATTGCCGTAAGGATTGAAGAAAACGGCAACGAGTTTTACACAGCCGCGGCTGAAATGATCACGGAAAACAATGATATCAAGGGATTGTTTTTTGATCTTGCAGAAAAAGAGATCCTGCACATTTCTATTTTCCAGAAGCTGGCTGAGAAGTTCGATGAAGAGTCATTTGATTTCAGTTCAGAGGATGCCTCCGACTATATCAACCACCTGGCTGAGTCGCACATCTTCGGAAAACCTGATTCAGGTAAAAAGCTTGCCATGACGCTTAAAACACCGAAAGAGGGCTTAGAGGTGGCCTTTAAATTCGAGAATGACAGCGTGGCATTTTACACCGAACTTTTAAAGTACACCCGCAGCGACTCCAAAAAGCTGGTACAGCAGATCATCGAGGAGGAGATGGAGCATGCGGCGGAGATTGGTAGGTTTCTTTAACGAGCGGACAGGCGGACAGGCGGACAGGCGGACAGGCGGACAGGCGGACGTCAGGGTTTGGGGAAGGATTTGAGGAGTTTGTAGCCGAGGAGGCCGAGGTTGTAGCGGAATTTGTTGTTGATGAGTTGCCAGCGCCCGTAGTTGATCACTTCTCCCCCGAATTTGGTCTTGAAGTTTCTTACCCCATATGGTTTTTGAGGGCTTCCGATACCCATGAAGTCAAAATGGCTGAAGTTGTTCCTGCCGGCGAAGTCGATGCCGGCCCAGGTTGCCAGCACGCCCGGATACAGGTGTTTTAACCGGTCCTGCACACTGCAGATGTACCATTCATGGACTGTATGATTGCCCGAGAAGGGGCAGACCATTCCGCCAATCACATTACCCTTATAACTGACAACCAGGATGACACCTTTGTTTTCCTGCTGGGTTTTATGGAAAAAATTGAGGAAAAAGGTCAGTGGGGGCAATGGTTTTCTTACCTTGTTTTTATATAGCACTTTCAATATCGTATAGAACTCCTCAATCTCCTTGCCAGAAGTTGCGGGCCTGATTTCGGCGCCATTTTCAAGGCCTCTCCGGATCTGACGCTGCTTTGCCGGTTTAATGCCGGAAAAGCCGGCATCGTTTTGTATCGGGAGAATGTCGTTTAAATGGTCGTGCCATTCAAAACCAAGCTCTTGAAATAGAGTAATGTCTTCCTTCCATAACTGTAGGTTCCGGATCTCGACAAACACTGTTTTTCTACGGACCTGTAGTTTGAGGGTTTTTAGCAACTCCCTGAGCACATCCGAACGGTTGGGCTGTAGCTTTGAAATGACCGGTCCTCCCTGTACCAGGATTCGCTGAAACGGGACCCCGTAAATCCGTTCACTGATGATGATGGCAACAAGCACCCCGGTGATCTGCCCTGTTTTATCTTCGGCAGTGAGAACAAGTGGCTCGTAATTTTTACAGTTGTCGAACAGGTGGAGAAATTCGGGTGACTGGAAGAAATTCCCGTTGGTATTCCTTTGCAGAAAATCATTCCATTTCGATTCAACCTCACCGGAAAAAGGAGGTTTGACCTGGCGGATGATTGGATTTTCGTGCATGAAGTCAGTTATTCATATCGGGTTTGCCAGTGATTTCCGGCTTAGCAGTAAATTAAAACGTTGTAAAAATAGGGAAAAACATTCACATCCACCAACCGCACGTCACCATTGGGGAATAAGATTTTCGGTCAACGGACCATCACAGTTTCCAACACAGGACTAAAACTGTATTTTATAGACAAAGTTGGGATAGAAACCGATCTGGTAGAGGGTGTTTACCTGTTTTGTGAACGCATTGTACTGTTGTGCAAACACATTCTGATGCCCGGTCACGTTCTGGATGTCGATATAGAAGGTTTGCGACAGCTTAATCTTTTTATGGTTGTAGGTAAATCCAGCCTTCACATCCAACCTGTAAAAATCGGGATAACGTTCAGAAAATGCATAGGCATCCTGCAGGTTCACCTGCTTGCCGGCAGTACGGGATGCCTCAAGGTCGATGGGGGTGTAATACCTACCCCCTGCGTGGGAAAATCTCAGATCAACCGAAACGGAATGCCTCTTCGTCTTTCCCACCTTGAACTCTTTTCCGCCAAGAAAGTTGTAGACGAAATTTCCGTTGAATGCAGTATTCCGTTCAACTTCATCGCTCCCTTTGTATTTTGCTTCATACAGTGAACCTGTCAGCAAAGCATAATAGCCATGGGAGAAGAACTTTTCGACGGTGAGTTCAAGACCGTAGTTTGTTCCTGTACCCTTGTTGACAAGGTTACCCTCTTCAGTCGGGGCGTACGATGATCCTTCGTTCAGCATGGAGAAGCTGTTGGTAACCTGAGATACCGGAACGTTATAGAGCGCCTGGTAGTATAACTCGGTTTTGATCCTCCAGTCTTTGAACGGACGTACCTCATACGACCCCACGAAGTGCAGGCTGTTGGTAAAGCCCAGTTCGAGGTTTGACTCATTATAGGTATTGTCGGGCAGCAGTTCCCGGTAATAAAGGACTGACAAAGGCTGCATCTGGCTGTGATGACCAAAACCCAAACCGATGGTGTTTTTTTCGTTTACATGATATTTCAATCCAATCCGGGGTTCAAAGGAGATGGCATTGTTCAGCGTCAGGAACTGGCTGCGGAGCCCGGCATCGAGGGTGAATTTTTCACTGATCCTGTATTTGGTTTCCAGGTATGCTGCCAGCAGGGAGGTGTTTCCCCTGAAGTCCCAGAGATTTTC
The DNA here is from genome assembly GCA_049317265.1 of Bacteroidales bacterium. GTDB lineage: Bacteria > Bacteroidota > Bacteroidia > Bacteroidales > FEN-979 > CAIVAT01. The sequence goes on from JBMOIP010000070.1 coordinate 10,976, forward strand.
CCACGATTCAGAATACTGGCGGTCCTGCAACCTGAGGTTAAGGTTGAGAAAATCGAACTGGATTCCCGCTTTTATCATCAGGTGTGCATTTACCTTGTAATCAAGAAAGGAGTTGATGCCGTAGCGGATCTCCTTGTCTTTTGAATCGCGCACCCTCACCGGGTCCATTCCCTCCGGGATGGTATCCAGTGCATACGCGTTTTCAGAATAGGTGATGCCAGCCACGCTGTTCCAGTAAATTTTTTTGCTGAGCCGGATAAAGTGTTTTAAACCCACAACGCCGATGGTACTGCCCGAATAGGAGTCTTCTCCCGGATTGGCATAGATGTCGGAAGAGTCGATTTTGGTATGTAAAAAGGCGATGTGGCTGGTGCCTCCAAGTCCGAAAAGGGTGAACCTTCCTAATTTTGTATCACCGGAGTTGATTTTAAAGGTCAGGTCCTGGTAATAGGGAGTGGCAGCTGTTCCGATGGAGATCCCCAGGTTTTGAGCCAATCCGGTAAAGGAGTAGCGGTAGGCGATGAGGTACGAAGCCTTCCCCCCGGTTTTAAAAGGGCCTTCCGACATGGCTTCCAGCCCTGTCAGCATGCCAAACTGGATCATGTGCTCGCGTTTTTCGGTATTGCCGTCCTGGAGATGGATGTCGAAAACACCCGCAGTGGCATTACCGTAGTCGGCAGGGAAGGCGGAGGTGAAGAAGTCGGAGTTTTTCAACGCATTGGGATTCAGTGCACTCACTGGTCCGCCGGTTGTGCCCAATGTTACAAAGTGGTTCGGGTTGGGAACATTCAGTCCCTCAATTCGCCAAAGGACACCCATTGGCGAGTTTCCGCGGATCACAATGTCATTCCGTGAATCATTCGGGGTGCTGACACCGGCAAAGTTCGACACCAGCCGGGATGGATCGGACCTTCCGCCTGCATAACGGCTTACCTCTTCCATGGAGAACGACCTGGCGCTTACCGTGGCCATCTGGTTGATGGTTTCATGCTTTTTTAAGCCTGAAATTTCGACCTCTTTAAGCGAACTGATATTCTCTTCCATGGCAATTTCCAGAACAGCCTCCTTTCCGGAAGTAATCACCACATTTGAAATTACTACCGGTTTATACCCCAGGTACGTCGCCTGGAGGTCGTACCGGCCCGGTGTAAGGCCTGTAATCCGGAACCCCCCGTCAATACCGCTGGATGCTCCCATCGGTGGGTTCGAACCTATGATTACCACATTGGCGCCGGGCAAGGTTACAAGAGATTGTTTATCTGTCACAGTGCCACGTATCACCTGCCCCTGGTTCTGGGCATAAACATTCAAACCTGCTGTGAGGCTGAATAAAAGAATAATAATTGTATGAATGCGGTTCATTTCGTATCTTTTTTTTCGGCAAAATAACAGATGAATCATCGGATGGAAAAGATGAAAACCTGTGAACTGTCGAATTCGATGGTTGAATTGCAGGAAGGAGGAAAATAATAATTCCACTTTCTATACTATTTTGCCATAACTACTGTTTTGATAATGGTCTGAACCTTGAAACCATCCCCCGGACAGGGTTTTGCAAGAAATTATTCATTGAAATACACTTAATCCTTCCAACAATGAACAAGATGAAAAATGTCACGATCATGATTGCTTTCCTTTTTAGTACTGTTGCACTCTTCGCCCAGGATTCTCCATCAAAAAAGGAGTCTTCAGGGGATTTTGAAATGAAAACAATTTTTGGGAATGAACATGGGCATTTGAAAATCCCGATTGGTTATTTCGTTGAGCTGAACGCCGGTTATACCCAATTTGGGGATAAAAGCGTGTTTCTTCCGGGAATAAGCACGGGAATGATCCTCAACCACCACTGGACCATAGGGCTGGCAGGCAGTTTCATCGGAAACAGCCGTAATTTGCATTATCCGGATGTTTATTTCGATTCTGCCGTGGGCAGCATGGCTGCCGCAAATTTAGCCGGAGGTTATGGCGGGTTGTTGCTGGAATATACGCTATTCCCAACTTCGGCAGTCCATCTCTCCTTTCCAGTGATGATCGGTGGCGGTTATATGTTCTATGGCCAGCCGCATCAGCATAACAGCTCAACATACCCGAACAATGACTGGAATGGCGGGGAGATCTCCCACGACCATTTTTTCGTAGTTGAACCTGGAGTGAAAGTGGAAATGAATGTGATAAAGAAAATGAGGATCGGAGTTGGCGTAAGCTACCGTTATTCGCCCGACTTCAAGTTACCAAACACCTCAACCGAGCTGATCAACCAGTTCACGGCCAAGCTAAGCCTGCGATTCGGGAAGTTCTAAATTGCTTTTAAAAGGTTTACCACCATATGACCCCTGCCAGACGGCAGAGTTCCATTCTGGACAGCAGCAGGTTGTACTCAAATTATTGCAGCCTGCAGAAAGGATATCCCGGCCTGACGACCTGATCCCGGGGATTGTTTTTATGTGTGAAGGTACCCTACTTGATCAGGTTCTTATAGTGATGGTATCTGGTCACAATATCATCTACAAATCCTTCCGTTTTATAATCGATCGGGTAGGCATCTGAGGTGTCTGTTTTGGCAACAGGATCCTTTTTGGACCGTCGCAGAAGGTAGTAGTCGACATGCCCGTTCCACCGGTTTTTATCTTTACCGAACTTCTCGGCTTTCTCCCGGGCGGCTAAAACTTTTCCGATGCCCACGTTGTAGCAGGCAAGCACGAAGTAGATCCGTTCGAGGGGGTTGGTGATTTCGGAGGGGAGTTGCTGATCGATAAATTTCAGGTATTTCACCCCACCGGCAATCTGCCTGGCCGGGGTGGCAGCACTATCGATGCCGAATTTGGCAGCCGTCTCGGGCATCAGCTGCATCAGTCCGCTGGCACTGCGTGAGGAGGTAAGTCCGGCTTTGAAGTTCGACTCCTGGTAGATCAGTGAAGCCACCAGGCGCCAGTCCCACGATACCAGTTTACTCTGTTGGCGGATGATTTCATCAAACGGGGAGATTTTGTTTCCTGACAAAGAGAAATACTCGCTACGCAGGTAGTTCGCAATTTGCTGGTTATCGAAATACCCGAGATAGGTTTGCTTCAGGTCGCGGGAGGCTTTGAACTCCTTCAGCCAGTCATTGACCTCCGTTTTCAGGGAATCGGAGGAGAGTCCGACACCCCAGGCATAGGAAAACAGTGGAAATGCAAGTACCGAGATATCAAGGTTGTTGTAATACCTGTGATAGACCATGGCCACATTTTCCTGGCAGATGGCGAAGCGGATGGCACCTGTGGAAACACGCCTGATCAGCTCTTCCTGGCTGATGTCGGTCTCCTCCTTCAGAATGGCATGCTTCCCGGTTTTTTTAAAGAAGGCATGATACTGATGGGTGAGAAACGGGCTGCTGCGAACATATACTGTATCTTCAGGAAACTCTTTTAAGGATTTTAACACATCCGGATCACCTTTTCCGGATCCACGGCTTTTCCGTTGTACAAGCACCAGCCTGGTTTCACCAAACGGGTCGGAGAACCTGACGAGTTTTTTGCCATCAGAGGAGACAGGCAGGTTGAGGGCGATGACATCGGCCACATTATAGTAGAGGTAGTAGTTGAGTTTTGAGACGTTGTTGCTGGTAATGATCCTCAGCGGAACACCCAGGTATTTGGCAAAAGATTCGAGCAAAGTAAGCTGGTATCCCATCGGAACACCCTTGTAAATGAAGTAATTGAGGGTGTTTTGATCGGTAAGGGCTACCAGGTAACCACGTTCGCGGATTCGCCGCAGGGCATCCTTTTTGGCCTCCTCACGGTGGTAAAGGTTCCTGGTCAAGAAAAAAGCGATCGCAACTACAGCCAACCCCAGGAGAACGGCCCTGAGGATGATGTATTTTTTGGATGTCTTGTTCAATATATCGGTTTAAGAGACTTTTCGGTATCTCAGAATGGCCAGGCTCAGGCTGCAGGCAGCATAAATGACGAGTGACCAGAAGTGGCGGCTGATTTCAGCAAAACCGGATCCTTTCAGCAACACCATCCGCATGATCTTGATAAAATACATCACCGGATTCAGCCTGTCAAGGTTTTGCGCCCATTGCGGCATGCTTTCAACAGAGGTGAAGAGGCCGCTCATGAGAATGAAAACCACCATGAAAAAGAACGAAACAAGCATGGCCTGCTGCTGGGTGTGGGTGATGGTGGATATCAGCAGACCAAAAGACAAAATTACAAAAAGATAGACACCTGCCGACATGAAAATTAATCCGAGGCTTCCCTCCATGGGGATGTTGAACAATACTTTGCCAACCGTGAGTCCGAACGCAAGCTCGAACATTCCGATGATCCAGAAGGGGATGAGCTTTCCGGCAATGAACTCGATTTTGTTGATGGGGGTTACATTGATCTGTTCAATGGTGCCGATCTCCATTTCACGCACGATGTTCATCCCCGAAAGCAAAAGCCCGATGATGGTGACCAGCAGCACGAGGATCCCGGGAACCATGTAGGTCTTGTAGTTCAGCTTCGGGTTGTACCAGTAGCTGTAGTCGGTTTGAATGATCCGCAGTCCTGCCATCGCCGAAGGCGTTGCGCGCTCCATCACCATCTCGCGGTTGTAGTCGAGCAGGATCATGGTGGAATATGCGTTGGTGAGACCGGCGCTCTGCCCGTTGATGGCGTTGATCACAAACTGCACTTTGGCGTGGTTCTCCTTCAGGAGGTTCTTCTCAAAACCTGCCGGGATCTGCAGGATCATATCGGTATTTCCCCTTTTCATCTGGTCTTCTGCCTCCCGGTAAGAAAAGGATGAACCCTGGAGCCGGTAGAAGGGTGATCCCTGGAATTTGCTTACCAGTTTGCGGGAGGTTCCTGAAAGATCGAGATCGACCACCGAAATCCGGATATTTTTCATCTCATAGGTGGCGGCGTTGACCAGGATGATCAGCTGGAAGACGGGTACGAGGAAGATGATCGGCAGCATCGACTTGTTGCGGAATACCTGCAAAAACTCTTTCTGAATGATATAGAGGATCGTTCTCATCAGCTAAGCCTTATGTTGAATTTCCTGATGCTGAGCCCGAGGAAAAAAGTGGTGAAAGCCATGAGAATGAGCGTCTCTTTCCACACATATTCAATACCGTTTCCCTGGAGCATGATGCTCTTGATGATCATGATGTAGTATTTCGGGGGCATGCAATGACACAGTACCTGCATGATCACCGGCATGTTTTCGACCGGGAAGATAAAACCGCTCAGCAGGATCGTGGGCAGCATGAGGATCACCAGGGAGATCATCATGGCTACCTGCTGGCTGTTGGTGAGGGTCGAGATCAGGATGCCGAGCGAAAGTGCCATGCAGATGTAGAGGAAACTTTCGAGCAGAAGAAGGAATACGCTTCCAACGATGGGCATGCCGAAAACCAGGTTTCCGAGGATAAGGATGATGCAGGCATCTATGAAAGCCAGGAAGACATAGGGAAAGACTTTCCCGATGATGATCTGGGCTGGCTGCATTGGTGAGACTAAAAGCAACTCCATGGTTCCAAGCTCTTTTTCACGGGTAATGGAGAGGGAGGTCATCAGTGCGGAGATCAGCATCAGCAGCATGGCCATGAGCCCGGGAACGAACATGTAAACGCCTTTCAGCTCCCCGTTGTACATCATCCGCACTTCGGGAATGATCTGCAGGGAGACCTTTCCCGTATTCATAGAAACAAGGTAGTTGCTGATGATCCCGCTGGCATAGTTCACCAGCATGTTGGCGGTATTCGGATCGGAGGCATCGGCAATGATCTGGATGCGGGCCTTCCCTGTCTTTTCAAGTTTTCCTGCAAAACCGGATTCGTAGATGAGCGCCAGTTTGACATCTCCCTGCCGGAAGACAGGGTCGATTTCTGCTACGCTTTTAAGGTTTCGTTCCAGGATAAAGTAACCGGAGGATAGGATCTTGTCGCTGATCTTGCGGGTGACCACATCACCGGAGGGATCGTAAATAGCGATTTTTGCATCCTTGATCTCGTTGGTGAGGACGTATCCGAAGAGCATCAGCTGCACGGCCGGCATGCCAAAGAGGATCAGCAGGGTGCGGTAATCCCTGAAGATGTGGTAAAACTCCTTGATGACGAATCCCCGGAACCTTTTCATGCGATTTCCCTTTTTGTAGCCCAGAAATAGTAAAACCGCGAGGCTGAGATCAGCAGCGGAATGGCCATGGTCACGTAAAAGTTGTAGAGCCACTCTTTGTCGATTAGGTCAAACCTCCGCAGCATGATGCCCCCGCTGATCATGATGGCCATCATGAAGTATCCGCGGAGGTTGAAAAAGGAGAAGGCGCAGGGGTATGGGATGTTAAGTCCGTGGATCCGTTTGATGTGTTTGCGGGAGATCTTAGCGAAGAGCAGCACGTAAAAGATGATCCCGAAGACCAGTCCCCCGGCCAGCCGCCAGCCAAGGTGATGGCCGTTTTGAAGAAGGTAACTCAATCCCCGCCCGGCAAGAATGCCGCCTGCAGTAGTCCAGGCAAGACCTGCGATGAAGAGCAGGTTGTGTTTGCTCACGGAGGGTTTATATTTGTTTAACAGGTCCATAACGCGTTCAGGCTCTTGCCAGTTTAATGAAAACATCATTCATGGAGGGTGCACCGAACTGCTTTTTCAGGTTCTCAGGGGTGTCAAGGGCAGCAATCTTCCCATCGACCATGATCGAAACCCGGTCACAATATTCCGCTTCATCCATGTAGTGTGTGGTGACAAATACGGTAATTCCCTGGTGAGCAGCTTCGTAGATCATGTCCCAGAACTGTCGCCGCGTAATCGGATCCACGCCGCCGGTGGGTTCATCAAGAAAGACGATCTTCGGGTTGTGGAGGATGGCAACGGAAAAGGCCAGTTTCTGCTTCCATCCCAACGGAATGTCGCGGATGAATTTGTTCCTTGCCGTTTCGAAACCGAGTCTTAGCATCAGTTCACTGGCGCGTGCATCGATCTCCTTCTTCCTCAACCCGTAAATGCCGCCGTAGAACCGGATATTCTCGTACACCGTAAGGTCGTCGTACAGCGAAAACCGCTGGCTCATGTACCCGATGTTCCGCTTCACTTTTTCACGCTGGGTATAGATGTCAAAACCAGCCACGGTCAACTCCCCTGAAGTGGGATAGGAGAGTCCGCAGAGAATCTTGATCGCAGTGGTTTTCCCAGCGCCATTCGCCCCCAGGAATCCGAAGATCTCACCTTTTTTCACCTCGAAGGTCAGGTGGTCGTTGGCTATAAATGAACCAAACCGCTTGACGAGGTCTTTGACGGTGATGATATTTTCACTGGTAACATGCATTTACATTACTAATTTCTTCTTTGTGTCCTTTGTGCCTCCTTTGTGTCTTTGTGGTTAAAAAAAATAACCACTAAGGCACAAAGATTTACACAAAGGGCACAATGGTGTTATTAATTTACTGCAGTTTTATTCATTAGTTCCATAAAGCAATCCTCAATGGTGGCTTCAATGGGTTCTATTTGTATTGATTGATGGTTGTTGTTTTTAAGAAATTCTGCCAGCGCCTCTTTCTGAATGTCCGTATTGTGAAAGGCAACGTGGGCAGATTGCCCGAAGGTATATACGCTGTGAACTCCCGGATATTCCCTGAGCTCAGTGAGCAACTGGTAGATGTCGCCCGATTTTACTGAAAGCAGCGACAGCGGGAAATTGCGGATCACCTCCAGGGGAGTGCTTATGGTCATCACCCGGCCGCCCTGCATGAGGGCGACACGGTCGCACATCGCTGCCTCGTCCATGTACGGGGTGGAGACAAGGATGGTGATCCCCGATGCCTTCAGCCGCTTGAGCATCTCCCAGAATTCGAGGCGCGAAACTGCATCCACCCCGGTGGTCGGCTCATCCAGGAAGAGCACGTCCGGCTTGTGGATCATGGCGCACGAAAGTGCCAGCTTCTGCTTCATTCCACCGGATAATTTGCCAGCTTTCCTGTCTTTGAACGGCTCGATCTGCTGGTAGATCTCTTTCACCAGGTGGTAGTTTTCGGCGATGGTAGTGCCGAAGATGGTGGCAAAGAACTGAAGGTTTTCCTCCACCGTAAGATCCTGGTATAAAGAGAATTTCCCGGGCATATACCCGGCAATCTGCCTGATTTTCCGGTAGTCTTTCACCACGTCGAACCCCTCCACGCAGCAGGTCCCGGTATCGGCAAGCAGCAGGGTGGTGAGGATCCGGAACAAAGTGGTTTTCCCGGCTCCGTCGGGACCGATGAATCCAAACAACTCGCCCTTGCCCACATCGAGGGTGATGTTGTCGAGGGCAAGGGTTTCACCAAATTTTTTGGTCAGTCCGTGTACATGAACGGAGGTTTCTGGCATCGTTTAGTTTTGTGGGGCAGTGGTTTTGGTCCAGTAGGTGTTTCGTCCAAGGAGGGAGACCCCGACATAACCCCTTACTTTTAATTTGGTGGGGCTTTCAAACTGGATGTAGCATTTGTAGGTTTTTCCGTTTTTCGGATCGTAAATGGTGCCGCCCGACCACTCCTCTTTTCCATCGAAGGTGAAGTTTTTCATGTTGACCATACCGACCAGGGGAACGTTTTTCAGTTTCACATCAGGATTCTCCTTGTCGGTGCGGGGCTGGCCGGTGATTTTATCGGTAGGTTCGCGGAGCCATACCAGTTTGCCGAAGTATTTGCCACTTTCCTTGTAGAGCATGATCTTTCCTGTTGCCTCCTGGTTCAGCCATGTGCCGAGGATGTCGTCTGCTTTGTGGGTTTGTGCCGAAGCGGTTATTCCCGACCAGGTGGCGAGGAAGAACATAATGAACAATGTTGCTGTGATTTTTTTCATGGTTTTGGTTTTGGTTAATTTGAAATCAGTTTTATCTCGCCCGGCATGCCAATTTTGAGTGTGCCGTCATTTAATACACGAACTTTTACCGCGTAGACCAGGTTCACGCGTTCCTCTTTTGTCTGGATTGTTTTTGGCGTGAATTCGGCTGTTTGCGAGATCCAGCTTACCACGCCTTCCAACTTTGAATTGGTCGTGGCATCCTGGTCGATGCGGACCTCCACTTTGTCGCCAATCTTAATGTGCGGCAGCTGTGCCCCGCTGATGTAGACGCGAAGCTGCATCTCCCGAAGGTCTGCAATTTTATACAGCGGCTTTCCAAAGGTAGTCACTTCATTGTTTTCTGCAAATTTCGTGAGCACTGTTCCTTTCACGGGGTTGACAATTCTGGCATTTTTGATCGACTCCCGCACCTGGGCAATTTGCTGTTCGGTGCTTCCGATCTGGTCTTCAATCCCGCTGAATTGAGTTTTAATGGAAGCGATCTGCTTGTCGATCATGCTGAGACTCGAGTTGATGTCGTCGAGTTGCTTTCGTGTTGCAGCGCCGTCGGCGAGGAGTTTGACCACCCTGTTTTTTTCAACGAGGATGTTTTCGCGGTTCTGTTCCTGCACCGCGATCTGCGAAGCCAGGTCCTCTTTCCGTGAACCCGTGGCATTTTTTTGTTCCATGGTCTGCAGTTTCTTCAGGTGCAGATCGGTGGTGTCGATAAACCCGATGAGCTGGTTTGAGTCGATCAGTTGGCCCTCCTCGAGGTTGAACTGCATGATCCTTCCGTTGGCAAGGGAAGAGACCGTTACCTCCGTTGCTTCAAAAGAACCGTAAGCATCGGGTTTGTCTTTGGTGTTACTGCATGCACTCCCAAGAGCCAGGATGGTTACAACGAGTGCTACTGATCTGTATTTCATAACTTTCCCAGTGTATATAAGTATGATAATTTAGCTTTGATCAATTGAATTTTATGTATTTCCATGTTGAGCAGCGAGAGGGTCTCTTCATTCAGCCTTGCGATGTAGTCACTTGGTGAAATCACCCCGTTATCGAGTTGGGAAGAGGCTGTTTTAGTGATTTTTTTTCGCAGGCCAATGATTTGTTCGTCCTGTGCGAGCAGCTCGGTATATTTCATCACTTCGCTGAGGTCTTTTTGTGAGCTGATCTTCAGGTTTTTGTCAAAGGTCTCCTGCTGGCTTCTGAGGATATCGCTTTGTATGGTCAAGACCTGCCTGTCATTTTTATTCTGGTTCCAGTTCCATGGTGACCAGGAAATCTTTGCACCAAACATCCACCATGGCTTAAAACTGTCATCCAGCATGTTGAGGTTTGGTCTGCCATACCCAGCCTGTCCGTAAGCAAATATCTTAGGGTTCCATTTGGTAACCAACATGTTACGCATCAGTTCAACCTTTGAACGCTGGATGGTGAAGAGTTCATTTTCCAGTCGTTTGTCCTCAAATGCCACTGTGGGGAGGGTGATTTGTGGTGTGACCAGGGAAGCGGTTTCTGAAATGGGGGTGGATATGAGTTCGGCCAGCATTTTGAAGGATGCGCTTTGATCCATGCGGGTTTCGGTGAGTTGCTGATCGAGCTTTACAAGTTCAGCCCTGAGCAGGTCGGCGTTCATCTCCATCACTGAACCGTTCTTTATTCCCGATTGCACTTCGGTGAGTTTTGCTTCGATACGCTCTTTATTGCTTTTCAGCAGCTTTTCATTTTCCTTCAGCAGGATGATGCCGAAATAGATCTGGTTGATCCGGTCCTTGAGTTTGTATAACTCGATTTCTACCCCTTTCTGGTCTGCTTGCAGGTTGTACCCCTCCACCTGTTTCTGGTAACGGGTTATACTTCCGTCATAGATCGCCTGGTTAACGTCGAGCGTCAATTTGTACCAGTCTTTACTTAGTGCAGGCATGAGCGGCACCGACAATCCTTTCGGAAACTCAATGGCCACCTTGGTTACATCCGATTGCAGAGATACACCTCCGTTCACGGCAAACTGCGGCAGATAGTTCTTCCCCAGGTTTTTGACTTTTAATGTGCTGGAGTTTCCAAACATCTCCAGTTGCTGGCGCAGCGGGTAGTTGAGTTCTGCCTGCTTGTAACAGTAACTGAGGGTTATGGAATCCTGCGCCTGATTAAGAAGCGGAAGGAACCAGCAACTTATTGAGACTAATAAACTGAAATGGCGGATGTTACCTGCCCGAAATATTTTCATAACCTTTCAATGCGTTTAAAATAAAGTTCGGTACGACAGTTTTCCTCTCTTCATAAAACTGTTCAATCCGTTCATCTGATAACCCGAAAATCGTCTGGATGAGCGGCCTGGCAATTACCGGGAAAATACAGGTTGACAATATATTGATGAAGATATGAAACGGATCAACATCCAGGTTCAACTCCTCTTTAACCTGTTTTCGCAGTTGGTCGAGAAGCGGTTCCGGAAAGAGCTTATTTTTCTCTATCAGCTTTTTAAACTGGTCGGGTTTTTTATACAACCCATTCAGGATAAACAAAGGAAGATAGGAGTTCTGGGATAAAAAAATGATGTAATATTGTATAAAGGTCTCAATTTTGTCGGTGATGGGCATTCCTGAAAGAAAAATTTCATTCACCCTGGCCATGAGTTTGCCGAAGGCGTCCTCAAATACTGCATCAAACAGGTTATCCTTGTTCCTGTAGTAATAGTGTACCAGAGATTTATTAACACCGGCCTCATCTGCGATCTCCTGCATACGGGCGCCATCGTACCCCTTGAGGTGAAATACCTTCTTTGCTGATTCGAGGATGCGTTCTTCGGCAGATGTAGGGGAGATGTCCATGTTTGACCGGATGGATTAATCAGATGGTTTAACTAAGTGGTCAAATATACAACAAAATTTTATAGTTGGTACATTATTAAATAAAAAATGTTGGTTGAGCACAATTGTACCAGTTCACCTATTGAAACCTCATTCGGTAAGTCAATGACCCTTCCCCGGCCCTCCCCTTCAAGGGTAAGGAAGCTACTTTTGATTATCAGGTACATATCTATGAAACGTCCGTAAACAGTGAATAGTTGTTCATCATTGTTACATGGCGTTACAGCATGTTTATAACTTTTACTGACAAGTTTGTCAGTTATATTGACAGTTCCGTATCTTT
>JBMOIP010000071.1:0-22125 GCA_049317265.1 Bacteroidales bacterium
AGGGGGTGCCTCAATATAAGGGCTGAGATTATACCCCAATAACCTGATCCGGGTAATGCCGGCGTAGGAAAAATGAAAATCATGACACGAAAAATGTATGGATGCTTCCGGCATGGAGTGTATGCCGTAATGTTTATCTCCGGTTTGGTCCTGACTGCCAATTCGTTGAAAGCACAATTAACAATATCCGGTGTTATTTCCGATAAAAAAACGGGAGTACCGCTCTCTGGGGCAAACATTTCGGCGGGCACAGGCAGTATGGCGATGGCATCCGGCAATGATGGGCGGTTCAGATTCACTCACATCAAACAGGGCACTGTCTCGATGAAGGTATCATTTGTAGGCTATGCAACGTATAGAAAAGTGATGTCTCTTTCGCACGATACAACGCTGCAAATTGAACTGGAACCCGTTGCACTGCTGGGTGACGAAGTGAATATCATCGCCACACGAGCACAGGAGAAAACGCCAACAACCTATTCAACCATCACCAACAAAGAGATCCGAAACATGAACCTTGGGAAGGATATCCCATCCCTGATCCAGGGAAATCCTTCCACCGTAGTTACTTCTGATGCAGGAAACGGTGTGGGATACTCAAGTGTCAGCATCCGGGGTACCGATTTAACAAGGATCAATGTAACAGTAAATTCGATACCAATAAATGATGCAGAATCGCAGGGCGTATGGTTTGTTGACCTGCCCGACATAGCATCTTCTACAGCCAACATCCAGATTCAACGAGGCGTTGGTACCTCGACCAATGGGGCAGGTGCATTTGGTGCATCCATCAATTTTATGACATCCGACCTGCACCAGGACCCATACGGCGAACTTGACCTTTCCGGCGGGTCTTACAACACTTATAAGACCACCCTCCGCTTCGGTACAGGGTTGATTTCAAATAAATTAAGTGTTGATGGCCGGTTATCCTACATCCACTCCGATGGTTACATCGACCGTGCCTTTTCAAATCTGAAATCCTATTATCTTAGCGGAGGGTTTTATGGCAGTAAAACCACCATCAGGTTCATCACCTTTTCGGGTTATGAAAGAACTTACCAGGCGTGGGAAGGCGTTCCGAAAGATTCACTTACGACCAACAGGACGTACAATCCTGCAGGCGCCTACACGAACGCAATCGGTGAAGTTCAATATTACAGCAATCAAACAGACAATTACCAGCAGGATCATTACCAACTCCTTTTCTCCCAAAAACTTGCTAAAAACTGGACTATCAATATTGCCGGGCATTATACCAAGGGAAAAGGATACTATGAAAATTACAAGCAAGGGGTCTCATTCCAGGATTATGGTCTTGAGAATGTGGTCATCCACGACAGCACAATTACCTCTACCGACCTGATTAACAGGAAAATGATGGACAATGATTTTTATGGAGTCACATTTTCAAGCAATTATTCAATTCCTGAAAAGTTGAAACTGACACTGGGTGGGGCCTGGAACCACTATAACGGGCAACATTTCGGGAAGGTGATCTGGGCTCAATATGCTTCAAATGGCAACAGTGACCGGAACTGGTACTATAATACCGGCAAAAAAACTGACTTTAATATTTATGGCAAGGCAAGTTACCAGGTCTTCCGTAAACTTAACCTGTTTGCCGACCTTCAGTACCGCTTTGTCGGTTATAAAATGGAAGGCACCCTTGATAACCTCAGAAACCTTGACCAGAACCATCATTTTAACTTTTTCAATCCGAAAGGTGGCGTCTACTTTCAATTTAATGCACACCATGATCTTTACGGATCAGTGGGGGTTGCAAACCGCGAACCCAGCCGTAACAATTACAAAGATGCAGATCCGGGACATGTGCCCAACAACGAGACCATGGTTGACTATGAACTTGGATATTCCTTCAGGCATTCTGCCGTGACTGCAACAGCAAATCTCTATTACATGGATTATAAAAACCAGTTGGTGTTAACCGGCGAGATCAACAATGTGGGTGAAGCTGTTATGGTGAATGTCCCGCACAGTTACCGGGCTGGCATTGAGGTTTCTGCAAGCGCAGAATTCTTTAAAAAGAAATTCCTGGTGAGTGTGAATGCAACACTCAGCAGGAACAAGATCAGCAATTTCACGCATTACCTCGACCAATATGATTCAAACTGGACTTCCCTTGGGCAGGACACCCTCCACCTGGGGGAGACCGACCTCTCCTTCTCCCCAAACATCATCCTGGGTTCAATCCTGACATACAAAATCCTCTCAGGTCTCTCATTCAGCCTGAATTCGAAATACATCGGGAAGCAGTATATTGACAATACCTCTAATGACGAACGGTCGCTGAAGGGCTATTTTGTAAACGGGCTTTCCGCCAACTACACAGTGAAATCAAGCCTGTTTGAGGAGATCGGGTTTAATATTGCCGTCAACAACCTGTTTAATGCAACCTATGAAACAAACGCATGGGTGTACCCCTACACTCTTGGGGGTGTCTACAATGAAATGAACGGGTACTTTCCACAGGCCAGCATCAATTTCCTGGTGGGGATTTCGGTGAAATTGTAGGAGAGATCTTGAAAATATTAAAAGTCAGTATATGAACGAAGTGAAAACAGACTCTAAATAATGATCTTCACTTTGACCCAGTAATATCAGTCTATGTTTTCGAATGATATTAATCTTGGCTTTTACCTAAAAATATGGTAAAATTGCATTGTAATTCACCAGGATGTACCTAAAACCTTGTATCATGAAAAATTTGACCTTTAAATCACTGGTAATCATTGGAGTAATCCTGTTTGCCACAGCAGGATTCAGCCAGCAATCCGTCGTTGACCTCACCACCCCTATTTCCGTCGATCCCGGCGTGAAAATCGGGAAACTTGACAATGGCCTGGTTTATTACATCCGTCAGAATAAAAAACCCGAAAAAAGGCTCGAACTCAGGCTGGTCGTGAATGCAGGATCAATTCTTGAAAATGATGACCAGCAGGGACTAGCGCACTTCATGGAGCATATGAATTTTAACGGTACAAGAACTTTCCCAAAGAATGAGCTAATCGATTTTCTGCAGAAAACAGGGGTTAGATTCGGTGCCGACATTAATGCCTACACCAGTTTTGACGAAACTGTTTATATGTTACAACTTCCTACTGACGATACCACATTGATTGAAAAAGGGATGAAAGTGTTGGAAGACTGGGCACATTATGCTGTGCTGGATGACAAGGAGATAGACAAGGAACGCGGTGTAATTACCGAAGAGTGGCGGCTAGGTCTCGGTGCTCAGGACCGCATGATGAAGAAGTTCTTCCCGGTTATTTTTAAAGGATCAAAATATGCCGACCGTGTACCAATCGGAAAAATTGAGGTAATAGAAAATTTCAAGCACCAGGTGATCAAGGACTTTTACCATGACTGGTATCGCCCAAACCTGCAGGCAGTGGTCCTGGTAGGTGACATTGACCCTGTTGTGGCAGAAGCGCAGATCAAAGCCCATTTCGGCAGCATGAAGAATCCTGAAAATCCAAGGGAACGGACGAGTTTCGATATCCCAGACAATACAGATCCACTGATTGCCATCACCACCGACAAGGAGGCCACAAACAATGTTGTAATGGTTTTCTACAAACACCCTCTGGCAACCGACAAAACCCTGGGTGATTTTCGACTTAAGGTTATGGCCGACCTCTATACAAGCATGCTCAACAATCGTTTCAACGAAATTTCGCAGAAACCTGAATCTCCATTTGTTTATGCAGGCGGCGACTATGGCCGTTTCCTCTCAAGGAACAAGGATGCGTTCATGGTCAATGCAATGACAAAGGAGAACCAGATTGATAAAAGTCTTGAGATAATTCTGGCTGAAAATGAACGGGTTAAACGATTTGGGTTTACCCAGACAGAATTGGACCGGCAAAAGGAGGAACTCTATAGCCAATATGAAAAAAGCGCCAAGGAGTCTGATAAAACCGAGTCAACTGTTTTTTGTTCGCAATATGTCAGCAATTACCTGTCACAGGATGCAATTCCCGGATCTCAAAAGCAGTTTAAGTACCTGAAGAATATTCTTCCGGATATCAACTTAACAGAGATCAACGACCTTGCCAAACAATGGGTTACCGATAACAATATCGGGCTTGTGGTGATGGCGCCCGACAAACCCGGCGTTAAAGTTCCGACTGAAGAGGATATCCTGACAATTCTGAAGGATTCCAAAACAAAGACACTTACGGCCTATGTTGATAATTTCAGGGAAGAGCCGTTGATCCAGGGCACTCTTCAACCTGGCAAAATAACAGGGAGCAAGGAGAACAAAGAGACGGGGAGTACAGAACTTACCCTGTCCAATGGAGTCACTGTTGTTCTGAAACCAACCTCCTTTAAAAACGATGAGATCCTGGTTTCTGCCTACAGTCCGGGCGGCAACTCCCTGGTGCCTGACCAGAATTTCATGTCGGCAAAATTCGCTCCTCAAATCATTGATATGAGCGGGATCGGAAATTTTGACAACATTGAACTTGAAAAGAAACTGAAAGGTAAAAATATCCAGATTAGTCCCTATATCGATGATTTAAAAGAGGGTTTCAGGGGAAGTTCGACCCCTAAGGATTTTGAAACCATGATGCAGCTTGTTTACCTCTATTTTGATCATCCAAGGAAGGATACAACTGCTTTCAAAGCTTTTATGTCACAGATGGAGACCCAGATGAAATTCATGCAAAGCAACCCGGTGATGACTTTTTATGACACCTTGTTCAAGGTGGTTTATCCGGGGTACAAGCGTTTTATGGTATTCCCTTCAACGACCCAGTTAAGTGAAATTAAGCTTGAAGATGCTTATAAAATATACAGGGATCGTTTTGCTGATGCCAGTGATTTCAAATTTTTCGTGGTTGGAAACTTCTCCATCGATTCCATTTCACCGTTGATTGAACAGTATTTTGGAAGTCTGCCCGCGCTGAACCGCAATGAAAACTGGAAGGATGTTTCCCCCAACGTAGCTGAAGGTGTTACCAATGTTACCGTGTACAAAGGGAGTGAACCCAAAGGCATGGTTGGCCTGGTGCTGCCCGGGATTTTTGATTGGAATGAAAAAAATGTCCTGTATATGAATATGGTCAAGGAGATCATGGGAATCAAACTTGTTGAGGTTATCCGTGAACAGATGAGCGGGGTTTACTCACCCCAGGTGATGATCAGCATGGATCAGTATCCAAAACCGACTGTACGTATGATGGTTATGTTCGGCTGCTCGCCCAAAATGCCCGACAAACTCACCAAAGCCGTGTTTGGAGAACTCAAGAAAATAAGGAAAAGCGGACCTTCAGAGGTCGATTTGAAAAAAGCGCAGGAAGCCATGATCCGTGCCAGGGAAACAGATCTTGAAAAGAATGACTTCTGGCTTAGAAAACTTGAGTCAACCTATTTCAATCACGATTCACCCAACAGCGTGGCTACCTTTAAAGATCGTGTAAACGCTGTTACCGCCAATGACCTGAAGATTGCTGCATCAGCCTTTCTTAATCCCGACCACTACATCCGTGTGGTGCTGATGCCCGAAAAAAAATAGATGGAGAAATCGATTAACATACGCAATAAGCGGGCTTCGCATGAATACTTTCTGATCCAGGAGGTCACTGCCGGCATACAGCTTACCGGCACTGAAATCAAATCGATCAGGGACGGCACTGCCTCTATTGTGGATGGCTACTGCACCTATACCAATGGAGAACTGTTCGTGCGTAACATGCATATTGCAGAGTACTCTTTTGGAACACATTACAACCATGAGCCCAAACGTGACAGGAAACTCCTTTTAACGAAACGTGAACTGAAGAAACTATTGGTAAAGGTGAAGGAGCGGGGATTTACCATCATCCCCGTTCTGCTCTTTATCAACGAACGCGGACTGGCTAAACTCACCATCGCACTTGCTCGCGGGAAACATTCTTACGACAAGAGGGAAACACTGAAACAAAAGGATCACCAGCGGGAGATGGAGAGGCATTGAGAATAATGAACATTGAATATTGAATATTGAATAACGAATGTGGAAGTGATTGGGTTTACCGTAAATTATTAATAAACTAAAATTGGATTTTATGAAGAGAAATTCTTTGTTTTTGATGATGATATCATTTGCATTTATATATTCTGTCTCAGGAATCGCGCAGGAAAAAGAGAAACCACAGGGGAAAGTAGTGACCGTGAAATGGTACTCTTTTGAAGATGCATACAACATGAACAAAAAGAAGCCGAAGAAAATATTTATCGATGTTTACACCGATTGGTGTGGCTGGTGTAAGAAAATGGATGCCGAAACTTTTGCCAATCCTGTCATCGCCAAATACATGAATGAGCATTTTTATTGCGTTAAATTCAATGCAGAACGAAAAGATACGATCAGGCTTGACGGACAGGTATTTGTAAACCCAAACCCTGGCAGCAGCCGCAGTACACACAGGCTGGCTGTTGCTTTGCTGAAGGGTAATTTGTCATATCCGTCCTATGTAATCCTGAGCGAGAAGAGTCAGAATATCACAAACATTTCTGGTTATCGGCCCGCACAGCAATTTGAAAAAACGATTTCATTTTATGGAAGCGATGCCTATTTGAAAACCCCGGAGGACGAATTTAATGCGAATTTTAAAGGGGAGGTAAAATAAAAAAAGGCTGCCGATGCAGCCTTTTTCGCGGGTGGAAGATGGGGCTTGAACCCACGACCTATAGATCCACAATCTATCGCTCTAACCAACTGAGCTACGACCACCATGTTTGAGTTTGCAAAAGTACATAAAAAATAGTTTCTGACAAACCACATTTCATAATCTTCCCGTGATTTTTAGAAAGCGCTCTGTTATATCATCGGGATCCTTGAGTTCCCTGGCCTGGATGAAATTCAAAAAAAACCGTTTGGGCTTTGGATCGCTTGTTTTTATCGGATTTACGCTCCTCATTGGCTGCCTCGGATACCTTATTACTCCCGACTCATCCCCATATGCGAATAACCAATACCTTGAACTTGGATTAAAGAAACCCGGGTTTTCGGTGACCATGCTGCCTGTTACTGAGCATACCAGGATTAAAAGCGGGAATTTCCTGAAAACGATGATTTCAGGAAAAACGGGAAATACCCGGAATATTCCCATCCGATCCTACATGATCAGGAACAACCATATCCTCTACATTGAATATGGAGCCCTTGCGGGGGATGAATCGATGGTTAAAATAATGCCCCTGAATGAGACACAACTTCCGGTAACAAAGACCTTCTGGATCGGAACAGATCGGTTTGGCCGTGATTACCTTAGCCAGCTGATGATCGGTACGAGGGTCAGCCTTTCGGTAGGCATGATCTCCGTTCTTATTTCACTGGTCATCGGGATCTTTGTAGGCGCTATTGGCGGCTATTACCGTGGCTGGGTCGACAACCTCATCATGTGGCTGATCAATGTTGTATGGTCCATCCCCACCCTGTTACTCGTAATTGCTATCACCTTTGCCCTGGGAAAGGGGTTCTGGCAGGTATTTATCGCGGTTGGACTTACCATGTGGGTTGAAGTTGCAAGGGTAGTGCGCGGACAAATTTTAAGCATCCGCGAAAAGGAGTACGTTGAAGCTGCAAGAGCCCTGGGTTTTTCTGACTTCAGGATTATTTTTCATCACATCCTTCCCAACGTCATGGCCGCAGTCATTGTGATCTCGGCTGCCAACTTTGCATCCGCCATCCTCATGGAGGCTGGATTAAGCTTTCTGGGACTGGGTGTGCAGCCTCCCGTTCCATCCTGGGGTTCAATGATCAAGGAAAATTACGGATACATCGTACTTGACTATGCCTACCTTGCCATTTTGCCCGGTCTCGCAATCATGGTTATGGTACTTGCTTTTATGCTCATGGGTAACGCTTTGCGCGATGCCCTTGATGTGCGCATGTCGGAAGGATAAGTTGCTTTCTCAACTTCACTTTCCCGTGAATTATTTTCTGCTAATTTTGCATCTTAATCTATTGAAAAAAAATGTCAAAACGGGTATATATCACCGGTATCGGAATCATTTGCGCCATTGGCAATAATGTGTCAGAGAGTTTGCAATCACTTCGGGCAGGTAAATCGGGCATTGGAGAAATTACAAGATTCCCTACCATTCTTCAAGGGATAATACCGATGGCGGAAGTCAAAATGTCCACCCGGGAACTGCTGAAGGATACTGGAAATGAGGGCATGAAAAACCTCACCCGTACAGCCTTGTTGGGAATGAAAGCAGCTATGGAGGCCTTGTTATCAGCAGGAATTGATGATATAAAGGCACACAGAACCGGCCTGGTTTCAGGTACCACCGTTGGTGGCATGGACCGCAGCGAAAGTTTCTATGCATCATTTCTGGCAGATCCGGAAAAGGGTAGGCTGGTCGATGTTGTTAACCACGACTGTGGAGACAGCACAGAACGAATTGCTGCCTATTTAGGCATCACCGATTTTGTAACCACCATCAGCACAGCATGTTCATCCTCGGTAAATGCCATCATGTTCGGTTCGAACCTGATCAAAACCGGGCAACTCGACCGCGTGGTGGTTGGGGGTACCGATTCTGTGACAAGGTTTACCCTCAATGGTTTCAACACCTTGATGATCCTTGATAAAACAGGCTGCCATCCATTTGATGAAAACCGTGCCGGACTCACGCTTGGCGAAGGAGCAGCCTACCTTGTACTTGAATCAGAAGATGTGGTTGTAAAAGAGCGGAAAACCGTCCTGGCCGAAGTTTCAGGCTATGGCAATGCGAATGACGCATTTCATCAGACCGCCTCCTCTCCCGACGGCAAAGGCGCCTTCCTCGCCATGTCGAAGGCGATCGCCATGAGCAACCTTCTGCCATCAGATATCGATTATATTAATGTTCATGGTACCGGTACTCAAAACAACGACCTTTCAGAAGGCATCGCCATGGAACGGATTTTCGGTGATCATGTCCCTCCCTTCAGTTCCACCAAAGGATTTACCGGGCATACGCTAGGGGCAGCCGGCGCCTTGGAGGCAGTGATTTCAATCCTGTCCATACAACACCAGGTGATTTTCCCAAATCTGAATTTTTCAACACCGATGAAGGAATTGCGTATCAGGCCGGTGGCGGTAGAGACGCGGCATGCCACGTCTCTACGACACGTATTATCCAATTCATTCGGATTTGGCGGCAATAATTCGGCCGTGGTGTTGTCATATGTTAATCAAAATCCAACACCTCAGCAATGACCAATACCCCGATATACATCAATCGCCTTGGGAATGTCTCTCCCCAGCCGACGACCAACAACAGCCTTTTCCTGGAGGAACCTGTTTTATCCGAATCCCGTCAGCTCAGATGCCTTGATCCCGGCTACAGGGAGTTCATACCGGCTGAGATGATCCGGAGGATGGGCAGGATCATCAAAATGGGTGTTGCTGCAGCTAAATTATGCATGAGGGACAATGGACCTTTGGACGAGGAAACTGATCCGGCCCGGGTGACCATACCAGATGCCATCATTACCGGGACCGGACTGGGTTGCGTTGAGGATACTGAAAAATTCCTGGCCTCGATGATCACCAACCGGGAAGAGTTTCTCACTCCCACCTCCTTCATCCAGAGCACCCATAATACAGTAGCCGGCCAGATTGCACTGCTGCTGAGCTGTCATGGGTATAATTTCACCTTTGTCCACAGGGGTGTATCCTTCGAAAGTGCACTCATCGATGCGATGATGCAGATCAGTTTAGGTCAAATTTCCAATGTGCTGGTCGGAGGGTCTGATGAGATAACTGCCAACTCCTTTGCCATCACGTCGCGCCTGGGGTTTTGGAAGCATAACCCTGTTCACACAATGGAACTTTTTCATGATCCCCAGAGAGGAACCATTGCCGGGGAAGGCGCTGCTTTTCTATTCCTGGAAAACCAGAAAAACGATAGAAGCTATGCCAGGCTAACCGGCGTCTCCATTTTCATGAAACCTGTATATGATATCGATGTCAACAAGAAGCTTCATGCGTTTCTTTCATCCCATGGACTTACACCCGGCGATATCAGCCTGGTGATCATGGGCTTTAACGGAGATCCCCGAACCGACAGGATTTACCATCACCTGGCCGAAACTGAGTTCCCAAACACCCCCACCGCAGGTTTCAAACACTTGTGCGGCGAATATCATACGGCATCGGCCTTTGCCACCTGGCTGGGAGCCATGGTGATGAAAACCCGGCAAGTCCCCGGGATTATCAGAGTTAACACTGTTCTCCCACCATCTCAGCCAGAACATATCCTTATCTATAACCACTATCGTGAAAACAACCAGGCATTCATATTGTTAAGCCGCTCTTAGATGTTTAAATTCCGCCGGTTTACACTGTTTTTTTTCATGCTGCTGCTTGCTATGAACCTGTGGAATCTATTCTCTGGCACCTACGGCGGATTTTTTCACAATTATGCCGCTTTGCTTTATTGGCTTCTCATTTCGATCTATTTTGGAATTTCATTTGCCATGGCTTTCGTTCCATGTTCCGGGTTCCATCATACTGTGATTTGTCATGGTAATTCACAGGGCAAGTCACTCTCCATCACCTTCGATGATGGCCCGGATCCGGAGAAAACACCATTGATTCTAGATAATCTTAAAAGGTATAATGTACAGGCAACATTCTTCTGTATTGGTAAAAATCTTGCGGGTAATGAGGTTCTGGTAAAAAGAATCATTGAAGAGGGACATCTGATCGGCAACCACTCCTACACTCACTCCAAGTGGTTCGACCTCTATCCTGCCAGAAAAATGAGAGCTGAAATGCTGGAAACTGACCGCCTGATCCACCAGATAACAGGAAAATCACCGCTCTATTTTCGTCCTCCCTTTGGTGTTGTAAACCCGATGGTAAGCAATGCCTTGAAAAATATGCACTGGCAGGCTATAGGTTGGAACATTCGGTCGCTTGATACCTTGCAGGGAGATCCAGAAAAAATCAAAGACAAAATTCTCAGTCAGCTAAAACCCGGAGCCATTATCCTGCTGCACGACTTTACCGCGTTTAGTGAATTTCATTTAGACTCACTGCTCTCAGAAATAAAAAAAACCGGGTTCGAAATCATCCCCCTTGACGAACTGACAGGCCTCCCCCCTTACTCCCCCTGATCAATTTCACTTCAAAATTCAAAATTCGTTAATCAATATTCAACATTCAATATTCTCTCCTCCTGCCTCATATCAATCCTCAATATTCAGATCGTAAATATTCCGGATACTCGAAAAATAGTCTCCAAGGTCTACATCGAGTTCCTTGATCAGCCCATTATGCAGGTCATAAACCCATGCATGTATCTGCGGGTAACCACTCTGGTACCATTTACGCTGAACATGATCAATTTTGGCAATATTTACACATTGTTCAATCACATTCAACTCCACCAGCCGGTTATATTTTTCATGCGGATCAGCAATTTCATCCAGTTCCTGCTGATGAATGCGGTAAACATCCCGAAGGGCTTGCAGCCAGCTGTTCAACTGGCCCATATCCGTTGGATGCAGCGCTGCTTTCACACCACCGCAACCATAGTGACCACAAACAATAATATGCTGTATCTCAAGAAATTCCACGGCATATTGTATCACTGCATTGATATTATTGTCGGCGCCTACCACCAGGTTTGCAATGTTACGGTGCACAAAAACCTCTCCTTCATCCAGTCCCATGATCACATTGGCAGGAACCCTGCTGTCGGAACATCCGATGTAAAGGAAATGGGGCTTCTGGTCAATTGCGAGCTTTTCAAAAAAATGCTCATCGTTGGCAAGTTTGGCTTGTACCCAGGCTTTGTTGTTTTCGAAAATCTGCTGATATAAATCCATGAAATTTCAATTATCAATATTTAATTTTTTTTTGTTCATTTCCCCCGCAATGCACTGGTCCTTTATTCCTGCAATTACCTTTATTGAAAAAGAGTTTTATCGACATATAGAAATCGAGGCCGGTAAAGTTATTAAAGTGAAAAAAGCCTCCGAGTTTATCAGTTCCAATGGTAACATTGTATACCCTTAAAGCCAGTCCTACCCTTGGAAGTTGCCAGTTATACAATGAAACCGGCAAGCTAGCTTCAAACCACCTTGTTTCATAACGCGGGGTTACAGAAAGTTCTGCAGGTCTCACCATCGAAGACCTTGAAAGGGCAAATCCATAAATCAGGCTGGTATTCACATACCAATGTTCCCTGAAATGATAGTCGAACTGTACGCTTAGGGCTGCAGGAGTCCATAACGTGAATTTATTCCCGGCATAGGCGGAAGTGTTATCTCCGTAAAATTTGTAACTGATGGTATCCAGGAACTGGCCTATCGTCGTAAACTTCATGCTTGTCACATTTTCCCAGTAGGCGCTTCGGTTGTCGATCCTCAACTTTGCCGCGTTGTTCTTGAAGTTGATGCCACCTATATCAACCAGGGCTACCCCGATCCTGTAAAGGTAATCCTCATACGGCTGTGCACACAGTGTATTAAAGTATTGACTTTGGTGATAGTGATTCAGCCGTGTATAGGTCACTCCAAGGTCAACCCCGAACCCGCCTCCCTTAAATAAAGGATCTGTCTGTACGGTATTCGCATTAAAATTTACCGGGATGGACAATCCCATTTCGGCATCCAGGTTTCGTATATCAATGGTCGAATCATTCAATACCGTATAATCCATCTGTTTGGCGTTCAGATACATTGCACTAAGGCCCATTAATCGTTTAACGGTAATTCCTGCGGAAAGCACATTAAATCCCCTCGCATAGAAGGTGTTGCTGTAACTCAGGCCAATCTCGCCCCAGGCCATTGCCGAGGCCCGGATGGGCCCATAATCGTGATAGTTAATATTGTGCTGGGGCTGGTAGTTCAATCCAAGGTATATGAAGTTGGCCATTTCATAGGGAATATAGTTTCCTGTCACAACAGTCCTGACTGCTGTCGACAAGCCAAAGGCATGGTTTCCCCAGATAAGCATGGCCCCGGGCCCGTTGATGCGGGTTTGAACAAATGCATCTTTATGCTGTGTATTGGAGTAATGATAAAAATTCCGGACCTCTGTACCATACTCCTCTGAGTGGGTCGGCCATTGATACCCGGATTTAAAGAAATTGCTGAACCTGTAGTCCGATTTCTTCATGTATAAATAGTTGTTTTCAACAAATATATCAAGGCCCAGGAGCTGTATGTCAAGATAGGTTTTTGAATTGTGCATAGCACTGGGATTCAGCTGAATGCTATTAATACCAGCGTAATTCCCAAGGGTAGTTCCAAGCATGTCCTGTGCAGTAGCAGAACCGGTTGTTAACAGATAAAGCAGAAGAAAGGATAATATATAGTTGGCACGCATTAATTCAATCTTAGATACTGTAGAACGAAAGAGCAGGGTACAGTTATTTATATATGACAATATTCTTTTAACGGAAAGGGCACCGGAATATTACAATTTACTAATTTTGCAGGCAAATCTAAAAACAGACTTATGGCTACTATACATTTAAAAGGAAATCCCATTCACACGATTGGTTTACTTCCCGAAGTTGGAACGAAAACCCCCGACTTCCTGTTGACAAAGACAGATCTTTCCGACATTTCGTTGTCCGGATTTGAAGGAAAAAAGATTGTTCTCAATATTTTCCCCAGTCTTGACACTGCAGTATGTGCCACCTCTGTCAGGAAATTCAATGCTGAAGCCAGCAAACATGATGACACCGTTGTATTGTGCATCTCCCGTGATCTTCCTTTTGCACATGCCCGTTTCTGCGCAGCTGAAGGTCTGACCAATGTCATTTCAGCCTCTGAGTTGAGAAACAGCAATTTTGGGAACAACTATGGTGTCCTGATCATCGACGGACCACTGGCAGGTTTGCTTTCCCGTGCTGTTGTTGTGGTTGATGAAAAAGGTGTTGTCATTTACAGTGAGCAGGTCCCCGACATTGTTCAGGAACCCAATTATGAGGCTGCCCTTGCTTCACTGAAATAAGGCATTAAAATAAATTGTACCTTTGCACTCCATTTTCAATGGGATCCGGTATGCGGGTGTGGCGTAATTGGTAGCCGCGCAAGACTTAGGATCTTGTGCCTTCGGGCGTGGGGGTTCGAGTCCCTTCATCCGCACAACATTTTTTTCAACCAGTAAGACTATTTTCATGAACATTACCAAAGAGAGTACAGGACAACTCACCGCCCTGCTTAAAATCGAGATCGGCCCGGCCGACTATGCAGCATCTGTTGACAAACAAATAACAGATTACAAGCGTAAAGCAAATATTCCCGGTTTCAGACCAGGACACATTCCTACCGGTCTCATTAAAAAAATGTACGGTAAAGCCATCCTGGCCGACGAGGTAAACAAACTGATTTCCGACAGCCTTGTAAGCTACATCAGGGATGAGAAAATTGATATCCTTGGTAACCCATTGCCGAATATGGAAAAAAATGAAGCCATTGATTTCGAAAATCAGGACTCATTTATCTTTTATTTTGACCTTGGACTTGCCCCTGAGTTTACGGTTCCAATTGACCAGGACCTTCAGATCGAAAACCATGTCATTGTCGTTGATGATGTCATGATTGACAAATACATTGAAGATACACGCAAAAGATTTGGCAAACCGGTGATTGTTGAGCCTGGTACCGAAGAAAAAGTTTCCGACGAATCAGCAGAAAAAGATGCAGAGGCAGCTGAACCTGAGATGGTACCGGCAGAGATGAATCCGGATTTCTTCAACATGGTCTATCCCGGACTCGACCTGCAAACTGAAGAGGATTTCAGGGAACAGGTGCGCAAAGATGCCTCCATGAGCTTTGCTGCAGAAACCGATAAACTGCTGTTCAATGACATCACCGGCGCCCTTGTAAAGAATACTGTTCTTCCACTGCCCGACGAGTTTCTGAAACGCTGGCTGGTGGATAATAATGAAGGCAAATACACCCCGGAGGAGATCGAAACAAACTACGTATCGTTTGCCGAATCGATGAAATGGCAGCTTATCGAGAATAAACTGATCAAAGAAAACAACATCGCGGTTTCAGACGAAGATATTCGTAACTATATCAGGACTTACATGTTACGGCAGATCAATATGGCCGACATGGATCCTGAATTACAAAAACGTTATGAGTCGATCGTTGATACCTTCATGCAAAACAAAGAACAGGTACAACGCATCAACGACCAGCTTTACAATGCCAAAATAATGGATTTCTTCAAGTCAGTCATGACTTTCCATGCAAAGGAGATCTCCTATGATGATTACATCAAAATGGCCGCTGCAAGCCACGGACATGATCACGAACATCATCATGATCACGACCATGACCATGACCATGACCATGATCACGAACATGACCATGACCACGACCACGACCATAAACACTGATTATTTTAACTGTTAATACATTTTTATGGACGAATTTTCAAAATATGCCATCGGGCATAAAGGCATCAACAGCCTGACCCTGGCCAAATATAAATCCATCTCTTCAAATTATATTTCACCCACCATCATTGAAGAGCGGCAGCTCAACATTGCCACCATGGATGTCTTCTCCCGGCTGATGATGGACCGCATCATTTTCCTCGGAGTTCCAATTGACGATTATGTTGCCAATATTATCCAGGCACAGCTGTTGTTCCTCGAGTCTGTTGATTCACGTAAAGACATCCAGATCTACCTGAACACCCCTGGTGGTTCTGTGTATGCGGGTCTCGGAATTTACGACACCATGCAATATATCAACCCGCATGTGGCCACGATCTGTACGGGAATGGCTGCATCCATGGGCGCTATTTTGCTTTGTGCCGGTGAAAAGGGCAAACGAACTGCACTTAAACATTCGAGAATCCTGATTCACCAGCCGATGGGAAGCGCCGAAGGCCAGGCGTCAGACATAGACATCACGGCCCGTGAAATTCAGAAACTTAAAAAGGAACTTTACGAAATCATTTCATTGCATTCCGGGCAACCCTACAAGCGTATTCTTAAGGATGCAGACCGAGATTACTGGATGACCAGCGAAGAGGCACGCGAATACGGGATGATCGATGAAATCCTGATCCGTTCAAAAAAGGAGAACTAACATGGCGAAGACTGCAGACAAATGCTCTTTTTGCGGACGTTCAAGACGGGAATCAAGATTGCTGATCGACGGTTTGGAAGGTCATATCTGTGATAGCTGCGTTCAGCAGGCTCAGATCATCCTTTCAGAAGAACTGGCCAATGAAAAGAGCAACGACCTTCCCGATTTCCTCCTGATGAAGCCTGTGGAGATCAAAAAACATCTGGATCTCTTTGTCATCGGCCAGGACGAAGCAAAAAAGGTACTTGCAGTTGCCGTCTACAACCATTATAAGCGATTAACCCACGCCGGGGAAGCAAAACCCGGCGACGTGGAAATTGAAAAATCGAACATCGTTATCGTTGGGGAAACAGGTACAGGGAAAACCCTTTTGGCCCGGACCATCGCAAAGATGCTCAATGTTCCATTTTGTATTGCGGATGCAACCGCACTCACCGAAGCCGGTTATGTTGGAGAGGATGTTGAAAGCATTCTCTCACGCCTCCTCCAGGTAGCCGATTACAATGTTGCAGCGGCCGAACGGGGGATTATTTTTATCGATGAAATTGATAAAATTGCCCGCAAAGGTGATAACCCTTCGATTACGAGGGATGTCAGTGGAGAAGGAGTACAGCAGGCGTTGCTTAAAATGCTCGAAGGTGCCATCGTCAATGTTCCTCCCCAGGGGGGCCGGAAACATCCTGAACAGAAGATGATCCAGGTCAACACACAGAATATCCTGTTTATTACGGGCGGCGCATTTGACGGAATTGAGAAAAAGATATCAAACCGGTTGCAGACCAACAAAATTGGTTATAAAACCGACCGGAAACATGAGAACATCGACAAGGACAACATCCTTGAATATATCACCCCGGTAGATCTGAAATCTTTTGGCCTGATTCCCGAACTGGTAGGCAGACTGCCGATTGTAACTTACATGCATACCCTCGATCATGATACGCTGCGGCGAATACTGACTGAACCTAAAAATTCACTCATTAAACAGTATACCAAACTGTTTGAACTGGATAAGATCAAATTGACTTTTGACGAAGATGCACTCAGCTTCATTGTGACAAAAGCCATTGAATTTAAACTGGGTGCAAGGGGTTTAAGGTCAATCCTTGAAGGGATCATGAATGATGCCATGTTTGAACTGCCTTCAAACAACTCCAATAAGCCATTTCGGGTTACGGCAGCATTTGTTGAAACAAAGTTCAGAAAAACAAGCATGGCGCGATTAAAGGTTGCCTGAATACCAAACGCGTCCTTATTTTCGTTATCTGAATACAATTTTCTACCGAAAATCCAATGCGTACAGGAATCCTGATCTTCATTATTCTGTTAATATGCAGGGTTCAAACATTTGCGCAGGATACGATTAAAGTCCAGCCGTCAACCGAGATCATTAACGGTGATACCATTACCACAGTAGACATGAAGGCAGTTGTTATCTTTCCCCCGGTTCCCGTAACCACCAGGAGAGCGGCAGTTCGCTATGACAAACTGGTTTACAATGTTAAGAAAGTTTACCCTTATGCTAAGATGGCCGGGCGGCAACTTGCTGTATATAAAGCAATTCTTGACACCATTCCAACAGAAAATGCACGCAAGATTTTTATGAAAAAAGCGGAGAAGGAGTTGGAACTGAAGTTTGGAGACGAACTGAAAGATCTCACCTTCTCACAGGGAAAAATCCTGATAAAACTGATTTACCGGGAGACAGGAAACTCAACATTCGACATTGTAAGGCAACTGAGAGGCAAGTTCACCGCATTCATATGGCAAACCCTTGCAAGAATCTTCGGTTACGATTTGAAAACCGATTATGATCCCGGAGGCAGCGACCAGGCAATTGAACAGATTGTACTGATGATCGAGGCCGGCGCAATTTAGTTTTAAGATTAACCGAATAACCATAACTTTACAGAGCGAATCACGACATAAGGGATGAAGTTATCAATAGTCATCGTTAATTACAACGTCAAGTACTTCCTGGAGCAATGCCTTCATTCAGTGCAGAGTGCCTGCACCGGCATTGATGTGGAGATCTTTGTAGTCGACAATGACTCAGTGGATGGCTCCGTTAAAATGGTAAAGGATAAATTCCCGGAAGTTCATCTTGTTGAAAACAAAGACAATAAGGGCTTTTCTTCCGCCAATAACCAGGCAATACGAAAATCCAAAGGGGAGTACGTTCTGCTTCTCAATCCCGATACCATTGTGGAGGATGATACCCTTCGAAAAGTCGTCGAATTTATGGATCAACACCCGGAAGCGGGCGGATTGGGGGTAAAAATGCTCGATGGAAAAGGGAAATTCCTGCCGGAAAGCAAGCGAGGGTTGCCCTATCCGTCAGTGGCCTTCTTTAAGGTGTTTGGCTTGTCGTCCATGTTTCCGAAATCGAAACTGTTCAGCACCTATCACCTTGGCTTTCTTGATAAAGATAAAACACATGTTGTCGACGTCCTTTCAGGAGCGTTTATGCTTCTTCGCAAAAAAGTCCTCGATAAAATAGGTTTGCTTGATGAGGAGTTTTTCATGTACGGGGAGGACATCGACCTCAGTTACCGCATTACAAAAGCCGGCTATAAAAATTACTATTTCCCGGAGACCAGGATCATTCACTACAAAGGCGAAAGCACCAAAAAAGGCAGCCTCAATTATGTGTTTGTGTTTTACAACGCCATGATTGTTTTTGCAAGAAAACATTTTTCAAAAGAGAATGCCCGTGCATTTTCAGTGATGATCAATATCGCCATCTATTTCAGGGCATTCATCTCCATCCTGATGCGCTTTTTCAACAGGATCATATTACCGCTGGTTGATTCACTGCTGATTTTCGCTGGTATATTCTTCATTAAAACTTATTGGGAACAGCACTTTATTTTTCCCGACGGAGGTCATTACCCCTATGCTTTCATTCATATAGCCGTGCCCATATACCTGGCTATCTGGCTCTTATGCATATACCTCAGTGGTGGGTACGACAAACCAATCAGGCTGCGCCGGATCATCCAGGGAATGGTTGTCGGAACGATTATTATCCTGGTGGTATACTCCCTGCTCAATGAGAGTTACAGGTTTTCCCGTGCGCTGATCATCCTGGGCGCTGCCTGGGGTACCGTTATCATGCTTACCGAGCGTTTCCTGCTGCACTATTTCAATATCAGCGGCTATAAACTCAACTCCGAAAAGAACAAGCGCTTTGTCATCATCGGGGAAAAGGATGAATCTGAAAGGGTTTCTGAATTGCTGCAACAAACAGGAATGAATCCCTCATTTACAGGCCTGGTAAGCTACCACCACCACAGGAACAATGCAAATGGCTTTATAGGACATCTTGGGCAAATAAAAGAGATCATCAACATACACAAGATCAATGAAGTGATCTTTTGTGCCAAGGATGTTCCTGCTCAGGTGATCATCGACATGATGTCGGAATTGAAGAATGAACAGGTTGATTACAAAATTGCCCCGCCCGAAAGCCTTTCCATCATCGGCAGCAACTCCATCAACACCTCAGGCGATCTCTATGTGATAGACATCAACGCCATTGTAAAACGATCGAACAGGAGAAATAAGCGCATGCTCGATTTCCTGGTTTCTGTAACGTTGCTTGCATTCTATCCGGTTTTTATGTTTTTGGTAAAGAATCCGGTTGGATTGCTCAGGAACATTTTCTCGGTATTATTTTCCTTAAAATCGTGGATCGGTTTTACCTCCCATACTGAATTCGAAACCAGCCGGCTTCCTGAAATCAAGCAGGGGGTACTGAACCCCCTCGACGCTTTCCAGAATAAAAATGTACCTGAAGAGACCACCGCCCGTCTCGACCTGCTCTATGCCCGGGATTACAAGTTGTCAAATGACCTGAACATTATCATGAAAGGGTTCAGAAACTTAGGCAGGATCTGAAAAGTTATTTTATTTTGAACGGTTCAAAATAAGAAAAATCGTTATCTTTGCATAAATCAAAAAAGTCATCTGTATATGGCAAATTATGAGGCAGTTGTACCAAAGCTTGGTGAGAGTGTCATCGAAGCTACCATCACAAAATGGTTAAAAAATGAAGGCGATATGATCCAGGAGGATGATCCACTGGTGGAAATTGCCACAGACAAGGTAGATTCTGAAATTCCCTCGCTGGTTTCAGGCAAACTGGTTAAGAAATTATTTGTGGAGGGCGACCTTGTGCCGGTTGGCGCCATTTTTGCGATTATTGAAACCTCAGGTTCAAACGCAAATGCTACGAAGGTAAATCCCTCAATTCCTTTAGAGCCTGTGGCTTCGCCAAAACCTGAAATAGTTTTGGCTCCTCAACAAGCCAATGCCGCAGCCACCGCCGAACCTGCCGCAAATAACCATTCCGAACCATCTTCGGGAACCCGGTTTTATTCTCCGCTGGTGCGTAGCATAGCCTTGCAGGAGAATATCCCGTTCTCCGAACTTGACAGCATCCCCGGAACAGGCAAGGACGACAGGCTTACCAAGCAGGATGTCCTCAATTACCTCAAAGACCGCAGCCTTGGAGTTAAACCAGTTGAACAATGGGAAAAGGTTGTTGCAGAGGCTGCCCCGGTTATTGCGCCACAAGCTGTACAACAGGTGATTCCCGGCGAAGACCGGATCGTTGAAATGGATCGTATCCGCCAATTGATTGCCAGTCACATGGTCAAGTCTGTTCAAACCTCAGCACATGTGACCTCCTTCCAGGAAGTTGACATGTCGCGCGTGGTCCAATGGCGTGATAAAAACAAAGATGCCTTCCTGAAACGTGAAAATGAAAAACTCACCTTTACACCTGTCTTCATTGAAGCCATTGCGAAAGCTGTCAGGGATTTCCCCCTGGTAAATGTTTCAGTCGACGGTACCAAGGTGATCATTCACAAAAATGTCAACATTGGTATGGCTGTCTCCCTGCCAAACTTCAACCTGATCGTTCCGGTAATACGCAGTGCTCACGAGAAAAGCCTTTTAGGCATTGTCAAATCTGTAAATGACCTGGCAAAGCGCGCAAGAGTTAGCAAACTTGTCCCCGATGAAATAACAGGCGGCTCCATTTCTCTTACCAACCTGGGCTCATTTGGCACCCTGATGGGAACTCCGATCATCAACCAGCCGCAGACCGCCATTGTAGCAGTAGGTGCGATTAAAAAACGTGTTGTAGTTGTTGAAACCCCTGATGGCGATACCATGGCAATCAGGCCTATCATGATGATGTCTGTCACTTATGACCATCGGGTGATTGACGGCGCCCTGGGAGGCCAGTTCCTGAACAGCGTGGTACAATACCTTGAAAATTTCGACAATAACCAACCCATTTAATGGAACTGAACCTTACCAAACCCATTGCATTTTTTGATCTTGAAACAACAGGAATCAAAGTAGCAACCGACCGCATCGTCGAAATAGGCATCGTTCGCCAGCAGGTCGACGGTACCACCAAAATAAAAACCCTTCGGATCAACCCCGAAATGCCAATTCCACCGGAAGTCACTGAAATTCACGGTATTTCGGATGAAGATGTTAAAGATTGTCCAACCTTTAAGCAGGTTGCACACGAACTGGCCCAGTTTCTTGAAAATTGCGATCTTGCCGGGTATAATTCGAACCACTTTGACATTCCAATGCTTGTTGAGGAATTCTTGAGAGCAGATGTTGATTTCGATCTTAAAGGCCGCCGGTTTGTGGATGTCCAAAACATCTTCCATAAGATGGAACCACGGAACCTCAGCGCTGCCTATAAATTCTATTGCTCCAAGGAACTTATAAACGCTCATAGCGCTGAGGCAGATACAGTGGCAACCTACGAAATCCTGAAAGCCCAGCTTGACCGTTACGCCAATGTAACCATCAAGGATAAAAAAGGGAATGTCACAACTCCAGTTATCAATGACATTAAAGCGCTCAGCGACTTCACCTTTTCAAACAGGGCAGTTGATCTCATCGGACACATTGTGTATAATGATAAAAATGTCGAAGTATTCAACTTCGGAAAGCACAAAGGCAAGGCGGTTTCGCAGGTCCTTGCAGAGGAACCCTCCTACTATAGTTGGATGATGAAG
>JBMOIP010000072.1:0-22006 GCA_049317265.1 Bacteroidales bacterium
CCCATTATCCGATCCTCTATTCAGGGAAAAACGGCCGCTGTGCCCACGAAATGATCGTGGATTGCAACGGGATCAGCCGGCAGACCGGCATCGGAGCCATCGATATTGCTAAACGACTGATGGATTATGGATTCCATGCTCCAACCGTAGCATTCCCCGTTCATGGCACCCTGATGGTAGAGCCTACGGAAAGTGAACCCTATTCAGAGTTGAACCGTTTTCTTGAAGCGATGGTTGCCATCAAGGGTGAGATTGATGAAATTGCCTCCGGAGCAGCCGACAAAACAGTTAATGTAATCATGAAGGCTCCTCACACGGCACAGATGGTTACCGCAGATGAATGGACACTTCCTTACTCGCGCCAAAAGGCGGCGTTCCCAGTCGATTCGTTGAAAGAGGACAAATACTGGCCTACAGTAACAAGAATAGACGACGCATTTGGAGACCGGAATCTCACATGTACCGCCTGAAAAGAAGTTTAAATGTTTGAATCTAAGAAACCCTGAAACTGGAGGACTACATGTTCTCCAGGCAGAGTTTGATCTTTTGACAAGTGTTTTCAATGTCGTTGTCAAGACCAACTGAAAAACGGACAAGCCCTTCCGACAATCCCATTTCACGCTGAATCTCCTCGGGTACTTCCGACGAAGTGCTCTTGCCGGAATTGCTGAAGAGTGTCTTGAAATAGCCGAGACTTACGGCAAGGTATCCGACACCGGCTTTCTCCATCATCTCCATCAGTTTCGCGGCCTTGTCGGCAGTAACCATGTCGATGGCAATGAGGCCCCCGAAACCAAATTCCGGGTTCATCATCTCTTTCAGCTTTTTATATCCTTTATTCTCAGGAAGACCGGGGTAATTGATCTTTACGCCATACTCCCTGAATTTCGTGGCCAGGTACATGGCATTGTGGCTGTGCTGTTTCATCCGGATATGAAGCGTATGCAGGTTTTTCAGGATGCTGGAAGATCTGAGAGGATCCAGGGCAGGTCCTAACAGCATGGCTGTCCCTGAATTGACGTCGCTCAGCGAATCGATAAACTCTTTTGAAGCACAAATAGCGCCGGCCACACAGTCATTCTTACCATTAATGAACTTGGTCATACTGTAAACCACAACATGGGCGCCCAGTTTAAAGGGTGCAACGATCATCGGGGTGAAGGTGTTGTCGACCACTAATTTTAACCCGTTATCGTCAGCAATTTTTGCCAGGGCAGGGATATCGGATATCTGCAGCAGAGGATTGGTCATCGACTCGGTATAGATCAACTTAGTGTTCGGACGAATCGCCTGCTCCACTAGGTCAAGGTTGGTGATATCCACGAAAGTGACATCGATGTTGAATTTCTTCACATAGTTGAACAGAAATGCAAATGTGCCACCATAAGTTGTTAGGCTGCAAACGATGTGATCTCCGCTGTCGCAAAGCTGAAGGATGGAACAGGTGATGGCCGCCATCCCGGAAGCGGTAACCCATGCAGATTCCGTTCCTTCCATCGCTGCCAGGGCATCAGCCAGGTATTTGTTGCTGGGATTCCAATGACGGGAATAGAGGAAACATCCTTCTGAATCACCGTGGAATGTGTCGAGCATTGTTTTGGCCTGCATGAAAGTAAAGGTGGCAGAGTCACATACAGATGGATTTACATCTCCATATTCACCGAATTGGAGGAGATCGAAAATTTTGGTTGAGGGATCGTTGGACATGGCAGTGGATTTGCGATTTTAGATTGGATGATTTACGATTTAAGAGATGCCGGGAAAGGCTAAAAATGAATGATGAGTGCAAAAATAACACTTCATCAGTAATTATCACCTATATCTGACACTTTAACATGGTTCGGGACATCATATTTATTTTTTGTAATCACGTTCACAGGTACCTTTCCAGGATTTCTTTTAATTCCTCATAATCCGTCACTACGGGAAACTCCGGATAGTCATCCACCACATTTTGCGGGGGCCTGAAAAGGATGCCAACATCAGCCTGTTTAAGCATGCTGATATCATTGTATGAATCGCCCATGGCAATTACCTTGTACGTAAGTCCCTGGATGGCCTCCACTGTTTTCCGTTTCGGATCGTTTTGCCTTAATTTGAAATCGATGATCCGGTTTGTTTCGTCCATGACCAGGGTGTGGCAAAAGAGCGTAGGGCGTCCAAGTTGTTTCATCAGCGGATCGGCAAACTGGATGAAAGTGTCGGAGACAACGATCAGCTGGGTTCTCTCCCTGACCCATTCAATGAATTCGACTGCCCCGGGAAGTGGGTTGATTGTTGCAATAACATCCTGTATATCATGAAGTTTGAGTCCATGCCGGTCAAGAATTTCCATGCGACTGTGCATCAGCAGGTTGTAATCGGGTTCATCGCGGGTGGTCCGGCGAAGTTCGGCAATGCCAGTTTTATCGGCTACATTGATCCATACTTCAGGTACGAAAACACCTTCAAGATCAGAACAAAGGATATACATAGAGTTTATTTTTATTATTTATTGATTGAGTGTTGAAAGCAGCACTCATTTTAGCGGTTTTTAGCCGAAATTGGGCTAAAGCCCATTATCAACCTTCTTCTCCATCCTCGGCCTGAAGGCCGAGGCAAATGATATGGCAAATAAATAATTTCCCAGAAGCAATTGATTTAGTATATAATCAAATTCCTGGTAGCTTTCTGTCACAACAATTTAAAACACGGATACAATTATGCTCAATCAATTAATATTTAAAAAAAGAACGAATTAAAAGTTATCCAAAAGGAAGTTTTTGAAATCCAGATATGTTGCCGCAAGGTTCGTAACAAATTCGGGCTTGCCATCAAGTCCTTCGAGGCTTTTGGGAAGATCAGGAGTGAGTCCCAGAATCCGCTGTATTTCGTCGGGAAATTTGGCAGGATGGGCCGTTTCAAGTGACACAAACAACTGTTCCTCACGGTCATCCATGGGAAATGCCGACAGGTATTGATCAATTCCGGCCACCCCTGCTGCCCCATGTGGTTCCAGCATTACCTGTTGGGATTGATAGGCCCGCAGGATGGTCTCACGGGTGAGTTCATCGGAAATTGAAACCGAATAAATCTCCCTTCTCATCTGTTCCATATCCGCTGCCCTGGTGATGTTACCATGTTCATCCATCACTCCGCCATAGAGCGCTACCAGCCTTGCAAGGTTGCTGGGATGCCCTACGTTCATGGCACTGGAAATACAATTCCTGGAAGGTTCAACCTTTTGATAAAGACCGGATTGAAGGTACTTTGGAAACTCATCGTTTGCGTTTGTTGCAATGATGAACTTCTTCACCGGCAATCCCATCTTCATGGCAAGAACTCCGCCCATCATATCCCCAAAATTGCCGGATGGGACAGAAAAGATAATTTGTTCCGGACGATTCTCCATCCTCAACCGTGAAAATGCATAAAAATAGTAAACAATTTGAGGAATGAGACGGCCGATGTTGATGGAGTTGGCGGATGAGAGGCTGAGGTGGTCGAGGTCAGGGTCAGAAAAAGCCTTTTTTACCAGGGCCTGGCAATCATCGAATTTGGCGTCAAGGGAAATTACGTGGACGTTTCTACCAATGGTTGTCATCTGTTTTCGCTGGCGTTCCGTAACTTCGGCGCCCGGAAACAAAACCACCACCTCGATGTTGTCAAGT
Source organism: Bacteroidales bacterium (assembly GCA_049317265.1). Classification (GTDB taxonomy): domain Bacteria; phylum Bacteroidota; class Bacteroidia; order Bacteroidales; family FEN-979; genus CAIVAT01. Next base: position 3,651 of record JBMOIP010000072.1, read on the forward strand.
CCGTAAAATGCATTGGCCACTGCACTTCCTGTGTCGCCAGACGTTGCGGTAAGGATCAGCAATTTTTCACCATTCAGTTTAAGGAAATAGTTCATGAGCCTTCCCATCATCCGTGCGGCAAAATCCTTGAATGAGGCGGTTGGTCCCTGGTCAAGACGCATGATGAATTTCCGTCCGCCAATATTCTCAAGCGGAACGGGAAAATCATAGGCTTCCCTAACCATATCATGCAAAACGCCATCGCTGATTTCCCCCGCTAAAAACCTGCGAATTACATCAAAAGCGATTTCGTGGTAAGGCAACTGGCTATAGCAGTATATTTCCTCCCGGGATATCACCGGGACCGATTTTGGAAGATAGAGACCCCTGTCGGGCGCCTGGCCTTTGAGCAGCGCATGGCTGAATGTAACATCAGGGGAAACAAGGTTGGTTGAATAATAGCGCATTTTCTGCCTCATTCGGAATGGACACATCATTCAATATTCGATCAAAGACAAGGCTTTCTTGTCATGTCCAAAAATAGCTTTTTTAAACCAATTTCACACAATTTCTTTGTTACTTTGCCAGTGTGTTTAAAAATCGCCTTTCATGAAAAATTATCGCCTTTCAAGAAGTTCAACATGGATTCTCCTGGTCTGCCTGTTCATTCCCATGATCAGTTTTTCACAGAGTGTCCTTACAATCAAAGATTTATCTGGTTCCTGGTCCGGTGCACTTAAAATTCAGGGGAAAAAACTCCGGCTGGTTATGAATATCAACTATAACGAAGCCGACAGCCTGATCGTCTCCTTCGACAGTCCCGACCAGGGCGTACTCGACCTGCCCACCGATAAAACAGTTCTGGAGGAGAATTCAATCTATGTTTCTGCCGGGGGTATCGGAGGAGAATTTTCAGGAAAAGTCAACAAAGGCGTTGACACCATCAATGGAGCCTGGAAACAGGGAGGCATGGCCTTCCCGGTCGTTCTAGTTAGGGAGGGGCAAAGAACGACAATGAACCGTCCTCAGGAGCCAAAGCCACCCTATCCATACAGGTCGCTGGAAGTCACGATTCCCAATACCGCTGGTGGTTTTGACCTGGCAGGAACGCTGACCCTTCCCGAGGCAAAAGGTAAATACCCGGTTGCAATCCTTATCACTGGCTCAGGTCCGCAGAACAGGGATGAAGAGTTGCTCGGGCACAAACCCTTCCTGGTCCTGGCCGATTACCTTACCCGCCAGGGATTTGCCGTTTTACGTTATGACGACCGCGGGGTAGGAAAATCAAAGGGTGACAGTAAAACAGCAACCACTTTCGATTTCGCCTCGGATGCTGAAGCTGCAATCACCTTTTTAAAGGGTTATCCTGAGATTGACACCACGAGGATGGGGTTGATCGGTCACAGTGAGGGAGGAATTATCGCCCCCATTGTGGCAACAGGCAGAAAGGATGTTGCATTTATCGTGCTGCTGGCAGGCCCGGGGATCACTGGTGAACAAATCCTTTTACTTCAGTCAGCTCTGATCTCCAAGTCATCAGGTGTCGATGAGGCAAGTATAAAGGTAAATGAAAAATTCAGCAGGGACATCTATAGTGTGCTGAAGAAAAACAAAGAGAATGACAAGGCGGAACAGAAACTGAGGGCGCTCTTTGCTGATTTGGAGAAGAGATTTGCCAAAGATACCAGCTACCATCCCACACCACAAAATGAGATCACCGCACAAATAGGCACCCTCACCACTCCATGGTTCCGCTGCTTCCTTACCCTTGATCCTGAAGTTTACCTTTCAAAAGTAACATGCCCGGTGCTGGCGCTCAACGGAAGTCTGGATTTACAGGTACCCGCCAAAGAGAACCTGGAAGCCATTGAAAAGGCGCTGATCTTCGGAGGAAACTCATCTTACGTTGTGGAGGAACTTCCCGGACTGAATCATCTTTTCCAGACTGCCAAAACGGGAAATCCTTCAGAATATGTGAAGATTGAGGAGACGATCTCGCCGGTGGCATTGGAGTTCGTGGGAGGGTGGATGAAGAAGATTGTGGGGAGGTAAAGGGGTAAACTGGTAAACCGGTGAACGGGTGAGCCGGTGAGCAAAAAATAATCACAAAAGCACAAAGAAAACACAGGGTTTAGACGATTTTCATCGTGACCTTTGTGTAACTCTTTGTGCTTTTGTGGTTATTTTATTCTTTATTATTTCTGAACGTTCAGCTTTTTAGTACCGATGATCTTCGAACCGTCCACAAGGCGGTAAAGATACAAACCACTTTTCAGTGAGGAGGTTGACACTACAATGCGATCGGAGCCGGTCATCACAGGTTGTGAGAGTAAGGTTCTTCCGGCAAGATCTGAAATTTCAAGTACCATGTCATGATCAATTCCTCCTATCACGATAGTTGTTTCGTTATTGGCAGGATTCGGAAAGTTCTGTCCAAGGTATGTGGAATGGTTTCCGATTTTTTCATTGATTCCGACGCCATCCATGAACCAGTCATATGTTTTCTTGAGAACGTCATTTCTGACAGCTGCCGTCTGAACCATTTCAAGGCCGACGCCGAAATAAACAACCTTTGCCTGATCCTTGGTTGATTTAACCGCCCCGATTTTGGTGAGTGCGGTATTATAATAGAAGATAGGTGTGGCATTTTGCACGGGGTTGATCTGGTCGGGGTACATGTTTCCGGCATAGACATCCACAATGTTGGAGGTGGCAACAGTGCCATAGATCGGATCGGAGACATTGGCGATAAATTTATTGTTGGCTGAACTTCCATCATCTACAAAGGCTGCCTTCAGGTAGTTTGTATAGAGGTCCTGGGTAACAGGAGTTCCATGGCTTCCTGTGGCGGCGCTCATGATGTCCCAGCCGATGTCCTGGCCGGCAACAAGAAGTTTCTTTCCATTATCAACGAATGACTTTACGGCCAAAGCCTCAGGATCGGTAAAAGCAGGAAATGTCCAGGCAACATTGTAAAAAATATTGAGGATCTCCGTCAGTATCCCGGAAGTTTTTGCTTCAACAAAGGTGTTTGACTTCATGACAGCCAGGTGATCACAACCTGCTGCTTTCAATCCTGCAATATAAACATCGGAATGAAGTGTCGCATTGTTGTCGCCTGCTGCGTTAACAATCAGTGTGTGCACGTTTGAAATGACATGGACCGTAAAATATTTAACCGGTGCATTGGGGTTATTGATGGAGGAGAGTTCAAAGGTGTAGTCTTCAAAACTCGCCGAGTCACCGGGTGTGACATGGAACGCCATCTGTTTAGGTGTTCCCTTGACAAGGGAGACAACTGCACTATCGGAATAAGTGACGCCGTCGATGACAAAGTTCGAGGTCCATCCCATCGGTGGAGCAGAAACCAGTTTAATTTTAAAAGGCTCGGTGCCAGCAATATTGCTGTTGGCAACAAGGGCAAAGTCGGTGGTAAGGGTGGGCTGTCCCAGTTTCATCAGGCTGTCGGAGGTGCTGATATCTCCAACGTAAAGGTTGGTTCCATCAATGGCAGGAACCACATCACCTGTTAATATTTCCTGGTGACCTTCAGCAACATACGCAACAACTTCGCAATTCTCAATAACACAGGGGATGTTGTTATAGGCAGCAGGGACAGTGTAAGTATAGGTTTTTTCAACCAGGGAACCCTGGGTGGTTGTAGCTACTGCATCACCCCACTGGCCCGTGATCATGTACTTGAGCATCTCCATATGTTCATAATTGCTTCCTGCGCCTCCACCCGTTTGAGGACCAAAAATATGGTTCTGGATGAGTGCCACATTGATGTAATTGGTCGGAACGCTGCTGTTGGCAGTGTAATAGAGTTCAACATGAACTGTCAGTTCGCGTGTTGTGGCATTGAAGGAAGATTGCACACCAACATTGACAGGGGATGGTTGCTGAAGAATTTGTTCCGAACTGGAAGTCCAGTCACCACGTCCCAGCGCAGTTGTTGTTCCGATAAATACGTGGCGGTTTACCGTTCCGGAGGGGTATCCAGTCAATCCGGTTTGACCAGCAAGCGCATCACCAAAAGCGGTCCGGTAATCAGGTTCGCCTGCGTTGGGAGTAGCAAATGAACCCTGGTGGATGGCAATAACAGCAGCCCTTCCGGGGTGATTTGCCAGGATACTGGCGGAGATGGCATGTCCTTCGGGGCAGTACTGGCAATGAATACCGGTATACTCCTCAAGTACAATGTTTTTGTTTAGAGGTTGTGTGGTAACAAGTGTTTGTGATTGTGCAGCAAAAAAGCCTGCAGCAATGATCATTAAGGTTGTAAAGATTTTTTTCATGGTTCCCGGGTTAGGTTAAAAACATATCATCCGACAAATATATGCAAAATCGTACATTTTCCAGCACCAGCCAGAAAGCAATCACTCCTATTTTGAAAATGCACGGGAGAAAATTGAAACAAGCAGATGGTGAATAATCTATATCTTTGCTAAGCAAAAAGATCTTTTGCGCTTTATGATTTTCTATTGATTGAAATCAGGTGAAAACATCAACCCATAATTCTTTTTTATGCTAAGTTCTGCTTTGAATGCTGTTTCGCCCGTAGATGGCAGGTACCGGAAGATCACGGAACCCCTGGGCTCGTTTTTTTCTGAAGGAGCGATCATCCGTTATCGTCTGCTTGTCGAGGTGGAGTATTTCATTGCACTGTGCAGAATTCCGTTGCCTCAACTGAAGGCTATTGACAAAAAGGTGTTTCCCGGGTTACGAAATATCTATGAAAAATTGGAACCTGAGGAGATTCTCCGGGTCAAGGAGATTGAGAAGGTAACCAATCATGATGTTAAGGCAATCGAATATTTCCTGAAGGAGAAATTTGACAGTCTCGGCCTGGGGCAATTCAGGGAGTTCATCCATTTCGGACTTACCTCCCAGGACATCAACAACACCGCCTTCCCACTGGCCTTGCGTGACGCTTATCGTGACATCATGGAGCCTGCGCTGGAGACCATTTACAGTGACCTTCTTGCGCGGTCGAAAGAGTGGAACCACATTCCGATGCTTGCACGGACCCACGGACAACCTGCATCACCTACAACCGTTGGAAAAGAACTCTATGTTTTCGTTGAACGGCTCGGAATGCAACTGGCGTTGCTTGAGACCATTCCCATCTCGGCTAAATTCGGCGGGGCCACCGGGAATTTCAACGCCCACCATGCAGCTTATCCGGGAATTGACTGGGTGAAATTCTCGAATAAATTCATTAATGAAACCCTGGGACTGGAGCGCTGCCAGACAACCACCCAGATTGAACATTACGATAACCTGGCGGCATTTTTCGACAATCTCAAACGCATCAACACCATCCTCATTGATCTCGACCGCGATATCTGGACCTACATCTCAATGGATTATTTCAAGCAAAAGGTGAGCGCCACAGAGACCGGCTCCTCTACCATGCCGCACAAAGTAAACCCCATCGATTTTGAAAACTCCGAAGGCAACTTTGGAATGGCCAACGCCATTTTCGAACATCTTTCGGCAAAACTACCCATTTCGCGGCTGCAGCGGGACCTTACCGATTCAACGGTTATCAGGAACATCGGGGTTCCGATGGCGCATTCGCTGATTGCTTACAAATCGCTGCTAAAAGGGTTGAATAAGCTGATTCTCAACGAACCAAAAATCCGCCAGGAGCTTGACGAAAACTGGGCTGTGGTTTCGGAAGCCATCCAAACGATCCTCCGCCGCGAAAATTACCCCAATCCCTATGAAGCGCTGAAGGCGCTGACCAGGGGCCAGGGGGGGATTACTCAGGTTTCGCTGGGTAAGTTCATCGACGGATTAAAAGTTTCGAAGACCGTTAAAGCTGAATTAAAAGCGATCACACCGGAAAACTATACCGGCATCATTGCTGAACTTTAATTCCTGATGTTCCAACAATTGACTCAAAGAAATGCCCCTCCCCTTTAAAGCAATACAAATACAAGCCACTATCAGGAAATCGTGGAATGACCAGCCGCTGGTCATCATCATGGGCTTTGCCATTGTGTTCCGGCTGCTGGCGGCCATCTTTGCCAAAGGTTGGGGCATGCTCGACGACCATTTTCTTGTGATTGAAGCGCCACAGTCGTGGGTTTACGGCTACGACTACAATGCCTGGCTGCCCGGAAGCCCTGGCAATACAGGCCCAAGCGGTCACAACTTTTTTTACCCCGGGATTCATTTTCTCTTCTTCACCCTGATGAAGTGGCTCCAAGTCAATGACCCTCAGGTTAAAATGCTGGTATTAAGGCTTATTCACGGAGCATTTTCACTTTTAACCGTCTACTATGGTTACAGGATTGTTGAACGCCTCGACGACCGCCGGTCAGCCAAACTCGCAGGCCTCCTGCTCTCCGTCTATTTCTTCATGCCATGGATCAGCGTCAGGAATCTTGTGGAATCGGTTTGCATTCCTTTCCTGATGCTGGGTTTCTGGCAAATTGTAAAACCCGGAAACACCTTAAAACCATTCTGGGCCTGGTTCGTGGCAGGGATCTATTTCGGATTGGCTACAGACATCCGCTATCAGTCGGTCCTTTTTCCTGCCGGGGTATTCATCCTGGTTTTTTTCCAGCGAAAATGGAGAGAGTCTGCAGGCATCCTGCTGGGGGTGCTCATCTCCTTCCTGTTGGTTCAAACCCTCATCGACCTGTTCATATGGGGATACCCGTTTGCAGAATTTGTAGGATACATCCAGGTCAACATTACCGGGCGGAACTCCTATTTCAACCTCCCCTGGTACAACTATTTTCTTACGGTGGGCGGAATCCTGCTGCCACCGTTAAGCCTCTTCCTTTTCTATGGATTCATCCGAGGGTGGAAACGCTATTTACTGCTATTTTTCCCTGCAGCCCTCTTTTTTGTGTTTCACTCGGTTTTTCCGAACAAGCAGGAACGGTTTATCCTGCCGTTTATTCCGTTTTTCATCATGGTTGGCGTCATGGGTTATTACCGGTATATCCTCCCAACAGCGTTCTGGAGCCGGAGAAAGAAGCTGTTACAGGGTTGCTGGATCTTCTTCTGGGTGGTCAACATCCTGTTGCTCACCGGACTGACCTTCATGTATTCAAAACGTGCCCAGGTTGAATCGATGTATTACCTCAGCAAATACCCCTATTTGAAGAATATTATCGTGGAAGATGAGAATGGGAATGTCCCTATGCTCCCACTATATTACACCGGGAAATGGCCGGAGTACCCGGGAGTTCACCGGCCGGATACCACAGTATATCAGCGGATTCAATTTATTTCAACACAACCGAAATTTTACCAGCCCCAGTTCATCCTGTTTCTCGGAAGTGAAAACCTGGATAAGCGGGTTGAAGTTGTGCAAAGCAGTTTTCCCCTCCTTGAATATGAAACGACCATTGAGCCGGGTTTCATCGACAACCTCATGCACCGGTTAAATCCTGTCAACAAGGCAAACCGTGTCTACATCTACAGGAACAGGGCTTTCTACAGGAATAAAATTAATTAGGGGATATTAGTGCTGATGCGTTTAAATTAAGGTGTAATCAGTATGTTATTTCCATAGACTTTCTAACTGATTTGATATTTTGCAAGTAGTTCGTTCAATGATATTTCATCTGGTCAATTCCCAAACTTTGACACATTCTGTTTCCCTCTATGGCTCTCAGTGAATTCTCCGTGGTACTCTGTGTAATTTTGTTTCACCGAGAACCACTGAGAAACCGCACAGAGAGCCACAGAGAGGAATTGCATGAATAAATCAAAAAATATCAGGACGACAATATTGTTTTTTGTATCAATGAATTATAGTAGAATATAGAAAGTTAACGCATCAGCAGTAAGGGGATATATTCTATGACTGGTGATGGTAATCCCTGGCTGGATCCGGTGGCGGGTATATGCAGAGGGATCGGGCGATAACTTTAATTTAATACCTTTGCTTCATCTAAACACTGATCATTGACCACGAAGGAGCAGAAATTCAAGTCTCAGATTGCCATTGTTTTAGGCACAGATCCCAACAGCATTCATCTTTACTGGAAAGGCAGGGTAGCCCTGTTCGCGCTGCTTCGTGCAGCCGGGATCAAACCAGGTGATGAGGTGATCCTGCCGGGTTTTACTTGCGTGGTTGTTCCAAATGCCATCCTGTATACAGGAGCTATCCCTGTTTACGTAGATATACAGAGAGATAGTTTAAATCCCTCATTTTCTGACATCAAGACGGCAGTAACACCTAAAACACGAGTGATCATCCTGCAGAACACTTTTGGATTATCGTCGGAACTGGAGACGATCACCGGGTGGGCCAAATCACAGGGGATCCTTACATTTGAGGACTGCACCCACGGATTTGGCGGGTTATACCACGGAAACCCCAACGGCACATTTTGCGATGCCGCCTTCTTCTCGTCCCAGTGGAACAAACCTTTTTCAACGGGTATTGGCGGATTTTCAGCTATTTTCAACCCTGGTCTTGCTTCAGCACTGATTGAGGTGAACAAAACATTGGTCATCCCCACATGGAAGGAAGATTTCGTTCTGAAACTGCTGATTATGAGCCGCAGATTCCTTTTATCTCCCCTGACCTACTACTTCCTGAGAAACCTCTACCGGTTGCTCAGCAAACTCAACCTCACCATCGGCTCCTCCTCCGGGGGAGAACTTACCGAACCCATCATGCCAGACTCCTATTTCAAGGCGATGGGGAAAACACAGGTTAATGCCGGAATTCGTGAGATTAACACCCTTGGCGAAGCGCTTGCACTCAGAAAAGTCAATGCAGGTCTTTACACCAATAAGTTGGCAGAATGCGGAAAATACCATGTGGATCCTGCGCTCCATCCAAATCACAGTTTCCTGAAATACCCTGTACTGGTCAGGGATAGAATAATCTTTGAAACCAATGCCCGGAAAGAGGGCATTGAACTCGGAGACTGGTTCGTTTCACCAATTCACCCGGTGGAGATAGATTTTAACAAATGGCTGGTGGATTTAACGGCTATTCCTGTTGCCACAAACATCTCTGCTCATGTTCTAAATCTTCCGACCGATACGAAACACCCGGAGAAGGTTCTCCTTTTTCTTGACAAAAACCTGGACCTGCTTCTTTAACGGAAACCATAACGGGTTGACAATAAAAATATTACAGGCCATGCCAAGGTTTGAAACATAGGCATACCCAACAATGAAAAAAGATGTCCTGATATATTTTGCCGGTAAGATCATCCCCGCGGGAGTGAACCTTCTCATCATCATTCTTGCCGTCCGTTTTCTCGGGAAAACAGAATACGGGAAGTACTCACTCGTCTTCTATGCCACCATGCTGCTCAGCACGCTCACTTTTGGATGGATCCAGCAGAGCATCCTTCGGTTTTTGAGCGCCTACCCCAATGAGCAGATCGTTGTTGTAAACAAGTTCTATTTTCTTACAATTGTCAGTACGCTGTCGGCTGTTGTCCTTGGTGTTTTTCTCTGCCTGTTCTACTTCGATCTGTCATGGATGAATACCCTGGTCGTAATCGTCTATATTTTCATGTACAATATCTTTCTCTTTCACCTCACCCTCAAGCAGACCACCCAGAAAGCCACCCGTTACGCCATACTTGAAGGCACCTACAACCTCTTTTTCATCGTAGTGTTCCTCCTGCTGGTCCTGGTATTCAATCAGCGGCTCTTCATCGTGATGTTTATTGCCATGGTTACCGGACTGCTTTTTACCGAATTTCTCAGGGTCACCCTGCTTCCTGAAGGCAGGGTTGGTCTTGATTCGTCAAAAATCTATTTTGAAAAAGGCTTCAGTAAAAAAGTATTCAATTTTGGATTCCCGATCACTGTGTGGCTGTTTCTCTCCTATTTTCTTAACATCTCCGACAGGTTTATCATCAAGGAGTTTACCAGTTATGAAAATGTGGGAACCTACGCGGCCATCAAGGATTTCATCATTAAAATTTCCACTTTTACAACTGTCCCCATCCTGCTTGCTTACCATCCGATGATTGTCGAACGCTGGAATACCAACCGGAAGAAGGAGGCTGTCAAACTGATCCGTGAAGGATTGTTATACTGTTTACTCATCGCCCTGGCTGTGCTCGTCGTTTTCATGATCTTTCAGGACATCTTCTATACCCGGATCCTCCACCTGCAGGTCATCCATCAATGGCTCGTATCGGGAACGCTGATCATTTCCGCTTTCCTCTGGCAGGCAGCCATGCTCCTGCACAAACCCCTTGAACTATTGCTGAAACCCCGCCTGATGCTCATCGGTATTATTGCGGCCCTCACAGTTAATGTGCTGGGAAACATGGCATTTGTGCCGAAATTTGGCTATCCGGCATCGGCGGTGGTATCGATGGCTTCCGTTCTTACCTATATAATCGTTATTTTCGCTTTTTTATTCAGGTTCCGTAAACAGGGGTTGTTAAACTAAACGACATGAACAGGCTGGAGTCATTGATTTACCAGGCAGTAAAGCGAAATCCGAAAATCAAGAACCTGGTTCGGGATGCCTACCAGGCGTTGTTTTCCATGGTTCCCATTCCCCGGGAACACGCTGAATACCCGGTAACGGTAAGGGAGGGATTTTTCTTTGGTTTTCACGACAAAAAGCCCTGGTCGGCCGACAACCTTTACCTGCTGACCCATGGCTGCCAGGGACTTCCAAACAGGGAACCCGTTGCAGGCGACCGGGTTGAGATTGGTTTCTTTACCGGGGACAACTACTCTGATTATCAGAAGATCACTTCAACTGCATGCTTCAACTGGCAACAGGGAAGCGCCTTGCAATGGCTCGGAAAAAGTAACAGGTTCATTTTCAATGACTCGGGTGGAGTTGACAATTCAGCAAGGATTTTCGACACAGACGGCCGTTCTGAAAACGTTTTGCCGAAGGCCATTGCCGCAGTGAATCCGGAAGGGACGAAAGCGCTTTCTTACAACTTTGCCAGGTTACAACGGCACTTTCCGGGATACGGATACGCCCACGGCAGCGACCCGGAAATCGAAAAAGAGGCACCGATCTCTCACGGTATCAGCATCATCGACATTCAGTCGAATATTGCAACAGGGCTGTTTACCGTTTATGACGTTGCCTCTTACCAGCCCGAGAAAAGTATGGCCGGTGCAAAGCATTTCCTCACCCATTGCCTTTTCTCCCCATCCGGCCGAAGGTTTCTTTTTCTTCACCGGTGGATCAGGAACGACAATTTTACCTATACCCGCATGCTCTCCTGCGACGTGAACGGACAACAGCTTCATCTTTTCCCAACCAGCGAGATGGTATCTCATATAGCCTGGCAGGACGAGGATCATGTGCTGGCCTACTGCCGGTCGAAGGAAGGACGGGATGCCTATATCCTGTTCAGGGACCTGACTGAAGAGCACCGTCTCATCGGAACCGGGGATTTTAATTCTGACGGGCACCCCTCGTTCCCGGTTAACAGTAAAGAGTGGTTCATCACAGATACCTATCCCGACCGTTTTCGCAGGAGCTACCTGATCCTCTATAATATGCAGAAGGAATTAAGGTCCGACCTGGGTTATTTCCGCCAGCCACTAAGTTTTAAAGAGGCGATCAGGTGTGACCTCCACCCCCGCTGGAACAATGATGGGACGATGATTTGCTTCGATTCCGCCCACACAGGAAAACGATCCCTTTGTACCATGAATATCGGGAACCTCACCGGGACCGGTAAATTAAATTCCCACTGACCCATGAACCAGGCCGAAATCCTCATCATTGGCGTTATCTATAACACCTACCCGGAAACGCTCCGGTACCTGGAAAGTTTCGGCACGACGGAGAACGGCCAACTCCTGCTTATTCTTGTAGACAACAGCGTTGGTGTGGCTCCTCGGGAGTTCACAGAAAAAATCGGTGGGTACCCGTTTCTGCACTACCTGAAAACAGGAAGGAATGCGGGTTATTTCGGCGGGGCCAGCGTTGGATTGCAACACTATTTGGAGGAACATTCCGGGTACCCGCGATGGATCCTGGTGACCAATGTCGACATCGTATTCACCCCCGGGTTCTTCAGCCGGTTGTTAAACATAGCTGATAAAAGTAACCTTGGAATGGTCGCCCCTTCTATCATTTCAAAAAGATGGCATTCCGATTACAATCCTAAAATTCTGGAGCGATATTCAAGGAAAAAGCTCCTATTCTATCAATTGCTATATTCCAGTTTCCTGTTTCACAACCTGTTTCTCGTTGCGGCCTACCTGAAAAAATGGATTAAAGGCAAAAAAACACCTGCTGAAAAGGCCGGGAACGACAACCAGTCGGGTAGGAAAATTTATGCACCCCATGGATCTTGCCTGGTTTTTCACAGAAACTATTTTCTCCGGGGCGGAAATCTCGACCTCCCCAACTTCTTATTTGGCGAAGAGGTACTGGTTGCCGAAAACGTCTTGAATTCAGGTCTCGACGTAATTTACCACCCGAAACTCGTTGTTTATGACTACGAGCATGCTTCCATAGGTTTTTTTGTCACCCCGGCGATCAATAAGTACTATGCTGAGTCAAACCGGGCCATCCTGGAAAATTATTACAAGCAGTAACACATCATAAACCGGTTAGTTCGAAATGGATCCATTGGTCAGCGTCATCATTCCCAGTTTTAATGAAGAGAAGTATATCTCATCGCTGCTCGACAACATCCTGCAACAGGATTACCCGGCTGAGCGGCTTGAAGTTTTCATCATCGACGGGTTGAGCAGCGACCGGACCCAGGCCATTATTGGCGAATACCACACCCGTTACCCATATATTAAACTGATTATCAACAATAAACGATTCGTTCCATTTGCCCTTAACCTTGGAATAAGCGCGTCGTCGGGCGAGGTGATCGTGAGGATGGATGTTCATTCCCAATACCCTGTGAACTATATCAGCAAACTTGTACACTCCCTTATTTCCCTTGACGCAGATAATGTGGGAGGGGTATGGATCACCAATCCTGCCAACGATTCCCAACTGGCCAATGCCATCGCCGTTGCACAGTCATCCGCCTTCGGGGTGGGCGATTCGCATTTTCGCCTGGGAGTCAGTGAAGTACGAAAAGTTGATACGGTTCCGTACGGATGTTTCAGGCGGCCGCTCTTCGACAGGATTGGAATGTTTGACGAGGAGCTACTCCGAAACCAGGATGATGAGTTCAATGCCAGGATCATTGAAAACGGAGGTTCCATCTACCTCATCCCGGATGTAGCCATCAACTATTTTGCACGGCCTGGTCTGTCATCCCTCTCAAAGATGTTCTTTCAATATGCCCTTTTCAAGCCCCTTGTAAATAAGAAGTTGAAAAAACCTGCAACCATCAGGCAGTTTATTCCTCCCCTCTTCGTGCTTTTCCTTCTAACGGGGTGGCTGCCGGCATTTATCTCCCCGATCCTGCTTTTTGGATATGCCGCTGGAATGGGAATTTATCTTCTTGCAAACCTGTTATTTACACTAAAAAGCGCTCTGAATACCAGGAAAGGGTACCTGGTATTTTTCCTGCCATGGATTTTCCTTTTACAGCACTTATCGTATGGAATCGGGTACCTGGCCGGAATCATTAAGTTTGTATTGTTCAATAAAGCTCAAACCACCATTATCAGTTCACGTTAAATAAATTATCACCAAATGGCGATCAATGAGACAAGGCAGGTTATTCACAGGAAGATTTTCCTGTTTTTACTGTATGCCATCATGTTTGCCATTCCGATCTATGGCAGGCTTCTGCCCACCCTGATCATCCTGCTCACCCTCAACTGGCTCATCGAAGGGGCGTACATTGACACGATCAAACTTATGTCGAAGGAAAGGACAAGGTTTCTCACCATTTCATTTGCATTTCTCTACCTCCTTTATGTGGCAGGATTGGTCCACACCATTAATTTTCAATATGCCATGGAGGATCTGGAGATCAAATTGTCGCTGCTCCTGTTTCCATTGATTTTTGCTACTTCCCGCTTCCCATTGCTCAACAAAGAAGAGGTTGGAAATGCTTTGAGGGCATTTGGTGCCGGTTGTATCCTGAGCAGTGTAATGATGCTTGTAAGGGCCTGGCACCAAACCGTAGTTGTGACCCAGCCGGATGCGTTTTACTATGCGCTTTTATCGTGGACTTTTCATCCAAGCTATTTTTCGATGTATCTTAATTTTGCCATGTCGAATATACTCTACTTCCTCCTGGTCCGCCGCAGTGTGACAGGTTCCCGGGCCGTTGCCGGGCATACCCTGATCCTTCTCCTGTTTACCATCATGATTGTTTTGTTAAGTTCAAAAGCCGGTTTGCTTGCCTGGTTGATCATCACCGGGTTTTATACTACCATCCTGATTATTGTATACAAACGCCGGCTCACCGGGTTGCTTTTCGGAGCCGTTTCCGTAGCCGTTTTTCTACTGCTGCTGCAAATCTTCCCACATGCAATTACCAGGGTTTCACAAGCCAGGCAGGATATGACCTCAAAATCATCGATGGAGGATCCAAAGCAAAGTACGGGAGAGCGCGTTGCAGTATGGAAAGCCGCAGCAGAGATCATCCGGAAAAACGCATTGTTCGGTGTAGGTACCGGCGATGTAAAAGACGCCCTGCTGGAGCGCTACAAAGAGAATGACCTTGTCAAAATCCTCAGAGACCGGTTGAATGCGCACAACCAGTATCTTCAAACCTTCATCACCCTTGGGATCACCGGATTCCTGGCCCTGATCATAATGCTGGTATTTCCTGCCTTGAAAGCCCTGCGCAGCAAAAACTATATTTACCTGATCTTCCTGGCTATTTTCGCCATCAACATCCTGTTTGAGTCGATGCTGGAGGTGCAGGCTGGCGTTGTATTTTACGCCCTGGTCAACATTGTTCTATTTACCTCCGGCCGATCTGATCCATCCGGCAACCCTTTCGATATCCCGGTCACTCATGTTTGAGCCGGAAGGCAGGCATAATCCGTTGTTGTATAGAAATTCGGCATTGCCATTGAGGTAGGCAGGGCAGTTTTTAAACACCTCCTGCATGTGCATGGGTTTCATCAGCGGGCGTGAATCGATGTTGTCATTTCCAAGGATTGTGATCAGGGATTGAGCATTAAATTCCCTGCCCGGATCCTGGATAAAGACAGAGGTGAGCCAGTAGTTGGAGAAATGGTTCTCATCCGGTTCCGTTTGAAAAACCAGTCCGGGGAGGCCGTCGAGCAATTCGCGGTAGCGTTGATTGATATAGCGGTGGGCTGCTACCCTTTCATCCATCACCTCCATCTGTCCACGGCCAATTCCTGCCAGCACATTGCTCATCCGGTAGTTGTACCCAAGTTCCCTGTGTTCAAAATGGAGGGTATTCTCCTTTGCCTGGGATGCCAGGAATCTTGCGCGCGTGGCAAGTGCGGCATTTCGGGCAACAAGGGCTCCGCCGCCCGATGTTGTGATGATCTTATTGCCGTTGAAGGAGAGAATGCCAAACTCGCCGAAAGAGCCGCAGCGGCTCCCCCTGTAACTGCTTCCCAACGCCTCTGCCGCATCTTCGATCAGCGGGATTTCATATTTTGCAGCGATCTCCAGGAAACGCTCCATCTGCGAAGGCATCCCGTATATTTCAACAAAAATAATGGCCTTTGGCTTTTTCCCTTTGGCAATCCGGTCAAGGATGGCAGCTTCCAGAAGATCCGGGTCCATGTTCCATGTCTCCATCTCACTGTCGATCAGTACAGGGACAGCTCCCTGGTATAGAATCGGGTTGACGGTGGCCGTAAAGGTAAAGTCGGATGCAAGCACCTCGTCACCAGGCCCGATGCCGAGCATCACCAGGGCAAGGTGAATGGCGGCAGTGCCTGAGCTCAATGCGGCAATATGGCTGCCTCCAAGGTATTGCGACAGGGCCAGCTCGAATTTATCCACATTCGGCCCCAATGGCGCAATCCAGTTTGTCTCGAAAGCCTCCCGGATATATTTCTCCTCCATCCCGCTCATATGGGGCGGCGACAACCATATTTTAGTATTCATAATCCTGTTTTCGTAAGATCGTGTAGATGATAATTTTCACATCCTCAATCAACGAACTTCTTTCCAGGTATTTCAGGTTTATTCTAACCTTGTCCGGAAAAATCACCGTGTCGTTGTACTCCTTCGGATTTCCAACCCCTGCGAGGATATCTTCTTCGTTGTAATATTTGAGTGAAGCCGGACCAGTAATCCCGGGCCGTAAAGTGAGGATTTTCCGGTCATCGCCCGTCAGAAGATCGGCATACCCGGGAACATCAGGCCTGGGACCGACAAAACTCATATCTCCAACCATGATGTTCACGAGTTCAGGAAGTTCATCCAACTTCCATTTCCGGAGGGAAGCCCCTATTCCTGTGATCCGGCTGTCGTTGGACGCCGTGATGGTATTCGTATCATGGCTGTTCCGCATGGTCCTGAATTTAATGATGGTAAAAAGACGGCCACCTTTACCGACCCGCTTCTGCAGAAAAAAAACCGGTCCCGGGGAGGTCAGCCTGATGCCTGCGGCAATCACCAGCAACAGGGGCAGCAGCCATAAAAAGGCCGCAGCCGCAACCACCCGGTCGAAAACATATTTAATGACTTGATTTACATGCCGATTCATAGTTCCGTTCAAACATTTAAGGGAGCTTCCGTTCCATAAAACCAAAGGCCCGGAGTGCCGGTTGAGCTTGGTTCGTTCCAGGTTCAAACCATTCGGCAAAGTAAAAAAATTAAAACCAATTTAAACACCAATCAGGGATAATGTTTTTTGATTGAATGCAATTGTCAGACATCGCGAATGCAGCGGACAGAAAACCCATAAACCTTTTCATGGGAGTACCTGGTTAAACCCTTGTAATTGTATTGCAAGTGCTGTCCCCAGGCATTGATTGTACTGACCTCGGAAGAACTCCACAAGAAGCCGAGGCTGCCAAAGTAGTCGTAGACCCCATAATTGCGATAACGGAAGCCTGCCGGAATGGCGGTGAATCCACTTTCGTTGGTTGCACCGGTATTGGGGTCCTGCCATAATCCGGTACCTGCTCCGATGGTACCGGTAGATTTCATTTTACCACCAGCAAGCGTATCACCACCCAGGTAGGTTGCGAGTGTGGTCCACTCTTCAACGGTTGGTACGTGCCAGCCGGTGGGACAAAGTTTACCAGTGGCTACTGCATACCAGTTGTATAAAGCGCCACAAGATGGTTTGAAAGTCGTCTCATCATTTTTATACCAGCAATATCCGGGTGTGGTTAATGCTGACCATGCTTCACCTTCTGTCACCAAAGGTATTGCGGCGCCATTGTTGTACCTGGTCGTTCTAAGGTTCTCAACCATCCATGTTTGAGTACCGATGGTGACTGTATGGTACACATTCCCGTCAATGTCGGTTACTGTTCCTCCAGTCGGAGGATTGCTGTCGGCTTTCTTCTGGCAACTGCTTATAATCATTAAAAACACTCCCATGATGGCCAACGAATACATCCAGCTTGTGGTTACTTTTTTCATGTTCGTTCAATTATAGAGAAGGTAATATTCAGGGAACTCTTTTGCAAAGAACTGTTTCATAAAACAGGATCAAAATTATGCATTTAAGATTGTATAAAGGTTCTTATAGCCGCCACCGCCCGAGTCGCCGTATATGAAGGTGAAACCCCATGCGTTGGTATCGTCGTACTCAGAAGACGACCAATAATTGTTTTTCGTAATTGCAGTTGTGGCCGGGTTCCCATCGTTGTCAAGCGCTTTTTGAACTTCCAGTAGGCTATTCCATAAATGATTCAATTCGCCTCGGGCCGGCAAATACCAATCGGTATACAATCCTGTTCCGTAATCAGCATTGGCATAATCAAGACAGAGTTTTGCCACACTGGTTGTGTGCCCGGATTGTCCGACAATTGCATTCGAATTGCTTAGTCCATCCCATTCGCTTTGGGCTGCTGGCCCGATTAATGTCGATACTACATTGCTCCATACCAGGCCTGTGGATATATCAATCATGCTACCTATTAACCCTTGTTGCCCGGTCTGGTCAACCCAGAATACGACTCCACCACCCCACAGTTCTCCCGGGTAATGGATACCGCTGCTTGCCACAGCTTTCCAGGCTGATCCATTATAGTAATAAAATCCGGATGTTCCATCCATCTGATAAATCATTAATCCTACGGCCGGACTGCTAATACTATTCCGCTGGGTCTCGGTCATCCTGGGTATCAGTAAACCGGATTCGGTCGATTTAATATCCAGCATTGCACTGTTGTCGGGATTGGTGGCATCGCTGTTTATACTAACCTGTGCATAAACCTTAAAGGTCATTATCAATGCTGCTGAAATAAAAATAAGTGTTTTCATTTATTTTAGGGTTAAAAAACAGGTAGTTTAGTACGAATGTGGATATGCCGACCAAATTGACCACCCCCTGCCGGTCCAATTTACAGCACTT
>JBMOIP010000073.1:0-21935 GCA_049317265.1 Bacteroidales bacterium
TTGATTTCACATCCAGCATCGCCGATCCATCAGGTGCACTGTTGTCATTGTTGATGCCCACCTGGGCAAACATTGCGCTACTAAAAAGCAGAAGCATTGCTATAAAAGAGTTTAAAATTTTCATGATGGTCAAATTTTAAGATAATAAAACCAAGTTCCACTCATCCTTTAATTTTATAACCGGGAATAGGAAAATGATTCTTGTCAAAGATATAACATGTTTTTCTATTTAGAAACAATATAAATTAGAAGACGGTGATGGAGTATTCTGGCTTCTCTGAAATAGTCCTTGAACATGTTACCCACTAAAAATGACAAAGAACCTTTTCTTATTTATCCTTATATTTGCATCGACTTACCATTTTTTTATTTACACACAAGAACGGGCATTTGCCCGTTGTAAGTGTTTAAGAAACACAATCATAGTTCTTGTGTGAACAATGGTAAGTCGGTACAGCGGGTTTTTTTGTGGTTAAAAAATCCGTATGATACTATCTGTAAAACACCTCGCCATATTTATGCAGTGCAGTCAAAAGACAGCACAAAGACGCTCTAAAGAAATCAGGGATCTTTATGGGGTAAAGCACATTACAATATACCATTTGGCGGAATACCTTGGTATTACACCAATGCACCTCGCTTCATACTGGGTGTATGAAGCAAGCAAACCAAATGGAGAAAAGATTGAATTTCCCCCATTAAAGACAAAAGAAGACAAATTGGGTCAAGACAAGTAAAGAATGGAATAGCATTTTTTCAATCTCATTCATACCTGTACTTTTGTGAATAAATAGACAATGCCCAAAAAACTCGAAATACTGCCTGACCTTACGAATTCCCGATCCCGAAAACAGGTTAAAAAGCTAATGAAACTGCCTAAGATTGTTCTGGCTGAACTTGTTCAGAATTACGAGGCTTGTTTTCGGGAAGCTTCGCAAAAGCACTGATCATTTGTTCTTTCATGATTTGTTTTTCCAACTTGGCATAAATCAAAGTCGTTTCAATTTTGTTGTGACCAAGGATGCTCGATATTGTGGTGATAGGGACTCCCTTTCTCAACATCCAGGTTGCAGCAGTATGGCGGAGCACATAAGTTGATAATTCCTTTGAGATATTACACCTTGCTGCCAGTAATTTAAGGTCGCGGTTATATGCCCACAGATCCCTGCATGGTATTAATTTATCATGTCCTGCATACCGGTCAATAATCTCCACAGCTTCAGGCAGAAGGTATATGGTATACATCTCTCCGGACTTTTTTCTCAAACCTTCGAGCCAAACATCTGATCCGTCTCTACGTAAGTTATTTTTGGTAAGCTGTTCAAGATCTTTATGGGTTATCCCTGTAAAAAGCTGGAAAACTGCACAATCTCTTGTAACTGATGCTGGTTTTTTTATCAATGCTTCAATCTCATTGTCGTCCAAACGCGTTCTAATCTTATGCTTTCCTTTTACACTATTGAAATTAAGATAAGGATTGGAATAGTAATCTATGATTTGTGCCTTGGTTGCCATATTGATGTAGCATTTTACCACCTGATGATGTTTATACCTGGATGGCTGTGCTTTTAATTCCTTTGAAATGAACTGGTCAAAGGAAACAATATTAAGATAGGTTAAATCTGTAAATCGTATAATTCCATGTTGCTCCAGCCTGTCTGCAACTCTTAAATGCAGGCTCCTGGTGCCATTAGTAATATTCTTCCTGGCAGCTGCCTGAGCACGCATGAAAGCCACAAATGATCCGGCATCTACTACCTCCAAAGCTATATTTACTTCATTTGCAGTGAGCCTTATGTTTTTTTCAATCAGGGCAAGTTCATGCGCCCTGATCTTTGCAATTTTTTCTGCAATCTGATTGTTGAGACGTGTAGCAAATGGGCCTATTATCTGTCTTTGTTTTGCATCCCATTCTGATGCTGTCACTTTTAATCCTGTACCAACATACTTTTGTTTTCCATCAGGTAAAAGAATTTCAATCTGTACCAGTGCAGCACCTGTTTGGCCCTTTCGGTTCCAAACAATCTTGTAAGTAGCGTAGTTTCTCATGGTATTATTTCGGTATTAGATTGGTATTAGAAATAATGCAATATTGCATATTATTTAAAATTAAATAGTGAACTCATAAAATAATAATATGCTTGGAAACCCTTGTCAATATTGTAACTACACTGCAAATCAGGCAATAAAAAAAGGAGACCGTTAAGCCTCCTTAGGTGATTTTGCGGACCGGACGGGACTCGAACCCGCGACCTCCGCCGTGACAGGGCGGCATTCTAACCAACTGAACTACCGATCCTCAATTGTGTTGCAAAAGTAACCTTTTTTTCTCAAACTGCAAATATCTTTTAAAAAACTTTCACATAAGCACCGCTTTCTGTAACTGCATGGCATTTAATTCCATGGCCGGAAGCATCCTTCATCCATTGCCTAATTTTAAACCTCGAATTTGTTGCATCGATAATTATTTGTGACGGATTGAAGACTTTTAAAACATTCGCGACCTTTATGCCTGGATTACCGGTGATGATAAGTAGATCTGCATCAATGTGTCCGTTAAACCCCCTGGGAATGGCTTTGTCAAGTAATGCTATCCTGCAGCCATGAAATTCTGCAAAATCGCCGGTGAACATCACTGGAACAAAAGATTTTGCAATTTCCAAAGGACGGTCTGCTGTTTTCAACCAAAAATGCCTGTAATGCATGATTCCATATGCCTCCATGGCAGCCATTGCAGGATCAAGGTTCGGCCTATTAATGATCCCTGCCGACCGTGTGGTGCCGTGGTAGAGTAAAATTGCCCTGTCCTGGTGACTGAACATTAACAAGGCTTCACGATTGACATTAAATATCATGAGCCTGGATGATTTCAGCCGATCAATTTTGAAAGTTAAATTCAACATATTCAGAACGATGGCTGTCAATAATGTGAAATATAAAAACAGTATCCTGCGGCTGGTAAGAAACACAAAAACAGCCGCAATAAACGCATAAAGCAACAGCATCTCCGGCATTGAGATAAATATGCCCCGGATGACTGAATAAGGAAGCTCTTCTATGGAATGAATCACCGTATTGAGCAACCAAACAAGGAATACCAGTATTTTAGCCGTAAACAGGCAAACTATGGGGACTTGTCCGACAACCAGCGCCAGGATCCCGACATAGATGATGAGACTGGACAATGGGACGACAAAAATGTTGGTCAGCATGAAATAATTGGGAAACTGGTGGAAAGTATATAATGTAATGGGCAGAGTGGAAATCTGGGCGGCAATCGACACTGCCAGGATTGACCAGATTTTATCAGGGAGCCACGCAGAGGTGACATACCAGTCGTAAATCGGTTTGTATAACAGGATAATGCCTGTAACCGCGAGATAAGATAATTGAAATCCAACATCCATGATTAAAAATGGATCGATGGCAAGGATCATGATCATGGAGGCAGCAATGATGTTGTACATGTTGGGTGAACGGTTGAGCGCCTTTCCAAGGATCGGCAGGCTTAACATGGCAGCGGAACGTAAAACACAGGGGGATAGCCCGGTAAGCGTGGCATAAAACCAGATAAAAACCAGCAGCAGGAATGCCTTGAAAAACCGTCCGGCCCTGCTCTTGTTGAGAAATCCCAATAAAAATTCGAGGAAAAGATAAATAATGCCCACATGCATGCCTGAGACTGAAAGAATGTGCATGGCGCCGGTAGCCGCGTAATCTTTCCTTAGTTCTGAATCAAGGTCATCAACGTAACCAAGGAGAAGTGCAGCAGCAACCGCAAACTCCTTCCCTTCCACATGATTTTCCCTGAGAACCTCCAGTAACCTGTCACGAACTTCGAAAGCCGTTTTCCTGATAAAGCCTTCAGGGCAGATATTTACCGGTGTCCAATCGTAGGTTTCAGCATAAACCCTGTGCAGTATTCCCTTATTGGCAAGATATTGGGGACAGTTGAAAGTATTGGGGTTTGAATTGTCAGTGATTTTATAAAACCTCGCATGAAGAATGAGGTAATCGCCAAATTGTACCGGCCGGTGGCCTGGCCTGGTCTTCAGATACCCCAGCACGCTGCCCTTCGTTCGTTCCCATCCTGATTCCCCATGCCGAAATCGTATTTTCAGGATCGCCCTGATCCCGGACGCATTGACCGAGGGAGGCTCATCAACTGTAGCCAGGAAAAAACCATCAGGATGATTTCCAATAAAATCCGGATCTCCGGAGGGTTTGTGAAGCGACGTAATTTCTATCCCGGCCGTCAATAAAAATGCATTAAAAAGCAGGCCCGATATCCACCGCAAACCGTAGCTTTTCACGAATATTGGCAATGCAACAAGCCCCGCTGTCAAAGCAAATAAAACAATGACCGGCGCCCATGCACCATCAAACGGATTTAAAACAAATATAGAAGAAAGGATTCCTGCTGCAAAGGGAATTACCAGCCTTAGCAGCGGATAAGGTCTCCATGAGTTCATAACGCACCACCATCTTTCTTTTGCTTAATCGGAAAAGAAGGAAAAGGTAATACGAAATCTACTCACAAAATTTCAACAAATATGATCTGGCTTTTTCAGACCCCATGTCTGACGCTGCTTTCCAGTCAAAACAGGCCTCTTGTTCATTCCCCAGGTAGTGCCTGGCAACCCCCCTGTTGGCAAGGGCTTCAGCATCCTTTGGATTGGCAGCAATCACCATGTCATACTCTCCTGCTGCCTCCTTGTATTTTTTAAGGTACAGGTAAGCCAGGGCGAGATTCATCCTTGAGTTCTCATCCTTTGGATTCAGTGATAACGCTGCAATAAAATCGCTGGTTGCATCTTCATAGAGGCCATCGGCAGCTTTGGCAGCCCCTCGGCTCGAAAAGTAGTCAAACTGCGAAGGATCAAGCTTTATCGCTTCATCAAAATCCTTCATGGCGCCCGACAAATCCTGGATATTGAACCTGCTTAGCCCCCTGTTATAGTAAGCCTCTGTAAAATCAGGTTTATAACCGATGGCCCGGGTAAAATCCTTTATGGCCTCCTCGTACTCCCCAAGGTCAAATTTGGCAAGTCCGCTGTTGTGGTAAGCATCGTAATAGTCTGCCTTCAGGGAAATTGCGATGTAATAGTCTTTAATGGCACCCTGGTAATCCTTCAGGTAATCTTTGGATAAGCCGCGGTTGTAATAGGGTTCGGCATAGGCTGGTTTCATCCGGATCACCTTGTTAAAATCACTGATAGCGCCGGTAAAATCAAGCAATTCACAGCGAACAATTCCCCGGTTGTAATAGGGTTCCGCTTCGGTGGAGTCGATCGCAACAGCCTTGTCAAAATCGATGATGGCCGCTTTAAAATCACCAAGTTTGGCCTTTAGGATACCTGAGTCTATCAGCTCCTTTTGAGGGGTTTTCTGTGCATGCAATACAGGAATGAACGACAGCAGCATAAAAACCAGTGCAGCAGATCTGATCAGAACCAACTTCATTTTATGGGATCCTACGGAAATACTACTTACAGAACTTTACGATCAGGTCTCTTGATGCCGCCAGTCCATTGGAATAGGCAAGCTGCCAGTCGGCGCATGCTCCGTCAGCATCTCCCAAAGCCTGTTTAACACGTCCGCGGTTGTCATAAGCGTCGGCATACTTTGCATTGAGGTTGATCGCGGCGCTGAAATCAACGAGTGCAGCGTCAAGTTCCTTCAGCATCATCTTTGCAGCACCGCGGTTGTTATAGGCGGTCGCATTTTTCGGATCAATTTTCAGCGCTTCATTGTAATCCTGCATGGCGCCTTTGTAGTCCTGGTTATAATGGCGCATCATGCCACGATTGGTATAGATATCCGGATACTTCGGGTCAAGACGAACCACTTCATTGTAGTTATCAAGGGCGCCTTTATAATCCTGGTTCATGAAAGAGATGGCGGCCATATAGTTGAAGGCGATGGCATTGGTGCGGTCCTTATCCAGGAATATATCGAGATCCTGTTTTGCTGATTTGTAATCGCCGGTTTCAAAACGGCACAATCCCCTGATAAAATAGGCTTTTGTGTAGGTTTCCTGCAACTTGAGCGCTTCTGTAACGTCGCTGATGGCAGCTCCGTAGTTTCCGACCATCATGTATGCATAGCCCCGCTTCACATAAGCGTTTACATTTTTTGAAAGATTCAGTGACTGGGTAAAATCCAGGATCGCACCGTCATAATTGCCGGCTTTGCCTTTTTTTGATCCTTCATTGAAGAAGTTCATCGCTTTCACCTCTTCCGGCTTTAATGGTTTGGCCGGGGTATTGACGTTAAACATCTTCTCTTTTGAAAATTTATTCAACGCTTTTTTGTTAGGGTCGTTGGTGTCGATTTTAACAGGATTGATTCGTACAACTTTTTGCTGGCCGGCCGGATTTTTCTGCGGAGTCTTCTGTGCATTGCCGCTGATGATAAAGGTACTGCACATAAGCAGCAGGAAGAGTAATTTCATGTGTTTCATAACAATTTAATTGGTTGGAAAGATAACTTAATTTTTTATCAGATATTGCATCATAAGGGCAGCAACCCTTGCTGAGGCGCCGGGCCCGCCGAGGCGTTTCTTCAACTCCCGGTAACCTTCCAGCACTTTATCCCTGGCCGGACCCGGTTCGATGAGTAAACGAAGGTTAAGTATAAGGTTGTCCTGGTTCAGGTCGCCCTGGATCAACTCGGGCGCAACCAGTTTGTCGCATATCAGGTTGACAAGCGATATGTACTTCACACTGACGATCCTTTTCGCAATCTGGTATGAGAGCGCGTTCCCCCGGTAACAAACAACCTGCGGCACCCCCATCAGGGCAGTTTCCAGGGTTGCGGTTCCTGAAGTGACCAATGCCGCCACGGAGTGACGTAACAAACCGTATGTTTGGCCGGTAACAAGTTTGATATCCGTTTTCCCGAGGACACCGTTATAAAACCCACGTTCAATCGAAGGGGCGCCTGCTACAACAAACTGGAATCCGGGGAACGAAGAACGGACAGAGGTCATTACCCTGAGCACCTTGTCAATCTCCATCCTGCGGCTTCCCGGGAGCAAGGCAATGATGGGCACATCATCCAGGGAGTTTTGACAGAGAAACTCCCCGCGAAGCGGCAATTTCATCTCCTCATTGACCACATCAAGCAACGGATGTCCCTGGAAATCTACCCTGTAATCATACCCCGCATAGAATTCCTTCTCGAAAGGCAGGATGACAAACATCCTGTCTACCCATTTCCTGATCGATTTAACCCGTGAAGCATGCCACGCCCACAGTTGGGGTGAGATGTAATAAAAGACCTTAATTCCGTTTTGCCGGGCAAATTTTGCCATGCGCAGGTTAAAGCCGGGATAGTCAACAAGAATGAGCACATCAGGCCGGTAGTTGAGCAGATCCTTCTCACAGGTCCGGAAATTTTTCAGGATGGTGGGCAGATGTGATGCTACCTCCATAAACCCCATGAAAGCGAGGTCGCGGTAGTGTTTTACAAGTACAGCGCCCTGTTGTTCCATTAAATCGCCTCCCCAGCAGCGAAAATCAGCGCTGCCATCCAGCAATTTCAACTCCCTGATCAGGTTGGAGGCATGAAGGTCGCCCGAAGCTTCGCCGGCAATGATATAATACCGCATCAGAACCTGCTGCTAAGAATTTCAAGGGCTGCGTTGGAGGTGAGGTCAAACTGAACCGGAACAACCGCTACATAGTTGTGTTCAACGGCCCATTGGTCGGTATTTTCGGAATGACCCGTATGCACATATACCCCTTTCATCCAGTAGTATTTACGCCCGTTAGGATCCTCCCTTTCATCAAAGTCCTCCTGCCAGGTTCCGGCTGCCTGCCTGCAAAGCCGTATCCCCAGGATCTCTTCTGCAGGTATATCAGGGATATTGACATTCAGGCAAACCCCGTCGGGAAGACCTCCGGAAATCACGTTCGAGGCGATTGACTTGACAAACTTTTCTGATGGTCCAAAATCAGCATGGTGGCTGTAATTATTCAATGAAAAACCCACGGATGGAACACCTGCAAGCGCGCCCTCTAGCACCGCTGCCATCGTACCGGAGTAGACAATATTGATGGAGGCATTTGTTCCATGGTTGATGCCGGAAAACAGGAAATCGGGCCGGCGCCCCATGACAATTTTAAAGGCCAGTTTTACACAATCGGCCGGTGTGCCGTTGCAACTGTACTCTTCATAGTCGGCCTCCTTCGAAATGAGCTCCAGCCGCAATGGATGGGCAATGGTTACCGCATGTGCCGTACCCGACTGTGGTCGGTCGGGGGCGACAACAACAATTTTGCCAAAAGGGCGGATATAGCTGATCAGGGCACGAATTCCGGGAGCCTTAACTCCATCATCGTTGGTGATCAGTATGAGGGGTTTATCATTCATTTTCAGTGATTTTCATGCTGTAAAAAAGTTCCGCAAAATTAGGAATAAATCCTGTAGCTTTGGGGGGTTATTATTCATAATAGTGCCATGATCCGACGCCTTACCCTATTCCTGTTACTATTTCCGGCTGTGGCGTTTTCCCAGAATCTCCTCAGGAATCCGGGGTTCGAATTAAAAAGTGACTGCCCGGGAAGGCCGGGTCAGATCAATCTTGCTGATTTCTGGAGCAGTCCCAACACAGCAACCCCGGATTACTTCAACGACTGCGCCACAGGCCTGGACTATGGCACAGAATTTAACAAAAAAGGAGGTCAGGTTCCGCATGCCGGTCATGCCTATGCCGGGTTGCAGTTCTATTGTATGAACAGGAATGAGTTTTATGAATACCTGCAGACACAACTGGATACTGCCATGACTGCAGGACAGCTCTATTGTATCACTGCATTTGTCAGCCTGGGGAAGGCAGATTATGCCCTTAAAGAACTGGGAGCGCTGCTGTCGGTTACAGCATTAAAATCACCTGACGCACACAAACTAAAAATTCCTTACACGTCGCTTGGTAACGGGGAGTACCTGACCGACCAGGATCAATGGATATGTATTAAAGGACTTTACAAAGCCAAAGGGAACGAGCGGCTGCTCACTATTGGAAATTTCACACCTTCGGATGAGTTCTGGAACATTCATACCCGGTCAGCCACCGATTCACTCTTTAAATCAACTTTCTATTTTATGGACGATGTATCGGTGGAAGCAATCAGTGATTCAAGTGAATGCAGTTGCCTGCCTCTTTCTGCTTTACCCCATTAGGCCGAGCTTCCTCCATTAGAATTTCAGCAGCTCTTCGTACAGCTCCTTGACAGGGAGTCCCATCACATTAAAATAGGAACCTTCAATCTTCTCAATACCGATGTACCCGATCCACTCCTGCACGCCATATCCCCCGGCCTTGTCAAATGGCCTGAAGTTGTCGATATAAAAGCCTATCTCCTCTGATGTGAGTACTTTGAAGTAAACTGAAGAGACCACATGAAAAACCTTTCTCTTTTCCAGGGATTGAATACATACCGCCGTAATGACCTCATGCCTGCGCCCTGAGAGTTTTTGCAGCATCCTTTCAGCCTCGTTGTGATCTGATGGCTTTCCCAGTATCTCATCGCCCAGTGAAACAATGGTATCGGCCGTGATAACGATCGCGCGTTCATCTTTGAAGATCTCGCCAAGACTCTCTGCTTTCAACTCTGCTAAGTAACGGGCTATCTCCGGGGGTTGTAATCCGGCAGGATAGACCTCATTTACGTTTGGTTCCAACACCTCAAAATCGAGCCCCAATTCCTTCAGGAGGTATTGTCGCCTGGGAGATTGGGATGCAAGAATGATGTGTCGTCCGGTCAGGTGTCTGTCGATCATAATCAATTACTTATCAAAATTATTTCCATGGAGAGAATCCCGGCGAACATGATCAGTTTACACAAGGTGCTGAGATAATGATAGTCCTGTTTTTCACGGGCATAAAACAACTTTACAAGGAGATACAAAGCACCTGCCTGGACGGTAAAGCAGAGAAACCAAAATGCCATCAGCAGGTCGAAACGGTACAGGATTAACTGCGCATATCCAAGTAAAAGCATGGTAACGATCAAAAGCACAGCAACAATGATTCGTGCATAGTTCATCCCTGCCACCAGCGGTATTGTCTGGCAACCTGCACTTTCATCTCCATCAACATCCTCCATATCCTTGATGATTTCACGCACCATGGAAACAAGGAAAGCGAACAGGGCATAGGCAAGAATTAGAGAGGTAACCCACCGGATATTTGGCAAAACATGGGCAAACTGGACTGAGTTAAGTCGCAACCAGAAAAACTCAAAGAGCCATACCACCAGGATCACAAATGCAGACAATCCGGCTACAATAAAATTCCCCCAGAAAAGTACTCGTTTGTATCTGGCAGAATAGATCCATAACAATCCGGAGATCAAAGGAAAGAGAAATCCGAAACTGACTGCCTTGATGCGCCAGGCAAGATAAAACCCTATAACTACCGCGATAATGTTGAGAGCCATGTGAAGTTTGATGGCTTTTCGCCCACTGATGAGCCTGCCAACGACCACAGTGTCAGGGCGGTTGATGCTGTCAATCTTAACATCAAAATAATCATTGATAACATATCCCCCAACGGCAAGGAAAACGGTCAACAGCACAAGCAGGATAAAATCGGTCAGTGGAGCAATAGCCGCAGGATCATCGGCATAGAGGTATGGCAAAAAGACGCAGTACCTTACCAGGAATTGCGTCAGAATAATGATCAGCACATTCGGCAACCGGACAAACTGTGCAACACCTTTCAACGATTTTATAGAGATGACTTCCTGGAACCTGATCAATTTTTTAGATTTTAGTTGTCGCTTGTTGCTTACCAATGACAGGCATCATCATTCATCCATTTCCCCTGAACTTTAAGCACCTGTTCTATGACATCCCGCACGCACCCTTTCCCTCCGTTAAAATGAGAGATATAAGTCGCCACTGATTTGATCTCCTCGGCAGCATCAGCAGGGCAGGCAGAGATACCAGCCTCCTGCATTACTTCATAATCAGGAATGTCGTCTCCCATATACAAGACCTGATCAGGTGCCAGGTTGTTATCCTTCAGATATTGCCGGTAGGTCACCAATTTCTTCTCGATTCCGAGGAATACATCCGAGATTTGCAGCGCCCGCATCCGGTGCATCATGGATTCCGACTTTGCGCCGGATATAACAGCCACCCGGTAACCTTTTTTATGAGCCAGCTGCAGTGCATAACCATCCTTGACATTCGACACCCTGTAGGCTTCACCTTCATTGGTGGTGATAATACTGCCATCTGTCAATACGCCATCGTAGTCGAAAATAAATGTACTGATGTTTTTCAGGTGTTCCTTATAATTTGCCATGAGGTGGTTTATAGTTGATAATATTTTCTGAAAGAAGGTTGTATATCTCAAGGAAATCCGGGTAACCAGCGAGTAACTCCCGGTGCTTCTCAAGTACTTTATAGTCATTCCTTGCAGCCGGACCAGTCTGGCTCAGAAACAGGTTTCCATGTTTCACATTCCCGGCAGTCTGCTGGATCAGGGGCTCGAGCAAGGATAATGGAATCTCATTCGACCGAAGCAGGTCCTCTGTGATGGCATAGAGGAAATTCGTGAAATTGGAAGATATAACCGCCCCAAGATGGAGAATCCGTCTTTTTTCGCTGTTGAGATAATGGACATTCCGGGAAATTTTGTCAGCCAGTGTTTTCAGCTGCCGCAGCGACTCCTGAGAACTTCCTTCAATGCATATGGGCACCCTCCTGAAGTCAACGCTTCCATTTTGCGAAAAAGTCTGGAGCGGATAAAAAACGCCCCGATTGAGTGAAACAGGCGACAGGACATCCATGTCAATGGTGCCGGATGCATGTACCACCAGTTTGCCATCAAGGCGTAACACCGAAGACAAATCCTCCAGCACGGAATCAGCCACTGCAAGTATATAGAGGTCCGCTCCGGAATTAATCTTTTGCAAATCATCGGTATACGCAGCTCCAACCTTTCCGGCAAGATCTCTTCCACTTTCGGGAGTTCGGTTGTATATTTGAATGATCTTCAATCCCTGTTCAAACAATGCCAAACCAAGGTGCTTTGCCAGTCTCCCGGCCCCAACAATTACAATTTCCTCAAATTCTCCGTTTAACACCTTTTGAAAATTTTGCTGAAAATGCAAAGATATGGTATTAACTTCGCACAATCTTTACCATTTAAACAGTTATCCTTAAAAATGCAACCATGAGATACAAACTCCGCCTGTTATCCTTCACCCTTATCGTTCTTTCCCTCAATGCATTTACCCAGAACCGATCCATCACTTTTCTTGAGAAATCGTGGCCGGAGCTCCTGTCGCAGGCTAAAACTGAGAACAGGCTGATCTTTCTCGATGCTTATACAAGCTGGTGTGGTCCTTGTAAATGGATGGCCGCCAATATGTTTACAAAAGACACTATTGCCGATTATTACAACAAAACCTTTATCTGCGCCCATTTCGACATGGAAAAGGGCGAAGGGGTTCAACTTGCCCAAACCTACCAGGTAAAGGCTTATCCAACGTTGTTGTTTGTCAATGCCGCAGGTGAGATGGTGCACAAAGTCGTCGGGGTTCCCCAGAAAGTGACCGATTATATTGACATGGGGAAGATTGCACTTACCCCTGGAGAAGGGTTTAGTGCATATTTAAAGAAATTCCAGGATGGAAACAGGGATCCTGAGTTTATGATGAAGTACTTTGACAGGTTACGTGCTGCCTATATGCCCATTAACGAACCATTACAGCAATATTTTGCCGCACAGCAGGAATCGGAACTGACAAACCGGAACAATTGGAATATGATGTACCTGTATAGCAGCGACATGGATTCCAGGGAGTTCAACTACCTGGTCAACCACCAGAAGGAGTTTGAAAAACTGTACACCAGGGACTCCGTTGAGGCTAAAATAAACAGTGTTTTTCTGCAATCCCTTACCAATTTTTGTAAAAGCAGGTCCTTCACGGAGGAGAGTTACAACCAGATGAAACAGAAAATAAAAGGTTCCGGGTTTGCCGATGCTGATAAAGTTATCTTCTCCTCCGATCTGAACCTTTACCAGGTAAAATCCGACATCCCGAAATTCATTGAACTTGCTTATACCGGGTTTGATAAATACTATGGAACCGACTATACAATGCTAAACCGCATGGCCTGGAGTTTCTTCCAGATTGCAACTGATAAAAAGCATCTTGAAAAAGCTGCAGTTTGGGCAAAAAAATCAGTTGATTTAAAGAGCACCGCAGAGAACAACGACACCTATGCAAACCTGATGTTCAAACTTGGCAACAAGCCGCAGGCAATAAAATCTGAACAAACGGCTCTTGAACTTGCCAAAAAGGAACAATTACCTTTAAAACAATACGAGGAAAATCTCAAAAAATTCCAGGAATAAAAAAAGCTGCAAGAAAAGATTCTTGCAGCCAGTCTTAAATTTAGTCTGAACCCGGCAACCCTGTAACGCTGTTACCTTGTCACCCTATTACTTTGTCACCCCCTATGCCTGCGCTGTAGGCACCGGGAAATTATAGGGAATCTCTCCTTCTGTATCCCTGATTTCGCCATGGATGGCCTCATACTTGGCAACATTCTCCTTCAAGGCTTTAAAAAGTCTTTTAGCGTGTTGCGGTGTGAGGATGATACGGGATTTCACTTTTGCCTTGGGAACACCCGGCATCATCTTGACAAAATCAACGATGAACTCTGCCGGCGAATGGGTGATAATGGCAAGGTTTGAATAGATGCCCTCACCTACCTCATCGGAAATCTCAATGTTAATCTGATTGAGCGGATTCTTATTGTCTTGCATACGGGTAGTTGTTACTCTTCTTTTGAAGCGAGCAGGATTTCATACTCTTCCTTGCTGCCAACGATTAAATTTTCATACTCACGTAAACCGGTTCCAGCCGGGATAAGGTGTCCTACGATCACATTTTCCTTCAATCCCATCAGGTCATCCTGGCGGGCGTTGATGGCTGCCTGTGTAAGAACCTTTGTTGTTTCCTGGAAGGATGCAGCGGATATCCAGCTTTTGGTCTGCAATGATGCACGGGTTATCCCCTGCAGTATCTGGAACGCAGTGGCCGGTTTTGCATCACGTGCATCAACCAGTTTCTTATCCTTGCGCTTCAGCATGGAAATTTCATCGCGAAGCTTACGGGCACTGATGATCTGACCAGCCTTAAGCGTTGTGGAATCACCCGGATCCTCAACTACTTTCTTACCGTAGATCCAGTCATTCTCCTCACGGAAATCAATTTTATTGATCAACTCGCCCTCAAGGAACCTTGAATCACCCGGATCTTCTACTTCAACCTTACGCATCATCTGGCGCACAATGGTCTCAAAATGTTTGTCGTTGATCTTAACACCCTGTAAGCGGTAAACCTCCTGGATTTCATTTACAATGTACTCCTGCACTTTCATCGGACCCTTGATAGCGAGGATGTCGCTCGGGGTTAAAGCACCGTCAGAAAGCGCGGTACCTGCCCTTACATAATCGTTTTCCTGGGCAAGGATTTGTTTTGATGTCGGAACCAGGTAACGTTTTTCTTCCTGGGTTTTAGAGGTGATGATTACCTCACGGTTGCCTCTCTTCAATTTCTTTGCAAAAGAGACCACTCCGTCAATTTCCGAAACTACTGCAGGATCCGACGGGTTACGGGCCTCAAACAGTTCAGTTACACGTGGCAAACCTCCGGTGATGTCACCAGCTTTACCAATGGCACGGGGAATTTTCACCAGGACTTCACCGGCTTTAATTTTGGCCCCATCGTCAATGTTGATGTGGGATCCAACCGG
This sequence comes from Bacteroidales bacterium, assembly GCA_049317265.1. Taxonomy (GTDB): domain Bacteria; phylum Bacteroidota; class Bacteroidia; order Bacteroidales; family FEN-979; genus CAIVAT01. The sequence continues at coordinate 14,785 of JBMOIP010000073.1, forward strand.
GATATCGTAGGTTTTAATGATGTCTCCCGAGGTCAGTAAAATATTGATGGCAGGATTCTTAGCCTTCTGGCGTGACTCGATCACCACCTTTTCATGGTAACCTGTCTGCTCATCTGACTCAACCCTGAACGTTACATTTTCAATAATGCTCTCAAAACTGACCTTTCCAGCCACCTCGGAGAGAATTACAGCATTGTACGGATCCCAGTCGCTGATCAGCTGACCCTTCTTAACTGCATCACCATCACTGAAATACAACTTGGCGCCATATGGAATATGAGCAGATGTAAGGGCGATCCTGGTATTTTTGTCAACAATCCTCATCTCGGCTGAACGTCCGATGACAATTTCATATTTCTCACCGGCTTCACTGGTAAAATCAACAGACCTGAGTTCATCGATTTCAAGAACACCATCATATTTTGCATCGATACGCGAGGCGCTGGCAATGTTTACACCCGCCACACCACCGACGTGGAAAGTACGCAGTGTAAGCTGTGTACCAGGCTCACCAATACTCTGGGCTGCAATAACACCTACGGCCTCACCTCTCTGAACCATGCTTCCTGTGGCAAGGTTACGTCCATAACATTTGGCACAAACGCCTTTTTTTGATTCACAGGTAAGAACTGACCTGATTTCAACACCTTCCAAAGGCGAATTATCAATGACATATCCGATCTCCTCCGTTATTTCACTTCCGGCAGTAATGATCAGGTCGCCTGTCTGGGGATGATGAATATCATGCAGGGAAACACGTCCAAGGATACGGTCATACAAGGATTCAACAACTTCTTCGGCTTTTTTGAGGGCCGTGATGGTCAAACCACGTAAAGTTCCGCAATCTTCTTCAGAGATGATCACATCCTGTGAAACGTCGACCAAACGACGGGTGAGATACCCGGCATCCGCAGTTTTCAAAGCCGTATCGGCAAGACCCTTACGGGCACCGTGGGTAGAAATAAAGTACTCAAGTACGGATAATCCTTCCTTGAAATTCGAAAGGATCGGGTTTTCAATAATTTCTCCACCGCCTGCACCGGATTTCTGAGGTTTGGCCATCAGTCCGCGCATACCGGATAACTGGCGAATCTGCTCTTTGGAACCACGGGCGCCTGAGTCAAGCATCATGTACACAGAGTTGAATCCCTGTTTATCGTTGATCAGCTGATTCATCAGCGACACGGTAAGCTGGGAGTTCGCATGTGTCCAGATATCGATGATCTGGTTGTAGCGTTCATTGTTGGTGATGAAACCCATGTTGTAGTTATTCACAACCTCTTCAACTTCAGCACGTGCATCGGCTACAAGTGATTCCTTGATGGCCGGAACGATAACATCATCCAGGTTAAAGGATAAACCACCCTGAAACGCCATTTTAAACCCAAGATCCTTGATATCATCGAGGAACTTCGCGGTTTTAGCGGTACCGGTCTTTTTAAGGATCTGACCGATGATGTCACGAAGTGATTTTTTGGTCAGCAGGGCATTGATATAACCATACTCTTCAGGTACAACCTGGTTGAACAACACGCGTCCTACCGTTGAATCAATAATTTTCGTAACTTTTTCTTCGCCTTCGTAGAAAGTGTGTCTTACCTTGATGATGGCATGAAGGTCGACCATTTTCTCATTGTAAGCAATAATCACCTCTTCGGGAGAATAGAAAATCATTCCCTCTCCCTTGACTTTCAACACGCTGTCGCTTTTCCTGGCTTTGGTCATGTAGTAAAGACCAAGAACCATGTCCTGTGAAGGTACCGTAACAGGTGCGCCGTTGGCAGGATTGAGAATATTGTGTGAAGCAAGCATCAGAAGTTGTGCTTCCAGGATGGCAGCATTTCCCAGGGGAACATGCACCGCCATCTGGTCACCGTCGAAGTCGGCATTGAACGCCGTACAAACAAGCGGATGCAACTGGATTGCCTTGCCTTCAATAAGTTTTGGCTGAAACGCCTGGATTCCAAGCCGGTGAAGCGTTGGAGCACGGTTAAGCATAACCGGGTGTCCTTTCAGGATATTTTCAAGAATATCCCATACAACAGGGTCTTTGCGGTCAACAATTTTCTTGGCTGATTTCACGGTTTTAACAATACCGCGTTCAAGCATCTTACGGATGATGAATGGCTTGTACAATTCAGAAGCCATCTCTTTGGGTAATCCGCATTCGTTCAGTTTCAACTCAGGACCAACAACAATAACCGAACGTCCGGAATAGTCAACACGTTTACCAAGTAAATTCTGACGGAACCTGCCCTGCTTGCCTTTTAAACTGTCGGACAAGGATTTCAGCGCACGGTTTGATTCAGTTTTAACAGCGCTTGCTTTGCGGGAGTTATCGAACAATGAATCAACAGCTTCCTGGAGCATACGTTTCTCATTGCGGAGAATGACATCCGGAGCTTTAATCTCTATCAATCGTTTCAGACGGTTGTTGCGGATGATCACACGACGGTAGAGGTCGTTAAGGTCTGAGGTGGCAAAACGGCCACCATCAAGTGGCACCAATGGTCGAAGTTCGGGTGGGATGACAGGCACAACCTTCACAATCATCCATTCAGGACGGTTCTCGAGGCGTTTCTGACCATCGCGGAACGATTCAAAAACCTGAAGACGCTTCAGCGCTTCTGCTTTACGTTGTTGTGAAGTTTCGGTATTGGCCTTTACACGAAGATCATAGGATTCCTTGTCGAGGTCAAGGCGGGCAAGCAATTCGCATAAAGCCTCTGCGCCCATCTTGGCAACAAATTTATTGGGATCGCTGTCATCCAGGTATTGATTTTCCTGCGGAAGTTTTTCCATAATGTCGAAATACTCCTCTTCCGACAGGAAATCAAGGTAGTTGACTCCGTCAATCGCCTTTACGCCAGGATTGATAACAACATACTTCTCATAATAGATAATTGCCTCCAGTTTCTTGGTGGGTAATCCAAGAAGAGAGCCTATTTTATTCGGGAGAGAACGGAAAAACCAGATATGGGCAACCGGCACCACGAGCTGAATATGGCCCATGCGCTCACGCCTTACCTTTTTCTCCGTTACCTCAACACCACAGCGGTCACAAACAATACCTTTATAGCGAATGCGCTTATATTTTCCGCAATGGCATTCCCAGTCTTTCACAGGACCGAAGATGCGTTCGCAGAAGAGTCCGTCACGTTCAGGTTTGTAAGTCCTGTAGTTGATGGTCTCAGGCTTTAATACCTCACCACTCGACATCTCGAGTATCTTTTCCGGCGAAGCAAGGCTAATGGTAATTTTTGAAAAGCTGCTGTTTACCTGACCCTCTTTTCTGTAAGCCATATTATTTATATATTTCGATTGAAAACCAAAAACAGAAAATTCACAATAGTTGCCGGCGATGTATCGCCCGCTTCATTAATCAAAAGAGAGGCTCAATCCCAATCCGCGTAATTCATGAACCAGTACATTGAATGATTCGGGAATACCGGGAGTTGGCATTGATTCGCCCTTGACAATGGTTTCGTAGGCTTTGGCACGGCCGATAACGTCGTCGGACTTCACCGTCTGAATTTCGAGCAGGATGTTGGCTGCGCCGAATGCTTCGAGCGCCCAAACTTCCATTTCTCCGAAACGCTGACCTCCGAACTGGGCTTTTCCGCCAAGTGGCTGCTGGGTAATAAGAGAATATGGTCCGATGGAACGGGCATGCATCTTATCATCAACCATGTGATGCAGTTTGAGCATGTAGATGAATCCAACCGTGGTTGGCTGGTCAAACCGCTCTCCTGATAAACCATCATGGAGGTAGACTTTCCCGTTCCTGGGCAAACCTGCCTTATCAAGGTACTCGTTTATCTGGTCAATGGTTGCCCCGTCAAAAATCGGAGTATCGAAATGCAAGCCAAGCTTCTTCCCTGCCCATCCGAGGATGGTTTCATAAATCTGTCCCAGGTTCATACGCGAAGGTACACCAAGCGGGTTTAAAACCACATCCACAGGAGTACCGTCGATCAGGAACGGCATATCTTCTTCACGCTGGATTCGGGCAACAATACCTTTGTTACCATGGCGACCTGCCATTTTATCTCCAACCTTCAGTTTGCGTTTCTTTGCAATATAGACTTTCGCCATCTGTACAATTCCTGCAGGCAAATCATCTCCGACTACCGCCACGAATTTTTTGCGGTTGTGTACGCCTAAGATCTCCTTGAATTTGATGATGAAGTTGTTGATAAGGACTTTGATCATATCATTCTTTTCCTTATCGGTAGTCCACTTGTTCGGGTTAATGTTCAGGTAGTCAATATCCATGAGACTTTTGGTCTGGAATTTTGCTCCTTTTGCAATAATTTCCTGTTTGAAATTATTATAAACACCCTGGGAGACTTTACCACTCACGAGGACATTCAGTTTCTCCACGAGTTTTATGCGGAGTTTGTCAACCTCCTTGTGGTACTCATCATCCAGTTTCTTGATATCATCCTTCTCACGGGATTTGGCCTTGCGGTCCTTAACGATCCTGGAGAACAGTTTTTTATCAATAACAACGCCTTTCATGGATGGAGGAGCTTTGAGTGAAGCATCCTTTACATCACCAGCCTTATCGCCAAAAATGGCACGGAGCAGTTTTTCTTCCGGTGTTGGATCACTTTCTCCCTTGGGAGTAATTTTACCAATCAGAATATCACCTTCACTTACTTCAGCGCCGATCCTGATAAGACCGTTTTCATCCAGGTCTTTCGTAGCTTCTGCGCTTACATTCGGAATGTCGTTGGTCAACTCTTCTACACCTCGTTTCGTATCGCGTACCTCAAGGGTAAACTCTTCGATGTGGATGGAGGTGAAAATATCTTCCTTCAACACCTTTTCCGAGATCACGATGGCATCCTCGAAGTTGTAACCGTTCCAGGGCATGAACGCGACCATCAGGTTGCGGCCCAGTGCAAGGGAACCATCTTTTGTGGCATAACCTTCACACAAAACCTGTCCCTTGGCAACTTTGTCGCCTTTTCTAACGATTGGGCGAAGATTGACACAAGTATTTTGGTTCGTGCGGGCAAACTTGGTAAGGATATAGTGCTTTGAATCGTCATCAAAACTGACCAGCCGTTCTTTTTCATCCCGGAGGTACTTGATCACGATCTCGTTGGCATCAACATATTCAACAATCCCGTCGCCTTCCGCATTGATGAGAACCCTGGAATCGTGGGCTACATCATCTTCAATGCCGGTTCCAACCAGGGCTGCTTCAGGATTTAACAGGGGAACGGCCTGGCGCATCATGTTCGATCCCATCAGGGCACGGTTGGCATCATCATGTTCCAGGAAAGGAATCAAAGAGGCTGCAATCGATGCAATCTGGTTCGGAGCAATATCTACAAGGTCAACCTTTGATTTCTCAATAATTGGATAATCAGCAAGATAACGAACTTTTACCTTCTCTTCACTGAAGTTACCCAGATCATCCATCGGCGTGGTAGCCTGGGCAATGATTTTGTGCTCTTCTTCTTCTGCAGTCAGGTAAGTAGGTTTCTCTTCGAGTGTAACGCGATCGTCAACAACTTTATGGTAAGGGGTTTCGATAAATCCAAGTTTATCGATCTTCGCATAAACGCAAAGTGACGAAATCAAACCGATATTGGGACCTTCAGGGGTCTCAATGGTACATAACCGGCCATAATGGGTGTAGTGAACGTCACGGACTTCAAATCCGGCGCGTTCGCGGGAAAGACCGCCAGGTCCGAGGGCAGAGATACGGCGTTTGTGCGTAAGCTCCGACAGCGGATTTGTCTGGTCCATGAACTGAGACAACTGATTGGTACCAAAAAAGGTGTTGATGACCGAAGACAATGTTTTGGCATTGATCAGGTCCATTGGAGTAAACACCTCATTGTCACGTACATTCATACGTTCCCGGATCGTACGGGCCATCCTGGAAAGGCCAACACCGAACTGGTTGAACAACTGTTCACCCACGGTACGTACACGACGATTGCTCAAGTGATCGATATCATCAACTTCCGCTTTCGCATTGACGAGTTCAATCAGGTATTTTATAATGGAGATGATATCTTCCTTGGTCAGAACTTTTGTTTCAACCGGAGTGGTCAGGTTTAGTTTCCTGTTGATCCTGTAACGTCCGACATCACCAAGGTCATATCGCTTATCGCTAAAGAATAGCTTCTCAATAATACCCCGGGCTGTCTCTTCATCGGGGGGTTCAGCATTTCTTAATTGCCTGTAGATAAATTCAACAGCTTCCTTTTCAGAGTTTGCAGGGTCTTTCTGCAGGGTATTGAAGATAATGGAATAGTCTGTGGTCAGGGCCTCTTCCCTGTGCACCAGGATCGCTTTGATACCGGCGTCAAGGATAAGGTCAATATGATCGTTTTCAAGGATTGTTTCACGTTCGATGATCACCTCGGTACGTTCGATGGAGACAACCTCGCCGGTATCTTCATCCACGAAGTCTTCGATCCAGGCCCGTACAACACGTGCCGCCAATTTTGAACCGATCACCCTTTTCAGGGCTGTCCGGCTCACTTTGATCTCCTGGGCAAGCCCGAAGATCTCAAGAATATCCTTATCAGTTTCAAAGCCAATGGCACGAAGCAGTGTTGTTACCGGTAATTTTTTCTTCCGGTCGATATATGCATACATGACATTGTTGATATCGGTTGTAAATTCAATCCAGGATCCTTTGAAAGGAATAATCCTGGCAGAATACAACTGGGAACCGTTGGCGTGGAAACTTGTACTGAAAAACACACCGGGTGAACGGTGTAATTGAGATACGACAACCCTTTCGGCACCATTAACGACAAATGTACCCCGGGGGGTCATATAAGGGATCATTCCAAGATAAACATCCTGGATGATTGTTTCAAAATCTTCATGCTCCGGGTCCGTACAATAAAGCTTCAGCTTTGCCTTGAGGGGGACACTGTAAGTCAGTCCACGTTCAATACACTCTTCGATAGAGTAGCGTGGCGGGTCTATGAAATAATCCAGAAACTCGAGCACGAAGTTATTCCGTGCATCGGAGATCGGGAAATTTTCAGTAAAAACCTTGTACAACCCTTCATTGACCCTGTTTTCGGGATTCGTCTCCAATTGGAAAAAATCCTGAAATGATTTTACCTGAATGTCAAGAAAATCAGGATACTCAGCTTTGATCTTGGTGGATC